>NZ_JBVIEB010000002.1:216610-324440 GCF_055572075.1 Streptomyces sp. NPDC030820
TTGTGGAGGGGGAGGTGGTAGCGGGGGGGGGGGGGGGGGGGGGGGGGGGGAAAAGGGGGGGGGGGGGGGGAAGGGGGGGGAGGGGGGGGGGGGGGGGGGGGGGGGGGGTCCCCCCCCCCCCCGGACCCCGACTGCTAGAAAATCACAACCGGCAGGCGTCAGCCGTAGTACGAGCAAATGGACTGCGGAGGCGTGGCGAACTGTCCCTGGCCGCTGACCTGGATGAGGCCAGTGACGTTGACGCATCCGTCCATGAACGGAACGTTGTCGAAGTAGTGCCGGTAGGTGCCGCCGGCGGAAAGGCTGGAGTAGCTACCCGCCCAGATCGTCCCGCCCGGACTGGAGAAGCCGCCCTTGAGGGAAATGGTGCCACCCGAAAACTTGCTGTAGTCGACCTCGATCTTTCGGGTGTACGACCAACCGTCGGACGAGTGGTAAATCCGGACGCAGAGGTCACCGTTACTGAGCGAAGTGCACTCGTAACCGGTACCGCCCCAGGCGCTCGCCTCATTGGCGCCGAAGGTGAGAGGAAGGAGGGCCAAAGCGGCGCCGCTCGCCAGGAGTCGGAATATCTTCTTCACGAAGTCTCCATGATTAGGAATGCCCTGTGTTGGGCGTGCGAAACGGTACAGCGCCCGAAGGTGATCTTGCAAAAGAGCAGTGTGATGATTTCGGGCGGGTAATTCCGTGATGTCCTGTTCGCGGACGGTTTGGTTGAGTGCTTGGATGCTTGTTCATGCCATAGGCCTGACGGTGGTTCGTGTCATTTCTGCTTTATTACGGACGTGCGTGGACTGTCGGCCGTCATGCGGGGGGTGGTGCGGCTGCACGGGGAGGCCGCGCCGTGAGCAGGCATCGCCATGGACCCGCGGCAGGCGGCCGGCACGCCGGTCCGGACGGGCAACGGCGCGCTGCGCAAGCACACGTGGAAGACCCTCACGGCCTCCTTCGCACCCAAGTCGTAGACGACGGGCGCCGGTTTGGGGCGTGAGAATCCGTCATCCACTCGGTGCGGGTTGCCTCCGGCACGTATCGTGAATGGTTGCGGACCGTACGCAGCCGGAAGTGTGTGCGAAACGGGTCGTGAGGCGAACGGATGTGACCGACCGGGCGGCCGGGGGAGGCAAAGTGGACGACTATGCGGGTCGGGTGCTCGCCGACCGCTACCGCCTGCCGTTGCCGCCCTCCGACGAGTACGAACTCACCGAGACCCGCGCCTTCGACACCTACAGCGGCCAGGAAGTACTCGTCCGGCAGGTGCCGTTGCCGGAGGTCGTCGAAGCCGAGGTGCTCGACGCGGAGGGACTGCCCGAGGGCTTCACCGCACGTGAGCGCGGGGCCGGGGCCGCGGCCCGGCGGACCGCGGACGCCCGGACCGCCACCCGGCGGCCCGCCGACCCGGCCGTGCGGCGCGCCGTCGAGGCCGCGCAGGCGGCGGCCCGCATCCCCGACCACCCGCGCCTCGACCAGGTCTTCGACGTGTTCGCCGAGGGCGGTTCGCTGTGGATCGTCAGCGAGTTGGTGGCCGCGCGCCCGCTGGCCGCGCTGCTCGCCGAGCAGCCGCTGTCGCCGTACCGGGCGGCCGAAGTCGCGGCCGACGTGCTCATGGCGCTCCGGGTGCTGCACGGCCATGGCTGGGTGCACCGCAACATCACCGCGCGCACGGTGCTCGTCTGCGACGACGGCCGCGTGATGCTGACCGGCCTTGCCGTCGGCGCCGCGGAGGAGGCGTTGTGCGGGTACGACCCGGTGCCGGCCCGGGATGAGCTGGGAGAGGGTGCCGTCGGGGGAGCGGGGACGGAGACGGAGACGGCGGGTCCAGGCGCCGGTCCTGGGGCCGGTCCAGGGGTGGCGGTTCGGGCCGCCGACGGCTTGGGCGTTGCTTCTGGGGCGGGCGGTGGCTTGGGCGCTGCTCCGGGGCCGGGCGGTGGCCTGGGCGCTTCTCCCGGGCCTGGTGCCGGCGCGGGCGTTTCTCCGGGCCCGAGTGGAGGCTTGGGCGTTGCTCCTGGGGCGGGCGGTGGCCTGGATGGGTCTCCGGGGCCCGGTGCACCGGGAGCAGGCCGCGGTCCGGGTGGGGCTCCCTTCACCGGGGGCCGTGGGGATTCCTCCGGTTCCGGAGACCGGGCGAGCGGTGTGGCCGGCGGGGCGGTCGGAGCGGGCGGAGTGCCTTCCGCGGACGTCGACCCCGAGGCCGCGCGACGGGCCGCGATCCAGGCAAGGGCGGCCGGAGGGCTGCCGGTGCCGGGGGAGAACGGGGTGTCCGGCGGGGCCGGTTTGCCCGGCCCGGCGGGGCAACGGCCCCTGGAGAACGGGGCGGACGTCCGTGCCGCCCGCGCCGGGGCCATCGCCGCGTACCGCGCGGGTGCGCGTGCCGCCGCACGGGTGCAGGAGGCCCGGCAGAACGGGCGCGCCGCCCTGCCCGGGGCCCGGCCGCCCGCCGAGGGCGACGCCGGCGCCACCCGGGCCGACGGCACACCGCAGCCGCCGTACTCCGGCGGACCGGGCACCACGACCCCGCCCGGACGGATCGCCGATCCCTACGGAGTACAGGGCGCCCCCTGGCACGGCGCCGCACCGCGCCCCGCTGCCGGCGCTCCCTCCTCGGCCCTGAGCAGCGGCCCGCAACGGCCCGGCCTGCCCTCGGCGAACCCCCGCCCGTCCGTCCCGGGCCAGACCCCGGCGCCGTACCCTGCCACCACGTCCCGGACCCCCACCGACCCCACCCGCCAGGGCTCCGCCCTGCCCCCGTACGCCCCCGGTCCGGCCCGCCAAGGCCCGGACGCTCAGCCCTCGGACGCCACCGGCCTGGCCCACCGCGGCCCGGGCTCGCCGTCGCGCGCCCTCGGCCCCGCCCAACAGCACGGCGCCACCACCACCCCCGCCCACCCCCACTGGAACGCCCCCGGAGCGGCCGGTGGGCGGCGTGGGCCCGCGAGTGCCCTGGAGGCTGAGCGGGCGCGGCAGGTGCGGATGACCGTGGTGGGGCCGGTGACCGAGCGGTGGGCGCCGGAGCAGGCCGGGCCCGTGCACGAGAACTGGCAGCTGGCGGCACCGATCGGGCCGGCGACCGATCTGTGGGCGCTGGGCGCGTTGTTGTTCCGGGCCGTGCAGGGGCACGCGCCGTATCCGGAGGAGTCGACGGCCGAGCTGGTGCAGCTGGTGTGCGCCGAGCCGCCCGCCTTCGCCGAGGAGTGCGGCCCGCTCCGGCCGGTCGTGGAGTCGCTGCTGCGTCAGGACCCCACGGAGCGCCTGGACTTCGAGGAGCTGAACGGCTGGCTGCGCTCGCTGGTGCGCTCCGCGCCCGAGCCGGACGCCGGCACCCATGTCGTCACCGTGCCGCCCGCCGACCCGAGCCGGCTGCCGATCGTCCGGCGGCGCGGCGAGCTGGTGCGGATGCGGCGGCGGCGCGCCATGCTGCCCGACACCCATCCGCACGGCCGGCACAAGCGCGAACGGGCCCGGGAGGAGACGCGTTCGCCGCGCAGTCTCGGCCGGACCCTGCTTCTGCTGATCCTGCTCCTGCTGGCCGGCGCGATCGTGTACGCGATGCTGTTCATGCCCAAGCAGGGGGCGAGCGGGGCCGCGGGCAGCGATCGGACCCGCAGCGCGGGGGACGTCGGTGCCGCGCCCTCGGCCATCCGGCAGTCCCCCTCCGAGCAGGGCGGCAGCCCCTCCGCGTCCGCACCCGCCACCGAGCCGCAGACCGGCGGCGACCCGGCGGTCGCCGACGGCTTCACCCTGCGCAAGGATCCGGAGGGGTTCCAGATCGCCGTCGCCAAGGGCTGGGACCGCACCCCGAAGAACGGCAGCGGCCAGGTGGTGTACGCGCACGGGAACTTCGAGCTGATCGTCGTACCGGGCAGGGACAGCGCGTCGACGTACGGCAGCGACCCGATGACCTACCAACGGGACAAGGAGAGCGAGCTCCAGCCGTACCGCGACTCCAGCTGGGCCACGGCCACCGGTCTGCGAACCATCGAGGTGGGCGGGCGGACCATGGCCGAGGGGCAGTTCACCTGGACCGACGGCCAGGGCCGCGACCTGTTCGTGCGGAACATGGCGATCCTGCTGAACGGCCGCTACCACCTCATCCAGGTGCGCGGTCCGGAGGCCCAGCGGGACGCGGTGACCCGGCTGTACGAGCAGGCCACGGCGACGTACCGCTACACGCGTTGAGCGCCCCGTATACCGGTTGGCCCGTCCTGGACGGTTCGGGTGGCCACAAGCGTCACAGTGCTGTCACCTTGGTACCCCGCTGGTTCCCAGTTGGTTGACCGGTCCTTAGTCTGACCCTGTCAAGAGCATTGCGGGGCAACGTGAATCAGATGCAGGGCCTGCTCATAGCGGGCCGCTACCGGCTCGCCGATTCCATCGGCAGCGGCGGCATGGGCCGGGTGTGGCGCGCCCACGACGAGGTGTTGCACCGGACGGTCGCCGTCAAGGAGTTGACCGCGGCGCTCTACGTCTCCGACAGCGACCGGGCCGTGCTGCTCGCCCGGACCCGGGCCGAGGCCCGCGCCGCCGCGCGCATCAACCACTCCGCCGTCGTCACCGTGCACGACGTCCTCGAACACGACGGCCGTCCCTGGATCGTCATGGAGCTGGTCGAGGGCAACTCGCTGGCCGACGCGGTCAAGGAGCAGGGGCGGGTGGAGCCCGCGGAGGCCGCCCGTATCGGGCTGTGGGTGCTGCGGGCGCTGCGCGCCGCGCACTCCGCCGGGGTGCTGCACCGGGACGTCAAGCCCGGCAACGTCCTCCTCGGCCGGGACGGCCGGGTGCTGCTCACCGACTTCGGCATCGCCCAGATCGAGGGCGATTCCACCATCACCCGCACCGGCGAGGTCGTCGGCTCGGTCGACTATCTCGCGCCGGAGCGGGTGCGCGGCCACGACCCCGGCCCGTCCTCGGACCTGTGGGCGCTGGGAGCCACGCTGTACACGGCGGTCGAGGGCCGTTCGCCGTTCCGCCGCACCTCACCGCTGAGCACCATGCAGGCGGTCGTGGAGGAGGAGGCCGACGAGCCGCGCCACGCCGGTGCGCTCGGTCCCGTCATAGCCGCCATGCTGCGCAAGGAACCGGAACGCCGGCCGAGCGCGGAGGAGGCGGAGCAGATGCTCGCCGAGGCGGCGGAGGGCCGCCGCCCGCACACGGCCCAGGCGTTCATCCCGACCCAGGGCTGGGGCGTGCACATGGGTGGGCCGAACACCTCGGGTTACGCCTCCGGACCGACCGCGTCCGGTCACGGCACCACCGGACCCACTCCCGGCTACGACCCGACCGGACCCAACCCCGGCCACGGCCCCACGGGAACCACCCCGGGGTACGGCCCCGGAGTGCCTTCGGGACCGGGCCGTTCCATGACCGGGCCGACGGCCGTGGCACCCACGCCCCCGGGCCCGGCACCCGCACGTCCCCGGCCCCGCCGCCGGCTGCGCACCCTCGCCCTGGTCGTCGCCGTCGCTGCCGTGCTCGGCGGTGGCACCGCGGTGGCCTTCCAGGAGTGGGGCAGTGGCTCGGCGCAGAACACCGGGTCGAGCGGCGGTGCCGGCCCGGCCACGCCCTCGCCCTCGGCGAGCCGCAGCGCCGCGCCGCGCGGTGACGGAACCGTGCCCGCCAGCTGGCAGGTCTATCGTGACCCGCTCGGTTTCAGCCTCTCCCTGCCCAGAGGCTGGAAGCGGTCGGTCTACGAGCTCAAGGGCGGCCTCAAACAGATCGACTACAGCCCCGACGGCGGCTATCACTTCGTCCGTATCGCCATCAACAGCTCGCCCGACTTCGCCGACGCCTACCAGCACCAGGTGGATCTGGAACAGCAGTTGCAGCGACTCGTCAGATACAAGCGTGTCGCCCTGAAGCAGAACATCTACCGCGACCGCAGCGGCTCGCTGTGGGAGTACACCTGGTATGCGCTGAAGAAGGACTTGCCGCACATCGAAGGTCCGCGCCACGCGATCGAGGAGACGTACTACTCGCGTTCCGGCACCGAGTACGCCATCTACATGTCCACGCCGGAACAGGACTGGGCGAAGACCAGCAAGCAGTTCAAGTGGGTGCTGCAGAACTGGCAGGAGCCGGCCGCCGGCTGACGGCGGCCGATACGGCCGTACGACCGCCGATACGGCCGAAAATGGCTGGTCGATCGGCCCTGCTTGGCCGATCGGCGCCCCGGAGGGCACGGGTCCGGTGAGGCATGATGGGGCGCATGGGGACCGAGGGCGCCGACTTCCGGGTGATCGCGGGCCGTTACCGTCTGGAGGCACGCATCGGGCGCGGCGGCATGGGCGTCGTGTGGCGGGCCCACGACGAGGTGCTGGGCCGGCGTGTCGCGGTCAAGGAACTCCTCCCGGACGACTCCCTCTCCGAGGGCGACGCGCGGCGCCGCCGGGACCGTACGTTCCGTGAGGCACGGGCGGTCGCCCAGCTGCGGCATCCGCACATCATCGTCGTGCACGACGTGGTGGAACAGGACGAACGCCCCTACCTCGTCATGGAGTTGATCGACGGCGGCTCGCTCGCCGACCGCATTTCCCGGCAGGGCCCGGTCGACGCCGCCGAGGCCGCGCGGATCGGCATCGCGCTGCTCGGCGCGGTGCGCACCGCGCACGAAGCCGGGGTGCTGCACCGGGACATCAAGCCCGCGAACGTGCTGATCGAGTCCGGCACCGGCCGGATCGTGCTGACCGACTTCGGTATCGCGCAGGTCGAGGGCGCCACCACGCTCACCGAGACCGGCTCCTTCGTCGGCTCGCCCGAATACACCGCGCCGGAACGGATGTCGGGGCTGCGCACCGGCCCGGAGTCCGACCTGTGGTCGTTGGGCGCGCTGCTGTGCACGGTGCTCAGCGGCGAGTCGCCGTTCCGGCGCGACTCGCTCGGCGGCATCCTGCACGCCGTCGTCGCCGCCGAGATCCGGCCCCCCGCTGAGGCCGAGCCGCTGCTGCCGGTCGTACGGGGGCTGCTGGAGCGCGACCCGGACCGGCGGCTCGGCGCGGCCGAGGCCGAGCAGATGCTGCGGACGTACCTGGAGACGGGCCGGACCCCGGAGGCACCGGACACCTCGTCCGGCCCCACCGCCACCGGCCGCGCGCACCGGATCGGCGGGGGCTGGACCCCGCGGTCCGGTACCGCGGGGGGACGTACGGCGAAGTCCGGTACCGCAGGGGGACGTCCGGCGGGAGAGCGTACGGCGAAGTCGGATGCGGCGGGCAGCCGTGTGCCGGAGGCGGCCGCGCCGCACCCGCCGACCCAGCGGGACCTTCCGCACGGCGGGCCGCAGCCGCCCGCCACGGCCGAGCCGGCGGCGGAGCCCCAGGCCCGGCAGTCGTCCCCACGCGGGGTGCTGATCGCGGCCCTGCTGGTCGCCGCGCTGGCCGGAGCCGGTGTGTCGGCGGCGGCACTGCTGCTGCACCGGGACGAGGGCGGGGGCGGCGGCAGCCCCGGCGGTACGGCGAGCTCCCCGGCGACCGGGACCGCCACGGGCCCGACCTCGTCGCGGACCGCACCCCCGACACCCACCACCTCCGGCCCGGCGCCCACCACCCGGGGCTCGGCCGGCCCGCGCACCGCGCCCTCCGGCTACCGCACGGTCCGGGATGCGGCCGGCTTCTCCCTCGCCGTACCGGAGGACTTCACCCGCAGTCCGCAGGGCGAGCGCGTCTTCTACCTCTCACCCGGTGACACCTTCCGCCTCGGCGTCAAGATCGCCGATCCCCAACCGGGCGGTCCACAGGCGGTGATGGACCGCTCGGCCGCCAAGGGTCCGTCCACCAACCCCGGTTACCACGACGGCCGGGTCACCCCGACCACGCACGACGGACATCCGGGGGCGCTCTGGGAGTTCACCTGGAACGGCTTCAGCGCGGCGGAGGGGCCGCGCCACACCTACGACCTGTGCTGGGAGGAGGCCGGGCGGATGTACGACGTGTGGGTGTCGGCGCCGGTCGGCAAGGTGCGGGAGGCGAGGGAGTACTTCGACGTGGCGGTCGACACCTTCCGGGCGGGGTCCTGAACGGGCCGCTCGGTCACGGGTCTGTGACCGGTTCGCCTTCTGTGTGGCTGTGGCGGCCGATGGCGCGATATGGATGAGGCATGAGCAGTGACGGGGGAGTCGGCCACGGGACCGACGACACGACGAGTTTTGTTCTGCAACCGCCGCAACCGCATGCGCAACCGCAGCCGAACGCACAGCCGCACCCCATCCCGGCTCAGCAGCAGGATCCCGGCGCCGGGCGGCTCATCGCCGGCCGGTACCGGCTGCTCGGCAAGCTGGGCCATGGCGGGATGGGGACCGTGTGGCGGGCCCAGGACGAGACGGTGGACCGGGAGGTCGCCGTCAAGGAGCCCCGCGTACCGGACCACCTTCCCGAACGGGAACGTGCCAACGCCTTCGAGCGCATGCGCCGCGAGGCCCGCGCGGCGGCCCGTCTCGACCACCCGGCGGTGGTGAACGTCCACGATGTCGCGGTCGTCGAGGGCCGGCCCTGGATCGTGATGGAGCTGGTGCGCGGCCGCACCCTCGGCGATGTCCTGCGCGAGGGCACGCTGGACGCCCGCGAGGCCGCCCGGATCGGCCTGCAGGTGCTCGGCGCGCTGGAGGCGGCGCACGCGGCGGGCGTCCTGCACCGGGACGTCAAGCCCGACAACGTCCTGCTCGGCCGCTACGACCGGGTGGTGCTGACCGACTTCGGGATCGCGCAGATCGAGGGGGACACACGGCTCACGGACACCGGCGGTTTCGTCGGCTCGCCCGAGTACATCGCGCCGGAGCGGGTGCTGGGGCAGCGGCCCGGCCCGGCGAGCGACCTGTGGTCCCTGGGCGTGCTGCTCTACACGGCCACCGAGGGTGTCTCGCCGTTCCGCCGCAGCAACACCCCGGCCACCCTCCAGTCGGTCCTCAACTCCACCCCGGCGGCGCCCGCGTCCGCCTCCGGCCCGCTGGCCGAGGTCATCAACGGGCTGCTGCACAAGGACCCCGCGCACCGGCCGCAGGCGGACCGGGTACGGGCGCTGCTCCAGGAGGCGGTCAAGCCCCCGGCTCCGCAGGCCCCCACCCAGCCCGTCCAGGTGGTGGCCGCCACTGCCCCGGTCAGTCGCCTCGGCCGCAAGGCGTGGCCGGCCGCGGGCGCGGCGCTGATCGTGGCGGCGGTGGCGGCCTACCTGGTCCTGGCCGATCCCTTCGCGGGCCCGCTGCCCGGCGGCTGGACGAAGCACCCGGCCCCGAAGCTGGGCGCCACGCTCGCCGCCCCGGCGAGCTACAAGGAGGTCAGGCCGGGCAAGACCGACTCCGACCAGAACTGGGTGATGTACGAGGACTGGAGCGGCGGCGTCTGGATCACGTTGGAGCTGGCCAAGAAGTCGCAGGCCTCACTGGGCGAGATCAAGAACACCGCCCGGTCCCAGATGTACGCCGACGACGAGAAGTTCCGCGGCGACGGCGACTACTCCCTCGACATGCCCGGCGGCGCGCGGACACACCCGGACGACACCGCGACGTACCACGGCAAGGAGGCCGCGAAGAACACCGTCGTCTACCAGACCAACGACGGCGGCAACCCCAGCCCGCGCGAACTCCAGATCTTCTACTACCGCACGAGCGGCGGCGACCTGTACAAGCTCACCGTCGGCTACCCGAACAAGGGCGACTTCACCGCCCGCGGCCGGGACGTGGCCAAGGCGGCGATCGCGAACCTGGACATCAAGAAGCTGTGACGGACCGGTTTTCGGGGCCCGGCTTCGACAACGGCCTGGTGCTCGCGGTACTCATGTGACATGAGTGGAGACGGCGAACGCCCGCCCGACGCACGGCTGATCGGCGGCCGCTACCGGCTGGCCGGACGCCTCGGGGCCGGGCCCACCGGGACCGTCTGGCGGGCCGAGGATGAGACCGCGGGCCGGACGGTCGCCGTCAAGGAGCCTTTGCTGCCCGGCGATCCGGCCGACGACGAGGACAGCCGCCGTATCGCGCACCGGCTCTACCGGGAGGCCCGCGCCGCGGCCCGGGTGCGCCATCCCTCCGCCGTCACGGTGTACGACGTCGTGACCGAGGGCCACGTCCCCTGGATCGTCATGGAGTTGGTGGCGGGCGAGTCGTTGCAGGAGGCGCTGCGGCGCGGCCCCCTGCCGCCCGCCGAGGTCGCCCGGATCGGGCTCGCCGTCCTCGGCGCCCTGCGCGCCGCCCACGCCGTCGGCATCGTGCACCGGGACGTCAAACCGGCCAACGTCCTGCTGGAGTCCGGCACCGGGCGGGTGGTCGTCACCGACTTCGGGACCGGTGACGGGCATCCGGGGGACGCGCCGGCCGGTTTCATCGCCCCCGAGCGCGCCGCGGGCCCCGGCGCCGGCCCGGCCTCCGACCTGTGGTCCCTCGGTGCCCTGCTCCGCGCCGCCCTCGCGGACACGGACCCCGGGCCGCTGGCTCCCCTGCTGGACCGGCTGCACGCCGACGAGCCCGAGGCGCGCCCCGGCGCGGAGGAGGTCACGGCGGCCCTGCGGGAGTACCTCGGGCTCGCACCGGTGCCGGACTCGGTGCCCGAAGCCGTACCCGAGTCCCCCTCGCCCCGGCCCCCTGACCCCCCACGCCGCACCCCGCGCACCGCGCTGGGCCTGCTCCTCGCGAAAAAAGCGGGACTCGAATGATCCTTCTGCGCGCCACCGTGTCAACGCGCTGATCAGCACATTCTCTGCCAGTGATCACTGGCAGTGTGTGAGCACTCGGTGAATCCCCGTTACCGACGGGTACACAAAGCCTGTGCTCCGGCATACCCTGCGCGTCATGACGGACACGCAGGCCCCGGACAGCACCGGCACCAACCCCCTCGCGCCCGCCCCCGAGGGCGCGCGCACCGCCGCCGACGTGGTCACCCCGGAACTGGTGGCGCAGCTCACCAAGGGCGTCGCAGGCTCCGGCCGTACCGCCAACCACACCCCGTTCACCGGCGAGAAGCTGGCCGACCTGCCCGAGTCCACCCCCGCGGACGTCCTGAAGGCCTTCGAGGCCGCCCGCGCCGCACAGTCGGTGTGGGAGAAGACCCCGGTACGGCAGCGGGCCGCCGTCCTCCTGCGCTTCCACGACCTGGTGCTGGAGCGGCAGGCCGAGGTGCTCGACCTGATCCAGCTGGAGACCGGCAAGGCCCGGCTGCACGCGCACGAGGAGGTGCAGGCCGTCGCGGTCGCGGCCCGCCACTACGGCCGCAAGGCCCCCGCCTATCTGCGGCCCAAGCGGCACACCGGCGCCGTCCCCACGCTCACCAGGGTCACCGAACTGCGCCACCCGCGCGGCGTCGTGGGCCAGATCGCCCCCTGGAACTACCCCCTGGAGCTGTCCGTCGGAGACGCGCTGCCCGCCTTCGTCGCCGGCAACGCGGTCGTGATGAAGCCGGACACCGAGACCTGCCTCACCGCCCTGTGGGCGCGCGACCTGCTGATCGAGGCCGGGCTGCCCGAGGGCGTCTTCCAGGTCGTGCTCGGCGAGGGCCCGGTCGTCGGCCCGGAGGTCGTCCGGCACGCCGACTACGTCTCCTTCACCGGCTCCACCCGCACCGGCCGCGAGGTGGCCCAGGGCGCCGCCGCCCGCCTCGTCGGCGTCTCCCTCGAACTGGGCGGCAAGAACGCCATGCTGGTGCTGGACGACGCCGACATCGAGAAGGCCGCCGCCGGCGCCGTCCGCGCCTGCTTCTCCTCCGCCGGGCAGCTCTGCATCTCCATCGAGCGCCTGTACGTCCACGAGTCGGTCGCCGACGCCTTCCTGGAGCGCTTCGCCGCCCGCACGAAGGCCATGCGGCTCGGCAACTCCCTCGCCTACGGCGCCGACATGGGCTCGCTGGTCGGCGAGCGCCAGCTGAAGACCGTGCAGCGGCATGTCGAGGAGGCCGTGGCGAAGGGCGCGAAGGTGATCGCGGGCGGGGTCGCCCGTCCGGACATCGGCCCGTACTTCTTCGAGCCGACCATCCTCGACGGCGTCGAGGACTCCATGGCCGTGTGCGAGGAGGAGACCTTCGGCCCGGTCGTCTCCATCTACCGGTTCAAGAGCGACGAGGAGGCGATCGAGCACGCCAACGCCACGCCGTACGGCCTGAACTCCTCCGTCTGGACGAAGAGCGCGGGACGTGGCCGCGAGGTCGCCGCCCGCCTGCGCACCGGCACGGTCAACGTCAACGAGGGCTACGCACCCGCCTACGGCAGCGTCCAGTCCCCGATGGGCGGCATGAAGGACTCCGGCCTCGGCCGGCGCCACGGCTCCGAGGGCATCCTCAAGTACACCGAGGCCCAGACGGTGGCCCAGCAGCGGTTGCTGCCGATGGCGCCGTCGCTGGGCATGACGGACGAGGGGTACGCCCGGTTCATGAGCACGAGTCTGCGGCTCATGAAGGCATTCCGGTTCCGCTAGAAGCATCGTTCGTCAACACCCGTTCTCGACGAGGAGAGCACGTGTCGCAGGAGAAGTCTGTCCAGACCCGGGACGAGGACGGGTACGACTACGACGTCATCGTGGTCGGATCGGGGTTCGGCGGTTCGGTGTCCGCCCTCCGCCTGACCGAGAAGGGGTACCGGGTCGGTGTGCTCGAAGCCGGCCGCCGCTTCACCCGGGACTCCCTGCCGAAGAACTCCTGGGACCTCAAGAACTACCTCTGGGCCCCGAAACTCGGCATGTTCGGCATCCAGCGCATCCATCTGCTGGGCAACGTCATGGTGCTGGCCGGCGCGGGCGTCGGCGGCGGCTCGCTCAACTACGCCAACACCCTCTACGTACCGCCGAAGGCCTTCTTCGAGGACCCCCAGTGGCGGGACATCACCGACTGGCAGGAGGAGTTGAAGCCGTACTACGACCAGGCCCAGCGCATGCTCGGCGTACGGCTCAACCCGACGATGACCCCCTCCGACGTGCATCTGAAGGCGGCGGCGCAGCGGATGGGCGTCGGCGACACCTTCCACCTCGCGCCGGTCGGCGTGTTCTTCGGCGACGGCAAGGACGCGGACGGCAAGGCGAAGGTACGGCCGGGCGAGCAGGTGAACGACCCGTACTTCGGCGGCGCCGGTCCGTCCCGCAACGCCTGCACCGAGTGCGGCGAGTGCATGACCGGCTGCCGGCACGGCGCGAAGAACACCCTGAACGAGAACTACCTCCATCTCGCCGAGAAGGCGGGCGCGGTGGTCCACCCCATGACGACCGTCGTGTCCGTGACGGACGACTCGCGCGGCGGCTACGCGGTGGCGACCCTGCCGACGGACCGCAAGAAGAAGGGCGAGGGCCGGCTCTTCACCGCGCGCCGGGTCGTCCTCGCGGCCGGCACCTACGGCACGCAGACCCTGCTGCACCGGATGAAGGCCGGCGGCCAGCTGCCGTATCTCTCCGCCCGGCTCGGCGACCTGACCCGCACCAACTCCGAGGCGCTGGTGGGCGCGCAGACCGACAACCGCCGCTACCGCAAGGCGACCGGAGAGCCGAGGGCCGACTTCACGCGGGGTGTCGCCATCACGTCCTCCATCCACCCCGACGAGAACACCCACATCGAGCCGGTCCGCTACGGCAAGGGCTCCAACTCGATGGGCGGCCTGTCGATCCTCCAGGTGCCCTACGCCGAGGGCTCCTCCCGCGCGCTGGCCTGGCTGGCGAACGCGGCTCGGCACCCGCTCCTGGTCCTGCGCTCCCTGTCCAACCGGCGCTGGTCGGAACGGACCATCATCGGCCTGGTCATGCAGTCGCTGGACAACTCCCTGACGACGTACCTGAAACCGGACGGCGTCGGCAAGGGCCTGCTGACCGCCCGCCAGGGCCACGGCGCCCCCAACCCCAAGCAGATCAAGGCCGCCACGGAGGCCGCCTCCGCGCTCGCCGCCGAGATCAACGGCTTCGCCGGCAGCAACGTCGGCGAGCTGATGGGCACCCCGCTCACCGCGCACTTCCTCGGCGGCTGCCCCATCGGCGACTCCGCCGAGACCGGCGTGATCGACCCCTACCACCGCCTCTACGGCCACCCGGGCATCTCCGTCGTGGACGGCGCCGCGGTCTCGGCGAACCTGGGCGTGAACCCGTCGCTGACGATCACCGCGCAGGCCGAGCGCGCGATGTCCTTCTGGCCGAACAAGGGTGCGGAGGACCCGCGTCCGGCGCAGGGTGCGGCGTACGAGCGGCTGAAGCCGGTGGAGCCGCAGGCCCCGGCGGTTCCCGCGGAGGCGTTCGGCGCGCTGCGCCTGCCCTTCCTGGGGATGCCGGCCATGCCGCCGAAGCAGTAGCGGGGGTATGCCGAAGGGGCCTGCACCCCCCTCCTGGCGCAGGCCCCTTCGGTGGTGCGACCGCGCTTACGCGGCTGCGTCCGAACCGGCGCCCTTGCGGCGGCGGACGGCGAACACCGCTCCGGCGCCGGCGACGACGGCGACACCGCCGACCAGACCGATGGTCGGCAGCATGGAGCTGGAACCGGTCTCGGCGAGCGAGCCGGTGACGTCCTGGGTGTTGCTCTTGCTCGGCTTCTGGGTGGGAACCGGGACCTGGCCGCCCTCCTGGGGCTTCGTCCCGCCCGTGTCGGTGCCGGCCTTGACGATCTTGATCAGGTAGCTGGCCTGGTCCGAGCCGATGCAGTTCTCCTCGTCGTCGAAGTACATCCCGCCGCCGATGGTCAGGCCCTCACCGACCGGGGCGTTGGCCTTGACGTTCAGCCGGAGCTGGTAGTTCACCGTCTGGCCGGCCTTGATGTCGGCGAGGTCGAGGTAGCCGTTGGAGTGGCCGGCGCCGTCCTCGACGTCGTACCAGGCTCCGTCGTACTTCACCTGGAGCTGGACCTGGCTGGTCTTGAACGCGTACTGGGCGTTCGGGTCGCTCGGGCCGACGCCCGCGTAGAAGATGACGTCCTTGAGGTCGGCCGACGTCGGGTTCTTGACGCTGAGCGTGAAGGGGTGCCAGCCGCTGCCCACGGCGATCTCGCCCGGCAGACCGCTGAGCGAGGTGTGGATCTTGGACTTGTAGTGGGCGTCGTCCTCCTCGCAGACCCCGGACGGCGTGGTCGGCTCGTCGCTGGGCTCGGCGCTCTCGCTGGGCGAGGCGGACGCGGAAGCGGAGGCGGACGCGGAGGCCGACTCGGACGCGGAGGCGGACGCCGACGCCGACGTGCTCGCGCTCGCCGAGTCGGAGGCGGACGGGCCGTCCGACGTCTGGTCGGCGGGCGAGCTCTCGTCGGCGGCCGGGCCGGTGCTCGCGTCTGCCGCGGGGGTCGTCTCGGCCGAGGTCGAGCTGACCGAGGCGCTCGGGGACTCGTCGGCGAACGCGGCAGGGGCACAGACCAGGGCGAGCGGCGCGAGGGCAGCCGTCGCGGCCGCGGTCATCATGGCGCGGCGAAGCTTCATTGAGGACCTCTTGTGGGGCTCGCGTGCCGCCGCGCGGCAGCACGTGTTCGGAGGCCTCCGTGTGTGGGGCACGGGCATGGCCGTTGGTTGCACAGGTGAGACCCGTGACCCGTGAGGAGGGTTGTGTGCCGGCCTGGCGAAGGCTGTGTGATGCGAGTCACATTCGGCCGGGGTAGGCGAAGGGCCCCGCGGGACGGAGAGACCGCGGGGCCCTTCTTCCGGTCAGCACCGACGTCAGGGCTGCGCCGGTGCCCGGGGCGGCGCCGGGGGGTTGCGCCGCTGGTTCTTTGGTCCTGCCTCCGAGAGGCGGACGGTGTGCAGCAATGCCGTGGTCGGCGCGGGGACGTGGCAGATGACCCGGCACTGGTGCGCATGTGCAGTTTTCCGCCGGCCGGCCCCGGGCGTCCCCGGAGCCGGCCGTTCTCTTGGGTGACCGGGCTGCTGTCCCCTGCCGTCCGGTCACCTCCCTGGAACGAGGTCCCACGGCTTACGGCACGACCCGTACGCCTCATCGCTCCAGCGAGCCACGCGTGGTTCTGTCGGGCCCGCCCCTGGCTGGCACGGACACCTCGCTCAACGAAGCGCCGCGCGAGCCGGTCACGCGCCGTACGGGTGAGACGGCGTTCGCACTCACGTACGGCACCCTGCGGCGTCGCTCAGACGCGGCCCCGGCACAGCTCCAGCAGGGTCATGGCGAGGCCGGTGCCCGGCTTGCCGAGGGCCTCGCGGTAGCGGCCGAGGATCTCCATCTCGCGGGAGAGGTGCACCCGGCGTCCGCCGGAGGCGATGCGGGTCTGCTGGACGACGGCGGAGACGGCCATCCGCTCCTGGATGAGACCGATGATCCGGTCGTCGAGCACGTCGATGCGCTCACGGGCGTCGGCGATGGTCTGTTCCGGGGTCGAGGTGGTCTCTTCCGGGGTGGTGACGGTCATGTCGGGGGCTCCTGGTGAAGGTGGCTGGGACGCCCCGGAACGGCAGGACCCGGAAACGACAGGCGCCCCGGGCCTTGTCGGCCCGGGGCGCCTGGGAAGTCGCTTGGCGGTTCGCTCAAGCAGCACGACCATGGCAGCCGGCGGGCCGGGTGCCATAGGTAAAGACGAAGGTCGAGTGCTTGAGCATGGGGTCAGTATGCCATGGCTGCGTCCAGGGGAAGCCTCCACGTCCACCCCGTTAGACTCGTTAGCACAGCCCCCGCCCGACCACCAGAAGGCACCCCGTGTCATCAGCGACTTCCACCGCCGCCACCCCGGACACCGTCCTGGTCGTCGACTTCGGCGCGCAGTACGCCCAGCTCATCGCCCGTCGCGTCCGCGAGGCCCGGGTCTACAGCGAGATCGTGCCGAGCACCATGCCGGTGAAGGAGATGCTCGCCAAGAACCCCGCGGCGATCATCCTCTCCGGCGGCCCCTCCTCGGTGTACGAGGAAGGCGCCCCCCGCCTGGACCGCGAGATCTTCGAGGCCGGCGTCCCCGTCTTCGGCATGTGCTACGGCTTCCAGCTGATGGCCCAGGCCCTCGGCGGCACCGTCGACAACTCCGGCGCCCGCGAGTACGGCCGTACCGACCTGCATGTCTCCAGGACGTCCTCCACCCTCTTCGAGGGCACCCCGGACGAGCAGCACGTGTGGATGTCGCACGGCGACGCCTGCTCCGCCGCCCCCGAGGGCTTCACCGTGACCGCGTCCACGGACGTCGTCCCGGTCGCCGCGTTCGAGAACGACGAGAAGAAGCTCTACGGCGTCCAGTACCACCCCGAGGTCATGCACTCCACGCACGGCCAGCAGGTGCTGGAGCACTTCCTCTACCGCGGCGCGGGTCTGCAGCCGAACTGGACCACCGGCAATGTGATCGAGGAGCAGGTCGCGGCGATCCGCGAGCAGGTCGGCGACAAGCGCGCCATCTGCGGTCTGTCCGGCGGCGTGGACTCCGCCGTCGCCGCCGCCCTCGTCGCGCGGGCCATCGGCGACCAGCTGACCTGCGTGTACGTCGACCACGGCCTGATGCGCAAGGGCGAGACCGAGCAGGTCGAGAAGGACTTCGTGGCCGCGACCGGCGTCAAGCTGGTCGTCGTGGACGCCGAGGAGCGCTTCCTGACCGCGCTCAAGGGCGTCTCGGACCCCGAGGAGAAGCGCAAGATCATCGGCCGTGAGTTCATCCGCGTCTTCGAGCAGGCGCAGGCCGACATCATCGCCGACGAGGGCCCGGCCGTGGAGTTCCTGGTCCAGGGCACCCTGTACCCGGACGTGGTCGAGTCCGGCGGCGGCACCGGCACCGCCAACATCAAGTCGCACCACAACGTCGGCGGCCTGCCCGAGGACCTCGAGTTCCAGCTGATCGAGCCGCTGCGCAAGCTGTTCAAGGACGAGGTCCGCATGGTCGGCCAGGAGCTGGGCCTGCCGGAGGAGATCGTCCAGCGCCAGCCGTTCCCGGGCCCCGGTCTCGGCATCCGCATCGTCGGCGAGGTCACCAAGGAGCGCCTGGACCTGCTGCGCGACGCCGACGCGATCGCCCGCGAGGAACTGACCGCGGCCGGCCTCGACCGGGACATCTGGCAGTGCCCGGTAGTCCTGCTCGCCGACGTCCGCAGCGTGGGCGTCCAGGGCGACGGCCGCACCTACGGCCACCCGATCGTGCTGCGCCCGGTGTCCTCCGAGGACGCCATGACCGCCGACTGGTCCCGGCTGCCGTACGACGTCCTGGCCCGCATCTCGACCCGGATCACCAACGAGGTCCGGGACGTCAACCGGGTCGTCCTCGACGTCACCTCCAAGCCGCCGGGCACCATCGAGTGGGAGTAGGCCCTAGGCGCGCTTGAACGTGCGCAAGGGCGTACCGGGCTTCCAGACCTGGACGACGAGGTACTTCCCGTCCTCGACGTAGGTCCTTACGACCTCCGTCAGCTCGGTGCGGAAGAGGTGGAACGGCTGCGGCGGGTCCACCTCTTTCGCGTACGAGGACTTCCGCCCGTCCCCGACCTCGTACGCCCGTCCCGCGATCCGTACGTCCCCGCCGCCCATCTCCGTGCCCTCGCCCGGGTTCGCCTGGAGCGCGAAGCGCGGATCGCGGCGCAGGTCGAGGGCTTTCAGCGAGCCCGCCATCATGCCGAGCCACAGCTCACCGGCGCGGAAGTCGGCCTCCAGGCCACAGGTGCGCGGCGCGCCGTCCTTGCGGAGGGTGGCGAGGACATGGTGACGGAAGGCACGGAAACGCTGTTCGACGGTCGTCGCCAGCTCGGGTTCGGCGGCGGTGAAGGCCGCCCAGCTCATACGGGACATGCACGCCAGTCTCACCGGCAAACCGGACATCCTCTGTCGTGTTTCCGCCGCGTACGTCATCTTTACAAAACAGCTCTGCCCTTTTGCGCTGACCGCCGGTAACTTCCGGCGCATACCGCAATCCCAGCGCTGGAGGACCTATGCACGGGCCCACCCCGCCGCTGCCGCTGCCCACCGACCAGCTGCAGTTCGCCATGCCGCCGATGTTCGACTCGGTCGAGGACGAGCGCCGGCACCGCAAGGAGCGGCTCACCGGTGCCCTGCGGATCTTCGGGCGGGCCGGACTGGAGGACGGGGTCTCCGGGCACATCACCGCCCGCGACCCGGAGTTCACCGACTGCTTCTGGGTCAACCCCTTCGGGATGCCGTTCAAGCACGTCACGGTCAGCGATCTCGTCCTCGCCAACCAGGACGGGCAGGTCGTCGAGGGCCGCTACCACGTCAACCAGGCCGCGTTCACCGTGCACGCCCAGGTCCACGCCGCCCGCCCGGACGTCGTCGCCGTCGCCCACTGCCACTCCGTGCACGGCCGCGCCCTCGCCGCGCTCGGCGAGCTGATCGACCCCATCACCCAGGAGAGCTGCGCCTTCTACGAGGACGTGGCCCTCTACGACGCCTACAGCGGCGTCACCGTCGACATCGAGGAAGGCCGCCGGATCGCCGGGGCCCTCGGCTCCCGCAAGGCGCTCGTGCTGCGTAACCACGGACTGCTCACCGTCGGTGACTCGGTGGACGCCGCCGCCTGGTGGTTTTTGTCCATGGAACGGTCCTGCCAGGTGCAGCTGACGGCGAAGGCGGCCGGCCGCCCGGTCCTCATCGACCACAAGCTGGCCGTCGCCACCCGCGAACAGCTCGGCGGCGACCTGGTGGCCTGGATCAACTACCAGCCCCTGTGGCAGGACATCAGCCGCAGCGAGCCCGACCTGCTGAGCTGAACCCGCCGGGCACGCTCAGCCGAACCCCCTGAGCACCGCCGCCTTGGTCATCGCGAACTCCTCGTCCGTGAGCACCCCGTCCCGGTGCAGCTCACCCAACTCCCGCAGCCGGCGCAGCAGTACGTCATGGTGGTCGGCCCGCCCGGGTACGGCCGCCGGCTGCCGGTCCCGGCCGTCGTACCCGGCACCCGTGCGGGTGGAGGGATGCGGCAGCCGGGCGGTGACGGCCGTCGCGACCAGCGCGGTCAGCAGATCGCGCCGCACGCTGCCCCACAGGTCCAGGGTGTAGGGGTCCCGCTCGGGCGGCAGCTTGGAGAACACCGTCTCGGGGGTCACGAACCGCAGGAAGCCGTCCTCGTAGCCCGAGTTGGGCAGCCACTCCACCTGCACCAGGTCGCCGAGGGCGATGATCCGCGGGCCGGTCGCGCGTTTGACCCGGTCGGAGGTGTCGGCCCAGTCGATGCGCACCTGCGTGCCGTCGAAGGAGACCGTGCCGTCGGAGGACCGCACGGACACCGGCACCGGCGGGCCCGGCAGCAGATAGGCGGTCGTGGGCTCCTTGGGGATCCGGTCCAGGAGCAGGGCGTGCCGGATCTCCTCCGCGACGTACTCCGCGACCCCGCCGCGGTCCGCGTCCACCGTCAGCCGGTAGGGGTCGGCCGCATCCGGCAGCCGCCCGCCCGTCGCCTGCAACAGCGGATCGGCGCCCTCGCGCAGCCGCATCCGCAGCCGGCCACGCTTGCGCTCGGGCTCCCAGACCACGTCCGAGACCGCCTCCAGCGGCACGGAGACCTCCCCGTACGTCTGCCGGAACAGCGGCACGCAACGGTGCAGTCCCGGGGTGATCCGGATCGTGCTGCCGTCGAAGGCCCAGGTCCCGTCCCGCTGGATGATCTCGGCCATACGGAAATTCTCGCAGCCGGGTCAACACGGCGGCTCGCACTTCACCCGCCGCGCCCCGGCCCGAGGACCCGGCACGGCCCGGCGTAGGGCACAATTCGCTGTCGACACAGGGCAGTTGCGCGGGGGTGAGGCCTTCCATCGAGGGCCCGCCGGACGTGCCGGAAGGTCGTGGGGAAGGCGGGCGCCGGTCGTGGCGGTGCAGGAGGCGAGACAGGGCACGGGTGCCGTGGGCCACGAGGGCGGCTGCACCTGCGGGGACTGCCCGCACGGCGCCCGGGAGGGACACCGGCGGGCCGTCGCCGCCTTCCTTCGCCGGCGTGACGAGTTCGCGGCCGGACAGGGCCTGCCGGCGGCCGTGGCGCACTCGGCCTCGGCCTCCCGCCAGTGGGTCTCCGAGGAACTGACCCAGCGGGCCGACGCCGTCGCCGCACGCGGCCGCGCCGAGGGCGAGGCCCGGCTCGCCCGGCTGTGGCTGCGGACGGTGTGCGTCGTGTGGGGCGCGGTGCTCGCACTGCTGCTCGGCGCGGCGCTCACCGCGGTCGGCGCGGGCTGGACCGGCGCCCGCACCGCGGCCCTGGCCGCCGCCCTCGTCGTCGCCGGTGTGCTCAGCGCCGCCTCCTGGCTGCACCGGGCGCGCGGCGGCACGCTGGCCCCGGTGATCGGCGAGGACAACCGGATGTCCACCTCCCGCACGGTCGCCGCCTGCTGGGTGCTGTTCGTCGGCTACGCCGTCCTGCTGCTGGCCGCCCGCCTGGCCGCCGCCTCCGACCACGCCGAACGCGACGCGCTGATCTCGGGCCTCGACCTCGCGCGTGGCGCGGGCGTGGTGACCGTCCTCGCCGTGGTGTGCGGCATCGCCGTCCTGGTCCGCCGGGTGGTCGGCCTGCGCATCCTCGCGCAACGGCTGCAGAAGGTGCCGGCGCACCGGCCGCGAGCCGCCGATCTGCTCACCGACGACTCCGGCCGGGGCGCCTTCACCGACATCCAGTACCTCGCCATCAGCGCCGTGGCCCTGCTGTTCGCCGCCGTACGGCTGGCCCGCCGCCCCGACCAGCTGCCCGACCTGCCCTGGGGCCTGGGCGTGGTGGTGCTGATCTCGGCCGTGACCTACCTGGCCGGCAAGTACGCCGAGGGCGGCCGCCCGGTCGTCCTCTCCGTGGTCCGCGCCCGTGAACCCGGTGACCTGGACGGGCCGATCCGCACCGGCGACGACATCGAGATCCGTGGCGCCGGTTTCGTGCCGCCCGGCGCCCAGAGTGCCGACCGGCTCTCCCGGATGGTGGTCCGCATCGGCAGCGTCGACGTGCACGTGCCGCTGGTCCCCGTCACCGGCGGCTTCAGCAACCCCACCGACAGCGTCCTGACCGTGCCCGTACCGGCCGATGTCGAGCCCGGGGCGGTGGAGGTGCAGGTGGTCACCGCCGCCGGGGTGGCGACCAACCGCTGTATCGTCCAGATCACCGAGTGAGCGGCGGGGGAGCGGCGGACCCATGAGCGAGAACATCCTGTCGGTGATACCGACCGACCCGCACTGGCAGCCGGCACCGGACGCCGGGAAGCGTGCCGCGGCCCTGGTCCTGGAACTGGTCTCCGGCTCCCCCGACGACGACGCCGACCCCGACGATGTCGAACTGGACGTCGACTGGTACGAGGCGATCAACGCCGTCGACTGCGGCTCGAACCTGGTGAGCATCCGCTGCCCGCACTGCGCCGGCCCCATCGACCCCGAGTGGTACCGGGACCTGCTCGACGCGTACGACGAACAGGGCGACGGACTGCCCACCCTCGACCTCACCACCCCCTGCTGCACCACCGCCACCTCCCTGGACCGACTGGACTACGACTGGCCGTGCGGGTTCGCCCGCTTCGAGATCGCCGCCTGGAACCCGCAGCGCTCCCTGCTCACCCCCGAGGAACTCGCCACGGTCGCCCGGGTCCTCGGCCATCCCGTGCGGCAGATCCTGGCCCGCATCTGAACGAGGTCCGGCGGGCCCGTGCCGGCCTCCCCGCCACGAGGGGCCGAAATCCGGAAAAACATCCGAGTTGGGATTGAACTGCGTCCTCTTGTCATACGTATGGTCAAGTGAGGGGCGGGACGGCGGGCGAGAGGGCGGTTTGCGACGATGACTCACGGCATTCGGACGGACACGCACATGAACCAGCTCAACGGCCTCGGCTGGCGGGACACCGCCGCCCACTACGCCCTGCTGCCGTTGCGCATCTTCCTCGGCGTCACCTTCATCTACGCCAGCCTGGACAAGCTCACCAACAGCTCCTTCCTGAAGTCCGGCGGAGCCGGATCCATCGGTGACACCATGCGCTCGGCCCGCCCTTCCGCCGCCATCCCGGCCCTGGTCGACCTGGCCCTGAAGTCCCCGGTCGGCTTCGGCTACGCCATCGCCCTCGGTGAACTGGCCGTCGGCATCGGCACCCTGCTCGGTCTGCTCGCCCGGCTGGCCGCGCTCGGCGGCGCGCTGATCTCGTTCAGCCTGTGGATGACGGTGAGCTGGTCGACGACCCCCTACTACTACGGCAACGACCTCGCCTACTTCATGGCCTGGATCCCCCTGATCCTCGCCGGTGCCCCCTACCTGTCCGTCGACTCGGCCTGGCGAGCCCGCCGCCGACAGCGACTGGGCGGCTACCGCTGAGCACTCCGCTGACAGCACGGTGAGGAACCCGCGGACCGGTAGGGGCCGGCCGCGCGGTTCCCCGCACCGGATTTCGCCAAAGGCCGCTCAGCCGACGGCCGGACCCCCACCGACGGACGGACCCCCACCAGCCCGCCGGACCGCGACCGTCAGCCGCTCCCGGCGCCGCCCCGTCTGCGTATGCCCCGGGCCACGGCTGCCGTGGCACCGGCGAGGAACAGGCCGCCCACGATCAGCGGTACGACCGCGAACCACGGCGTCTCCCACAGTCCGCCCGCGTCTCCCGCGAAGACCACGCCGGTCGCGGTGAGGAAGAGCCCGGCGACCAGCTTCCCGGGCTGGAACTCATGACGCAGCACGATCGACCTCCACCTGGCCCGCCCCGACCTTCAGCGAAAGGTCCAGAGTGCCGGAGTCCTTGGCGCCCTTGGCCGGCGCCAGCGTCACGTTCTTGAGCCTGCGCGGCTGCACGTCCACGTCCTTCCTGTTCTCCCCCGGCAACCGGATGTCGCCGACGCCCACCTCGATGTTCATCCGCACGGTCGTGTCCGCCGGCACGATCACCTTCAGCTGTCCCGCACCCACATGCGCGTCCGTCGCGACCGTCTGCCCCTTGCCCGGATGCACCCGGGTCAGGTCCAGCGTGCCGCGCCCGGTGCCGAGGTCGTACTCAGGCCGTACCTGCGCTGCCGCGGCGGGCGCCCAGGAGGTGTCTCTCCAGTAGGTGGTGATGTCCTTGGGCATGGCCGCCGCCCCGGCGAGCAGCGCCGCTGTGACGATCGCCAGGAAGACCGTCCCGGCTCCCGTGCGGCCCAGGAACGCGCTGACCGTGATGCCCAGGCCGAAGACCGCCAGCGCACACGCCAGACCGGTCTGCAGACTGGTGCCCAGCGGATGCGTGTCCCAGGTCAGCCCGGTGCCCAGGCCGCCCGCCACCAGCGCGAACAGGAACACCCAGCCGCCGATCCAGCGTGGCCCGCGGGGTCTCGGGGGCGCACTGGGCTGCGGCCGTACGGAGCCGCCGGGGTGGCCGTGGTGTGTCCAGGGGGTGGCGATACCGACGTCGACCACCGAGGTGAGGTCCCGGTCGCGGGCGTCGCCGGGTCCCCAGAGATAGCCGGTGCCGCCGACATGGGTGCCGTCCTTGACGATCGGGTCCCGCCACCACGACGGGTAGACGGTGACGACCGGCGGCGCCTGGGCCTCCGGCGGCGCGTCGGCGGCGGCCTGGGCGGCGAGCGGATCGGGGTCGGGGGCGCCGCGACGCCGCGACCAGTACCCGGCGCCCGCCAGCAACAGGGAGAGCACCACGGCGAAGGCCAGCACCCCGCCGTTTCTCAGCATGGTCAGGAAGATCCCGCAGCCGACCAGGGCGAACAGCACGCCGGCGAGCGCCTGGCCGTCGACCCGGCCCGTCAGCAGCTTGCGGACCTCGTTCTCCTCCTCGTCCTCGTACGGCAGCAGCAGCCAGGCGAAGCCGTAGAAGATGAGGCCGATGCCGCCGGTCGCGGACAGCACGGCCAGGGTGATACGGAAGATCACCGGGTCCATGTCGGTGTGCCGGCCGAGGCCCGCGCACACGCCCGCGATCATTTTGTGCCCGCGGTCGCGCCGGAGCTGCTCGGGGGCTCCGGCGGCAGGCTGCTCCTCATCCTGCTGCTGTGCGTCGGCGTGCGTATCGGCGCCGGCGCCGGCCGCTCCCGTCTTCTCCGTCGCGGCGGGCGCGGCATCCGTCGGTCCGGTGCCCGGTGCCGGGCGCGGGCCGGTGCCGGGTCCCGGACCCGTCGCGGCGTGCTCGTGATCCGTCATGCGTCCATGGTGACGGCCCGGCCGCCGCCGCGGCAGCCGGGACGACCCTGGCCGAACCCTGAAATCGGCCCTGAGACGAGGCGGGGAACCGTTCGAGCCACCCGCGACCAGCCCCGCGAGGTGCTCCCCGACCCGCCCCCGAGGAAGATCAGGGGCGTCTCGGGGGCCGACCCTGATGCCTGGGCCCGCCGTGCATGTGACCATCATTGGCATGCCGGAAGCCGCAAGCCTGCCAGTCGACGACCCGCGGCCGCCGCGCAAGCTCTACCGCAGCAGCGACGGACGCTGGCTCGGCGGAGTGGCGCGGGGCCTCGCCGGGCACCTCGGGCTGCCCGTCGTCTGGGTGCGGCTCGCCTTCGTCGGCCTGTTCATGGCCCACGGCTTCGGAGCGCTGCTCTACGCGGCGTTCTGGTTCTTCGTCCCGCTGGGCGTCGGCGGTGTCGGCGACCAGAGACCGCCCTCGCTCGTCGCCACGGAGACGGCCCCGGACGGCCGCCGCAGACTCGTGGCCCGCAAGCCGGACCGCGGCCAGATCGTCGCGCTGCTCCTCATGGTCATCGTGTCCGTGGTGTTCGTCAGCAGCGTCAATCTGGGCAGCGGCGCCAAGGTGTATCTGGTGCCCGCCGTCCTCGTCGCGGCCGGTGTCGCCCTCGTCTGGCGCCAGGCGGACAACGCCCGCCGGGCCCGCTGGGTCGAGGTCGGCCGCCGGCGCCGCACCCTCACTCTGCTGCGCGCGGCCGGCGGTGTCCTGCTCGTCACGGCCGGTGTGTCCGCGATCTTCTGGCTGCAGGGGTCGGCCGCCCATCTCGGCGCGGTCCTGCAGGCGGCCCTCGCCGTCCTCGTCGGCATCACGCTCCTCGCCGGTCCGTATCTCGTCCGCATGACCCAGGACCTGTCCGAGGAACGCCTGATGCGCATCCGCGCCCAGGAGCGTGCGGAGGTCGCGGCCCACGTCCATGACTCCGTGCTGCACACCCTCACCCTGATCCAGCGCAACGCCGACAACGCCGGCGAGGTGCGCCGCCTCGCCCGCGCCCAGGAGCGCGACCTGCGCACCTGGCTGTACAAGCCGGAGGGCACCGGCAAGGACGAGGCCGACGAGCCGGACACGGTCGCCGAGGCCGTGCGGCGCAACGCCGCCGAGGTGGAGGACAAGCACGCTGTGCCCATCGAGGTCGTCATCGTCGGCGACTGCCCGCTGGACGAGAGAACCGGCGCGCAGATGCAGGCCGCGCGCGAGGCGATGGTGAACGCAGCCAAGTACGGTGGCGAGGGCGGTGCCGTGCAGGTCTACGCCGAGGTCGAGGGCAGGACGGTCTTCGTGTCCGTGCGTGACCGCGGTCCCGGCTTCGACCTCGACTCGATACCCGCCGACCGCATGGGCGTCAGAGAATCGATCATCGGCCGCATGGAGCGCAACGGCGGCACGGCCCGACTGCGGTCGGTGCCGGGCGGCGGCACGGAGGTCGAGCTGGAGATGGAGAGGGCGGAGAGGACGTCATGAGCGACGCGACCGAGACGAACGGCACGGCGGGTGCCCCCGAGGGGGCCGGGCCCGGGGCTGCCGGCGGCGGCGCGGGCGGACGGCACGTACGGGTGGTGCTCGTGGACGACCACCGGATGTTCCGCACCGGCGTCCAGGCAGAGATCGGGCAGACCGCCGAGACCGGTGTCGAGGTGGTCGGCGAGGCCGCGGACGTCGACCAGGCGGTCACCGTCATCACAGCGACCCGGCCGGAGGTGGTCCTTCTCGACGTCCACCTGCCGGGCGGCGGCGGCGTGGAAGTGCTGCGCCGGTGCGCGGCTTTGACGGCGGACGCCGAGCGGCCCGTGCGCTTCCTCGCGCTGTCCGTGTCGGACGCGGCGGAGGACGTGATCGGTGTGATCCGCGGCGGCGCCCGCGGCTATGTCACCAAGACCATCACCGGCACCGACCTGGTCGACTCCATCTTCCGCGTCCAGGAGGGCGACGCCGTCTTCTCCCCGCGCCTGGCCGGGTTCGTCCTGGACGCCTTCGCCTCCACCGACGCCCCGCCCGTGGACGAGGACCTGGACCGCCTCACCCAGCGCGAGCGCGAGGTGCTGCGCCTGATCGCCCGTGGCTACGCCTACAAGGAGATCGCCAAGCAGCTGTTCATCTCGGTGAAGACGGTCGAGTCGCATGTCTCGGCGGTCCTGCGCAAGCTCCAGCTGTCCAACCGGCATGAACTGACCCGCTGGGCGACGGCCCGCCGCCTGGTCTGACCCCTGCGGGCCCTGCCCCTACGCCACCCGGGTCGCCCCGGCGAACGGCATCAGGTCGACCGGGGCCAGCCGGACCGGTGCCGAGGGGTTCGGGGCGTGGATGATCTGCCCGTTGCCCACGTAGATGCCGACGTGGCTGATCCCGGAGTAGAAGAACACCAGGTCCCCGGGCTGGAGTTCGGAGCGGGAGACGCGCCGGCCCGCGTTGATCTGGGCATAGGTGGTGCGGGGCAGGGAGATGCCGGCGGAGCGGTAGGCGGCCTGGACCAGGCCCGAGCAGTCGAAGGCGTTCGGACCGGCCGCGCCCCACACATACGGGCTGCCGAGCTTGGCGTAGGCGTAGGAGACGGCCGCCTCGGCGCGCGCGTTCGGGGCCGCGGCCGAACCGGCCTGCTCCAGGGCGTCCCGGGCGTCCGAGGCCGAGCGGGAGGCACGTCCCGGCGTGCCGCTGACCTCGGACCGCTGCTGCGGGGAGAGCCGCGCCAGCAGCCGCCGGGCCTCGTCCAGCTTGCCGGTGACGGTCCGCTTCTGCCGCTGCAGCTCCGCCTGCCGGGACCGCAGCGACTGCAGCTCGATGCGGGCCGCGCCCCGCAGCTGCTCGATCTCCCGCAGTTGCGCGCGCACCCGGGACACGGCGGCGGCCTGCCGGGCACCGGCCCGCTCCACAAACGCGGCGTCGTCCAGGTACCGGTCGGGGTCGCGGGACAGGGCCAGCTGCCAGGTCGGTGCGAAGCCGCCCTCGCGGTACTGCGCCGCCGCGAACGAACCCAGCGCGTCCCGGGCGGTGTTGAGCTTCTGCTGTTTGCGGGCGGTCTCGTCGCGCAGCGCGTTCAGCCGCCGCTGCTCCGTGTCCGCCTTCTCCTTCGCGCCGTCGTATTTCTCGGTCGCGGCCTCGGCGTCCTGGTACAGCTGGTCCACCTTGGCCTTCACCTGCGCCGGCGTCAGCTGCGGCTCGGCGTGTCCGGTCCCGTCGAACCCCGTCGCGGTGGCCGCGCCCGCCAGGGCGAGCGTGGCGGCCGTCCGGGCCGTATGACCGCCCATTGAGCGTTGCCGGGCCTTGCGGTGCGCTGCCACCTGGACCGTCACGTCCTTCCGTACGACTCGTACGACCGAGAGGTCCGTGTGTCCGACGGCGGCCCGCACAGGGGAAGCGGGCCACCGCCGGACCCTTCTCGGCGGTGGTGGCCGACGGCCGCCCCTGGCCCGGGCGGCGGTGGGGAGCCGGTCACCTGGGGGAGGACGCTAGGCCCGACTGTGACGAGTGGGTAACGCGGTGTGCGGAACTGCCCTCGATGGACCGCGATGTGACCGTAAGTGAGCGTATGGCCGCCTTGGAGGAGTCGCCTTCACAGAGCGTGGTGACCGAAGTGCGGAAAACGGGACGGACGGGAGGCGTGGGGTGCTATGGGGCGCATATATGCAAGATCGTCCGTGTGCTCGCCGGCCCCTGTGAGTGGGGCCGGTGGCAGGAGGCCGCGGGGCCCCTCGTTAGGCTCCGGGCCCATGGACGTACTCATCCATCTCTTCGTCGGCCTGCACATCATCGGCATCGCCGCGCTGCTCGGCGGTTTCCTCACCCAGATGAAGGCGATGGGCCAGGGCACGGCCCGGTTCGTGCCCGCGATGCTGCACGGCGCGCTGACCATGCTGGTCACCGGCGTGGTCCTGGTCGGCCTCAACCAGGCCGACGACCACCACGTCAACACCATCAAGATCGGCGTCAAGCTGGCGCTGCTGATCGTGATTCTCGGGCTGGTCTACGTGAAGCGCGACGAGGAGAAGATCGACAAGAGTGTGTTCGGGCTGGTCGGCCTGCTGACCATGGCGAACATCTTCATCGCCGTCCTGTGGACCTGACGGTCATCCGTCCCTGCCGCCGACGCGGGCCGCGAGCACCGCACCGGCGGCGACCGCGAGCCACACGGCCACCGTCGCCCACAGCAGCACCCGTCCCGGCCAGGTGAGCCACGGTACGCCGAAGACGGTCGCGACGGACAGCGTCGCCACCGCCGTCATTCCCATCGGGAACACCGTCGCCCAGCGCAGTACGTGGTAGCCGGGCCTGGGGCGCACCGCCTCGGCGGCCAGCAGGACGGCGTAGCAGACCAGATCCAGCACGAGCAGCACGACCGTCACGGTGCGCAGCACGTCGCGGTCGTCCGCGTTCCACAGGTACATGCCCGAGTCCCCGGCGATGAGCAGGTTCCCCCCGGCCAGCGTCGAGATCCCGAGCGCCCCGCCCGCGATCCAGTGGTCGCCCGCCCCCTCCAGCACCTGCCGTACGTCGAAGTGGGCCAGCGCCAGGCCGTAGAGCACCAGACCCAGCCAGAACAGCACCAGCGCGGTGTGCGCGAGCCACGCCGTGCGCTCGGCCGTGGCCAGCGTGGCGGCCAGTACGGCGAGCCCCTCCGTCGCCACGCAACACAGGAACACCGCCCCCGGCATGCGCGGCCGCCAGCGCCGTACGATCAGGAACAGCAGTACCGGCCAGAGCACCGCCGCGAGCGCCAGCAGCGCCTCGGCCAGGGTCTGCCCGCCCAGCGCCGAGATCCGGGTGCCGAGCACCGTGGTCGCGGCGACGGAGGTGAGCGCGCCCGGACTCTCCGCCTCGGTCGCCCAGCGCTGCCGCTCGCCGACCAGCCGCAGCACGAACTCGGCGGCCAGCGCGGCCCAGGCGACGCACGCCAGCGCCAGCACCAACCGGGAGAGTGTCTCGTCGCCGGTCATGTGCAGCCCCACCGACAGGATGCCGGTCGCCATCACGGCGGCCCCGGCCGCGGGGGACCGTCCCGCCCACAACGCACGCAGACGACCTGAGATGCCGGGCATGCGCCCGATGCTAGGGAGCCGCGGGGTGCTCGCCCGGAAGGGCACGCGCGCGTGGACAGCAAAAACGCCGGTACGCGCGCGGGACCGTGAAAGGTCGGCACCGCGCTTGCGGAGGCAGGGAAGCCGGGGCGCGTGGATGCCGGAAGGCTGTGGCCGCGTGGACGGGGGCTGGAGGGCGTTGGCCGCGTGGATGGAGGAGCGGCCGGCGTGCGTGGTCAAAGGAACGGTCGGCGCGCGGCGCGTATCGACGGAGGAACGGCCCCACGCGCGCGTGGACGCGGACGGCGCGACCTTCATGCCCTGTCGCACCAGCCAAACGGCCCCACGCGCGCGTGGACGCGGAGGACGCCGGTATGCGCCCATGGACAGGCCATCCGCCGACGCGCACCCCCAAGACACCGGCACGCGCGCGTGGAGCCCAGGGCGTAGGCACGCGCCCGCGTGGACGTGCCGTTCGCGCGGCACGCGCGCGTGGCCCTGCAATGCGATGGCACGCGCGCGTGGAGCGCGAGTCGGCCGGGGCGCGGCCGTGCCCGGGATGGGCGGTCAGCCCGGGCGGACCACGCTGTGGATGATCGACTCGCCGCCGTAGTAGATCGACTCCTCGCGGACGTACGCGCCCGGCTTCGGGGCGTGGATCATCATGCCGTTGCCTATGTAGATGCCGACGTGGCTGATGTCGTCGTAGAAGAAGATCAGGTCGCCCGGCCGCGCGTCGGCGAGCGAGACCGTGGTGCCCGCGTTGACCTGGTCGTACGTGGTGCGAGGAAGCGTGACGCCGGCGGCCTTCCAGGCGGCCTGGGTGAGGCCCGAGCAGTCGTAGGAGTCCGGACCGGTGGCGCCCCACACATACGGCTTGCCGATCTGCGCGCGGGCGAAGGCGATCGCCTTCTCGGCCTTGGTGTCGTACGAGCTGGACGTGGTGGTGGACCCGGTCGAGCCGGAGCCCGTCGAGCCGGAGCCCGTAGAACCGGATCCGGAGGCGGACCCCGCGGAGGTGGACGACGACGAGGCGGCCTGTTGCTGAGCTGCCTGCTGCTTCGCCAGCTCGGCCGCCTTGCGCGCCGCCTCCTGCTCCTTCGCCCGCTCGATGGCGGCCAGCCGCGCCTTCTCCTGGGCCGTCAGCTGCGACAGCAGCTCGCGCGCCGTGGCCAGCTTCTTCTGCACGGTGGCCTTGGCGGTCTGCAGGTCGTGCTGTGAGTCGGTCAGCGTCTGCAGGCTCTCCGCGGCCTCGCGCCGCTTCTTCATGGTCGCGGCCTGCTCGCCGATGTAGTCGTCGACCGCGGTCTTCTCCCGCGAGGTCAGCCGGTTCATCAGCTGGGTCTGGTCGAAGTAGTCCTGCGGGTCGTTCGCCAGCAGGAAGGTGGCCGTGTCGGGGGCGGCGGCGCCGGTGCGGTACTGGGCCGCGGCGAAGGAGCCCAGCTCCTCGCGGGCCTTGTTGAGGCGTGCGGTGCGCCGGGCGACGTCGTCGCGCAGGGCGTCGACGCGGCCGCGCTGTTTGCCGGTCCGCTCCTTGGCCGCGTTGTACTTCTGGGTCGCCGACTCCGCCTGGCGGTAGAGATCGTCGACCTTCTTCTCGACCTCCTCCAGGCTCGGCTTGGCGTGATCGGTACTCGGGGCGGCCTCCGCGGTCTGCGAGAGCACAGCCATGGAGGTGAGGGCGGCGGTGGCGAGGGCGGGAGCGCGAAGGCCGGTTCCGATGGTCCCGCCGGGGCGCGGCTTGCGGTGCGACGCCAAGGGAGGCGACTCCTTCCAGTGGGCCGCCTACCGGGTTAGCTGTCGGGTTCGGGCGGTGGTTCGGAAGGGTTGCCCTACGGCGGCGTCCCGGGTGGGAGCCGGCCGATTCACCCCAAAGGTCGGTGGGTCCCCGGCTCCGGGCGCCCCGCGGGACGCGCCAGACTCGGCGGGGGCCGCGCGGCCCGGCGAGGCTCGCCGGTAGGGGTCGTACGGCCCGAACGCACGCTAGCCAACTGGTGTGACTCCTGTGAAGGTTGGTGCGTGATATGTCCGATACATTTTCGTGACCTGAGGTGGGTTTCGCTCGTCTGTCATCGGACGGTTCCCCTGTGTGAGCAGGGTGCGGGCCATTCGACGGTGAAGATCAACTCCGTTCCGGACCGGTCGGGTTCCTGGGACGGCGACCGGTTGTCGGTGGGGCGCCCTAGACTCGTAGAGCGATGAGCAGCCTCTTTGACGACAGCTTCCTGGCGGACCTCCAGGCCCCTCGCGGGCGCGAGGAGGAGCCCCCGCCGCCGCCCGAGGACGATCACGCTCCGGAGCCGCTTCCGGACGATCTGTTCGGCGGGAAGTTCGACGTGCCGCCGGACCGATGGGGGTCCCCCCGCTCGAGCGGAGCCGAGAGTGGGGGAGGGTACTACCGCGACGGCGCCCCGCGTCCCGTCCTCGACGCGGCGGCGCTGCTGGAGGGGCTGAACGACAACCAGCGCGCCGCAGTTGTGCACGCCGGCTCCCCGCTGCTCATCGTCGCCGGCGCCGGCTCCGGCAAGACCCGCGTGCTCACCCACCGCATCGCCCACCTGCTCGCCGAGCGGCATGTGCACCCGGGCCAGATCCTCGCGATCACCTTCACCAACAAGGCCGCGGGGGAGATGAAGGAGCGCGTCGAGCAGCTCGTCGGCCCGCGCGCGAACGCGATGTGGGTGATGACCTTCCACAGCGCGTGCGTGCGCATCCTGCGCCGGGAGAGCAAGAAGCTCGGCTTCACCTCCAGTTTCTCCATCTACGACGCCGCCGACAGCAAGCGCCTGATGGCCCTGGTCTGCCGCGACCTGGACCTCGACCCCAAGCGCTTCCCGCCGAAGTCGTTCAGCGCGAAGATCAGCAACCTGAAGAACGAGCTGATCGACGAGGAGGACTTCGCAACCCAGGCCACCGACGGCTTCGAGAAGACCCTCGCCCAGGCATACGCGCTCTACCAGTCGCGCCTGCGCGAGGCCAACGCGCTCGACTTCGACGACCTGATCATGACGACGGTCAACCTGCTGCGCGCCTTCCCGGACGTCGCCGAGCACTACCGCCGCCGCTTCCGGCATGTCCTCGTCGACGAGTACCAGGACACCAACCACGCCCAGTACGCGCTCGTGCGCGAACTCGTGGGCACCGGCGAGCACGACGAGGACACCCCGCCGAGCGAGCACGACCTCCCGCCCGCCGAACTGTGCGTCGTGGGTGACGCGGACCAGTCGATCTACGCCTTCCGCGGCGCGACGATCCGCAACATCCTCCAGTTCGAGGAGGACTACCCGAACGCGACGACGATCCTGCTGGAGCAGAACTACCGCTCCACACAGACCATCCTGTCCGCCGCCAACGCGGTCATCGAGCGCAACGAGTCCCGCCGCCCGAAGAACCTGTGGACCAACGCCGGCCAGGGCGCGCGGATCACCGGCTATGTCGCCGACACCGAGCACGACGAGGCCCAGTTCGTCGCCGACGAGATAGACCGCCTGGTCGACGCGCGCGAGGCCAGGGCGGGCGATGTCGCCGTCTTCTACCGCACCAACGCCCAGTCCCGTGTCTTCGAAGAGGTCTTCATCCGCGTCGGCCTGCCCTACAAGGTCGTCGGCGGGGTCCGCTTCTACGAGCGCAAGGAGGTCCGGGACGTCCTGGCCTATCTGCGTGTGCTCGCCAACCCCGAGGACTCGGTGCCGCTGCGCCGCATCCTCAACGTGCCCAAGCGGGGCATCGGCGAGCGCGCGGAGGCGATGATCGACGCCCTCTCCCAGCGCGAGAAGATCAGCTTCCCGCAGGCGCTCAAGCGCGTGGACGAGGCGTACGGCATGGCCGCGCGCTCCACCAACGCCGTCAAGCGGTTCAACACGCTGATGGAGGACCTGCGCACCATCGTCGAGTCCGGTGCGGGCCCCGCGACCGTCCTGGAGGCGGTGCTCGAACGCACCGGCTATCTGGCCGAGTTGCAGGCCTCCACCGACCCGCAGGACGAGACCCGCATCGAGAACCTCCAGGAACTCGCGGCGGTGGCCCTGGAGTTCGAGCAGGAGCGCGGGGAGGGGGAACAGGGCACCCTGGCCGACTTCCTGGAGCAGGTGGCCCTCGTCGCCGACTCCGACCAGATCCCCGACGAGGACGAGGAAGGCTCCGGCGTCATCACCCTGATGACCCTGCACACCGCCAAGGGCCTGGAGTTCCCGGTCGTCTTCCTGACCGGCATGGAGGACGGTGTCTTCCCGCACATGCGCGCCCTCGGCCAGACCAAGGAGCTGGAGGAGGAACGGCGCCTGGCGTACGTGGGCATCACGCGCGCGCGGGAGCGGCTCTATCTCACGCGGTCGGCGATGCGCAGCGCCTGGGGCCAGCCGTCGTACAACCCGCCCTCCCGCTTCCTGGAAGAGATTCCGGCCACCCATGTGGACTGGAAGCGGACTGGGGCGGCGGCGCCGGTGTCCTCCGGCCCGGCCTCCGGGATCGCGGCCTCGCTGTCCTCGACCCGCTCGCGTTCCTCGGCGTCGGGCGCGTCCGGGTTCGCCGCGCGGCGCACCACGGAGAAGCCGGTGGTCGCCCTCGCCGTAGGGGACCGGGTCACCCATGACCAGTTCGGGCTCGGCACGGTCGTCGCCGTGAAGGGCACGGGCGGGAACGCGGAGGCGACGATCGACTTCGGCGACACCAAGCCGAAGCGGCTGCTGCTGCGGTACGCGCCGGTGGAGAAGCTGTAGGGGAGAGGCCGTAGGGGTTCTGGGGGCGAAGGCCCCCGGGCTCTACGTCGGGTCGAGCCCGTGGCTCCGCAGCCACGGCAGCGGGTCTATGGCCGCCCCGCCCGCGGGCCGTACCTCGAAGTGCAGGTGCGGACCGGTGGAGTTGCCGGAGTTGCCGGAGTAGGCGATCGGCTGGCCGGCCTTGACGGACGTCCCGGCGGCGACGCGGTAGCTGGACAGATGGCAGTACCAGGTCTGCGTGCCGTCCTTCGCCGTCACGATCATCATGTTGCCGTAGGCGCTGTTCCACTTGGTGGAGACGACGCCGTCGGTCGCGGCCATCACCGTGGTGCCGTACGACACCGGGAAGTCGATGCCCGTGTGCACGGACATCCAGTTCACCCCGGCCTGGCCGAAGTAGGCGCTGAGCCCTTTCTGCGTGACCGGCAGCACGAACTTGGGGCGCAGCCGCTCCTTGAGCGCGGCCGCGGCGGCGGCCTTCTTCTGCTCCAGCTCCTGCTGGTTCTTGAGGTCGATCCGCTCCTGCGTCCGGCTCGCCCGGTCGGCGAAGTCGTGGGCGCCGGCGGACAGGGTGTTGAGCTGGGTGTCCAGCTTGCTGTTGGCGACCGAGGCCTTGACCGCGTGCGTGTCCGAGGCGGAGGCCGTGGTGTCCTGGCCGTCGTCGGTCAGCGAGCCGACCGAGGCGGCGGCGATCCCGGCGACGCCCATCACACAGGCCGAGGGCACGGCAATGGTCAGCAGCGCGGAGCGCTTTGCGGTCGTACGCCGGCGGGAGCGCGCGGCGCTGCGCGAGCCGGCGCGGGGCGTCGGCTCGATGTCCTCCTGGTCGTCCAGCAGCTCGGCGGCGGGCGATTCATCCCCGATGCCCGACTCGTCGTCCCCGGCCTGCTGCTCGCCGAACGCGGTGTCCTCGTACGGGACCTCTTCCTCGTACGGGGTCTGCCCGTAGGGCATCTGCGCGAAGGCCGCGGTCGCCTGCGGGTCGCCGACCTGGTCGAAGGCGGCGGTGGCCTGCTGGCCGAACGGTTCGGCAGCCTGCTCGGCCTCCGCCGGCACGGCCTGGCCGCCGGAATTCCACTGCGTGGCGTCGAACGTGCCCGACTCGAAGGTCTGGGTGCCCCACGCCCACTGCTGGGTCGGTTCGGCGATGCCGGACTGGTCGGGCTGCAGCCAGGCGCTCGCGTCCCACTGGCCGCTGATGTCGTTGCCCGTCGCCTGGGCGGGGATCGTCCAGGCGGTGGAGTCATAGGCGCCGGAGTCGTAGGCGGCGTGGTGCTGGGCCGCGTACGGGTCGTAGTTCGGGGTCTGGCCGGTCTGCCACTGCGTGCTGTCGTACGCGCCGGTGCTCTGCTCGCCGGGCAGGCTGCCGAAGAGCGGGTCCGTGGCGAAGGTGCCGGTGCCGTCCGGAAAACCGGTGGCCTCGTAGCCGCCGTACGTGGTGAAGTCGCCGTAGGGGGCTCCATGCGTCCCGTACGGCGCGTAGTGCGCGGCGGAGGCGTCGGAAGCCGGGGCCGGGGTGGTCATGGTCCCCGACGGGTGACGGTCGTTCACCAACTTCTCTTTCGCCTCGACAACAGGGGCTGCCAGAGCAGTGCGGTGACTGTACCCGCCGGTACCTGGGCGCGACAATCTTCGGCTGGTTTCGCGCCCGCCGGAAACGGGCATTCGGCGGCGTTTCGGGGGGCGCAGGACACGAGTTTGGCCGAGAGTTCGATTGGTGTTCGATATACGGTGACTGTTCGTCACCTTTGCGTCACTCTGACGCCGGACAAGTCACGCCACCGTGAGACCGTCGGCGACCCGGTCCCCGGGGTGCGGGGAGTCGAGAGCCTCGCGTATCCCGGCCGCGACGGCGGGGTGCACGGGAAGGGCGAGATGTCCGATGCCGGTCACCCGGATGTTCTGCGCGTCGAGGTCGGGGTGCTCCAGGCAGGCCGTCTCCAGCGGCACCATCACGGAGTCCAGGTCGCTCCAGAAGCTGACGAACCGGGTACGGCAACCGGGCGCGGGCCGGGCCAGCTCCTCTATCACCCCCGAACCGGGCCGCATCTGGCGCACGATGGGATGGGCGTTGGCCAAAGGCGCCGCGCTGGTCCCCGAATGCGGTGTACCCAGCGTGACGAGGACGCGGACCCGCAGGTCACCGCCCAGGCACTGCACGTAATAACGGGCGATCAGCCCGCCGAGGCTGTGCCCCACGATGTCGACCCGGTCGCTGCCGGTGCGCTCGCAGAGCTCCTCGACGTGCCGGCCGAGCAGCTCGGCGGCGGCGCGGATGTCGCAGGTCAGCGGGGAGTAGTTGAGTGATACGACGCACTGCCCGCCGTGCTGGGCGAGGTTGCGGCGCAGCAGCAGGAACACCGAGCGGTTGTCGATGAAACCGTGCAGCAGTACCACCGGCGGGCCGGGCCGGACAGGCAGCCGGGCGGTGCCGTCGTCGGCGGGCAGGGCAGGGGCGCGGCGCTCCTGGGTGAGGCCGGTCGGATACAGCAGGAGATGGCAGGCCAGGATCGCGGCCTCGAGGGCGGTCGCCCTCAGCAGCGCCACGGAGATTCCGGCGAGTCTGCCGGGCCACAGGCGCCGGCAGAACGGGAGAAAGAGTGGCAGTACCCCGGTGACCTTCATGGGCCGACCTCCTGTCGGCACACCGGAGGACGGCTCGATCCCCCGTGTGCCCTCATGTCCCACCATGTGATTTCCCCCTCGCCGCGCACCGTAAAACTGCCGGTTGCGGGATGCTGGAGATAACGTTCGTTCACTTCGTGACGGGTGGCGGACCGCGCCAAAAGTGCGGTACTTGTCGTTACGGACGGAAGCGATCGCTTCCGTGGTCGTTTGATGGAGGCAGTGATGGGTGTGGCAGCCGGTCCGATCCGCGTGGTCGTCGCCAAGCCGGGGCTCGACGGCCACGATCGCGGGGCCAAGGTCATCGCGCGTGCCCTGCGCGACGCCGGTATGGAGGTCATCTACACCGGGCTCCACCAGACGCCGGAACAGATCGTGGACACCGCCATCCAGGAGGATGCCGACGCGATCGGCCTGTCCATCCTCTCCGGCGCGCACAACACGCTGTTCGCCGCGGTGATCGACCTGCTCAAGGAGCGCGAGGCCGAGGACATCCTCGTCTTCGGCGGCGGCATCATCCCGGACGAGGACATCCCGCCGCTGAAGGAGAAGGGCGTCGCGGAGATCTTCACGCCGGGCGCGACGACCGCGTCGATCGTGGCGTGGGTGCGGGAGAACGTCCGTCAGCCGGCCGCGTCCGGAGGCTGAGCGGCCGCCTCCGGCGGTTGGGCGGCTGGCTCCAGTGGCTGAGCGGCTGCCTCCGGCGGTCGGGCCGACGGCTCGGTGCGGTCGGTGAGCGGGGGCCGGTCCGGGGCGAGTTCCGCGGCCATCTCCGCCCGCAGCCGCAACGTGGTCACCAGCCGCTGGAACGCCTCCGCCCAGTAGCCCCCGGCTCCCGGCGCGGCGTCCTCCCGTTCGTCGGGTATCGCCAGCAGCGCCTCGAGCCGGGTGGCCTCCGCGGGGTCCAGGCAGCGCTCGGCGAGCCCCATCACCCCGCTGAAGCTCCACGGGTAACTGCCCGCGTCCCGTGCGATGTTGAGCGCGTCCACGACCGCCCGGCCCAGCGGCCCGGCCCAGGGCACCGCACACACCCCGAGCAGCTGGAACGCCTCCGACAGCCCATGCGTGGCGATGAACCCGGCCACCCACGCTGCCCGTTCCGCCGGGTCCAGGGTGGCCAGCAGCTTCGCGCGTTCCGCCAACGACACCGCGCCCGGCCCGCCGGCCTCCGGCGCCGACGGCGAGCCGAGCAGCGCCCTCGACCACTCGGCGTCCCGCTGCCGCACCGCCGCCCGGCACCAGGCCGCGTGCAGTTCGCCCTGCCAGCCGTCCGTGACCGGCAGTGCCACGATCTCCTCCGCCCTCCGTCCACCGAGCCGTCCCGGCCAGGTGCGGAGCGGGGCTGCCTCCACCAGCTGCCCCAGCCACCATGAGCGCTCGCCTCTGCCTGCGGGAGGCGTGGCCACCACACCGTCGCGCTCCATGCCGGAGTCGCACTCGAGCGGCGCCTCCACCACGATCGCCGGCGAGTTTCCCGTGCGGTCGAGGGCCACACACGCCGCGGCCCGTACGGCCATGCGTGCGGCGAGCGCCGAAGCGGGCAGCGCCGACAGCAGTTCGGCCGCCGTCGCCCGCACATTGCGGCTGCGGTCACCCAACGCCTGCTCCAGGAACGGCTCGTCCGCGGCCGACAGGCCCGTGCGCAGCGAGTCGAGGAACATCAGCCGGTCCTCCGCCCGCTCCGTCGGCCAGGTCGACGTGAGCAGCTCGCGCGCGAGCGCGGGCGTACCGGCGCGCAGCGCGCCCAGCAGGGCGACCCGCTCGGCGAACAGCCCCTCCTGCCACAGCCTGCGCACCGACTCGGTGTCGCCTGGGTCGGGCAGCGTGGCGCCGCCGCCGGGGGCCGCGCGCAGCGCGAAGCGCCAGTCCGCGTTCAGCCGGGCCAGCCACAGCGCCCGCGGGCCCGCGAACGCCAGCGCCGCCGGGCGCAGGTCCGTACGGCCGCGGGCCGCGTCCAGCAGGGCGGGAAGCGTCTGCGGGGGTGGCGCGTATCCGTGCGCGTTGGCCGCCGCGAGCCACTGCGGGAGCAGCTCCATGAGGTCCGGGGAGCTGCCCCGGCGGCCACCGCTTCCGCCGCCGGAACGGTCGGCCAGCAGCATGGCGAGTCTGCGGGCCGCCGCGGCCGGCAGGGCCGGACGGGGATCCTCGGGTGCCGGGTCCGGCCGACGCGCCGCCCGCGCGGGCCGCAGCCCGGCCCGCCGCCGTACGGTCGCCACGGCGGCCTCGTCGAGCAGCGCCAGGGGTGCCTCCCGGCCGGACCCGGCGTACGCCGCGGGGCGCCGGTCGGTGCCGAGAAGAGCGGTGGTGACCAGGTCTTCCCAGGAGCTTGCCGGGGCCGGGTTGTCCACGTCGGTCGGGGTCGTCGTCCCGTTCATCGCGTTCCTTTCCCTGCGAGTGTTCGAGGGTGCCGGTGCGTTCTGCGTTCCGGCAGGCCGGTCAGCACAGCGGAACCGGTTCGCCCGTGCCCTCCGGCCAGGCCGTGAGCGGGGTGAAGCCGCGGTGGCCGCATTCGCCGAAGACCTTGACCGGGGCACCGCCGGACAGGGCGATCAGCCGCCACAGGCCGGGGCGGGAGCGGGCGGCCCGGGTCAGCGGCAGGGCGGAGTCCGTGTCGGCGTCGGCCAGCTGCCACCGGTCGCCGTCCGGGACCGGTATCACCCGCTCCAGCGTCACCGGGAGGGACTCCAGCCAGGGGTCGTCGCGCAGCGCCTCGCCGTACCGGGCCGCCGCCTCGGCCGTGCTCGTGCCCGGTGGGCGGAACGCGGCCGGTGCGGGCGGGGCGAACCGTTCGCCCAGGGCGGACCGGGACTGGCCTGCCCCCGGATAGGCGGACAGCTCCGCGTCCAGGGCCAGCCCGACCGGCAGGGACAGCTCGGGAGCCCGGCCGGCCGCGCCGTAGGACAGCAGCAGCCGGGTGCGGCCCGAGGCGGCGCCGTGCAGCCAGATCCGGCGGGTCGTCAGTTTCGGGTCCACCGTGTCGTACTGGGCGAGGACCAGCCAGTGGTCGCGGAGCGGCGCACCGTCCGCCGTGGCGGGCAGGCCCAGCCGGGAGCGGACCGTGGCCGCGAGGGCGTCCGGCAGCCGGTCGCGGCGCAGCCAGCCCTGGTCCAGCAGGTGCAGCAGCGCGCACTCCTCCAGCAAGCGGGCCGGCCAGCCCGCGCCCGATGCCGGGATCGCGCCCAACTCCCGTACCCGCGCGGCCAGTCCGGGCGCCTGGGCGTCGACCATGCGGGCCGCCGTCTCGTCCCACAGGCCGTATCCCGCCTGCTCGGCCGCGGCCAGGCCGCCGCGCAGCAGGTCCGCGAGGCGCTGCTCCAGCTCCGTCGCACCCGCCGTGACCCGCTCGGCCCGGCGCTCGGCCCGCCGCCGGGCCGCCTCCGGATCGGCGGACCCGCTCCCGGAACTCCCCTCGCTCCGGCCCTGCTTGCTCTTCGTGCGCCTGCGTCTGCCCGCGAGCCACTGCTCGGCCCAGTCCGGCGGCGCCGCGGACGCCGGCACCGAGCCGTCGCCGCCCGCCCACAGCAGCAGCAGTCCGAGCGCGTGCTTGCACGGGAACTTACGGCTCGGACAACTGCACTTGTACGCCGGTCCGGCCGCGTCGGCGAGATCGACCACCGTCTGGTACGGCCTGCTGCCGCTGCCCTTGCACAGCCCCCACACCGTCCCCTCTTTGCTCCCCGCCTCGGACCACGGACCGGCCGTGCCGAGCTTGCCTCCCGCTTTGCGTGACGCGGCGTCAGGCGCCAGTGACAGCACCTGCTCCGCGGTCCAGCGCACCCCCTGCTCAGTCATGTCTCCGACGGTAGGTCCCGCCACTGACAATCCGTCCGGCGCGGACGTTTGGGCAGGTCAGAGCGATTGTCAGTGGCGTGGTGCACGGTGGATGCCAGATCCGAACCGGCCGAGCTGGAGGGGGCCTCAGCCATGTCAGCCATGTCTGCGTCTGCCACGTCTGCGTCTGCGTCCGTGCGACCGACGACCGCCGAACCGACCGATGGCGAGGGCGCGCCCGAGAGCGCACAGGCGCTGCGCCCGCACGCCGAGCACGCCTTCGCCGCCGAACTCGCCGCACTCGCCGCGCAGGACGACCGCCCGCGCCCGGCCCGCTGGAAGCTGTCGCCGTGGGCGGTGGCGACGTATCTGCTCGGCGGCACCCTGCCGGACGGCACGGTGATCACACCCAAGTACGTGGGCCCGCGCCGGATCATCGAGGTCGCCGTCACCACCCTCGCCACCGACCGCGCCCTGCTCCTGCTCGGCGTCCCCGGCACCGCCAAGACCTGGGTGTCCGAGCATCTGGCGGCCGCCGTCAGCGGGGACTCCACCCTGCTGGTGCAGGGCACCGCCGGCACCCCGGAGGAGGCGATCCGGTACGGCTGGAACTACGCACAGCTGCTCGCGCACGGACCGAGCCGCGACGCGCTGGTGCCCAGCCCCGTCATGCGCGCCATGGCCGAGGGCATGACCGCGCGCGTGGAGGAGCTGACCCGAATCCCGGCCGACGTGCAGGACACGCTGATCACGATCCTGTCCGAGAAGACCCTGCCCGTCCCCGAGCTGGGCCAGGAGGTCCAGGCGGTCCGCGGGTTCAACCTCATCGCCACCGCCAACGACCGGGACAGAGGGGTCAACGACCTCTCCAGCGCACTGCGTCGCCGCTTCAACACCGTGGTGCTGCCGCTGCCGGAGAGCGCCGAGGCCGAGGTCGACATCGTCACCCGCCGGGTCGAGCAGATCGGCCGCTCCCTCGACCTGCCGGCCGCGCCCGACGGCATCGAGGAGATCCGCCGCGTCGTGACCGTTTTCCGCGAGCTGCGCGACGGCATCACCGCCGACGGCCGCACCAAGCTGAAGTCGCCCAGCGGCACGCTGTCCACGGCCGAGGCGATCTCCGTCGTCACGGGCGGCCTCGCCCTGTCCGCGCACTTCGGCGACGGCGTGCTGCGCCCGGGCGACGTCGCCGCGGGCATCCTCGGCGCCGTCGTGCGCGACCCGGCGGCCGACCGGGTCGTCTGGCAGGAGTACCTGGAGACGGTCGTCCGCGAGCGCGAGGGCTGGACGGACTTCTACCGCGCCTGCCGGGAGGTGAGCGCATGACCGACGACACCCGCTGGCCCAAGGCCCATGCCTCGGGACCACTCCTGCTGGGCGTGCGGCACCACGGCCCCGGCTCCGCCCGCGCGGTGCGCGGCGCCCTGGACGCCGCCCGGCCCGCCGCCGTCCTGATCGAGGGCCCGCCCGAGGCCGACGCGCTGATCCCGCTGGCCGCCGACCCGGACCTGCGGCCCCCGGTGGCCCTGCTCGCCCATGCCGTGGACGAGCCAGGCCGCTCGGCGTTCTGGCCGTTCGCCGAGTTCAGCCCCGAATGGGTGGCGATCCGCTGGGCCCTGGAACACGGCGTCCCGGCCCACTTCATCGACCTGTCGGCCGCGCACACGCTCGCATGGGAGGGCGAGGCGTCTCCTGAGAGCCCCGGGGGAGGCGGGCAGGGCGCCGACGAGCCTCAGCAGGCCGGTGGGCAGCAGGGCGACCGTGGCTCCCGGGACGGCGACGAGGCTCAGGACGCCTGTGAGCAGGCCCGGATCGACCCGCTCGCGGTGCTTGCCGAGGCCGCCGGATACGACGACCCCGAGCGCTGGTGGGAGGACGTGGTCGAGCACCGGGGCCCGGGGGAGCGGGACCCCTTCGCCCCGTTCGCCGCGCTGGAGGAGGCGATGGGCGCACTCCGCGAGCGGTACGGCGTCGGCGGGCACTCCCGGGACCCGGTCCGCGAGGCACACATGCGGCTCCGGCTGCGCGCCGCGCGCAAGGAGTTCGGCGACGGGGTGGCCGTGGTCTGCGGGGCCTGGCATGTGCCCGCGCTGCGCGAGAAGACCACCGTCGCCGCCGACCGGTCCCTGCTGAAGGGGCTGCCCAAGGTCAAGGCGGACCTGACCTGGGTGCCCTGGACCCACCGCAGGCTCGCCCGGTCCAGCGGGTACGGCGCGGGCATCGACTCGCCGGGCTGGTACGGCCATCTGTTCCACGCCCCCGACCGGCCGGTCGAGCGGTGGCTGACCAAGGTGGCGCGGCTGCTGCGCGAGGAGGACCGGATCGTGTCCTCCGCCCATGTCATCGAGGCCGTCCGGCTCGCCGAGACCCTGGCGGCACTGCGCGGCCGCCCGCTGCCGGGGTTGAGCGAGACCACCGACGCGGTGCGCGCGGTGATGGGCGACGGCTCGGACATGCCGCTGGACCTGGTGCACGACCGGCTGGTGGTCGGGGACGTCCTGGGCGAGGTCCCGGAGGCGGCGCCGGCGGTGCCGCTCCAGCGCGACCTGGCCCGGCAACAGCGCTCGCTGCGGCTCAAACCCGAGGCGCTGGAGCGCGAACTGGAGCTGGACCTGCGGGGTGACACCGACGCCGGCCGCAGCAGGCTGCTGCACCGGCTCCGGCTGCTCGGCGTCGGCTGGGGCGAGCCCACGCGGTCCCGGGGGAGCATGGGCACGTTCCGGGAGACGTGGCGGCTGCGCTGGGAGCCGGAGTTGTCGGTGCGGGTCGCCGAGGCGGGCGTGTGGGGGACGACCGTACTGGGCGCGGCGCAGGCCAGGGCCGAGGCGGACGCGACGGCCGCGCGCACCCTCGCCGATGTCACCGCGCTCGCCGAGCAGTGTCTGCTGGCCGGGCTGCCGGACGCCCTGCCCTTGGTCATGCGGTTCCTCGCCGACCGGGCCGCGCTCGACACCGACGTGGGGCATCTCGCCCAGGCCCTGCCCGCCCTCGTCCGCTCCCTGCGCTACGGAGACGTGCGCGGCACCGACACCGGCGCGCTGGCCGACGTCGCCGCGGGCCTCGCCGAACGCATCTTCGTCGGCCTGCCCCCGGCGTGCGCCGCGCTCGACACGGACGCGGCGGAGGAGATGCGCGGGCATGTGGACGCCGTGCACACGGCGGTGGGGTTGCTGGCGGAGACGGTGGCCGCGGCGGGGGCCGGCGGCGGTGGGGGCGCGGGTTCGGGTGCGGGTGAGCGTGCGGGTGCCGGTGACCCGGTCGGGCCGGGTGCTGGTGCGGGTGCCGGCGAGCGTGCCGGTGTGGATGCGCCTGGTGGTGCCGGTGCCGGCGGCCCGGGTGCGGGTTCCGGTACCGGTGCCGGCGAGCCTGCTGGTGTCGGTGCGGGTGGCGGTGCCGTCCCCCGTGCCGGGCACGGTGATCTGCGCGCCCGTTGGCGAGCGGTGCTGCGGACCTTGTCGTTGCGGGACAGCGTGCCGGGTGTGTTGCGGGGGCGGGCGGTGCGGTTGCTGTTGGACGACGGTGAGTTGGGGGCCGATGAGGCGGCGCGGCAGATGGGGCTCGCGCTGTCGCCGGGGACTCCGCCCGCCGACGCCGCCGCCTGGATCGAGGGCTTCGTCGGCGGCGGAGGTGGGCTGCTGCTGGTGCACGACGAGCGGCTGCTCGGCCTCGTGGACAGCTGGCTGACCGGTGTCCCGGCGGAGGCGTTCACGGACGTACTGCCGCTGCTGCGCCGCACGTTCGCGGCCTATGAGCCCGGGGTGCGCAGAACGCTCGGCGAACTGGTCCGGCGCGGCCCCGGAGGCGCAGTCGGCCGGGTGGCCCACGGGCCCATGACACCCGGCTTCGCCGCCGAACCGGACCTCCGGCGCGCCGACGCCGTACTGCCGGTGCTGCGCCTGCTGCTCGGCCTGGCCGACCCGACCGAACGTGACGCGGCCCGGCGAGAACCGAGCGAGCGCGCCCCGGCCCGGCGAGAACCCGCCGAGCCTGGACCGGCCGCCCCCGACCCCTGGCGGCCGGCCGAACGCGGGACGGCTGCACAGGAGAGGCCCGAGCCGGCGCCGACCGAGCCGGCGGCCGCCGAGCCGGACACGAACGGGTGCCTCGCGACCCCGTGCGGCGCGAGCAGGTGTGACACGACCGAGGGCAACAGCCTTGCGGGGGTGGGTGTATGACGACTGGATCGATGTCGCTGGAGGGCGAGGACCCGGTGCGGGAGCGGTTGCGGCGATGGCGGCTGGTGCTCGGTGGGGAGCAGGCCGACGGCACCGGGTGCGCGCTGTCCGGGCGGGACGCGGCGATGGACGGGACGCTGGCCGCGCTCTACGGCAAGGGGGACAAGCCGCAGGCGGGGCGGGAGCGTTCGGCGGGGCTCGGGGCCTCGGCGCCGTCCGTGGCGCGGTGGCTCGGGGACATCCGCACCTACTTCCCCTCCTCCGTCGTACAGGTCATGCAGCGCGACGCCATCGACCGGCTCGGCCTCGCCTCCCTGCTGCTGGAGCCGGAGATGCTGGAAGCGGTGGAGGCGGACGTGCACCTGGTCGGCACGCTGCTCTCGCTGAACAAGGCGATGCCGGAGACGACGAAGGAGACGGCACGCGCGGTCGTGCGCAAGGTCGTCGAGGACCTGGAGAAACGGCTCGCGAACCGTACGCGGGCCACGCTCACCGGCGCGCTCGACCGCAGCGCGCGGATCAGCCGCCCGCGCCACCACGACATCGACTGGAACCGCACCATCGCGGCCAACCTCAAGCACTACCTGCCCGAGTACCGCACGGTCGTGCCGGAACGGCTCGTCGGATACGGGCGGGCCGCCCGGTCCGTGAAGAAGGAGGTCGTCCTCTGTATCGACCAGTCCGGGTCGATGGCAGCGTCCGTGGTCTACGCGTCCGTGTTCGGCGCGGTCCTGGCCTCCATGCGGTCGATCGGCACCCGGCTGGTCGTCTTCGACACGGCGGTGGTCGACCTCACCGACCAGCTGGACGACCCGGTCGACGTCCTCTTCGGCACGCAGCTCGGCGGCGGCACGGACATCAACCGGGCGCTGGCCTACTGCCAGTCACAGATCACCCGGCCCGCCGAGACCGTGGTCGTGCTGATCAGCGACCTCTACGAGGGCGGCATCCGCGACGAGATGCTCAAGCGGGTGGCGGCCATGAAGGCGTCCGGGGTGCAGTTCGTGGCGCTGCTCGCACTGTCGGACGAGGGCGCGCCGGCGTACGACCGGGAGCACGCGGCCGCGCTCGCCGCGCTCGGCGCACCGGCCTTCGCCTGCACCCCCGACCTGTTCCCCGAAGTCATGGCCGCCGCACTGGAGAAGCGGCCGCTGCCGATACCGGACACCGTGTGACGGCGGGCACGAAAGGGGCGGGAAAGGGGACATGACTACCCATCGGTAACACTGGGCTTGCGCGGTCTCGGGCGGGCCGTGCAAGTATCGGCGGAGCCCATGTCGTACCGAGCCGAGGATGTTCAGCTCCTTGACCTTCCCAGCAGCCCTTCTTGGTGGCACCGTGCGCCTACTGCGTACGGCGGCCGGGCGGCGTGTGCTCCAACTGGTGCTGATGGTGGGCGGGCTGTTCGCGCTGGGTTTCCTCTGCGGCGAACAGGCGCACGCGGCCGACGGGACCCCGGTGCCGGCGCAGGCGACGCCGGTGCGGTCCGTGGGGATCGCCGGGCACGATGACCCGGTACCGGCGGTGCGGGTGGTTCGGACGGCCGCCGAGCGGGTTGCCGTCCAGGTGCACACCGCCGACGAACAGGCCGTCGCTCCCGTACGCGACGTGCGCACCACCGTTTCGCGGACCGTCGAGTCTGTCCAGACCGCCGAGACCACGGTCGCCCAAGCCGTGGCCGACAAGCCCCGGACCGCGGCGCCCTCCCTGCCCCTGCCCGACCTCACTCAGGTCTCGGACGGACCCGTCCGGCTGACGCTGCAGCCGAGGTCCACGGCGCCCGGCCCGCAGCGGCACAGCGGTACGGCGGCGCCAGCTTCCGTGGAGCGGCACAAGCAGCGGCACGCCCGTGCCCAGGGCCGTACCGCCGGCGGCGCAGCGGCGCCGGCCGCCGTGTACGGCCCGGAGGCGGCCGCTCCCGTGTCGCAGCCTGCGGCGCAGACCTTCGCGCGCCACGGGGCTGCCGCCCTGGGCGTCCCCGGCCGGCCCGTGCCCACCGGGGACTCCGACGGCGTGCTCGGCAAGCAGGCCGCCGACGGCAGCGCGTCCCGCCACGGCGACGCGCACGCCGTCACCCTCGACGACCGGGCGCCCCTGCGGTTCGCACCCGGCGCCACCGCGCGCGTCGACGCGCCCCGCACCCGGGACCGGCACCGGGACATCCCCGTCTTCCCCGGCTAGGCAACAGGGCCGACCTCCCGCCACGGACCTGCCGAGCGGGGGCGTAACAGGTCTGCCCCGTCCGTCCGGACCCTTTCAGCGATCAGCGCTGTCAGCCGTCGAAGCGTTCACCGCGACCGGCGTGCAGCGGTCTCCGGACGGCACCTCCAGCCGATTCCAGCCGTTTCCGAAGGACTTGACGCACGCAATGAACAAGAACATCCGCCGTTCGATCGTGATAGCCGCCGGTGTCACCGGTGCGTGGGCGCTCGGCTCGGCCGCCGCCAGCGCCGATGAGCTGTCCACCACCTCCGTCACCGTGCCGGACGCGGGCACCGACAGCGTCGCCGGGACGGTCGACGGCGTCCTCACCGGCGTCCACGACACCGTCTCCGGCGTTCAGAACACCGTCGCAGACACCGTCTCCGGCCTGACCGGCACGGCCGGCGCGGCCACGCCGGCCGCTCCGGCCGCCTCCTCCACCTCGCTCACCTCGACGGCGTCCACCGCCACCGGCACGGCCGACCAGGCCCGCCGCCACGTCGATGCCGAGGTGGTCCCGGCCGCCGCGCAGATCCGGGGCGCCGAGGCCGTCAGGGGCGCTCAGACGGCCCGTGAGGCGAAGGCGCATGTCCAGGCCGACGGCACGCACGTCGACGGCCACGTCGCCCACGGCGCCCATGTCGTCCGAACGGCCGCGCACGCCGCCTCGGCCGCGTCCCCGGCGGTTCCCCACGGCACTCCCCAGGACGAGATCGACTACCTCTTCGGCCCGCTCTCCTCCTTCGCTCCCGAGGTCGAGGAGGCCCTGGCCGCCGCCCAGACCAAGCTCCAGGCCACGCAGGCGGCGGCCCGGGCGAAGACGCAGGGTGTCGAGGGAGTCGTACGGACGACGGTTCAGCGGACCGTCGCGGGTGCGCCCGCGCATGTCACCGGCACGGCCACGGGTGCCGAGCAGCGGGTCGTCGGCACGGTGCGGGCCGTGCCCGGTGCGGTCACGCCGGTGGTGGACGAGACGACGGCCGCCGCCGTTCCGCCGGTGGTCTCGGCGGCGGTGAACGGCGCGGTGCCGGTCGCCGGCCAGGCCGTGACGGGCGTACCGGGCACGGCCGGGCACGCGGCGGCGGGCGGGTACGGGTCCGTCCAGCACACCGCCTCCGCCGTGCACGGAGTCGCCGGGAGCGCGGTCTCCGGGGCGGCGGGCGTCGCCGAGAGCGCCGTGTCGGGTGCGTACGGCACCGCCAGGGCTGCCGTGTCGGGTGCGTACGGAACCGTCGCGCACACCGCCGCCACGGCCCGGGACGCCGCGTCCGGTGCCCATGGGACGGCGGGGGAAGCCGTGACCGGTGCCTACGCGGCGGCCGGAGACGCCGCGTCCGGCGCGTATGGCACCGCCGGGGGCGCCGTGTCCGGGGTCCACGGGGTCGCCGCGGGAGCCGTGGGCGACGTGCAGCCGGTGGCCGCGGGGGCGAGGGCATACGTCGGCGGGTCGGCCGGGCACGTCGGGCAGGACGCCACGGACGCGGTGCTGCCGCCGGTGGCCGCCGGTGCCGTGCACGGGATCGTGCCGGTCGCCGGGCAGGCCGTCGCGGACGCGGGCGCCCTCGGCCACGGCGTGGCCGGTGACGTCCAGCCCTTCGCGAGCGGTGCCGTCGGCGCCGTACCCCCGCTCGCGCACGGTGTGACCACCCGGACCGGAACCTTCGCCGAGGGCGCCACCGCCCAGGTGCCGCCCTTCGCGGGCGGGGCCGTCGGTGCGGTCGGGCCGGTCGGCCGGCAGGCCGGAGGGTTCGCCCACGACGTCCACGGCACGGTCCGGGACGCCGGTGGCTCGCTCGCCGGGCATGCCGCCGGCGGGGTCGAAGGGGTCGCCCGTGCCGCCGTCCCGACGTACCTCCAGGACGTCCGGGACCTTCCGGACGGGTACGACGTGCACGGCGCCGGACAGGGCATTCGGTAGCAGCGCCGAGTGCCCCGAACCGCTCCGCGGGGTGTCCGGACCCGAACGGCCGAATGCCGTCGGCACGTCCGGCCGGGGCCCCGCGGCCCGGGCGGGTGGTCCCCATTGGGGTGGGGATCAACCGCCCCGGCCCCGGCACCACCGGGGCCGCCTCAGAGGCCTCACCGGGTCAACCCCAGCCCGGTGAGGCCTCGCACATGCCCCGAAGCCACTGATCCACCGCCGATCGGCCCCGATCCGCCGAAGCCACCGATCCGCGCTCATCCGGCCCCATCAATCGGCACGCTGTGCCAGCAAACCCGGCATCATGTGACAGGTATCACCGCTCGGGTGTGACCCTCGATTTAGGGAGCCCCCGCAAGCGGCGATAACCTGCGAGACGGACATGCCGCGCGCTCGGACACCGTGTGCGCCTCCCTTGTGACAAGCGGACGTCACGTTGCCCTTCGCGGCACGCCCACGCATCCAACGAACCGCGAGATCACTGATAGGGACGGAAGCGCGTGGACCTGTTCGAGTACCAGGCGAGGGACCTCTTCGCCAAGCACGATGTACCGGTGCTGGCCGGTGAAGTCATCGACACGCCTGAGGCGGCGCGCGAGATCACCGAGCGTCTGGGCGGCAAGTCCGTCGTCAAGGCGCAGGTGAAGGTCGGTGGTCGCGGCAAGGCCGGTGGCGTCAAGCTGGCCGCCTCCGCGGACGAGGCCGTCGCCCGTGCGACGGACATCCTCGGCATGGACATCAAGGGCCACACGGTCCACAAGGTCATGATCGCCGAGACCGCTCCGGAGATCCTCGAGGAGTACTACGTCTCCTTCCTCCTCGACCGTGCCAACCGCACCTTCCTCTCCATCGCCTCCGTCGAGGGCGGCGTGGAGATCGAGGAGGTGGCGGCCACCCGTCCGGAGGCCGTCGCCAAGACGCCGATCGACCCGATCGACGGTGTGGACGAGGCCAAGGCCCGTGAGATCGTCGCGGCCGCCAAGTTCCCGGCCGAGGTCGCGGACAAGGTCGTGAACGTCCTCATCCGCCTGTGGGACACCTTCATCAAGGAGGACGCCCTCCTGGTCGAGGTCAACCCGCTGGCCAAGGTCGCCTCCGGCGAGGTCATCGCCCTCGACGGCAAGGTGTCGCTCGACGACAACGCCGAGTTCCGCCACCCCGAGTTCGAGGAGCTCCACGACAAGGCCGCGGCCAACCCGCTCGAGGCCGCCGCCAAGGAGAAGAACCTCAACTACGTCAAGCTCGACGGCGAGGTCGGCATCATCGGCAACGGCGCGGGTCTCGTCATGAGCACCCTGGACGTCGTCGCGTACGCCGGTGAGAAGCACGGCAACGTCAAGCCCGCCAACTTCCTGGACATCGGCGGTGGCGCCTCCGCCCAGGTCATGGCGAACGGCCTGGAGATCATCCTGGGCGACCCGGACGTCAAGTCCGTCTTCGTGAACGTCTTCGGTGGCATCACCGCCTGCGACGAGGTCGCCAACGGCATCGTGCAGGCCCTGAAGCTCCTGGAGGACCGCGGCGAGAAGGTCGAGAAGCCGCTCGTCGTCCGCCTCGACGGCAACAACGCCGAGCTGGGCCGGCAGATCCTCACCGACGCCAACCACCCGCTGGTGCAGCGCGTCGACACCATGGACGGCGCGGCCGACAAGGCCGCCGAGCTGGCCCACGCCGCCAAGTAAGCACTCAGGACGAGGACACCAACACACCATGGCTATCTGGCTCAACAAGGACAGCAAGGTCATCGTCCAGGGCATGACCGGCTCCACCGGCATGAAGCACACGAAGCTCATGCTCGGTGACGGCACCAACGTCGTGGGCGGCGTGAACCCGCGCAAGGCGGGTCAGACCGTGGACTTCGACGGCACCGAGGTACCCGTCTTCGGCTCCGTCAAGGACGCCATCGACAAGACCGGCGCCAACGTCACCGTCATCTTCGTGCCGGAGAAGTTCACCAAGGACGCGGTCGTCGAGGCCATCGACGCCGAGATCCCGCTGGCCGTCGTCATCACCGAGGGCATCGCCGTGCACGACACGGCGTCCTTCTGGGCGTACGCCGGCAAGAAGGGCAACAAGACCCGCATCATCGGCCCGAACTGCCCCGGCATCATCACCCCGGGCCAGTCGAACGTCGGCATCATCCCGGGCGACATCACCAAGCCGGGCCGCATCGGCCTGGTGTCGAAGTCCGGCACGCTGACGTACCAGATGATGTACGAGCTGCGTGACATCGGCTTCTCCACCGCCGTCGGCATCGGTGGCGACCCGATCATCGGCTCCACCCACATCGACGCCCTGGCCGCGTTCCAGGACGACCCGGAGACCGAGCTCATCGTGATGATCGGTGAGATCGGTGGCGACGCCGAGGAGCGCGCGGCCGCGTTCATCAAGGAGAACGTGACCAAGCCGGTCGTCGGCTACGTCGCGGGCTTCACCGCGCCCGAGGGCAAGACCATGGGTCACGCCGGCGCCATCGTCTCCGGCTCCTCCGGCACCGCGCAGGCCAAGAAGGAGGCCCTGGAGGCCGCCGGCGTCAAGGTCGGCAAGACCCCGACCGAGACGGCCAAGCTCGCCCGCGAGATCCTGGGCGGCTGAGCTTCTCAGCCGACTGTCGGTAGGCCCGTTCCGTTCGCCGGGACGGGCCTACCGGCGTATCCGCTCACCACGCTGGTGGGCGCAGCTGCTCATCCGGCCAGCGGGACCAGTCTCTCGGGCCCCCTGGCGGCAGCGCTCCGCAACTTCGCCCGCAACGCCTGCCGTTCCCGCGACAGCGGTCCCAACACCCTCACCGGCGGAACCCCCTCCACCGCCTGCGCCGGAGCGATCGGCTCCGCGTAGTGCGTCGGGGCCGACCACACCGTGAGCGTCGTCGCGCCGATGATCGTCGCCGTGAACCCGATCGCCGCCCGCGTCCAGAACACGTTCCGCCGTTCGCCCTCCCGCCGCACCGGCTCCGGATCGGCCGCGCGCAAGGGCTCGGCCGAGGCCAGCGCCCGCAGCCGGCGATGCAGCTCGGCGGGGTCGGCCAGTTCCGGCAACTGCGCGGTCAGCGCCTCGCGGGCGTGGGCCAGCCGGCTCGCGGCGGCCGGTGTGCTCGCCTCCGTCTCCGCCGCCGTCTCCGGCAGGCCGAGGCCCACACCGTCGTACAGGACGAGCGTGCGCCGGTACGTCGGCGGCAGTTGCAGCAGGGCGTGCAGCAGCGCCCGGTCGGCCGGGTCGGCGGGCGGCGGCTCCGGGTGCCGGTACCGGGGCCGGAAGCGGTGCCAGGACGAGAGCGCGCACTCGTGCGCCGTCGCCCGCACCCAGCCGGCCGGATCCCGGTCCCGGGTCACCTCGGGCCAGCGCTGCCAGGCCAGTTGGAAGGCCCGCGCCACGGCCTCGCGGGCCGGCTCCCGGCGCCCGGTGAGCAGAAAGGTCTGGCGTACGAGGGCGGGCGCGCAGTACGCGTAGAGCGCGTCGAAGGCCTGAGCGGGCGTCAGCGCACTGGCGCTGTGCTGCGTCGTCACCGTGCACCCTTCCGTACGAAAAAGAACATAAAAGTATATTGGGCGACACTACGGAGGTTCGCCTGTTACGACGGGAAGGCGCGTGTCGTTGGGAGCATGGCGGGCGTGATCCTGATGACCGCTCGCCGACCGTCCCTGTCGCCCATGCTGACCCGGATGCGGGACCGCGAGCCCGGACTGGCCGCGAGCCTGCTCGGCGGCGCCGTCGCGGCCGGACTCGGATTCGGCTCGTTCGCCGCGTTGGTGATGGTGCTGTGGGTCAGCTCGCCGTATCCCGACAGCGGTCCGGGCGGTGCGCTGCATGTCGCCGCCGCGCTGTGGCTGCTGGCCCACGGCGTCGAACTGGTCCGCACCGACACGCTCTCCGGCGCGCCCCTGCCGGTGGGGGTGACCCCGCTGTTGCTGCTCGTGCTGCCGGTCTGGCTGGTGTACCGGGCGGCCAGGGACGCGGTGGACGCGCCCGCCGACGGCGACGGCCCGCCGCCGGTACCGGCGCACACGGTGTGGACGGGGGTCGTCCTCGGCTACCTCGGCGTCGGTTGCGCGCTCGCGCTGTACTGCTCGGACAGCGAACTGCGGCCCGGCTGGGCCTGGGTGACGGTGTGTCTGCCGCTGGTGGCGGCGGCCTCGGCGGCGGCTGGGGTGTGGTCGGCGTACGGCCGTCCCCGCGAGCCGGTGCTGAGGGCGCTGGCGGTGCTGCCGGGGCCGGTGCGGCGGCTGGTGTTCGGGGGTGACGAACGTGCCCGGCTGGGTACGGCGGTCCGGGCCACCGGTGCCGCCACGGCGGTGTTCTTCGGCGGCGGGGCGCTACTGGTCGCGGTGTCACTCGTGTGGCACGGCGGGGCGGCGCGGGCGTCCTTCGTCCAGCTGACGGAGGGATGGACGGGACGGTTCGCGGTGCTGCTGCTCGGCGTCGCGCTGGTCCCCAACGCGGCGGTGTGGGCCGCGTCCTACGCCCTCGGCCCCGGCTTCCTCCTCGGCGTCGGGCATGTGGTGCAGCCCTTCGCCTCCGACCCGGCCCCGCTGCTGCCGCCGTTCCCCCTGCTGGCGGCGGTGCCGGACGCCGGTGCCGGGGCGCCGCCGAACTGGGCGGCGGGACTGGTGCCGGTGGCGGCCGGGGTGACGGCGGGGTGGTTCGTGGCGCGCGTGGCCGCAGGACGCCCGGAGCCGGGCGCACCGGCACCGGCCCGCTGGTCGGCGGCGCGTACCGCAGGGGTCCTGCTGCTGACGGCAACGCTCTGCGCGGCGGCCCTCGCCCTGCTCGCCGGCCTGGCCGGCGGCCCGCTGGGCGTGTCCGCGCTGGCCCGCTTCGGACCGGTGTGGTGGCAGACCGGGGGAGCGGCGGGGGCGTGGACGGCGCTGTTCGGCATGCCGGTGGCACTGACCGTACGGGCGTGGCGGCTGCGGGGCCGGCGCGCGTGGGACGGGGAGATCCCGCCGCAGGGGACGGGGGACTCCGGGGACCGGAAGGAACAGGGGAAGACGCTGGACCCGGCGAAGGCACAGGGGAAGACCACTGCCGAGGACGAGGACGAGGAGGAGTTGTACGACTTCCTCCCGACCGACGACCCGTTCCCCCCGGACTGGCACGACGACCTGGCACGCGCCTCACGCTGGACGGCCCTGCGAGAGGCAGCCGCCCCCCGCGACCTGCCCGCCCCCTGGGCAAGCCCCACAGTCCCTTCGACGCCCCCTGCGGAGTCAACGCCCTCTGCGGAGTCGATGCCCTCTGTGGAGGCGACGCCCCCTGTGGAGTCGATGCCCTCTGTGGAGTCGATGCCCTCTGCGGAGTCGACGCCCCCTGTGGAGTCGATGCCCTCTGCGGAGTCGATGCCCTCTGTGGAGTCGATGCCCTCTGTGGAGTCACCACCCCCTACGGAGCCGACACCCCCCGCGGACCGCGGCCCCGGCCTCACCGACCACCCGTCACCCGGCACCTCACCGGACTGACGCGCATGCCCCGAACCGCACTGACGCGCGTGCCCCGAGCGGGATGCTCAGCTGTTCCCGGTCCCCAGAACGCCCCGCAGCTCCTGCGGCAGCAGCCGGTCGCAGGACTGTTTGGCCTCGTGGGTGAGGGCGTCGTTCACGCAGGTGTAGTAGTCGCGGTAGACGAACTGGACCGTGAAGGTCGAGGCCACGAGGACCAGGGCCAGGGATGCCGTGACCAGGCCGCCGACGGCCGCGGTCACCTGGGGCCGGCCCGCCCCCGGCGGAGGCGTCGGGGTGTCCGGGTCCGGCGTGCGTGGCTTGGCGCGCAGGGCGCTGATGCCCCAGTACAGGGCCAGCGCGCCCAGCAGCAGGGCCACGTACGGCCAGCTGAACAGGGCGAAGAAGACGGCCCACATGCCGGAGAGCAGGGCGTAGCGCGCGCGGCGCTGGGCGGGGTCGGTCGGGTCCCAGCGCATGCCGCCGGGGGTGCCGCCGGGTCCGCCGGGGCCCTGGGGGCCGCCGCCGGGCCGCTCGCCGAAGCCGCCGGGGGAGCGGCCGGGCTGGCGGTCGCTCCACTGGTTGCCCCACGGCGAGCCGCCCCCGTGGCCGGAGCCCTGAGAGCCTTCGGGATGACGGGGCTGCCAGGGCCGGTCGGGGGCGCCCTCGGGCGGCGGCGCGAAGGGATTGTCGTCCTGCGGCCCGCTGCCCCGTCCGTCACCGTCGCGCCCGCCCTGGGGCGCCTCCGGCGGCGAGGCCGGCCGCTCCCGCAGCAGTACGGCACGACGCTCGCCTCCCTGGGCCGTGCGCAGAGGGAACGTCAGGAGTCGCAGGCTGCGATCGGGCATCAAAAGAGCGTCTTCCCCTAGGTGAACAAGGCAGTCCGACGTGAGCTTCCACCCCGTGAACGCACCGCATGAGGACCGCGTTCCCGGGGCTGCTGGAGACAGCCCCCTTCTCGATTCCCCACGAACGCTACCTTCCGGCCACGCCCCCGTCCCGTGGGGGTCTTCCCGTGTGCCGGTATCGTTGCTGACGGTCGGCCGCTTCGTAGACTTCCCTGTATCGAGGGGCGTAACGCATTCGTGCGAATGTACAAAGCGCCGGCCGGAACCAAAGACACCCCGAGAAAGGGCCCCATCGTGGCCGCCACCCCCGCTGGCCCAGCGGTCAAGCGCCTCGTCGTGCTGGCCTCCGGATCCGGCACCAATCTGCAGGCGCTCCTGGACGAGATCGAGCGCACCGGAGCCGAGCGGTACGGCGCCCGGATCGTCGCCGTAGGGGCCGACCGAGACGGCATCGAGGGGCTCGCCCGCGCCGAGCGGGCCGGGCTGCCGACCTTCGTGTGCAAGGTCAAGGACCACGCGAGCCGCGAGGAGTGGGATGCCGCCCTCGCCGAGGCCGTGGCCGCGTACGAGCCCGATCTCGTGGTCTCCGCCGGGTTCATGAAGATCGTGGGGAAAGAGTTCCTCGCGCGGTTCGGCGGGCGGTTCGTGAACACGCATCCCGCCCTGCTGCCCAGCTTTCCGGGGGCCCACGGCGTCCGTGACGCGCTCGCGTACGGCGCCAAGGTCACCGGCTGCACCGTCCACTTCGTCGACGACGGCGTCGACACCGGCCCGATCATCGCTCAGGGCGTGGTCGAGGTCCGGGACGAGGACGACGAGAGCGCGCTGCACGAGCGCATCAAGGAAGTCGAGCGAAGGCTGCTCGTCGAGGTCGTGGGGCGGCTCGCCCGCAACGGCTATCGCATTGAGGGACGAAAGGTAGTAATCCAGTGACCGCCGAGAGCACAGTCACGGCCGAGAGCAGCAAGCGGGCCATTCGCCGCGCGCTCGTCAGCGTCTACGACAAGACCGGGCTCGAAGAGCTCGCGCGCGGGCTGCACGAGGCCGGTGTCGAGCTGGTCTCCACCGGGTCCACGGCCGGGCGGATCGCCGCCGCCGGTGTCCCCGTCACCAAGGTCGAGGAGCTGACCGGCTTCCCCGAGTGCCTGGACGGCCGGGTGAAGACCCTGCACCCGAGGGTGCACGCGGGCATCCTCGCCGACCTGCGGCTGGAGAGCCACCGCGAGCAGCTCGCCGAGCTGGGCGTGGAGCCGTTCGACCTCGTCGTCGTCAACCTGTACCCCTTCCGCGAGACGGTCGCCTCCGGCGCCTCGGACGACGAGTGCGTGGAGCAGATCGACATCGGCGGCCCGTCCATGGTCCGGGCCGCCGCCAAGAACCACCCGTCGGTCGCCGTGGTCACCAGCCCCGAGCGGTACGCCGACGTGCTCGCGGCCGTCAAGGACGGCGGCTTCGACCTCGCCGCCCGGAGGCGCCTGGCCGCCGAGGCCTTCCAGCACACGGCCGCCTACGACGTGGCCGTCGCCTCCTGGTTCGCCTCCTCCTACGCACCGGTCGACGAGTCGCAGTTCCCCGACTTCCTCGGCGCCACCTACGAGCGCAAGAACACCCTGCGCTACGGCGAGAACCCGCACCAGCCGGCCGCCCTGTACGTCGACGGCAGCGGCGGGCTCGCGGACGCCGAGCAACTGCACGGCAAGGAGATGTCGTACAACAACTACACGGACACGGACGCCGCCCGCCGTGCCGCGTACGACCACGACGAGCCGTGCGTCGCGATCATCAAGCACGCCAACCCCTGCGGTATCGCGGTGGGTTCGGATGTCGCCGAGGCGCACCGCAAGGCGCACGCCTGCGACCCGGTCTCCGCGTACGGCGGTGTCATCGCCGTCAACCGGCCGGTGAGCCGGGAGATGGCCGAGCAGGTCGCGGAGATCTTCACCGAGGTCATCGTCGCGCCGGACTACGAGGAGGGGGCCCTGGAGGCCCTCGCCAAGAAGAAGAACATCCGGGTCCTGAAGGCCCCCGGCGCGCCCTGCAACCGGGTCGAGGCCAAGCAGGTCGACGGCGGTGTCCTGCTCCAGGTCACCGACCGCCTCCAGGCCGACGGCGACGACCCGGCGAACTGGACGCTGGCCAGCGGCGAGGCGCTCTCCCCCGAGGAGCTCAAGGAGCTCGCCTTCGCCTGGAAGGCGTGCCGCGCGGTGAAGTCCAACGCGATCCTGCTCGCCAAGGACGGCGCATCGGTCGGCGTGGGCATGGGCCAGGTCAACCGGGTCGACTCCTGCAAGCTGGCCGTCGAGCGGGCCGGTGAGGAGCGGGCGCGCGGTTCCTACGCCGCCTCGGACGCGTTCTTCCCCTTCCCCGACGGGCCGGCGATCCTCATCGAGGCCGGCGTGCGGGCGATCGTCCAGCCGGGCGGCTCGATCCGTGACGAGCAGGTCGTCGAGGCCGCCAAGGAGGCGGGCGTGACGATGTACTTCACGGGCACGCGCCACTTCTTCCACTGACCTCGCCCCATGGACAGGCCGACGGCCTCCGGCCCTCCCCCGAGGGAGCCGGAGGCCGTCGGCCTGTTCGGGTCAGCAGGGGCGCGGGGACCAGATCGGGTCCCAGGTGGCCGTGCCGGCCTCGTACGCCGTCGAGGTCCAGCGGACGCTGCCGTCCTGCTTGAAGAACAGAACGCACCCTGGGCGCTCAGTTCCCCGGCCCGGCGGGAGACCCCGTCGTGCGGGATCGTCAGATCGTTGCCGCAGGCCCGTCCGAAGGTGAGGCGCTCACCCGGGGCGAGCCGGTCCGGGTGCTCGGCTGTCGGTCCTCCGGGGTCGGCGGAGGTACGACGACGATGCTGTACAAGGTGCGTCTCCCCGTGCCTGACGGCCACCCCGGCCGACCCGGTCAGACTAGGGGGACACACCAGGGCCGTGCCTCCCCCGGACGGGTGAGACACGGCCCTCGGCGTTGAAATGGCGCGAACTGTTCCGTCGCGCGGGCGCGTTCAGTAGCGCGGCCGGTTGAACCAGGCCTTGCCGTTGGAGCCGCCCACGAAGCAGGCGATCAGGATGCCGAGCACCAGGTGGATGATGCCCAGGACGGTGAACGGGTAGAGCGCGAGGACGGCGGTGATGATGCCGAAGACCAGGGCCGTGACGCGCAGGCCGTTGCCACCGGTGGTGAACTTGGAGGCCAGGACGGCCGCCCACACCAGCCACGCGAGCGCGAGTGCCGCGAAGGCCCACATCACGCCGACCGGGTAGTCCCTGAGGGTCGACGGCACGGAGCTGTCGTTGCTGGCCTTCTTGAGGGCCACACCGGCGAAGACGAAGATCGCCACGCCGATGACCTGCAGACCGACGATCACCCAGAGCAGCACGCGGGCCGCGCTGACGTTGCCCGGCATGGCCGTCATCGGAGCGCCGACGCCGCCGTACGGCTGCTGGACGGGCGGGGCCTGCGGGTAGCCGTAACCGGGCTGCTGGCCCTGCGGGTGGCCGTAGCCGGGCTGCTGGCCCTGCGGCGGGCCGTAGGGGTTGTTCGGGTCGCCGAAGCTCATGGCGGTGTTTCCTCCGTTGTGTCGAGTGCGGGGACGAGGCGCGGCACTGCACGGAGGAGGGTTTCTACAGATGCGGTCCGTCCCCCCGATGAGCTGCCCGCTGCACTGTCTGCTCATCGTTCTTGACCGGTTACTGACTTGTCCAGCCGCATGACGGAGGTGTTGTGCAAGTGCAACATCACCGATCATGTCGTGACACGGCGGGGCGGGCGGCGGGGGACCCGGATTGGAACCGGGGGCGGGTCATCCGCGAGGATGGGGGTATGACCGCCCAGATTCTCGATGGCAAGGCCACCGCAGCCGCGATCAAGTCCGATCTGACCGCCCGCGTGGCGGCGCTGAAGGAGAAGGGCGTCACGCCCGGCCTCGGCACGATCCTGGTCGGGGACGACCCCGGCAGCCAGAAGTACGTCGCCGGCAAGCACCGCGACTGCGCGCAGGTCGGCATCGCCTCCATCCAGCGCGAGCTGCCGGGTACGGCGACGCAGGAGGAGATCGAGGCGGTCGTACGGGAGCTGAACGAGGACCCGGACTGCACCGGTTACATCGTCCAGCTGCCGCTGCCCAAGGGCATCGACGAGAACCGCGTCCTGGAGCTGATGGACCCGGCCAAGGACGCCGACGGGCTGCACCCGATGAACCTCGGTCGGCTGGTGCTGAACGAGCCGGCCCCGCTGCCCTGCACCCCGAACGGCATCCTGACCCTGCTGCGCCGCCACGGCGTGGAGATCAAGGGCGCCGAGGTCGTGGTCGTCGGCCGCGGTGTCACCATCGGCCGGCCCATGCCGCTGCTGCTCACCCGGCGCAGCGAGAACGCCACCGTGACCCAGTGCCACACCGGCACCCGCGATCTCGCCGCCCACCTGAAGCGGGCCGACATCGTCATCGCGGCGGCCGGCTCCCCGCACCTGATCCGCGCCGAGGACGTCAAGCCGGGCGCCGCCGTCCTCGACGTCGGGGTCTCCCGCACCGCAGAGGGCAAGATCGTCGGTGATGTGCACCCCGACGTGGCCGAGGTGGCCGCCTGGATCTCCCCGAACCCCGGTGGCGTGGGCCCGATGACCCGGGCGCAGCTGCTGGTCAACGTGGTCGAGGCGGCGGAGCGCAGTGTCGGCTGAGAACGCCCGCGCGGGGGCGGTCACCCGCGGAGTGCACACCGGCGCCGAGGAGCGTCCGAGGCGGACCCGCCGCTTCCCGCGGATCACCCGGGACACCGCGCGGCCCGAGGGCGGCGGCCGGGCCGCGTCCGGTGACGCCCCGGCCCCGGCGCGGCAGTGGCCCATGCTCGTGGTGCTCGGCGGGGTCGCGCTCGGCCTGCTGCTGACCGCCCTCGACCTGTTCCGCGTCGGCACCGTGCTGATCGGCGCGGCCCTGCTGGCCGGCGCGGTCATGCGCTGGATACTGCCGAGCGTCGGCATGCTCGCCGTCCGCTCCCGCTTCACGGACATCGCCACCTACGGCGTCCTCGGCCTCGCGATCGTCCTGCTGGCGATGATGGCCCAGCCGAATCCGTGGTTGCAGATACCGTTCCTGAAGGACCTCCTGCACGTCACGCTCAGCAGCAGCAAGTAGCGCCGGACCGCACCGCGCGCCGCCGGATCCTGCCGGCCGGAACTCGCGCCGCTGAACGGCGGTTCGCCCTCTCCCCCGAGGAAGGGCGAACCGCCGCCGGGAATCAGCCTTCCGCCCAAGAACCGCCTGTTCAACGCCTGTCCATGCGCTGTGGCACGGAAGTGACCGTTCCGCTACGGTGTCCGCGCGCGCCGTCCGTGCTCCCGCGCGCCCCCACTCCGGGAACTGGGATCCTTAGGCAGTGCATCCTTGTGGGTAGCCAGGACGGGGGAAGTAGGGGGGAAGCGATGCCTCGTTGGAAAGATCTGCCGGAGGATCTGGATCCGCAGATCAAGGAGTTCACCAGCCAGGTGCGTCGGCTCGTGGACCGCAGCGGCCTGAGCGTCGCGGCACTCGCCGACCGCACGGGCTACAGCAAGACGTCCTGGGAGCGTTACCTGGGCGGCCGGCTTCTCGCGCCCAAGGGCGCGATCGTCGCGCTCGCCGAGGTCACGGGCACCAACCTGGTGCATCTGACCACGATGTGGGAGCTGGCCGAACGCGCCTGGAGCCGGGCCGAGATGCGGCACGACCGCACCATGGAGGCGATCCGCATATCCCAGGCGCGCGCCGCGCTCGGGGAGTTCGGCGCGGCGGAGGCGACCGGCGGCCCGTCCGGCCGCAAGGGTACCGGCGCGGCCATGGGGGTCGCCGGCCCGGCCGGAGTCTCCCCGACGATCCCCACCCAGCCGACGGCCCCCGACGCCGACGCGCGGGAGGGGGCGGGGCGTGATCGGGCCGAGGGCCGTGATCGGGCCGACGGTTCCGGTCGTGGGCCGGCCGGGGGAGTGGGGCTTGGGCCGGGCGGTGGTTCCGGGCGCGGTGCGGGCGGTGGTTCGGGCCGTGGCGCGGGCGATGGCGCGGGCCTTGGTGCGGCCGACGCGGCGGGCCCGGGTACGGCCGACGGAGTGGGCCGGGGGTCGGCCGACGGTGCGGGCCCGGGGCCGGGCGGCCGGGACGGTGCCGGGCGCGGCGGGAACTCGGGCGGCGTCAACTCCTGGGGGCTGGCCGGGTATCAGGGTCCGTCCACGGCGAGCGCCCGCCCCGGCACCGGTGTGCGCGCGGGCGCCGGCGCCGCTGCCGCGAACGGTGTGCGGCCCGCCGGCTCGCCCGAGGGCCCCGGCTGGACCCCCAACACCCCGAACCCGTATGACGGCCGGCCACAGGAACCCCGGCCCGATGGGGGAGGCACCCCGGCCCCCGGGAACGCGGGACGGCAGCGGTTGATCATGTTCGTGGCGGGGCTCGTCGGCGTGCTCGTCGTCATCGGCGCCGTCTTCTTCTTCACCAACCGGGACGGCGCGAAGCACCACAACGCCGCCAAGCCGCCGTCCCCCAGCGCCACCACGCACGCGACCCCGCCGCCCGGGGTCAAGTGCACCGGCTCCGCCTGCACCGGCAAGGACGCCGAGGCCATGGGGTGCAGCGGTGACCTGGTGACCACGGCCAGGACCGCCACCATCGGCACCACCACCCTGGAGGTCCGCTACAGCAAGGCCTGCGGCACCGCCTGGGGCCGCATCACCGGCGCCGCCGAGGGCGACAAGGTCCAGGTCCTCGCCGGGAAGGCCCGGCAGACCGGCGAGACCTCCGGCGTCGGCGACACCATCGCCTACACCCCGATGGTCGCCGTGAAGAACGCGACGGAGGCCAAGGCCTGCGCGACCCTGGCATCCGGGCGGACGGGGTGCACCAAGTAGGGCGGGCGCGGACGGCGTGCGCAGAACCGGGAGAATGAAATTCCGGGGCGGGTGCATGGTGGGCCGGATTCTGGGCACGCGGCCCATTACCCCCCACGGGAGTCCGGTAGTCCGGTACCCCCACCTGGCGGCCGCCTCCGTCCTCTCCCCCTCTCCGGACGGGCGGCCGCCCCTTCGTTTCGCCATGTGTCCGACTTGTGGGGTGAGCCACACGGCCCTGTACGTCTCGCATGCCGGATGCGCGATAGCCTGACCGCTGGATCGATCTCTTGACGCCAAGAGATCGATCATCCGCCCGGGGCAGGGACGCCCCACCGCCAGCTGTCATACGGAGAACGCCATGACCCGCACTCCCGTGAACGTCACCGTCACCGGCGCGGCCGGCCAGATCGGTTACGCCCTGCTCTTCCGCATCGCCTCCGGCCAGCTGCTCGGCGCGGACGTTCCGGTCAAGCTGCGCCTCCTGGAGATCACGCCCGCGCTCAAGGCCGCCGAGGGCACGGCCATGGAGCTGGACGACTGCGCCTTCCCGCTGCTCCAGGGCATCGACATCACCGACGACCCGAACGTCGCCTTCGACGGTGCCAACGTAGCCCTCCTGGTCGGCGCCCGCCCCCGCACCAAGGGCATGGAGCGCGGCGACCTGCTGGAGGCCAACGGCGGCATCTTCAAGCCGCAGGGCAAGGCCATCAACGACCACGCCGCGGACGACATCAAGGTCCTGGTCGTCGGCAACCCGGCCAACACCAACGCGCTCATCGCGCAGGCCGCCGCGCCGGACGTCCCGGCCGAGCGCTTCACCGCGATGACCCGCCTGGACCACAACCGCGCGCTCACGCAGCTCGCGAAGAAGACGGGTTCGACGGTCGCCGACATCAAGCGGCTGACCATCTGGGGCAACCACTCCGCCACCCAGTACCCGGACATCTTCCACGCCACGGTCGCCGGCAAGAACGCCGCCGAGGTCGTGAACGACGAGAAGTGGCTGGCCGAGGACTTCATCCCGACCGTCGCCAAGCGTGGTGCCGCGATCATCGAGGCCCGTGGCGCGTCGTCGGCCGCCTCCGCCGCCAACGCCGCGATCGACCACGTGTACACCTGGGTCAACGGCACCGCCGAGGGCGACTGGACCTCCATGGGTATCCCCTCGGACGGCTCCTACGGCGTCCCGGAGGGCCTGATCTCCTCCTTCCCGGTCACCACCAAGGACGGCAAGTACGAGATCGTCCAGGGCCTGGACATCAACGAGTTCTCCCGCGCCCGCATCGACACGTCGGTGAAGGAGCTGGAGGAGGAGCGCGAGGCGGTTCGCTCGCTGGGCCTCATCTGACAGTTCCGGAGACACCTTCCGGAGACACGGCAAAGCTCGGCACCCCGCCGTGGGGGTGCCGAGCTCTGCCGTATGCGGGGCCCCTGGCCCAACTCGGCCTCGTCCGACGGGCGTCAGGCGCCGTCCTCCGCAAGCAGCCGCTTCTCGAACCAGTGGCCGCCGTAGACGTCGTCGTTGTAGCGCGGGATCTCGGTGTACCCGCACGCCCGGTACATCGACTGCGCCTCGGTGAGCACGGCGTGCGTGTCCAGGCGTACGACCGCCAGGCCGCGCGCCAGCGCCTCCCGCTCCAGCCCCGCCAGCAGCCGCCGCGCGAGCCCGAGCCGGCGCGCCTCGGGGTGCACCCACACATGCCGGATCTCGCCGACCCCGGGGGCCAGCCGCCTGAGGGCCCCGCAGCCCGCCGGCCGCCGCTCCTCGTACGCCACCAGGAAGGCGCCGGCGTCCCCGGTCACCTCCTCGGGCCGGACCAGGGCCGCCTTGTCGTAGCCCTCGGGGAAGCGCGCGTCGATGTCCGCCGCGTAGGCGTCCAGGCAGGCCCGCGCGTCCGCCGAGGCGCCGTCCACGCTCTGTACGGTGATCCCGGCCAGCCGAAGCAGCCGCGACGCGGTCGCCATGGCCCCGGTCAGCTCGGCCCGCTGGGCGGGGGTGAGGCCCTCCAGGAGACCGGCGGCGAGGGCGTCCGCGCGGCGCTGCTGCTCGGCCACCTCGGCGCGGCCGGCCGGGGTCGGCTCGACCATGCGCAGCCGGTTGTCGTGCGCGGGCACCGCGAGCCGGACCATGCCCTGGGCCTCCAGCGCCTTCGCCATCCGGCTGAGGTGACCGGCGTCCAGACCGAGCCGCCCGCGCAGCTCCCGCAGGGACACCCCCTCACCGATCTCGAACAGCAGCCGGGCCTCGCCGAGCGGGCGGTCCTGACCGAGGTAGTGGTCGTCCAGGACGCCTATGCGGCGCGTGAAGTACCGGTTGAAGCGGCGGAAGGCGGCCACATCCTCCCCCCTGTCGCGTCCATGGCGCCGAACAGCCGCGTCATGGCGTCGGAGCGCCGCCTTCACTGTGTGCAACTCGGCGGATGTTGTGCGTGGCATGCCGGGGGCGGCTCCTGGCCGTGATCTGGCCGACCAGTTCCCAGAAACACACCAGAGCGGTGACCGGCGGAATCCCGAAGATCACCAACGAGAGCCGCGCATGTGACGAGTGGCTGACGCACAGCGCCACGGCCATCGCGGAAGCGGCCACCATAATGCACCACGGGCGCCGTGCACTACGGCGTTGGGCGGTGGCCCGCAGGACGGAAAGAGCGGCCACGAACCATGGCCCGTACACCATCAGCGGCCAGTATTGCGCCAGTCTCACCGGCAGCACCGACGAGGCGATTCCGCGCAGCTGCCCATAGGAATAGCAGACGGACCAGGCCAGCATGCACACCGCACACAGGGAGACCGTCGCGATCAGCAGCGTGATGTGCGTGACGCGTCGTCCGCCGTCGAGCAGATGGGATTGCTGACGCAGCCGTCGGCGGCCGGTCCCGCGCGGGGGCGGCACCAGCGGGGTGGCGACGGGGTTCACGCCGGTCGGTGTGGCCAGCATCTGAGCCAGCTCCTCGACCGGGTCCCAGTCGTTCGGCGCGATGTCCGCTGCCGGGATGTTCCAGGTGTCCATCGATTTACCCCCTTACCTCAGGACGCCCGGTACAAATCTGCCATTGTCCGCCGGTATTCATTTTCCATGATGTTGATTCTCTTCAGGAAATCATTGAGCAGGTCCGAGCACGACGTGAGATCCACATCACCGCTCCAGCGCAGCGTGGTCGTCTGATGATCCTCGGCGGTCTGCCAGTCCAATCGCGTCACGCTCACCTAACGAGGGTCACCGGAGGCCGGCTTTGGGGCATTCGGGGGAATGCGGGTGACCTGAAAGGGGGGTGACCGAGTCCGTGTTGACGCACGCTTGCAGGAATTGTGATTACACAGGAAATTGTATTCCGCGAATTCTGGAATTAAATGATCTCTGCTCGTCCTGCGGCGGTCCGGTGTGATGCCGCGCACTTTCGGCCATTGATTGCGCATGCGAGGTGTGAGTCCTGGGCAGGCGGCGACGGTCCCCGAGCGTGACACACGTGTGACACAGGGGCACGGATCAGGAACGGAAGGCAACACCGATCATGGCGGACAGAACGGCAGGACAGGCCCAGGCGACCATCCACGCGGGTGGCGAGTGGCTGGATGCGATCTCCGGCGCGACGCGCGAGGTCCTCGACCCCGCGGACGCCCGGCCGTTCGCCGTGGTCGCGGAGGGCGACGAGAAGGACGCCGAGCGCGCGGTGGCCGCGGCCCGGCAGGCCTTCGACCACGGCCCCTGGCCGCACACCCCGGTCGCCGAACGCGCCGCCCTGCTGCGCCGCGTCGCCGGCCTCCTCGTGCAGGGCCGCGAGGAACTCGGCCTGCTGGAGAGCCGGGACGCGGGCAAGACCGTCGAGGAGGGCCGGATCGACATCGACTGCGTCGCCGACGCCTTCCGCTACTTCGCCGACCTGGTCGCCGCCGAGGCGCCGGGCCGGGTCGTGGACGCGGGTTCCCCCGACATCCACAGCGTCGTCGTACACGAGCCGGTCGGCGTCTGCGCGCTGATCACCCCCTGGAACTACCCGCTGCTCCAGGCCAGTTGGAAGATCGCCCCGGCGCTCGCCGCCGGCAACACCTTCGTGGTCAAGCCCAGCGAGATCACCCCGATGACCACCATCGCGCTGATCGAGCTGCTGACGGAGGCCGGTCTGCCCGCCGGAGTGGCGAACATCGTCACCGGCCCCGGCCACACCGTCGGCGCCCGGCTCGCCGAACACCCCGACGTCGACCTGGTCTCCTTCACCGGCGGCCTGGCCAGCGGCACCAAGGTGGCCCAGGCCGCCGCCCCGACCGTGAAGAAGGTCGCCCTCGAACTCGGCGGCAAGAACCCGAACGTCGTCTTCGCCGACGCCTGCGCCACCGAGGAAGGCTTCGACACCGCCGTCGACCAGGCCCTCAACGCCGCCTTCATCCACAGCGGCCAGGTCTGCTCGGCCGGCGCCCGGCTCATCGTCGAGGAGTCCGTCAGGGACCGCTTCGTCGCCGAACTCGCCCACCGCGCACGGAAGATCAGGCTCGGCCGCGGCACCGAGCACGGCGTCGAGTGCGGCCCGCTCGTCTCCGCCCAGCAGCGCGCCAAGGTCGAGGCGTACGTCGCCTCCGCGCTCGCCGAGGGCGCCGTACTGCGCTGCGGCGGCAAGCGGCCGGAGCCGTCACCGCAGCGCCCCGGGACCGGCTACTTCTACGAGCCGACCGTCCTCGACGCCTGCCACCGCGAGATGCGGGTCGTCCGCGAGGAGGTCTTCGGTCCGGTCCTCACCGTCGAGACCTTCCGCACCGAGGAGGAAGCCGTCCTCCTCGCCAACGACACCGAGTACGGCCTCGCCGGCGCCGTCTGGACCACCGATCCCGGTAAGGCCCGGCGCGTCGCGGCCCGCCTCCGCCACGGCACCGTCTGGATCAACGACTTCCACCCCTACCTGCCGCAGGCGGAGTGGGGAGGCTTCGGCAAGAGCGGCACCGGCCGCGAGCTGGGGCCCGCCGGACTCGCCGAGTACCGCGAGACCAAGCACGTGTACCAGAACCTCGCGCCGAAGCCGGTGCGCTGGTTCGCCGGCTGAGCCCTGATTTTCCGTCCCCCCTGGAGTAACACCCCCATGTCCCACATCCCCCACGTCTACGACTACGTCGTCATCGGCGGCGGCACGGCGGGCTCCGTCATCGCCTCCCGCCTCACCGAGAACCCGGACGTCACCGTCGCCGTCATCGAGGGCGGCCCGAGCGATGTCGGCCGCGACGACGTCCTCACCCTGCGCCGCTGGACGGGCCTGCTCGGCGGCGACCTCGACTACGACTACCCGACGGTGGAGCAGCCCCGCGGCAACTCCCACATCCGGCACAGCCGCGCCCGCGTCCTCGGCGGCTGCTCCTCCCACAACACCCTGATCTCCTTCAAGCCGCTGCCGTCCGACTGGGACGAGTGGGAGGAGGCCGGCGCCAAGGGCTGGGGCGCCGTCCCCATGGAGGCCTACTTCGCCCGCCTGAAGAACAACATCGTCTCCGTCGACGAGAAGGACCGGAACGCCATCGCCCGCGACTTCGTCGACGCCGCCCAGGCCGCGCTCGGCGTCCCCCGCGTCGAGGGCTTCAACAAGAAGCCCTTCACCGAGGGCGTCGGCTTCTTCGACCTCGCCTACCACCCCGAGACCAACAAGCGGTCCTCGGCGTCGGTGGCGTACCTGCACCCCGTGCTGGACGAGCGCCCCAACCTCACCCTCCTGCTGGAGACCTGGGCGTACCGGCTGGAGATCACCGAGGGCCGGGCCGAGGGCGTCCACGTGCGCACCAAGGGCGGCGAGGAGCTCCTGATCAGGGCCCGGGGCGAGGTCCTGCTGTGCGCCGGCGCCGTGGACTCGCCCCGCCTGCTCCTCCACTCGGGCATCGGCCCCCGGCGGGACCTGGAAGAGCTGGGCATCCCCGTCGTCCACGACCTGCCGGGCGTCGGCGAGAACCTGCTGGACCACCCGGAGTCGGTCATCGTCTGGGAGACCCACGGCCCCATCCCGGAGAACTCCGCGATGGACTCCGACGCGGGCCTGTTCGTCCGCCGCGACCCCGGACACACCGGCCCGGACCTGATGTTCCACTTCTACCAGATCCCGTTCACGGACAACCCGGAGCGGCTCGGCTACGAGCGTCCCGCGTACGGCGTCTCGATGACCCCGAACATCCCCAAGCCGAAGAGCCGCGGCCGCCTCTACCTGACCAGCGCGGACCCGTCCGTCAAGCCCGCCCTCGACTTCCGCTACTTCACCGACGCGGACGACTACGACGGCAGGACCCTGGTCGACGGCATCCGCATCGCCCGTGAGATCGCCGCGACCGAGCCGCTCGCGAGCTGGCTCAAGCGCGAGGTCTGCCCCGGCCCGGAGATCCAGGGCGACGCCGAACTCGGCGAGTACGCCCGCAAGGTCGCCCACACCGTCTACCACCCGGCCGGCACCTGCAAGATGGGCGCCGCCGACGACGAACTCGCCGTAGTGGACCCGGAGTTGAAGATCCGCGGCCTCGACGGCATCCGCATCGCCGACGCGTCCGTCTTCCCGACCATGACCGCCGTCAACCCGATGATCGGGGTGCTCATGGTCGGGGAGAAAGCCGTCGACCTGATCGGAGGTGACGCCCGATGACCCGCCCCGTCCCCACCCGTAAGCCGCCCACCACCAGCGCCCCCGTCTTCTCGGTCTCCGGCCTGTGGAAGGTCTTCGGTCCGAAGCCGCAGCGGATCCCCGCCGACCCCGAACTCGGCGCCCTCGACCCCGCCGACCTCCGCGCCCGCACGGGCTGTACCGCGGCCGTCCGTGACGTCTCCTTCGACGTCCGCAAGGGCGAGGTCTTCGTGGTGATGGGCCTGTCGGGCTCCGGCAAGTCCACCCTGGTCCGCTGCCTCACCCGCCTCATCGAACCGACGGCGGGCACGATCTCCATCGACGGCGAGGACGTCCGCGCGATGGACAAGGCGCGCCTGCGTGAACTGCGCCGGCACCGGGCCGCCATGGTCTTCCAGCACTTCGGCCTGCTCCCGCACCGCACGGTCCTCGACAACGTGGCGTACGGCCTGGAGATCCAGGGCATGGGCAAGGCCGAGCGGCGCGAGCGGGCCGCCGAGGTCGTCGCCAAGGTCGGCCTCGAAGGCATGGAGCACCGCCGCCCCGCCCAGCTCTCCGGCGGCCAGCGCCAGCGCGTGGGGCTCGCCCGGGCGCTGGCGGTCGACCCCGAGGTGCTGTTGTTCGACGAGCCGTTCAGCGCCCTCGACCCGCTCATCCGGCGCGACATGCAGGACGAGGTGGCCCGCCTGCACCGCGAGGAGGGCCGCACGATGGTCTTCATCACCCACGACCTGTCCGAGGCCCTCAAGCTGGGCGACCGCATCGCCCTGATGCGCGACGGCAAGGTCGTCCAACTGGGCACCCCGGAGCAGATCGTGGGCTCCCCGGCGGACGACTACGTCCGCGAGTTCGTCCGGGACGTGCCGCGCGAGCAGGTCATGACGGTGCGTACGGCCATGAAGCCGGGTGCCTGCGGCGGCCCGGAGCACCCGGGCGCGCTGGCCCCGGACGCGGTGGTCGCGGACGCGATCAGAACCGTGGCCGAGACCGGCACTGCGGCGTGCGTGCTGGAGGACGGCACCTGTGTCGGCACCGTGGACCACGAGCTGCTGCTGGACGTCGTGGCCGGCATAGACGTGTGCATACCCGGCTCCCGCACCAGCCCGGAGGCCGTCTGATGGCAACGCTCACCGTCCCGACCTCCTCCCGCACGCACACCCTCCGCCTGCTGAAGAGCCGAACCGCGGCAAAACTGCTCCTGCTCGCGCTCGTCACCGCCGTACTCCTGCCCCTCCTCCACGGCGGATCCTGGCCCCACCACCTGACCGTCAGCCTGGACAAACCCCTCACCAGCGCCAGCAACTGGGTCATCGACAACCGGGACAGCCACCCCCTGTTCCTGTACTTCTTCGGCTACATCAGCAACGCGGTCGTCCTGTCCGTACGAGCCGTCTACCTCACCCTGCTCGCCGCGGGCTGGACCGGCGTCACGGCGTTCGGCGCCCTGCTCGCCTGGCGTTTCGCCGGCCCCCGCCTCGCCGCCGGCACCGCGATCGCATTCCTGACCTGCGGCGCCCTCGGCATGTGGGTACCGACCATGCAGACCCTCGCGCTCATGGTCGTAGCCGTCCTCGCCTCCGTCGTCGTCGGCGCGCTCCTGGGCCTCGCCGGCGGCCTGTCCGACCGTCTGGACCGCGCGCTGCGCCCGGTCCTGGACACCATGCAGGTGCTCCCCGCCTTCGCCTACCTCCTCCCCGTCGTCCTGGTCTTCGGCATCGGCGTCCCCGCGGCCGTGCTCGCCACCGTCGTGTACGCGGCCCCGCCGATGGCCCGCCTCACCGCGCTCGGCCTGCGCGGCGCAGACCCCGAAGTCCTGGAGGCCGTGGAGTCGCTCGGCGCGACCCGCCGCCAGCGGCTGCTGACCGCCCGTATCCCGCTGGCCCGGGGCGAACTCCTCCTCGGCCTCAACCAGACGATCATGATGGCGCTGTCCATGGCCGTCATCGCCTCGGTCATCGGCGCCGGCGGCCTCGGTGACCGCGTCTACCAGGCGCTCGCCTCGGTCGACGTCGGCCAGGCCCTCGCGGCCGGCATCCCGATCGTGCTGCTCGCGATCGTCCTGGACCGGGTCACCGGAGCGGCAGGCGCCGGCACCACGCGCCCGAAGACCATCGGCTGGGCCTACGCCCTGGCCGTCACCGTGGCCGCCGCCCTGGCCGCTCGCCTCCTCGGCCGCCTCGACTGGCCCTCCGGCTGGACCCTGGACATCGCCGAACCGGTCAACCGCGCCGTCGACTGGATGACCAACCACCTCTACTCCGGCGTCCCGGTCATCGGCGGTACGGCCGACTGGGCGGGCCACTTCACCACGTGGGTCCTGGACCCGGTGCGCGGCGGCCTGCAGTGGCTGCCCTGGTGGTCGGTGCTGCTGATCGTCGCCGCCCTGGCCTGGTCGATCGGCACCTGGCGCACCGCCCTGACCGCCGTCCTCGCCATGGCCGCGATCGGTGTGCTCGGCGTCTGGGAACCGGCCCTCGACACGCTCTCCCAGGTGCTGGCCGCCGTAGCCGTGACGCTCGTCCTCGGTTTCGCGACCGGCATCGCCGCCGCCCGCAGCGACCGCGTCGAACGCGCGCTGCGCCCGGTCCTGGACGTGTTCCAGACCATGCCGCAGTTCGTGTACCTGATCCCGGTCGTCGCCCTGTTCGGCGTCGGCCGCGCCCCCGCCGTCGCCGCGGCCGTCGTCTACGCGCTGCCCGCGGTCGTCCGGATCACCGCGCAGGGCCTGCGCCAGGTCGACCCGGCCGCGCTGGAGTCGGCGCGCTCGCTCGGCGCGACCGGCCGCCAGCAGCTGTGGCAGGTCCAGCTGCCGCTCGCCAAACGGTCGTTGCTGCTCGCCGTCAACCAGGGCGTGGTCCTGGTCCTCGCCGTGGTCATCATCGGCGGCCTGGTCGGCGGCGGCGCCCTCGGCTACAACGTGGCCTTCGGCCTCGCCCAGGGCGATCTGGCGACCGGTCTGGTGGCCGGTGCCGCGATCGTCTGCCTGGGCCTGATGCTCGACCGGGTGACCCAGCCGACGGAACGCCGTACGAGGAAGGGAGCCTGACATGCGCGCACGTACGACACTCGCGGTGGGCTCGCTGCTGCTGCTGACGGTGACCGGCTGCGGCGCCGCCGACATGACCAAGCAGGCCAGCCCCTTCGCCAACGCCCGGGGCTCGAAGACCGTCACCCTGTCCGTGCAGTCCTGGGTGGGCGCGCAGTCCAACGTCGCCGTGGCCCAGTACCTCCTGGAGCACAAGCTCGGCTACCGCGTCGACACCGTCCAGGTCGACGAGGTGCCCGCCTGGGACGCGCTCAGCCAGGGCCGGGTCGACGCCATCCTGGAGGACTGGGGCCACCCGGACCAGGAGAAGCGGTACGTCGAGGACAAGAAGACGATCGCGCGGGGCGGCGGCCTCGGGGTGACCGGTCACATCGGCTGGTACGTGCCGACGTACCTGGCCGAGCAGCACCCCGACATCACCGACTGGAAGAACCTGAACAAGTACGCCTCCCTCTTCCGCACCGCGGAGAGCGGGGGCAAGGGCCAGCTGATGGACGGCTCCCCGTCGTACGTCACCAACGACAAGGCCCTGGTGAACAACCTGAAGCTGAACTACCAGGTCGTCTTCGCCGGCTCCGAGGCCGCCCAGATCACCCAGATGAAACAGTTCGCCAAGGCGAAGAAGCCCTTCCTGACCTACTGGTACGCCCCCCAGTGGCTGTTCAAGAAGGTTCCCATGACCGAGGTGAAGCTGCCGCCCTACAAGGAGGGCTGCGACGCGGACGCGGCGAAGGTCGCCTGCGCCTACCCGCACACCCCGCTGCAGAAGTACCTCAACGCCGGCTTCGCCAGGTCCGGCGGCAAGGCGGCGGCCTTCCTGAAGAAGTTCCGGTGGACGACCGAGGACCAGAACGAGGTCTCCCTGATGATCGCCGACCAGAAGCTGTCCCCCGAGGACGCGGCGAAGAAGTGGGTGGACAGCCACCCCGACGTGTGGAAGAGGTGGCTGTCCTAACGTCCTTGTGACTTGAGGCCGTTGGCGATCTCCCGGACGCCCGCCACGGCCTGCCGCTGGAGTCCCGGCCCGAACGTGACGCGGGTGGCCCCGAGTTCGCCGAGTGCGGCGGGCGAGGGCCCCTCGTCGTCCAGGCGGGCCAGCGCGTTCAGCGGGCCCTGGATCCCGGCGCGCAGCAGGGGCAGTACGTCGACGGGGGCGAGGATCGGGTAAATGCAGTCCGCGCCCGCCGCCACGTACAGCGCGGCCCGCTCGATGGCCCGCTCGGGATCGCCGTCACCGCAGACGAAGACGTCGACCCGGGCGTTGACGAACAGCCGGTCGGCGGCGGCCGAACGTACCTCGGCGAGGAACTCGGCATGCTCGTACGGGTCCTTGAGGACACCCCCGTTCGAGTCCTCGAGATTGCAGCCGACGGCGCCCGCCTCCAGTAGTCGCTCCACGATCTCCTTGGGCGCGAGCCCGTACCCGCCCTCGATGTCCGCCGACACCGGGACGTCCACCGCCCGCGCGATCCGGGCGACCGCGGCGAACATCTCGTCGGCCGGGGTCTGCCCGTCCGCGTACCCGAGCGAGGCGGCCACCCCGGCGCTCGGCGTGGCCAGTGCCGGAAACCCGGCCTCCGCGAACACGCGTGCACCGGCCGCGTCCCAGGGGCCGGGCAGGACCAGCGGGTCGCCCTGAGGGCGCTTGAGATGCAGCGCGCGGAACACGTCCACCTTGCTCATGGCTGATAACCCCCTGGTGCGGTACGGCGGCTGACCATGATCCGGTTCCAGCCGTTGACGGCGGTGATCAGGGCGATGAGGTGAGCCAGCTCGGCCTCCCCGAAGTGCTTGGCGGCCGTCTCGTACACCTCGTCGGGCACAAAGCCCTCGGTCAGCACGGTGACCGCCTCCGTCAGCGCCAGCGCGGCCCGCTCCCGCTCGCTGTAGAGGTCCTCGGCCTCCTCCCAGGCGTTGAGGAGCTGGATCCGGTCCTCCGACTCGCCGTTCTTTCGCGCCAGCCTCAGATGCATGTCCAGGCAGAAGGCGCAGTGGTTGAGCTGCGAGGCCCGGATCATCACCAGCTCGGCGAGTGCCGGATCGCCGAGCCCCTTCTTCGCCGCCGCGCTCAGCGCGGACATCGCCCGGCCGACTTCCTTGTCCAGCAGCTGCGTACGGCTCACTTGTGCTGCCCCGGCTGGTAGTGGCCGGGCACCGCGCGGGTGGTGACACCGAACCGGTTCCAGGCGTTGATCACCGTGATCGCGGCGATCAGCTGGGCCAGCTCGGCCTCCTCGAACTGCTTGGCGGCCTTCTCGTACACCTCGTCCGGCACAAATCCGTCCGTCAGCACGGTGATCGCCTCGGTCAGCTCGATCGCCGCCAGTTCCTTCGCGGTGTAGAAGTGCTTCGACTCCTCCCAGGCGCTGAGCTGCACGAGCCGCTGGACGCTCTCGCCGGCCGCCAGCGCGTCCTTGGTGTGCATGTCCAGGCACAGGGCGCAGTGGTTGATCTGCGAGGCGCGGATCTTCACCAGGTCGTACAGCGTCGGGTCCAGACCCTGCCGGGCCGCCGCGTCGAGCCGGATCATCGCCTTGAACACCTCGGGGGCGTGTTCGGCCCAGTTCATGCGGGGGGTGTGCTCGGGGACGTACTCGACGGTCTTCTCGGTGCTGGTCTCTGTGCTCATGCTTCGACCCTAGGAGCCGGGCAGCCCAGGAGTATGGTCCATTTCCATAGTGGAATCCTGGGCCACTCTGGGCGTCGATCTGCACCTCGAACCGGCCGGCTCCGGCGGGCTGCGCCGGGGCCTGACCGACGCCCTGCGCGAGGCCGTGCGCACCGGCCGCCTCGCCCCCGGCACTCGGCTGCCCTCCTCCCGCTCCCTCGCCGCCGACCTCGGCATCGCCCGCAACACCGTCGCCGAGGCCTACGCCGACCTGGTGGCGGAGGGCTGGCTCACCGCCCGGCAGGGCTCGGGCACCCGGGTGGCGGAGGGGGCCGCAGCGGTTCCGCCGTCCGGTGCGGCACGGTACGTGGCGCCGGGCAGGGGACTGGCCCCGCCCCACGGGGAGCCGGCCCGTCCGACGTACAGCCTCGTCCCCGGCATCCCCGACCTCGCCGCCTTCCCGCGCGCCGCATGGCTCAGGGCCGCCCGCCGCGCCCTCACCACCGCCCCCTACCACGCCCTCGGCTACGGCGACCCGCGCGGCCGCCCCGAACTGCGCACCGCCCTCGCGGGCTATCTCGCGCGGGTGCGCGGCGTCCGCACCGACCCGGAGCGGGTGCTGATCACCTCCGGTTTCGCCCACGCCCTGCGTATCGCCGGCTCGCTGCTCGGGGCGCGCGGGGTGCGGACGGTGGCGGTCGAGTCGTACGGCCTGGACGCGTACTGGGGCCTGCTCCAGCGGTCCGGACTGGCCACACCGGCTCTCCCGTACGACGAACTCGGCACCGACACACGGGCGTTGGGCGGACAGGGTGCGGTCATGCTGACCCCGGCCCATCAGTTCCCCATGGGCACGCCCCTGCACTCCGACCGGCGGGCCGCAGTGATCGACTGGTCGCGCCGCACCGGCGGCCTGATCCTGGAGGACGACTACGACGGCGAGTTCCGCTACGACCGCCAGTCCGTCGGCGCCCTCCAGGGCCTCGACCCCGACCGCGTGATCTACTTCGGCACCGCCAGCAAGTCCCTGGCCCCCGGACTGCGACTGGGCTGGATGGTGCTGCCGGCGTCCCTGGCGGAGGAGGCGGCCTCGGCCAAGGGCGGCACCGACACGGTGGGGGCGCTGGAGCAGCTCACCCTCGCCGAGTTCATCACCTCCGGCGCGTACGACCGCCACGTCCGCTCCTCCCGGCTGCGCTACCGTCGCCGCCGCGACGCCCTCGCCACCGCCGTCTCGGCCCGCGCCCCTGAGGTGAGGGTCACCGGGATCGCCGCCGGCCTGCACGCCGTGCTGCGGTTGCCGGCCGGCCTGGAACAGTCGGTGATCCAGGCCGCGACCTGGCAGGGCCTGGCCCTGCGGGGCCTCTCCGGCCACCGCCATCCCGAGGCCGTGACCGAGCCCCTGGACGCCCTGGTGGTGGGGTACGCGACCCCGCCGGACAGCGCGTGGGCGGGGGCGTTGGAGGCGTTGTGCAGGGTGTTGCCGTAGGAGGCACGGTCGGCGTCTACCCGCCGAAAGTGTCAGGCCAGACCGATCTGCTGATACCAGGTCAGATTGTCCCAGAACAGGAACTCCTCGTCCATGGTGCCTTTCCGGTTCCAGATTCCGACGGTGCAAAAGTTGATCGAGAACTTCTTGCCAGTCGGCTGGATGAAGCCACCCTTCCCGTCCGGCATCGGACGCGAGAAGGTGCCATGAGCCACCCCGGTGACCGCGGTCAGCTCGTTCTTGGCCACCCGCAGCGGGTGCGACTCGATCGACAGGTCGGGTGCCCACGCGAACAGCGCCTTGAGATCCTCGATGTGTCTGTCCAGGCCGTCGGTGTAGTGCCCGTCGGGCCAGTGCACGCGGATGTTCTTCGCGTGACTTTCACCCAGGCGGGCCCAGTCGGCGTGTGAGAAGACGACGAAGTCCAACTCGTCGAAGGTTTCCAGGTGCTGCCGCTCGGCGCGGGTCAGATTGCAGGGGAAGGGCGGGTTCGGCACCGGGGTCGTGGCCGGGTCCGGGAGCGGGTCGTGCGTCACAGCGCAGTGGGGCCGCCCGGAGTTCGGTACGGGGGTCGTGGCCGGGGCCGGGAGCAGGCCCGGATACGCTTGGGCGGCTTCCCCCATGCTGCTGCCGCTCGTGACGGCGGTGATGGCGAGCGCGCCGAATGCGGCGGCTCCGCCCTTGAACACGGAACGACGCTCCATGGTGATTCCTCGATTCATGTGATCGCCTGGTTTCCCGCAGATTCCTGCCTTCCTGCTGGGTTGGCAGTGATGGAAGGGTGTGTGAAGAATGTTCGGCGACGTCCGCATTCATACCGTTGGCGGCGCGTCGGCCATGTCCACGATGTGTTCACCCAGCTCACCGGCGTACTGAGCAGGCCGTGACGGCAGAAGGAAGGCACGTCATCGCCGCCGACGGTCTGCCCCTGGTCCGGCCGTACCTCGCCGTGGACTACGCCCCGCAGGAGGCCGCCGCAGGTGCCCAGGGGCGGTCGTTCGCCGACCGCCCCTCACTCCTCGTCGTTGACCGCGTGCCCCCTCAGGCGGACTGCTCCTCCACCGGCGCCTCCCCGAAGCGCGCGAGCGCCATCGCACCCACCACGGCCACGACGAACCCGAGGGCGGCCAGCCAGGTGAGCCCCTCCCGCGTGCGGTCTCCCAGCCACACCACGCCCACCGCCGCCGGCCCGATCGTCTCCCCGATCACCATCCCGGCGGTCGCGGTGGTCACCGAGCCCCGCTGCAGAGCCGACGTCAGCAGCATGAACGCGGCGCCGCCCCCGATCAGCAGCGCGTAGGTCGCCGGGTTGGTCAGAAGATCCGTCGGCGCCAGGCTGTCGATCAGCCGGACCGACACCTCCACCACCCCGAACCCGAACCCCGCCCCGAGCCCGAGCGCCAGCGCCCGCCCAGGACCGGACAGCCGCCCGCCCGCCAGGGCGAGCAGCAGCATCCCGACCGCCACGGCGAGCATCACGTACGCCAACGCGTCCGAGCCGACCTGCTTGCCCTCCGGCCCGGACGCCAGCCCCAGCATCGCGAGCCCGGCGCACACCACGGCCACCGCGCTCCACTCCGTGCCGCTCAGCCGCACCCGCAGCAGGCGTGCCGCGACCACCGCGGTCACCGCCAGGCTCGACGCAAGGGCGGCACTGACGGCGTAGATCGGCAGAGACCGCAGCGCCGCGATCTGGAACAGGAAGCCGAGCCCGTCCAGCGCCAGTCCGGCGATGTACCGCCACTGTCTGAGCGCCCGCAGCAAGAGGGCCGCCTCGCCGCCACCCCCGTCCGTGCCCGCCGCCCGCGCGGCCACCGCCTGCAACACCGTCGCGGTGCCGAAGCAGACCGCCGCGCCAAGGGCGCACACCATTCCAAAGACCACAAAGGGACTCTAGGAGACGGCCGACACGACAACCCACTGCGGCCTGCGCTCTTACCGTTCTCTAGGCTGAACCGACAGTCCTACGAACAGGCGAACACGCGGGGGAAACCACGATGGAGAACACGCGCCGCCGACTGCGCTCCGGCACGGTCGTCCTCGGTGGCATGGGCCTGCTGGCCGCCGCCCTCACCGCCTGCTCCTCCGACCCGGACAAGCGCTGCGTCGACCGCGACAGCTACACCTACGGCAAGGGCTACAAGGTCGTCTCCGACAAGAACTGCAAGACGTCCTCCCTCAAGACCTCGGTAGACGGCGGCTGGTACTACGGCGGCAAGAAGAAGGGCTCCTGGGTGAGCGGCGGCTCCTTCACCAGGCCCAGGTCGGGTTCGGGCGGCAGCCACGCAGGCACCGGAGTCCACCGCGGCGGCTTCGGCGGCGGCCACCACAGCTCCGGCGGCTGACCGGCGCCGGCCATGGAACGCCGTACCACCACCCCCCGCCCCGGCTGGCAGCAGACCGTCGAGGAACAGGGGCTCGTGTACCCCCTCACCCGCCACCCCGACGGCTCCCTGCGCCCCTACTGGGACGAGAGCGCCTACTACGTCTTCACCCTGGACGAGATCGAGGCGCTGGAGGAGACCGTCGAGGAACTGCACCGCATGTGCCTCGCGGCCGCCGAGCACATCGTGGCCGAGGACCGGCTCGCCGACCTCGGCATCACCGACCCGGTCGTGGCCGCCGCGGTCACCGAGGCCTGGCGGCGCCGCGCCGAACTCCCCTCCGTCTACGGCCGGTTCGACCTCCGCTACGACGGCACCGGCCCGGCCAAGCTGCTGGAGTACAACGCCGACACCCCGACCTCACTCGTGGAGGCCGCCTCGCCCCAGTGGTTCTGGATGGAGGACCGCTTCCCCGGCGCCGACCAGTGGAACTCCCTGCACGAACGCCTCGTCGCGGCCTGGCGGACCCAGGCCGCGCTCCTCCCTCCCGGCAGCCCCCTGCACTTCGCGCACTCCTCGGCCGACGAACTGGGCGAGGACCTGATGACGGTCGCCTATCTGAAGGAGACCGCCGAACAGGCCGGCCTCGACACCGACTGGCTGTCCATGGAGGAGATCGGCTGGGACAGCCTCTCCGGCCGCTTCGTCGACAACCAACTCCGGTTCATCCGCGGCATCTTCAAGCTTTACCCCTGGGAGTGGCTGACCACCGACGCCTTCGGCGGGCACGTCCTCGCCACTCTCGACAACGGCGGCGGCACCGGCAGCACCCTGTGGATCGAACCCGCCTGGAAGATGCTGCTCAGCAACAAGGCCCTGCTGGCGATCCTCTGGGAGCTGTACCCCGGCCATCCCAATCTCCTTCCCGCCCATCTCGACGGCCCCCGCGAGCTGGCCTGCGCCCCCGGCTACGTCGCCAAACCCCTGCTCGGCCGCGAGGGCGAGGGCGTCACCGTGCACCGGCCGGGCGCCCCGGCCGTACTCCGCGACGAGCCCTGCTGCTACCAGCAGCTCGCCCCGCTGCCCGCCTTCGACGGCAACCACGTCGTCCTCGGCGCCTGGGTCGTCCGGGACGAGCCCGCCGGCCTCGGCATCCGCGAGTCCTCCGGCCTGATCACCGACGAGTACGCCCGCTTCCTGCCCCACGTGATCCTCTGACCTGTGCGCTCAGCCGCTCAGCACCGCCCGGAACTGCTCCAGCCCCCAGTCCAGGTCCTCCTCGCTGATCACCAGCGGCGGAGCGATCCGTACGGTGGCGCTGTGGGTGTCCTTCACCAGCACCCCGCGGTCCATCAGCCGCTCCGAGACCTCCCTCGCCGTGCCCACCTTCCGCGCGATGTCCACGCCCGCCCACAGCCCGCGCCCGCGCACCGCCGTCACCGCGCCCGTGTCCAGCAGCGCGCCCAGCGCCCGGTGCATCCGCTCGCCCAGCTCGGCCGCACGGGCCTGGAACTCGCCCGTGCGCAGCATCGCGATCACCTCCAGCGCCACCGCGCAGGCCAGCGGATTGCCACCGAACGTCGAGCCGTGCTCGTTCGGCCGGAACACCCCGAGCACCTCCGCGCTCGACACCACCGCCGACACCGGCACGATCCCGCCGCCCAGCGCCTTGCCCAGCACATACATGTCCGGGACCACCCCCTCGTGCTCGCACGCGAAGGTCCGCCCCGTGCGGCCGAGACCCGACTGGACCTCGTCGGCGACGAACAGCACGTTCCGCTCGCGGGTCAGCTCCCGGACCGCGGGGAGATAGCCGGCCGGCGGCACGATCACCCCGTTCTCCCCCTGGATCGGCTCCAGCAGCACCGCCACGGTGTTCTCCGTGAGCGCCTGACGCATCGCCGTCAGATCGCCGTACGGCACGATCTCGAACCCCGGCGTGTACGGCCCGAAGTCCGCCCGGGCCTCCGGGTCGGTGGAGAAGCTGATGATCGTCGTCGTACGCCCGTGGAAGTTGCCGCCCGCGACCACGATCTTCGCCATCTCCGCGGGCACCCCCTTCACCCGGTACCCCCACTTCCGGGCTGTCTTCACCGCGCTCTCCACCGCCTCCGCGCCGGTGTTCACGGGCAGCACCATCTCCATCCCGCACAGCTCGGCCAGCTCCGTGCAGAACGCCGCGAACCGGTCGTGCAGAAAGGCGCGGGAGGTCAGCGTCACCCGCTCCAGCTGGGCCTTCGCCGCGTCGATCAGCCGCCGGTTGCAGTGCCCGAAGTTCAGCGCCGAGTAACCAGCCAGCAGATCCAGATACCGCCGCCCCTCCACATCCGTCATCCAGGCCCCCTCCGCCGTGGCCACGACCACCGGCAGCGGACGGTAGGTGGGAGCACAGTGCGCCTCGGCGGCGCTGATGAGGTCTTCTGCAGTGGTCATGGCCTCTCCCGGATCCGACGAGAACACTTCGGGAACACGACGGTGACCTCTTTCCTATCGTCGCTCGCATGGTGGACGCGGGACCTGCGCCGTGCGGCTCGCCCGGTAGGCTGATCGGCGGGTCGTGACTGGCGCGCTTGGGATGGGACGGACCATCGGGGAGCGGCCCCAGCGGGAAAGTGCCGTGCGCCTGGGCCGAACGTGAACGCTGTACGCACACCGTCCGGAGGTCCTCATGCCAGAGCAGCAGTCCCTCTCCACCGAGTCCACCGCCTTCCGCGCCGCCCTCGACGTCGTCCGCGCCGTGGAACCGCGCGTCGCCGACGCCATCGGCCAGGAGGTCGCCGACCAGCGCCAGATGCTCAAGCTGATCGCCTCCGAGAACTACGCCTCCCCGGCCACCCTGCTGGCGATGGGCAACTGGTTCAGCGACAAGTACGCCGAGGGCACCGTCGGCCGCCGCTTCTACGCCGGCTGCCGCAACGTCGACACCGTGGAGGCCCTGGCCGCCGAGCACGCCCGCGAGCTCTTCGGCGCCCGCCACGCCTACGTCCAGCCGCACTCCGGCATCGACGCCAACCTCGTCGCCTTCTGGGCCGTCCTCGCCGACCGGGTCGAGGCCCCCTTCCTGGAGAAGACCGGCGCCCGCCAGGTCAACGACCTCTCCGCGGCCGACTGGGCCGAGCTGCGCCAGGCCTTCGGCAACCAGCGGATGCTCGGCATGTCCCTGGACGCCGGCGGCCACCTCACCCACGGCTTCCGCCCGAACATCTCCGGCAAGATGTTCGACCAGCGCTCCTACGGCACCGACCCGGCCACCGGCCTGATCGACTACGACGCCCTGCGCGCCCAGGCCCGCGAGTTCAAGCCGCTGATCATCGTCGCCGGCTACTCGGCGTACCCCCGTCTGGTGAACTTCCGGATCATGCGCGAGATCGCCGACGAGGTCGGCGCGACCCTCATGGTCGACATGGCGCACTTCGCGGGCCTCGTCGCCGGCAAGGTCCTCACCGGCGACTTCGACCCGGTCCCGCACGCCCAGATCGTCACCACCACCACCCACAAGTCGCTGCGCGGCCCGCGCGGCGGCATGGTCCTGTGCGACGACTCCCTCAGGGACCAGGTCGACCGCGGCTGCCCGATGGTGCTCGGCGGCCCGCTGCCGCACGTCATGGCCGCCAAGGCCGTCGCCCTCGCCGAGGCGCGGCAGCCCGCCTTCCAGGACTACGCCCAGCGCATCGTCGACAACTCCCGCGCCCTGGCCGAGGGCCTGATGCGGCGCGGCGCCACCCTGGTCACCGGCGGCACCGACAACCACCTGAACCTGATCGACGTAGCCACCTCCTACGGCCTCACCGGCCGTCAGGCCGAAGCGGCCCTCCTCGACTCGGGCATCGTCACCAACCGCAACGCCATCCCGGCCGACCCCAACGGCGCCTGGTACACCTCCGGCATCCGCATCGGCACCCCCGCCCTGACCACCCGGGGTCTGGGCACCGCCGAGATGGACGAGGTGGCGGGCCTCATCGACCGCGTCCTCACCACCACCGAGCCGGGCACCACCAAGTCGGGTGCCCCCTCCAAGGCGGCCCACGTCCTGGACGAGAAGGTCGCCCAGGAAATCGCCCAGCGGGCGACGGACCTGGTGGCGGGCTTCCCGCTGTATCCGCAGGTCGACCTGGGCTGAAGCGCCCCGTAAGGAGCGCGGGGCCGCATGCGATGTGCGGCTCCGCCGCGGGGCGCGTGCAACCACGGAATACGCGCAGTTCCCCACGCACAGAACCCCCCGAGCTCTCTGCGACAATGACAAACATGGCCACTGCTGATCGCCCCCGCGTGCTCTCCGGCATCCAGCCCACCGCCGGCTCGTTCCACCTCGGCAACTACCTCGGCGCCGTCCGCCAGTGGGTGGCCCTGCAGGAGACCCACGACGCGTTCTACATGGTCGTCGACCTGCACGCGATCACGCTCCCGCAGGACCCGAAGGAGCTGCGGGCCAACACCCGGCTCGCCGCCGCGCAGCTGCTGGCCGCCGGTCTGGACCCGGACCGCTGCACCCTCTTCGTCCAGAGCCACGTCCCCGAGCACGCCCAGCTCGCCTGGATCATGAACTGCCTCACCGGCTTCGGCGAGGCCAGCCGCATGACCCAGTTCAAGGACAAGTCCGCCAAGCAGGGCGCCGAGCGCGCCTCCGTCGGCCTGTTCACGTACCCGATCCTGCAGGTCGCGGACATCCTCCTCTACCAGGCGAACGAGGTGCCGGTCGGCGAGGACCAGCGCCAGCACATCGAGCTGACCCGTGACCTGGCCGAGCGCTTCAACGGCCGCTTCGGGCAGACGTTCACGATCCCGTCGCCGTACATCCTCAAGGAGACGGCGAAGATCTACGACCTGCAGGACCCCTCGATCAAGATGAGCAAGTCGGCGTCCACGCCGAAGGGCCTGATCAACCTGCTCGACGAGCCGAAGACCACCGCCAAGAAGGTCAAGAGCGCCGTCACCGACACCGACACCGTGATCCGCTACGACGCGGAGGACAAGCCGGGCGTGTCGAACCTCCTCACCATCTACTCCACGCTCACCGGCAAGTCGATCGCCGACCTGGAGCAGGAGTACGAGGGCAAGATGTACGGCGCCCTCAAGACCGATCTCGCCGAGGTCATGGTCGAGTTCGTGACGCCGTTCCGGGAGCGCACCCAGCAGTACCTGGACGACTCCGAGACGCTCGACTCGATCCTCGCCAAGGGCGCGGAGAAGGCGCGCGCGGTCGCCGCGGAGACCCTCGCGCAGGCGTACGACCGCGTGGGTTTCCTGCCGGCGAAGCACTGAGAACGCGCGCAACGGCACCCGGTCGCACAGACCGGCGCTGAGGCGCACGACCGTACACACGTCCTACCGGGCGGAGCGCTGCACATCACTTCCGCTGCGCCTGCCCACAGGACAGCCATAGCCGTACAGTCGATAGCCGACGGACGAGACGAAAACAGACACACGACAGGAGACGACGTGGGGACCGTAACGATCGGCGTGTCGATCGCGGTCCCGGAGCCTCACGGCAGCCTGCTCCAGGAGCGGCGCGCGGGCTTCGGCGACGCCGCGGCTCACGGCATCCCCACGCATGTCACGCTGCTGCCGCCGACCGAGGTCGACGAGAGCGAGCTGCCGGCCGTCGAGGCGCACCTCACCGAGGTCGCCGCGGGCGGGCGGCCGTTCCCGATGCGGCTGTCCGGCACGGGCACGTTCCGTCCGCTGTCCCCGGTGGTCTACGTCCGTGTCGTCCAGGGCGCCGAGGACTGCACCCTGCTGCAGCAGCGGGTGCGGGACGCTTCCGGGCCGGTGGCGCGTGAGCTGCAGTTCCCGTACCACCCGCATGTCACCGTCGCGCACGGCATCGACGACGCGGCGATGGACCGCGCCTTCGAGGAACTGGCCGGCTTCGACGCGCAGTGGCCGTGCACGGGGTTCGCGCTCTACGAGCAGGGCGCCGATGGCGTGTGGCGCAAGTTGCGGGAGTACACGTTCGGGGGATCCGTGGTGCCGCCGCAGGCCGGTGCGCTCCGTGGGGTGGGCCGCAGCGCGGTGTCGTAGCAAGGCCTCAGACGGGCAGCCGCCGGAACAGTGCCCTCGGCATGTGCCGCAGGGCTGCCATCACCAGCCGTAGCGCCCCCGGCACCCACACCACCTCCGACCGTCTGCGCAACCCCAGTTCGATCGCCGTGGCCACCGCCTCCGGGGTCGTCGAGAGCGGCCCCTCGCCCCGGACGTACCCGGGCCGTACGACCATGACGTGCACGCCCGTGCCGTGCAGGGCGTCGCCGAGGCCCTGGGCGAAAGTGTCGAGGCCGGCCTTGCTGGAGCCGTAGATGAAGTCGGCCCGGCGGGCCCGCTCGCCGGCGACGGAGGACAGCACCACGAGGGAGCCGTGCCCCTGGGTCTGCAGGGCACGGGCGGAGACCAGGCCGGCGGAGACGGCTCCGGTGTAGTTGGTCCGGGCGACCTGGACGGCCCGTACCGGGTCACGTTCGTCGTGGGCCTGGTCGCCGAGGATGCCGAAGGCGAGCAGCACCAGATCGATGTCGCCCTCGGCGAAGACCTTGCCGAGGACGGTCTCGTGGGACTCGGGGTCGAGGGCGTCGAAGGCGACGGTACGGGTGTCCGCGCCGAGTGCGCGCAGGCTCTCGGCGGCCTGTTCCAGGGCCGGTGACGGGCGGCCCGCAAGCCAGACCGTGCGGGTGCGGCGGGCGATCAGCCGGCGCGCGGTGGCCAGCGCGATCTCGGACGTGCCGCCGAGGACGAGCAGGGACTGGGGGAGGCCGAAGGCGGTGTCTCCAGGCATGCCGTTGACCGTATCGTCCCTATATGGGGGATTGTTACGGAACATTCGCCCGCTCCACACAATGGGTGATTAGTGGGATGTCTTACGAGCGCGCGGTCGGGGGCAGGAACGGACCATGGACTGGCTGAAGAGACTCCCCGGCATCGGGCCGCTCGTGGTCCGGCTGGCGGAGACGCACGCGTGGCACTGCTACGAACGGCTGGACCGGGTGAAGTGGACGCGGCTGGCCGCCGCCATGACGTTCATCAGCTTCGTGGCGCTGTTCCCGCTGCTCACCCTGGTCGCCGCGGTCAGTGCGGCCACGCTCAGCCCGGACCGGCAGAAGACCGTCGAGCACAAGATCGCCGAGCAGTTCCCCGGCGTCGTCTCCAGCCGACTGGACCTCACCTCACTCGTGGACAACGCCGGTACCGTCGGCGTCATCGCGGGCGCCGTGCTGCTGCTCACCGGCATCGGCTGGGTCGGCCAGACCCGGGACTGTCTGCGCGCGGTGTGGGAGCTGCCGGACCAGCAGCAGAACCCGGTGGTGGCCAAGGCCAAGGACGCCGGCATCCTGCTCGGCCTCGGCGGGGCCCTGCTGATCACGCTCGCCGCGTCCACGCTCGCCTCGGCCGCGGTCGGTGTCGTGTCGCGCAACCTCGGCCTGGCCGAGCACGGCTGGGGCAGTGCGCTGCTGCGGATCGCCGCGTTCGCCGTGGCCGTGCTCGGCGACTTCCTCGTCCTGCTCTACGTCCTGACCCTGCTGCCCGGTGTCGAGCCGCCGCGCCGCCGCCTGGTGGTGGCCGCACTGCTCGGCGCGGTCGGCTTCGAACTGCTGAAACTGCTGCTCAGCGGCTATATCCAGGGAGTCGCCGCGAAGAGCATGTACGGCGCCTTCGGCGTCCCCGTGGCCCTGCTGCTGTGGATCAACTTCACCGCGAAACTGATCCTGTTCTGCGCCTCCTGGACGGCGACCAACAGCACGGAGGCCGAGGGCGCCGGCGTCACGGACGCGGCCCGCGGCGCATCAGGTCCGGCAGCGGCCAGCGGCGATTGATCAGGAACGCCGCGCCCGCGAGCAGCACCAGCACCCCGCCCGTGATGGCCGCGGCGGTGCCGATGCCCGAGCCGGAGCCGGCGGTGGCACCGGCCACCGGCTTGGCGCCGGAGCCGTCGCCGCCCGCGGACTGTCCGGCGGAGGCGTCGGGCCCCGGGCTCGGCAGGGCGCTCTTCGGCGGCACCAGCTCACCCACCGGCCTGACCTTGCCGGCCGCCTGGAAGCCCCAGTCGAACAGCTTGGCGGTCTCCTTGTAGACCTCGTTGTGCTCGCGCTTCTCCGGGTGCATCACGGTGACGAGCAGCACCCTGCCGCCCCGCTCGGCGACCCCGGTGAAGGTGGCGCCCGCGTTGGTGGTGTTGCCGTTCTTCACGCCCGCGATGCCCCGGTAGACGGGCACGTCGGTGTCACCGCTCAGCAGCCGGTTGGTGTTGCGGATCTCGCCCGACTCGAACCTGGCGCTGACGGTCGAGCAGTAGTCGCGGAAGTCCTTCTTCTGCAGCCCGGACCGGGCGAACAGCGTCAGGTCGTACGCCGACGACAGCTGCCCCGGCTCGTCGTAGCCGTCGGGCGAGACCACGTGCGTGTCCAGGGCCTGCAGTTCGGCTGCGTGGTCCTGCATGTCCTTGACGGTCTGCGGGACACCCTTGTTCATCGCGGCCAGTGTGTGCACGGCGTCGTTGCCCGAGCGTAGGAAGACCCCGAGCCACAGGTCGTGGACGGAGTAGGTGTGCCCCTCCTTTATCCCGACCACGCTGGAGCCGACGCCCATGCCCGCAAGGTCGGACGGCACCACCTTGTGCCTCTCCTCCCTCGGGAAGCGGGGCAGCAGGGTGTCCGCGAACAGCATCTTCAGCGTGCTCGCCGGGGGCAGCCGCCAGTGCGCGTTGTGCGCGGCGAGCACCTCGCCGGACTCGGCGTCGGTGACGATCCATGAGCGCGCGGTGAGGTCCTTCGGCAGCGCCGGGACGCCGGGTGCGAGATCGACCTGCGTGCCGGGCCGTCCCAGCCGCTCGCCGCCCACGGCCGACATGTGGGCCGGGGGTGTGGCCGCCGGGCTCGTCGAGGGGGCCGGGGCGGCGAGGGCGGCGGGAGCGGTGACGGGAAGGGACAGCAGCGTGGCGGAGACGACCAGCAACGATCGCCGGCCGATCTTCTTCGGAGCAAGCACGGTCGAGAAAGTACCTTTTGTCGCCTGTGAAGTTCCATGACCCACCTCACCCCCGACACGGAACGGAACGGCGAACGGCAATACTGGTCGCATGAAGCTCAGCCGCCCGGTCTCCTGGTTCCTGCTCGCGTTCGGGGTGTGGTCCTGGGTCATCTGGGTCACTTTCGTCAAGAACCTGATCAAGGACAGCAGTGGGCTCGCCTTCGACAACGGTCACCCGACCGCGTACTTCTGGGTGCACCTGCTGCTTGCGGTCGTTTCCTTCGTATTGGGGACGGCCATCGGGGTCATCGGGTTGCGCGGACTGCGCGCACTGCGCCGCACGTCATAACTCCTGCGCACTGCTTTTCTCGGCAATGTGGAGGTGACAGCCCAAGCGGTCGTCTACCGTGAATTCGATCAACCCACCTGCACTGAGGGCCTGTTGGCGAGGAAAGGGTGCCGTGGATGCGAAGTCTTGCGCGGATCGCATTGGAGGATGGCGGTTCGATCCTCTTCGAGGCCGCCCCGGAAGCGTTCCAGGGTCCGGTCAAGGCGGGCCGGGTCAGCGAGGCGATCCACGAGTTGCCGGCAAGTCTGCAGGCTGCCCTCGCTCCGGTCAGGGAGACGGCCCGAGCTGTGCTGGATCAGCTGCGCCAGGCGGGCCCTGAGGAGATCGAAGTGGAGTTCGGAGTCGACCTGGCGACGCAGGCCGGGGCGGTCATCACCAAGAGCGAAGCAGGCTTCCACCTCAAGGTCAGACTGGCGTGGAAGAACACCGCGGCCGGTCAGGACGCGCACTGAGGTCGCGGGCCTGTGACTGCCGCCGACCCGGCTCCACCCGACATCGGGAGCGAAGAACGTCCCGGAGGACCTGCCGGCGTCGCCCAGATCCTCGACGACCACGGCCGGGTCACCGGAGCCGGCTTTCTGATCGCCGACGATGTGCTCGTCACTTGCGCGCACGTGGTGCGGGCCGCCGGCTGCGGTCCCGGCGACAGCCTCCAGACGGCATTCCCGCATGTGCCCGGCGCCCCTCGGCTCCGGGGCATGGTGCTCACCGGGCCCTGGCGGGACCCGCAGGCGCAGGACATCGCCGTCGTGCGGCTGGATGCTCCGATCGGCGTGCGGGTTCCGGCGCTCGGGTCCGCGGCGCACTGCCGAGGTCACGGCGTACGGGCCTTCGGCTTCCCTGCTCAGTCTCCACCGGGCGGGCATTTCGGCTACGGCGTTGCCGGTGATCTTCTGCCGGACACCGCGGGCGTGGGACGCGTTCTGCAACTGACCGATGCCAACGACCTGGCGACGGGGTTCAGCGGCAGCCCGCTGCTGGACGAAGTAACGGGTCGGGTGATCGGTATGGTCACCGCCATCTCTCCTCCCGACGCCCACCTCAAGGGCCTGGACATCGCCTATGCCACGCCCGCTGAGGTGCTGCGTGAGGCATGGCCCGAGCTCGCAGTGGCGGATGCGTCCCCCTACCGGGAGCTCAAGCCGTTCACTCAGGACGACGCCCATTGGTTCTACGGCCGTGAGGCCGCCGTCGAGCAGGTGATCACCGCGCTGGCCGAGCAGCGGCGGGTGCTCTTCCTGCTCGGGCCCTCCGGAGCCGGCAAGTCCTCCCTGATCCAGGCCGGTGTCCTGCCGGCGCTCGCTCAGGGCCGGCTGCCCGACAGCGATCGCTGGTTACGGGTGGTCACTCGCCCAGGGGGCAACCTGCTGGCCGAGTTGGAGCGGGCCGGACTGCCCGGCGCCGCTACCGACGGCATCGCGGAGGCGGTCGAGCGGAGGCTGGGCGCCGAGTCCGGACGCGGCCGGCTCCTGCTGATCGTCGACCAGTTCGAAGAACTGCTGTCCCAGCCCACCGTCCGTCAGCCACCGAGCGCCGGGCCGCTCGGCGTGCTGGACCAGATGAAGGCGGCGCTCGACGCGCCCGTCCAACTGAGTCTGCTGCTGGTGATGCGGGACGACTTCTACCCGCGCCTGGCGGCCCTCGCCCCGGAGCTCCTGGAAGCTGCGGGCTCAGGAGTGCTCAATGTGCACCCCTCATTGAGCCCGCAGGACCTGCACGCCATCATCACCCGACCGGCTCAGGCGGCGGGAGCGCGTTTTGAACACGGCCTGCCCGAGCGGATCGCGACCGACGTCCTGGCTGCCGACCCCGTCGGAGCCGCGGCCCGCAGGGCGCCCGTGACCCTGCTGGCGCCCCTTGAGCTGGCCCTCAGTCAGCTCTGGGAACGCCGCCGGGACGGCTGGCTGACCCATGACGCTTACCAGCGCATCGGCGAGGTCACCGGTAGCCTCGCCACCTGGTGCAACACTGCCCTCGACCAACTTTCGGCGGACGAGCGGCCGGTGGCCCAGCGCATCCTGACGGCCCTGGTGCGGCCGGCCGACGAAGCCCATCACATCCCCGCCGCTCGCCAGCAAGTACCCCTGGCGGTACTGCGAGAGCTGGCAGCCGACATACCGGGCTCCGGCACGGCCGACCGGCCGACCGACAACATGGTCGACGGGGTCCTGGCCCGGCTGACCGCGTACCGGATCATCACCACCGGCACAACGCGTGTGCTGGGTGAGTCCGGCAGTGCCCGCGACCAACCGGTGGCCGAACTCATCCACGACGCGCTGATCCGTGACTGGGCCCAGCTGCGCGAGTGGGTGGCCGCCGACCACCGATTCCACGACTGGCTGCGCCGGGTTGGTGAGCGATGTGCCCGTTGGGCCCACAGCGAGCACACCGGGGACCTGCTGGACGGCACCGATCTACGGGAGGGGCTGGACTGGGCCGGTCAACGCCGGCTTCCCCGCGACATCGACGAATTCGTCAAGGCCAGCCAGGACTGGAGAGAGGCGGAGCTACGCCGCGAAGCACAAAGAAACAGGGTGCTCCGCATCACCTCCCTCGTCCTGGCTGTGCTCTTTGCCATGACTGCAGTGCTGGCCTTCACGGCCTACCGCCAGCGCCAGGCTGCCGTCACCGCCCAGCGCGCCGCCGAGTCGAGGCAGCTCGCCGCACAGTCCGCAGCGCTGATCGGCACGGACCCCGACCTGGCCGCACTGCTGGCCGTCCACTCCTACCGGACCAGCCCCACGGACGAGGCCGTAACCAGCGTCTACGCCGCCGCGGCACTTCCCCTCAAGCACCGTCTCACCGGGCACACGGGCAACGTCAGGGCCGTAGCCTTCAGCCCCGACGGGCGCACCCTGGCCACCGGTGGCGACGACCACACGCTACGGCTCTGGGATGCCGCGACCGGCGGCCTCAAAGCCATCCTGAGCCAAGGCAGTACCTCGGTCATGGCGGCGGCCTTCAGCCCCGACGGGCGCACCCTGGCCACCGGCGGCGACGACCACAAGGTACGTCTGTGGGACGTGCCGACGCAGACGGTCCGAGCCACCTTGACCGGCCACAAGGACATCGTGTCGTCGCTGGCCTTCAGCAGCGACGGCCGAACTCTGGCCACCGGGAGCTACGACCGCACCGTGAAGCTCTGGGATCCGCGGACGGCCAGGATCCGGGCGACCCTGGACCACCACATGGACTCCGTCACCACGGTGGCCTTCAGCCCCGACGGCCAGACCCTGGCGGTCGGCGGAGGGAACAAGGTCGACAACAGCGGCAACAACCAGACACTGCAGATGTGGAAGGTGGCCACGAGGAAGCTCACCGCCACCGATCAGCCGGGCGGCGTCGCATCCGTGGCCTTCAGCCCGGACGGGCGCACCCTGGCCACCGGATGCGATGACGCCACCGTGCGCTTGTGGGACGCGGCCACGGGGAAGGCCCGGGCCACTCTCGCCGGGCAGGTCAGCGCAGTGTCGTCGGTGGCGTTCAGCCGGAACGGCACCCTGGCGACCGGCAGCGATGACGCAGTGGTACGGCTGTGGGACACCACAGCGGGAAGGGTGGAACGCACGCTGCTGGGACACACCGACGAAGTGGGCACTCTGGCCTTCAGTCCCGACGGGCGCACCCTGGCCACCGGAAGCAAGGACCACACAGCACGCCTCTGGGACGTGGCCAAGGGAACAGCCACGGCGCTGGGCGGACATACCGGCCTTGTCTCGTCAGCGGCGTTCGACCAGGAGGGGCGCACCCTGGCCACCGGAAGCTACGACCGGACAGTGAAGCTGTGGGATCCGAAGACGAGCGGGATCCGGGCGACTTACGCGGTCCACTCGTCGGTGAACGCACTGGCGTTCAGCCCGGACGGATACACCCTGGCCACCGGCAGCGACGATGCGAAGGTGCGGCTGTGGAACACGGACACGGGCAGGCTCCGCATCGTCCTCCCCGGCCACACCAACGGCGTCACCTCCGTCAACGGAGTCACGTCGGTGGCGTTCAGCCCGGACGGGCGCACACTCGCCACCGGCAACGGCGACCAGACCGCACAGTTGTGGGATGTGACCACCGGGAAGGAAAGAGCCCTCTTGCGGCACGGTGGCAACGACGACATCTACGACGGGGTGAACAGGGTGGCGTTCAGCCCGGACGGGCGCACCCTGGCCACCGTCGGCAGCCAGGACCACACGGTGCGGTTGTGGGACGTGACCACCGGGCAGGTCCGGGCAACCCTGGCAGGCCGTACCAAAGGAGACGGCGCATTGGCGTTCAGCCCGGACGGGCGCACCCTGGCCACCGTCGGCAGCCAGGATTCCACGGTGCGGTTGTGGGACGCGAGCAGCGGCCACATCCGGGCCACCCTGATCGGCCACACCAACGGGGTGACAGCGGTGGCCTTCAGCCGGGACGGGCGCACGCTGGCCACGGGGAGCAACGACCGGACCGTGCGACTGTGGGACGTCGCCACCGGTCGGGTCCGGTCCACCCTCGACCAGAGCGACCCCGCCGCGGCCATAGCGTTCAGCCCCGACGGCCGCAGGCTGGCCACGGGAGGCTTCGGCGGCACACTGCAGGTGTGGGATCTCGACCTGCCGGACGTGCCTCGGGCGATTGCTCGCATCTGCCAGGCTGTCCACCGGGATCTGACCAAGCAGGAACAGACTGCCTACGTTCCTGGCCGGTCCAACGGCTCTGGATGCCCGGAACCGCTCCCACTGCTGTGAAGACACTGTGAAACCCCGGGGAAACAACGCCTCGGTAAGTTCTTTCCCCATCTGGTCAGAAAGCCCTTCCCCCAGGCGAAACCCGTGTGATTAGGTGAGCCGCGCCACTAGGGGAGTGGCGAAATCGTGCTGGCCAGGGGTAGGGCCTTGAAGGGGCCTGGGGAGGGCACCACCATGCGATCTGTTCGCATGCGCGTTCTCGTGACACTGCTTGTGCTCGCGGTCGCGGGAATCGGCGGCTGGCAGCTACTGCCGTCGCAGGACAACAAGAACAAGACCATCTCGGTCGGTACGACGGACGCCGTCACGGACCTGGACCCGGCGGGCGCCTACGACGCCGGTTCCTGGGCCCTGTTCAGCAATGTCTTCCAGTCGCTGCTGACGTTCGAGCCGGGCGGCGTCGAGCCGGTCCCGGACGCGGCGAGGAGCTGCGCCTTCGAGGGCAGCGGTCTGCGGACGTACCAGTGCACGCTCCGCCCCGGGATCACCTTCCCGAGCGGACGCGCGATGACGGCCGAGGACGTGAAGTACTCGTTCGACCGGGTCAAGAAGATCAACTCCGATGTCGGCCCGTCGTCGCTGTTCTCGACGCTCGCCTCGGTGACCGCCGACAGCGCGACGACCGTCACCTTCCATCTGTCGTCCGCGGACGCCACCTGGCCGCTGAAGGTCGCCACCGGCGCCGGGGCGATCGTGGACAAGGACAAGTACCCGGCCGACTCGCTGCGCTCCGGCACCGCCGTCGACGGCACCGGCCCGTACACGCTGTCGTCGTACACCAAGGACCAGAAGGCCGTACTCCAGCCGAACAGCCGCTACAAGGGCTACCTCACCGGCTCCGGCCGCCCGATCGAGCTGCGTTACTACGCCGACTCCGCGAAGCTCGACAGCGCCTGGAAGGCGGGGCAGGTCGACGTCGCCACCCGGGAGCTGCCGCCGGGCGTGCTCTCCGCGCTGAACCCGAGCGACCCCAACACGCGGGTCACCGAGTCCGACAGCGCCGAGACCCGCAACCTGTACCTCAACACGCGCGCCAACTCGCCCTTGCACGACGTGCGGGTGCGCCGCGCGATGGCCTGGCTGGTCAACCGCGAACAGCTCGCCTCGACGGTCTACGAGGGCACGGTCGACCCGCTGTACTCGCTGATCCCGACCGGCATCACCGGCCACACCACGTCGTTCTTCGACGACTACCCGGCGCAGAGCGTGCAGAAGGCGCGGGCGCTGCTCACCGAGGCCGGGGTGTCCCTGCCCGTCCGGTTCACCTTCGGCTACGGAAGGAACCGGGGCTCGGGCGAGCAGGAGGCCGCGGCGCTGAAGCAGCAGCTGGAGGCCGGCGGCCTGTTCAAGGTGGACGTCCAGGGGTACGAGTGGACCGACTTCCAGAAGCGCTGGGCCACCGGGAAGATGGACGCGTGGGCGGTCGGCTGGGTGCCCGACTATCCCGACCCGGACACCTTCGGCGCCGCGCTCGTCGGCACCGGCTCCACGATGAGCACCGGGTACAGCAACAAGCTGGTCGACCATCTCATCCTGGACAGCCAGCAGTACGCCGACCGCAGCCGGGCCGCGAGCGACTTCAAGGACATCCAGGCGGACGTCGCCCAGGACGTCCCGCTGATCCCGCTGTGGCAGCGCAAGGAGTACGTGGTCAGCACCGAGGACGTGGGCGGCAGCCAGTATCTGGACGACGGCACGGGCGTCTTCCGCCTGTGGCGGCTGAACTGGATCTGATCAGCTCTCGCTGCTCCTCCTGGTCCCGGGATCCGGCAGCGCCCGGGTCATCCCGGGCAGGAAGTCCGTGAACAGCTCATGGACCTCCAGGACCAGGGGGCGCAGCACGCGGAAGCGGGCGAGCGCCACCCCGCGGGCGGTCAGCCGGGCGCCGCGCCGGGCCAGCCGGTAACTGCGCTCGCGCCCTTCCGTCCGGTCGAAGACCCAGTACAGGACCAGCCCCATCTGGGAGAGCCACATCAACTCCGGGAGCACGTCCCGCAGTTCGGGCGCGACCTTGGACTTCGACCCGGCCAGCACCTCGCGGTGGACGGCGATGGCCTGCTCGCGGGCGTGCTCGCTCTCCGGGGAGAAGGGGCTGAGCGGACTGTCGGGGTCGGCGGCGTTCTTGAAGAACTGCACGGCGAACTCGTGGTAGGGCCGGGCGATGTCGAGCCAGACGGTCAGCACGCCCGCGAGCCGTGCCTCCAGGTCGGTCTCCCGCTCCAGCACCTCGCGGACCGCCGCCTGGTGCTCGGCGGCGATCCGGTCGTAGAAGCCCTGGATCAGGTGTTCCTTGCCCTCGAAGTAGTAGTAGGCGTTGCCGACGGAGACCCCGGCCTCCTTGGCGATGGCCCGCATGGTGGTCTTGTCGTACCCGCGCTCCTGGAACAACCGCATCGCGGTCTCCAGGATCAGCGCGCGGGTCTGCTCGGACTTGCTGCTGGGGGAGTCGGCCGTCTCGGGGCCGTCGTTCTTCGCGGGCACGGTAGAAGAGCCTAACGAGTACGACCGAAGGGCCTAACCGGTGGCGCCGGCTCCGCCGGAGCAGGTGGGCGGCTCGAAGCTCCAGCCCATGCCCTGACGGTAGACCCACCCGTCCTGCCGCCGGTAGGCCGTCCCGCCCCAGTTCCATCCGGGGTCGCGCCGCTGCGCGACCCGCCACTTCGCCGCCGCCAGCACCGCGCCGCGGGCGAGCCGGGCGCCGGACGGGGTGCTCAGCCGGTGGGCGAGGGGCCGGTGTTCGCGCAGGGCCCACAGGACGACGATCCAGGCGCGGGAGCCCCGGTAGACCTGGCCGGAGTCGCCGACGACGGTGACCTCGTCGAGCGTGGCCGCATGGTCGAGCCCGGGGAAGCGGGCCCGGGCCCGGTCCGAGCCGGCCGGCACCAGCTCCAGCGGCACCAGCTGCGGCTGCCGGGTGAGCCAGTCCCGCAGATGGGTGCACAGCCCGCACTCGGCGTCGTACAGGACGGTGAGCCGGCGGACCGGGACGCCCCCCGTGACGCCCCGGTCCTCAGTGGTGGTCATGGCGGTCACGCCCCGGCCGCCGGGGCGATCCACTCCTGCGGGTCGACCGGCGGCCGCTCCTCGCGCTCCATGATCCCGCGCCGGCGGATCCGGCCCAGCACGTACACGTTGCCGAGGTGCATCACGCCGAGCACCAGCAGGACCACGCCCAGCTTGGTCGACAGGGCCTCGAAGATGCCGCGGGTGTCCTCGATCGTCTCGTCCCCGTTCAGGTACAGCGCCACGAAGCCGAGGTTGACCAGGTAGAAGCCGACGACCAGGAGGTGGTTGACGGCGTCCGCGAGCTTCTCGTTGCCGCGCAGTACGTCGGCCAGGAAGATCCGGCCGTTGCGGCTGAGCGTGCGGGCCACCCAGATGGTCAGCGCGATGCTGACGACCAGGTAGATGACGTAGGCGATGACCGTGCGGTCCATGCCCCCATCCCTTCTTGAACGCGTTCAAAACGCTGACAGGCATGACTGTAGCCCGGTTTTTGAACATGTTCAACTCGATCGCGCTCAGCCTCTGCGCCCCAGCTCCGGGCGTTTGGTGTAGTCCGTGAACCCGAGGACGTTGCCCCAGGGGTCGGCGATCTCCACGGTCCAGCCGGTGGCCGCCGGGAGCACCTCGTCCAGCGGTGCGATACCGGCGGCGGCCAACTCCCGCGCCGCCGCTCGTGCGTCCGGCACCTCCAGCCAGATGCGCGGTGCGGGCCAGGGCGGCGGCCGGTGTCCCAGCGCCTCCTCGGCGCACAGCAGGATTCCGGGTGTCTCCTTGCCGACCTTCAGCAGGGCGATCCCGCCCTCGTCGAACCGGAACTCGACACGGAACCCGGCCCGCTCGTAGAACCCGACGGCCTCGCCGAGGTCGCCGACGGGGAGCAGCACGTTGTCGAAACCGAGCAGTTCGTACGACTCATCGTCTGACATGTCGTCACATTAGAACCGTCGAGCGCTGAAACCCGACAAAAACGCCCGAGGGCCCTGCTTCCGAATGCTCGGAAGCAGGGCCCTGGGGGAGGTGCCGGGACGGTCAGTAGCGACGCGTGATCAGCGCGCGCTTCACTTCCTGGATCGCCTTGGTGACCTCGATACCGCGCGGGCAGGCGTCCGTGCAGTTGAAGGTCGTACGGCAACGCCACACGCCGTCACGGTCGTTCAGGATCTCCAGGCGCTGCTCGCCCGCCTCGTCACGGCTGTCGAAGATGAAGCGGTGGGCGTTCACGATCGCGGCCGGACCGAAGTACTGGCCGTCGTTCCAGAACACCGGGCAGGACGACGTGCACGCGGCGCACAGGATGCACTTGGTGGTGTCGTCGAAGCGCTCGCGGTCCTCGGCCGACTGCAGCCGCTCACGGGTCGGCTCGTTCGTGTCCTTGGTGACCAGGAACGGCATGACGTCCCGGTACGCCTGGAAGAACGGCTCCATGTCGACGACCAGGTCCTTCAGGACCGTCAGGCCCTTGATGGGCTCGATCGTGATCGGCTTCTCGGGGTTGATGTCCTTGATCAGCGTCTTGCAGGCAAGGCGGTTCTTGCCGTTGATCCGCATCGCGTCCGAGCCGCAGATGCCGTGCGCGCACGAGCGGCGGAAGGTGAGGGTGCCGTCGAGGTCCCACTTGATCTTGTGGAGGCCGTCGAGGACACGCTCCTTCGGGTCGATCTCCAGCTGGAAGTCTTCCCAGGCGGCCTCCGCCGAGACCTCCGGGTTGAACCGGCGGACCCGGAAGGTGACCGTGATGTAGGGGGAGTCGGCGAAACCGGGCTCGGGCTTGCCGGCCGCCTCTTCCTTGTCCAGAACAGGGGTAGCCATCAGTACTTACGCTCCATCGGCTGGTAGCGGGTCTGGACGACCGGCTTGTAGTCGAGACGGACGGTTTCCGAGCCGTCGGCGCCGACCTCGCGGTACGCCATGGTGTGACGCATGAAGTTGACGTCGTCGCGGTTCGGGTAGTCCTCGCGGTAGTGACCGCCGCGGGACTCCTTGCGGGCCAGCGCCGAGACGGCCATGACCTCGGCCAGGTCCAGCAGGTTGCCCAGCTCGATGGCCTCCAGCAGGTCGGTGTTGAACCGCTTGCCCTTGTCCTGGATCGCCACGTTCTTGTAGCGCTCGCGCAGCTCGGCGATCTTCTCGACCGCCGTCTTGATCGTCTGCTCGGTGCGGAACACCATGACGTTGGCGTCCATGGTCTCCTGCAGCTCACGACGGAGCGTGGCCACCCGCTCGTTGCCGGTGGAGCCCCGCAGCCGCTCGATCTGCTCGACGACGAAGGACTCCGGGTTCTCCGGCAGCTCGACGTAGTCCGTCGTGTGGGCGTACTCGGCGGCGGCGATGCCCGCGCGGCGGCCGAAGACGTTGATGTCCAGCAGCGAGTTGGTGCCGAGGCGGTTGGCGCCGTGCACGGAGACACAGGCGACCTCGCCGGCCGCGTACAGACCCGGCACGACGGTGGTGTTGTCCGCCAGGACCTCACCCTCGACGTTCGTCGGGATGCCGCCCATCGCGTAGTGCGCGGTCGGCTGGATCGGGATCGGGTCCGTGTACGGCTCGATACCGAGGTAGGTCCGCGCGAACTCGGTGATGTCCGGCAGCTTGGCGTCCAGCTGCTCCGGCGGCAGGTGCGTCAGGTCGAGGTAGACGTGGTCGCCCTCGGGACCACAGCCGCGGCCCTCACGGATCTCCGTGTAGATGGAGCGGGACACGACGTCACGGGACGCCAGGTCCTTCATGACGGGAGCGTACTTCTCCATGAAGCGCTCGCCGTCCTTGTTGCGCAGGATGCCGCCCTCACCGCGGGCACCCTCGGTGAGGAGGATGCCCATGCGCCAGATGCCGGTCGGGTGGAACTGGAAGAACTCCATGTCCTCCAGCGGCAGCCCCCGGCGGTAGACGGCGGCCTGGCCGTCACCGGTGAGGGTGTGCGCGTTGGAGGTCACCTTGAAGAACTTGCCGCAGCCGCCGGAGGCGTAGATGACGGCCTTCGCCTGGAAGACGTGGATCTCACCGGTCGCCAGCTCGTAGGCGACGACACCGGCGGACTTCTTGACGCCGTCGACCTCGGTGATCAGCTGGTCCAGGACGTAGAACTCGTTGAAGAACTCCACGCCCTCCTTGACGCAGTTCTGGTACAGCGTCTGGAGGATCATGTGGCCGGTGCGGTCCGCGGCGTAGCAGGACCGGCGGACCGGCGCCTCGCCGTGGTTGCGGGAGTGACCGCCGAAGCGGCGCTGGTCGATGGTGCCGTTCGGGGTCCGGTTGAACGGCAGGCCCATCTTCTCCAGGTCGAGGACGGCGTCGATGGCCTCCTTCGCCAGGATCTCGGCGGCGTCCTGGTCGACCAGGTAGTCACCGCCCTTGACCGTGTCGAAGGTGTGCCACTCCCAGTTGTCCTCCTCCACGTTGGCGAGCGCGGCGGCCATACCGCCCTGCGCGGCGCCCGTGTGGGAGCGGGTGGGGTAGAGCTTGGTCAGCACGGCGGTGCGGCTGCGCTTCGTCGCCTCGATGGCGGCGCGCATGCCCGCGCCACCGGCGCCGACGATGACGGTGTCGTACTTGTGGATCTTCATGATTCTCGCAGCCCCGTGCCTAGCGGATGTTCGGGTCGAAGGTGAAGATCACCAGCGTGCCCAGCAGGATGGTCCACACCGTGGCGGTGTACAGCAGGGCCTTCAGCCACATGCGGGACGCAGGCCGCTCGGCGTAGTCGTTGATGACCGTGCGCAGGCCGTTGGCGCCGTGCAGCATCGCGAGCCACAGCATCAGCAGGTCCCAGACCTGCCACCAGGGGGAGGCCCAGCGGCCGGCCACGAAGGCGAAGCCGATCTTGGAGACACCGCCGTCCAGCACGAGCTGGATCAGCAGGTGGCCGAGGACCAGGACGACCAGCACGATGCCGGACAGGCGCATGAACAGCCAGGCCGCCAGCTCGAAGTTGCCCCGGGTCGACTTCGGGGACTTCTTGGTGCGCTTGCGCGGCGCCTCGATCAGCGGGGCCGGGTTGTCAACGGTGTAGACGGGGGCGCCCTCGACGGGGCCGACGCCGGACGCGGTGGTTTCAGTCGTGGACATCGGCGTCAGCTCCCAAAGAGAACGCGGGCGGCGTGGCCGAGGACCGGGTAGATCGCACCGGCCATCAGGACGACCCAGACACCCATCACGGTCCAGAACATCTGCTTCTGGTAGCGCGGGCCCTTCGACCAGAAGTCGACGGCGATGACACGCAGGCCGTTGAGCGCGTGGAAGAGGATGGCGGCGACGAGGCCGTACTCCAGCAGCGCGACGATCGGCGTCTTGTACGTGGCTACGACCTTGTCGTAGTCCTCGGGGGAGACACGCACGAGAGCGGTGTCCAGCACGTGAACGAACAGGAAGAAGAAAATGAGGACGCCGGTGACTCGGTGAGCCACCCAGGACCACATTCCTTCCCGGCCGCGGTACAGCGTTCCAGCCGGCACGGAAGTCCCTCCGGGAGCGGGGATTGGGGCCGCGCCGGCTTCGGTGTCGGGCGGGCCCGGCCGGGTACGGTCCACCGGCCCCCAGCATCGTAGCCATGCGCTGCGCTGTGCTTTACGGGGGGCCTACCTTGTGTGATCAAAATGGCACCGGATGGGTTAGGGGCCGCGCGGCTACTGGGGTGGAGTGTCCTGTTATTTGCCGGGTGCGGGTGCGCTGTGGCTGGTCGCGCAGTTCCCCGCGCCCCTGAGTAGGGACAGGAGCCGTCCTCTTGCTACGCGCCGAAGTTCGTCTGCCGCTATTACGCGTTCTTCCTCGGGATCGTTTGCCAATCGTGATCGGATCGCCTCGAGGGTGCGGTCGAGGGCCTCGGCCGGTGGGACATCACCCAGATGGATGACGAACGCGTGCCCGAACCTGGCCTCGTACGCCGCCTGTGCCGCACTCAGGGCCGTGTGGGCCGCGGAGTACGTGTCCTCAGGTAGCTCGGGGAGGCACTCTCCGGCCAACGCCTCCGCCATATCGCTCGCCGACAGGTCGTACGCCGCCTCGTCCGCCGCGGCCAGGAGGGAGTCCAGGTCGGGGTAGGGGCGGTGGTCCGCGACCCGGTGGGACCAGCGCAGGCTGTGCAGGCAGTGCAGCAGGAGGGCGCGTGCCTCGTCGGCGGGTGCCGCGTTGAAGGCGTCGAGGGGCTTGGGGAGAGAGGGGAGACGGTGGGCGGGCAGCGTGGGTCCTCGCGTCACATGTGGCGTGGCAGGGGATGCTGTGAAAGGTGTGTCGTCAGGTTATCGAGAGTGGTCACTGTGTGTCCGCGAGGCTCCTGAAAATCACCCGAACGGAAGAGTTTCGGAACGCCTCGATGACGAACGAAGTGTGCATCGGTCGTACGTTGGCACAGTGACCCAGCACAGGCGCCGTGCTCCGGCGCAGCAGGTGATACGGAAGCGGGCGGTGGTGGCCGCCGCGGTCGTCGGGACCGTCGCGCTCGGCACGGGGGTCGGCGTGTGGGCGTCGTCGAGCGGGGGCGGCGGGACGCGGCAAGGGGGTGCGCGGCAGTCGTCGTCCGGCCGGGTGGCCGGCAGCGCTTCCAGCGGCGCGGCCACGCCGTCGGCGAGTCCGACGCCCAGCCGGTCCTATCCGCTGTCCCAGGCGCCGCGCACGATTCCCGCCGTGCGTTCCCACACCCCGGCGCGCGGCCCCGGCTGGAAGCCGCAGAAGGCGGACCGGGTGGTGATCAGCGACGGGGAGCTGGCCGACGAGGGGCGGCTGATCGCCGGGGAGCTGGGGCTGACCTACGCCGGGGAGAAGGACGACGTGCGGGCGGGGGACGTCCGGCTGGCGCTCGGCGGCGGGGGCGGGAACCAGGAGTCGTACACCATGACCGTCCGCGCGGGGCGGGTCGACATCAGCGGGCCCGGCGAGGCCGGCGTCTTCTACGGCACCCGGACCCTCAAACAGGAGGTCCACGGCGGCGGTACGGCCCCGGAGGGGGTCGTGCGGGACGAGCCGGCCAAAGCGGTGCGCGGGTTCAACCTGGACATCGCGCGCAAGCCGTTCTCCGAGTCCTGGATCGAGGACCGGGTCCGGGAGCTGGGGGACCTGAAGTTCAACGAGCTGGGGCTGCACTTCTCCGACGACCAGGCGTTCCGGATCGAGTCCAGCACCCACCCCGAGATCGTCTCCACGGACCATCTGACCAAGGCGCAGGTCAAGCGGATCGTGGACCTGGCGGACAGCCGGCACATCACCGTCGTGCCCGAGATCGACTCGCCCGGGCATCTGGGCGCCGTCCTCGCCGCCCACCCCGACCTCCAGCTGCGCAACGCGAGCGGAGTCGCCACCAAGGGCGCGATCGACATCTCCAAGCCCGCCTCCGCGAAGCTCGTGGACGATCTGCTGAACGAGTACGCGGGGCTGTTCACCGGCAACCAGTGGCACCTCGGCGGGGACGAGTACCAGGCGCTGACCGTGAAGAGCCCGCAGACCTCCTATCCGCAGCTCGCGTCCGCCGCCCGGCAGAAGTACGGCTCCAGCGGCACGGTCGCCGACCTCGCCACCGGCTGGCTGAACGACCGCGCCGGCACCGTCCGCGCGCACGGCAGGACCATGCGGGCCTGGAACGACGGCTTCTACCGCGGTACGTCCGTGCAGGCGGCCGGGGATCTGCAGGCCGCCTACTGGACCGGCAAGGAGATCGGTGCCCGGCCGCCGGCGGAGTACCTGAGCGCGGGCCGGAAGGTCATCAACTACAACGACGAGTTCCTCTATTACGTCCTCGGCCAGCCGCAGACCTTCGTCTATCCGACCGGACAGCGGATCTACGAGCAGTGGAACCCGCGGGTGCTGCGCGGCACGACGGCCGTACCGGCGAGCTACGACGGCCAGATCCTCGGCGGGTCGTTCGCGGTCTGGGGCGACTTCCCGAACGCGCAGACCGAGGCCCAGGTCGCGGCCGGCATCCGACTGCCCCTGCGGGCCACCGTGCAGAAGCTGTGGGACCCGGGCAGGCCGCAGCTGTCGTGGGCGCAGTTCCGGCAACTTTCGGCCAGGCTGGGCTGAACCGACTCCCCTGTGACACGCGGAGCGCTTGTCACGCAGTAAAGGGAAGTGCGGGCTCCGTAACGGTCGGCGCCCCGGCGAGGGAGACATTTCATGAGCCTGGTGGAACGGATCGCACAGGCCGACGAACGCGGACTGGCCGCCAGCGGACTGGCTTGTTTGGATCGGTGCCTGCCGCTGCTCGGCGCCGACGACGAGCTGCTGCGGCCCCTGTGGGCGAGCCTTGCCGACGGCTCCGACTGGGGCGCGAGCCTGGAGAAGGCGCGGGGGACGCTCGGCGCCGGGCAGCCGGACGACGAGGCCGCGCTGCTCGTCCGGCGCATGCTGGACGCGGCTCCGGCCGAGCGCACCGCCGACGCGGTACGGCCCTGGGCCGACGCCTGCTCGGTCGCCTCCCTGCGCATCCACCGACTGCTGGACCCGGCGGCGGACGGTACGCCCGCCGCCGAGGGACTCGACGCCGGGCGGGCGGGGGACACGGCGGATCTGCCTCCGCTGGTCGCGGCGGAGCTGCGGCGGCAGACGGCGGTGCTGGACGTTCTGGCCGAGCACGGTCCGCAGGGCCTGCGGCGCGCGCTGGACCTGTCGATCGAGGGACGGCGGGTCCTGCGCGCGGTGGTGTCACGGCGGGCGCGCAGCGGGGCATGACAGGCACGGTCAAACCCCCGCGTGTGCATGGGGCCTGTGGCAGTAGTGCGGTGGACGTGGGGTAGTCCTGCGACGGTTGGCGAAACGTTCCCCATCGCGGTGACGGTTGCGCGGCCCGCGTCGCTCTTCCCTATGTGACAGCCCAACTGACAGCACAGCAGGAGACCAGGCCACAGGCCGCGGCGAAGCCCGTGCGGTGGGCCGCGGACACCGTGGCGACCATGCGCGAGGGCGCCCGGGTGTGGCTCGACTACTCGGCGCAGAGCCTGTGGCGGGTGGACCGGATGATCGAGGAGATCCGGCGCGAGGGACCGCCGTACGCCGCGGTCGAGAGCGTGCTGCGCGGCTTCGGTGCCTACGCCGGTGAGGTGATCGTCCGGCAGAGCGGCGCCGAGTGGTGGACGACCGGCGGCGACCACTGGGTGCGCACCCCCGACGGCCGGCTCTGGGACCCCATCGACGAGGCCCGGCAGGTCTACGACGGCAACGGCTCGCTGCGCCTGCTCTGCCGGGACGCGACCGGCTCCCGCTGACCGGGCGGAGGTGTCACGGCGTCAGGTCCGGGCCCAGGGGCTGTGACAAATCTGTGAGCCTCGGCGCTGATCACCGTGGGACATGGCGCACGTGCGGCCGTGTCGCACGCGGATTCGGTGCGCGCGGGCACGGGCCCCGGGCTGGGTACGGACGAGGACGGTTCTTGGGCCAGGGAGGGGAACCCCGGCGCCCGCAGCCGCGGGACGGGGAGCTGGGTGCGGCCGTCGCGCGGGCCCAGGACGGCGACGAGACCGCCTTCGCGGTGGCCTACCGGATCGTGCAGCCCGCACTGCTCGGCTATCTGCGGGGCCTGGTCGGTGATCCGGACGCCGAGGACGTGGCATCCGAGGCCTGGCTGGAGATCGCCCGCGACCTGGGCCGGTTCAAGGGCGACGGCGCCGGCTTCCGAGGCTGGACCGCGACCATCGCCCGGCACCGCGCGCTGGACCATCTGCGCCGCCGGCGGGTACGGCCCCAGGCCGCGCCGCTGGAACAGGACGCGCTGGAGCTGCCCGGCCGGCTCGACACCCACGACCAGGCCCTGGAGTCGCTGTCCACCGCACGGGCGCTGGAGCTGGTGCACAGCCTGCCGCGCGACCAGGCCGAGGCCGTGCTGCTCCGGGTGGTCGTCGGTCTCGACGGCCCCGCCGCCGCACGCGTCCTCGGCAAGCGCCCCGGCGCCGTCCGCACGGCCGCGCACCGCGGGCTGAAACGCCTTGCCAGGCAGCTGGGCGTGCAGGACGCGGCGGACCAGGTGTGACGGACGGCGGCACCCGGACGCTGGGTGAGTCGAAATGAACGGCGCCGACCGAGAGCCGTATGGATACGGGAGCGCCGACGGTTCCGGAGCCGGTACGAGGCCCGGGAGGGCGGCGTGTCTCCGGCACACCGGACGAGGACGGGAACGGACATGGGTGAACGGCACAGCGGCGACGGTCCCTTCGGTCGCCGGCGTGCGCACCCCGGCGGCACCCTTTCCGCACCGGACCACGCCTGCGGGGACCAGGCCGACAGCGACCGCGCGGACTTTGGATTCGAGGCGCGGCTCGGCGCCGTCCTGCGCGCGGGCGGTGTTGACGCCGAGGCCGAGCGCCGGGCCGTGGCCGCCTTCCGCGCCGCCCGCGCGACGCAGGCCCGTACCCGCAGCCGGCGCCGGGACGACTGGCGGCCCGCCGCGCCGAGGCGTGCGCGGATGTCGCTGAAGGCCACGCTCTCGGTGGCGCTCGCGAGCCTCACGCTCGGCGGTGTCGCCTTCGCGGCGATCGACGCCGCCCGCTCCGGCGGCCACACCGGCACCTCGCGGCCGGCCCACCCGGCGACGGGCATCCCGAACCGGCCGTCCGCTCCCGGCACGTCCACCGGGACCGCGGGCCCGGGGTCCGGCGCCCGGTCCGCGCGCCCGCATCATCCGGCCACCGCCCGGGACACCGTGGCGCACTGCCGTACCTACGAGCGGGCCGGGAACCGGGGCGGCGCCCTGGACTCGACCGCCTGGCAGCGGCTCGTCAAGGCGTCGGGGGGCGAGCAGAAGGTCGCGGCCTACTGCGCCGCCCAAGTGGCGGCCGCCCAGGGGAAGAAAACCGACAACAGTGGCAAGTCCCCCGAGAAGGGGCAAGTTGCCAGCACTGGCAACAGCGTCGGAAATGGCGGCAATTCGGACCGCAAGGCCCCGGGGAAGAAGTAATCCTCGTCACCTCGGCGTACCGCGAAAGGCGAACGGCCGGGGCCGCCACCCCCCACAGGAGAGGCCCCGGCCGTCGCGCGGTCGGGCCGCGTACGGCCCGTACCCTCTACAGCGCCGTGCGTGCTGTTTCTGTCACACCCGGCCACCGCCGACCCTCACCCTGCGCACATCCGCACCCGGTCACGAGTTAGTTGCATCTTCTACGGACATGGACGGGGAGCGGTTTGACGCCGTAACGTGCCTTTCGCGCCGACCGGGAACCAGGGCGTAAAGGGAGTGCGGTGCTGGGGGACGACGCGGAGCTGACCGCCGCGGTGCGTGCGGCACAGGACGGAGACGAGACCGGGTTCCGTACGGTGTACCGCGCCGTGCATCCACGGCTGCTCGGATACGTACGCACGCTGGTCGGTGATCCGGACGCCGAGGACGTGGCATCCGAGGCCTGGCTGCAGATCGCCCGCGACCTCGACCGGTTCAGCGGAGACGCCGACCGCTTCCGCGGCTGGGCCGCCCGGATCGCCCGCAACCGCGCCCTGGACCACATACGCATGCGCGGCCGCCGCCCCGCCATAGGCGGCGACGAGACGGAACTGACCGGCCGGGCCGCCGAGTCCGACACGGCCGGCGAGGCCATCGAGGCCCTGACCACCGACAGCACCCTCTCCCTCATCGCACGGCTCCCGCAGGATCAGGCCGAGGCGGTCGTCCTGCGCGTCGTGGTCGGCCTCGACGCCAAGAGCGCCGCCGAGACCCTCGGCAAACGCGCCGGTGCCGTACGCACCGCGGCGCACCGCGGCCTGAAGCGGCTCGCCGAGCTGCTCGGCGAGGATCCGGAATCGGCGGGCGTGCTCGACGCTCTCCCGCCCCAGCGAGAACCGCGCGGTCGCGCGGTGTCGTCCGCAACTGTGACGGATACGCGTACGCGGACGCAGAAGGACATGTGATGGCCGACGAGCAGTACAAGTGGCTGGACCGTGAGACAGCGGAACGCCTGCTGCGCGGCGAGTCACTTCAAGCCGTCGACGCCTCAGCCCGTGACCAGGCCGAACGCCTCTCCCGGGCGCTCGGCGCGCTGACCTCGCAGACGAACCCCGCCACCGGCGAACTCCCCGGTGAGCAGGCCGCGCTGGCCGCGTTCCGCGAGGCCCGCGAGGCCGCCGGCACCGAACGGACCGGCGCCGGCCGTATCGACGGCGCCGCCGGACCGGCCGTGCCCGGTGCCGACGCGGGCCTGGTCCGCATCGGCGCCCCGGCCCGTACCGGAATCCCCCTCCGCCGCCCCCGTTGGGCCCGCCCGGTGCGGCTGGCGCTGGCCGCGGTGGTGACCGTGGGCGCGGTCGGCGGGGTTGCCGTGGCCGCCGGGACCGGGGTGCTGCCCACGCCGTTCGGGCCCGAGCGCCCCGGGCCGGGCACCTCCGTCTCCGCCGGCCCGAACTCCGGGACGCCGCAAGCCTCGGTCCCGCAGGGCAGCCCCGGTGCGACGGCGGGGACCGGCGTGCCGAGCGGCAGCGCGGGTGCGCACCGCGGTGGCGCCTCCGGCGAGGCCGTGGGACCGGACGACCGCAAGGACAAGAGCACCAAGGGCACCGGCGACTCCTCCGGCACGCCCGGCAGCCGGTGGAAGGACGCGGCCTCGGCCTGCCGGGACATCCGGGACGGCAAGGAACTGACCGCCGGCCGCCGGCGGGCCCTGGAGAACCTGGCGGGCGGCAGCGCCCGGGTGAGCCGGTACTGCAAGGTCGTCCTGGCCACCGCCGGCTCGGCCGACGGCGCGACGGGCGGCGGCAAGGGCGACGAGAACGGCAACAAGGGCAAGGGCAGCGGAAACGGCCAGGGCGGCGACGAGGAAGGCAACCCCGGCCAGGGCGGCGACGGTCACCCCGGCGAGGGCGGCAGCCACGGCGAGGGCAACGGCCACGGCGGGGGCAAGGACGACGGCGGCGGCAGGGGCCGGCACGGCGACGCCGCCGCGCCTGCTCCCACGGCCTTCGCGCCGACCCACCCCGCCCGGACGACCGGCACCGCACCGGGCCCGGCGCCGAGCCCGACGTACCACACGCTCTGACCCGGCGGACCGCCGGCGAGGCCCACCCCCCTCCACCCCCTCCACCCCCCTCCATCCCCTCTGACCTGCGGTTTCGTGGGCTGCGAAAAATTCTTCGCGCGGGGTGTGACGTTTTCGGAGCCCGGTACGCAGTACTGAGTGAGCCGACTGGTCATCGGCCGTCGCACTGAGCCGGGGTTCCCCCCGTACCCACGGCTCGTGCACCTGGCGGGGGGGGGGGGGGGGGGCCCCCCCCCCCCCCCCCCCCCCCCCCCCCCCCCCCCCCCTCTCCCCCCCCCCCTTTGCCCCCCCCCCCCCCAGAG
>NZ_JBVIEB010000002.1:324450-608999 GCF_055572075.1 Streptomyces sp. NPDC030820
GGGAGGCCGGGTGCGGGTGGTGGGGGGAGAGGGGGGTTTGTTGTGTGGTAGGGGGGGTGGGTGTCCCCCCTGCCCCCCTTTGTTGTCCGCCGGGGGGGGGGGGCCCCCCCCCCCCCCCCCCCCCCCCCGCCCCGCAATCCCTCGTCACCAGTGGACGACGACCTTGTCGCCCACCCGCACCTGAGCGAACAGCTCCCGGATCGCGGCCTCGTCCCGGACGTTCACGCATCCGTGCGAAGCTCCCGCGTACCCGCGCGCCGCGAAGTCGTACGAGTAGTGCACGGCCTGGCCGCCGCTGAAGAACATCGCGTACGGCATCGGCGAGTGGTAGAGCGTCGACACCCAGTCCCGCGCCTTCCAGTAGACGTGGAAGACACCCTCCCGGGTCGGCGTGTACTGCGCCCCGAACCGCACCGCCGTCGTCGACAGCGTCCGCCCGTCGACCATCCAGCGCAGCGTCCGTGTCGTCTTGTCGATGCACAGCACGCGTCCGGTCATACAGCGCGGGTCGGGCGCGCCGGCCGGCTGACCGCCCATCAGGAACAGCTCCCATGTGCCGGGCGTGTGGGTCATCCGCACCAGCCGCTGCCAGGTGACGGTGTCCGTCCGCCCGGTCTGCGGCAGCCCGCGCTTGCCCTGGAAGCCCCGCACGGCCCGCTCGGTCAGATCGTCGTACGACCCCGTCGGCCCGTCGAACAGCCAGTCCAGCTGGCGCAGCCGGGCCTGCAGCTCCCGAACGCCCGCCCCGCTGTCGCCGCGCGCGTACAGCACCCGGGCAGCGGGCGCGGCCGGCTGCTCCGTCCGGGTGGGATGCGCCCGACCACTTCCCGGGGTCCGTCCCGAAGTCCGTCCCCCGGTCGGGACGTGCACCGGTGACCGGGCCTTGCCGTCGGCGTCCGTGGGGTGGACGGTGCAGCCGCACAGGGCGGCGAGGGCGGCGGCCGAGGCGAGCAGGGCGGCGGGTCTTCCCGAGATCCTCATGCCGAAGATGCTTCCCAGCGTGACCGCGGCCGAACGACGGGGCATGGTGAGGGGTGACAGAACGCACCCCGGAGGCATCCATGACGCGTGAGTCGGAGTCGGGACTGCCCATCGAGCCGGTCTACGGGCCGCAGGACCTACAGGGCTGGAACCCGGCCGGGAAACTGGGCGAACCGGGCATGTACCCCTTCACCCGCGGGGTCTACCCGACCATGTACACCGGGCGCCCCTGGACCATGCGCCAGTACGCCGGCTTCGGCACGGCCGCCGAATCCAACGCCCGCTACCGGCAGCTGATCGCCCACGGCACCACGGGCCTGTCGGTCGCCTTCGACCTGCCCACCCAGATGGGCCACGACTCCGACGCGCCCCTCGCGCACGGCGAGGTCGGCAAGGTGGGCGTGGCGATCGACTCGATCGAGGACATGCGGCTGCTGTTCGACGGCATCCCGCTCGACCAGGTGTCGACCTCGATGACGATCAACGCCCCGGCCGCCCTCCTGCTGCTCCTCTACCAGCTGGTGGCGGAGGAGCAGGGGGCGCGCGCCGACCGGCTGACGGGCACGATCCAGAACGACGTGCTGAAGGAGTACATCGCGCGGGGGACGTACATCTTCCCGCCGAAGCCCTCCCTGCGCCTGACGGCGGACATCTTCAAGTACTGCACCGCCGAGATCCCGAAGTGGAACACGATCTCGATCTCCGGCTACCACATGGCCGAGGCGGGGGCATCGCCCGTCCAGGAGATCGCCTTCACCCTGGCGGACGGTATCGAGTACGTCCGTACGGCGGTGGCGGCGGGCATGTCCGTGGACGACTTCGCGCCCCGCCTGTCCTTCTTCTTCGTGGCCCGTACGACGCTGCTGGAGGAGGTGGCCAAGTTCCGTGCGGCGCGCAGGATCTGGGCCAGGGTGATGCGGGAGGAGTTCGGCGCCCGGAATCCGAAGTCCCTGATGCTCCGCTTCCACACCCAGACGGCGGGCGTCCAGCTGACGGCCCAGCAGCCGGAGGTGAACCTGGTCCGGGTCGCCGTACAGGCCCTGGCCGCCGTGCTGGGCGGCACCCAGTCCCTGCACACCAACTCGTTCGACGAGGCGATCGCCCTGCCGACGGACAAGAGCGCGCGGCTGGCCCTGCGGACGCAGCAGGTACTGGCGCACGAGACGGACGTGACGGCGACGGTTGATCCGTTCGCGGGGTCGTACGCGATGGAGCGGATGACGGACCAGGTCGAGGAGGCGGCCGTCGATCTGATGCGGCGGGTCGAGGACCTGGGCGGTGCGGTCGCCGCGATCGAGCAGGGCTTCCAGAAGGCCGAGATCGAGAAGAACGCGTACCGGATCGCCCAGGAGACCGACTCCGGGGAGCGGGTGGTCGTGGGCGTGAACCGCTTCCAGCTGGACGAGGAGGAGCCGTACCAGCCCCTCCGGGTGGACCCGGCCATCGAGGCCCGCCAGGCGGAACGCCTGGAGAAGCTCCGGGCCGAGCGGGATCAGCGAGCGGTGGACACGGCACTGGACGCGTTGCGGAAGGCGGCGGAGGGGGAGGACAACGTCCTGTACCCGATGAAAGAGGCGCTGCGGGGGCGGGCGACCGTGGGAGAGGTGTGCAACGCCCTGCGGGGGGTTTGGGGGGCCTACGAGCCGTCGGAGGTGTTCTGACCCACCCCGGACCGGACTGTCGTACCCCCGTGCGACACTCCTTTCCATGTTCGGCGTCATCGATCTTCCCACCTATCTGGCAGGACTCGTCCTGATCGTCCTGCTGCCCGGGCCCAATTCCCTGTACGTCCTCTCCGTGGCCGCCCGGCGCGGCGTGCGGGCCGGATACACCGCAGCCGCCGGTGTGTGGTGCGGGGACACCGCGCTGATGACCCTGTCCGCCGCCGGAGTCGCCTCCCTGCTCAAGGCCAACGCCCTGCTCTTCGGGATCGTGAAGTACGCCGGTGCCGGATATCTGACCTGGCTGGCGATCGGGATGCTGCGGGCCGCCTGGCAGATGTGGCGGACGCGGAGAGAGAAAGCCGTGGCGGAGGAGGCCCCGTCCGGCACCGGAGATGAGCGCCCGTTCCGGCGGGCGCTCGTCATCAGTCTGTTCAATCCCAAGGCGATCCTGTTCTTCGTCGCCTTCTTCGTGCAGTTCGTCGACCCGAACTACGCCTACCCGGCCCTGTCCTTCGTCGTCCTCGGCGGGTTCGCGCAGCTGGCCAGCTTCCTCTATCTCAGCGCGCTGATATTCAGCGGCACGCGTCTCGCCGCCGCGTTCCGGCGCCGCAAGCGGCTGTCGGCGACGGCCACTTCGATGGCGGGCGCGCTGTTCCTCGGGTTCGCGGTGAAGCTGACGCTGGCCAGCGCCTGAGTCGTCAACCGTCAGTGGGTGGTCGTGGCCCGTTCGATCATGCGGTCCATGACCGGTGCCGGGATCGCCGGGTTGCCGGCGGCCTCCTCGGCGGTGTGCTCGTCGAGGAGCAGGCGTACCAGGGTCGCCGGCGGCAGGGCGGGGTTCCGCCGGGCCGCGTGGGCGACTCCGTGGTGGGCGCCGAGGAGGCGGGATCGTCGAGCGAAAAGGGCCGCCGGGGCGGGCCGGTTGAAGCCGAGGCCTGTCAGCCAGGCCTCGGCAGTTGCGTCGGGCAGGCGCGGGCCGCCCCGGCACCCTCACCCCGCCGCGAAGGCTCCCGTCCGTGCCGCGTACGCGTCCAGGCCCGCCGTCGTCCCGCCCGCCCAGCCCACGTAGCCGTCCGGGCGGACGAGGAAGACGCCCGGGCCGTACGACTCCGGCGCCGTCGGGAACGCCCGCACGCCGGTGACCGGGGCCTGCGCGCCCAGCAGCGTCCAGTGCGGGCCCCGGAACGCGTCGAAGAGGCGGGCGCCGGACACCGTGCCGTCCGGCGCGCGGTCGCCCGCCCGGACGCCGGTCGGCTCGTCCCGCGTCTCCACGCTCAGGGACGACTCCCGGTAGCCCAGCCCCAGTTGCACCGTCGCCCTGCCGCGTCGTACCTCGCCGCGGTGCACCCCCGTCGACAGGTCCAGCATGGCCGCCGCGTTCGCCCGGCGCTCCTCCTCATAGGTGTCGAGAAGGGCATCCGGCGCCCCGGCCCGCAGCACCGCGCCCAGCTTCCAGCCCAGGTTGTAGGCGTCCTGGACGCTGGTGTTCAGGCCCTGGCCGCCGGCCGGGGAGTGGACGTGGGCGGCGTCGCCCGCGAGGAACACCCGGCCCACCCGGAAGCGGTCCGCGAGGGCGGCGCGGGGGTGGAAGTCGGAGGACCAGCGCAGTTCGGTGACGTCCTCGGTGTCCAGGTGGGTGTACGCGGCGACCAGCTTGCGGATGCCGTCGAAGGTCAGGTCGGGTTCCGCGCCCTCCGGAAGGCGTGCCTGCAGCTGGAAGTCTTCCGTGCCGGCGAGCGGGCACAGCATGACCCCGCTTCCCTCGGACCCCGGGAAGGTGTGCCAGTGGTCCCGGTCCAGGCCCGTCAGCCGTACGTCCGCCACCAGGAACGGTGCCGGGTCGACCGTCTCCCCGGCCATGCCCACGCCCACCGCGCGCCGGACCACCGAGCGCCCGCCGTCGGCCGCGACGACGTACCCCGCGCGGGCGGTCGTACCGTCGGCGAACCGCACGGTCACGCTCTCGGCGTCCTGTTCCAGGCCGGTCACCTCGCGTCCGAAGTCCACCCGGCCGCCCAGCTCCAGCAGGCGCGCGTACAGGATCTCCTGCGTGCGCCACTGCGCGACCATCCACGGCTCGGCGTACGGCGTGCCCTCGTCCGCCTCGATCCGCTCGAACATCGGCCGCTCGCCGACCCGCTCGCCGTCCTTCCAGGTCACCCGCGTCGGGTAGGGGCCGCCCGCCGCACGGATCGCGTCCACTGCGCCCAGGTCGTCGAAGACCTCCAGGGTGCGCGGCTGGAGACCCTTGCCGCGCGAGCCGGGGAACAGTCCCTCGGCCCGCTCGACGACCAGTGCCTCCACGCCCCGGCGGGCCAGGTCGATGCCGAGCGTCAGGCCGGTCGGACCTGCGCCCACGATCAGAACATCCATCGCAAATCTCCTTAACGTCGTTAAGTGCCGTCGCCCACGAGAGTGCCCTTAACGCTGTTAAGCTGTCAAGTGTGAGCCCCGAGAAACGTGCCCCCCTGGACCGCCGACGCGTCGCCGACACCGCGCTGCGGCTGCTGAACGAGGTCGGCCTGGAGGGCCTGACCCTGCGCGCCATCGCGAAGGAACTGGACGTCAAGGCGCCCGCGCTGTACTGGCACTTCAAGGACAAGCAGGCGCTGCTGGACGAGATGGCGACGGAGATGTACCGGCGGATGGTCGCCGGCACCGCCCTCGATCCCGCCGACACCTGGCAGGAGCGGCTGCTGAAGGCGAACCGCGGACTGCGGGCCGCCCTGCTCGGCTACCGCGACGGCGCCCGGGTGTTCAGCGGCTCACGCTTCACGGGTACGGAGCACGCTCCCGCGCAGGAGGCGAACCTGCGGCTGCTGACGGAGGCCGGCTTCACCCTCGTCCAGGCCGTCCACGCGGGCCGTACGGCCCACGCGTACACCATCGGTTTCGTCATCGAGGAGCAGGGCGTGCAGCCCCTCCCGGGCGAGCGCCGGGAGGGGTACGACGTCGAGGAACGGGCCCGGCGCCTGGCCGAGTACCCGCTCGCCGCCGAAGCCGGGAAGCTGCTCTTCGACGGTTACGACGAGCAGTTCGAGGAGGGGCTGGCGCTCGTGATCGCGGGCATCGAGGCGCGGTACCGGATCGGCTGAGCCGTTACCCCCGGGCGGCGCGGGCTTTGCGGATCGCCCGCGTGACCACCGGCGGCAGCAGGTCGACGGCGACCCGGCGGACCCGGCTCGCGCCGCGACGGGGCGCGAGCCGGACAGGCGCCGGTGCCGGTGCGGGAGCCGGCGCCGATGTCGGTGCCGGGGTCTCCCGCGGAAGCGGCTGCGGCTGCGGCTCCGCCGCCTTCGCGTGCTTGGAGGCCGGGAACTCCGGCGCCCGCATGCCCTTGGACTTCAGCCGGACGATCCGGTGCCCGGCGGCCTCCTGGACGCTCAGCCGGCAGTCGGACCGCTCCCGCACCATGGCCAGCAGCTCCTCCTGGACCGGCTCCGGATCGCCCCAGGTGCCGTACAGCTTCTGGGTGCTCAGGCAGATGGGGCGCAGGCCGCGGTTGAGCACGGCCTCCCAGGTGGCGATGGAGACTCCGGGGGTGTGCTCGGAGCGGAAGTCGTCCAGGACGACGATCCCGTCCGGGAGCAGCAGATCGCGGGCGGCGCCTATGTCGCCGTGCACGTGCTCGTACAGGTGGGAGGCGTCGATGTGCACGAACCGGCAGGAGCCCGGTTCGACCTCGCCGGGCACGACCGAGCTGGGGCCCTGCAGCACACGGGGGAGCTCGTCGTGGAAGGAGAGGTAGTTGTCCTCGAAGACGCCCCGGGTCAGTGCGCTGTACGACTTCGTGGACTCGGCCTGGTTGGCGTCGTCCGGGGCGTCGCCCTCGAAGAGGTCGCACACGGTGTACCGCTCGCCCGGCTGCTGGTGCCGGCCGATGAAGATCGCGCTCTTGCCCATGTAGACCCCGACTTCCAGCAGATCACCCCGCATCTGCGCGGTTTCCTGCCGGTTCAGGAACCAGTCGAAGAGCAACTGGTCGAGCACCGGGAACCAGCCGGGGACGTCGTCGAGACGGCGGGGCTGTTGCGTCGTTTCCTGGATGGTGGCCATGCGGGGTGGGCACTCCCTCGGTACGGCGTCTGTGGGATCCCTGTGGGGGGCCTGTGCGGCAAGGGGCTTTACGGTGCCTGCCCGATGGCCCCGTTCAAAACCCAAGACCAGGTGAACGGCTGCCCAACTTCCGCTCCTTCAGCGCCCGCTTCAGCCGCGGGCCGAACGGCCTCTCCACGAACCGGTGGATCAGCCACGCCAGCACCAGCATGCCGAGCACGGTCACCGCGAGCGTCGGCCACGCGGGCAGGCCGAGCCCCCGGCGCAGCACCCGTATGACGAACCAGCCGAGGTGCTCGTGGACCAGGTAGAACGGGTATGTCAGCGCGCCCGCCGTGACCAGCCAGGACCAGGAGGCCCAGCGCGTCCAGCCCACCGCCACGGCGGCGACGGCCGCGAAGGCGACGGTGACGATCAGGACGACGACGTAGGGGTCGCGGTGCGGGTGCGGACCCCACAGGCCGCGGGTGGCCTCGCTCTGGGCGAGCAGCCAGGACATCGCGACGATGCCCCACGCGAGTGGGTCACTGCCGAAGCGGTGTATCAGGTACAGCGCCAGACCGCCTATGAAGAACGGGGCGTATTCGGGCATGACGACCTGGTTCAGCAGCTCGTTGCCGGACGAGTGGCACAGGACGGCCGCCACGGTCCACACGCACGCGAACAGCACCACCCGGCGGTAGGTAACCCCGCGCAGGACGACGAGCAGCGCGAACAGCACGTAGAAACGCACCTCGACCCAGAGCGTCCAGCACACGCCCAGCACCCGGGTCGCCCCCATCGGCTGCTGCAGCATCGTCAGGTTCACCAGGAACTCGTCGAGCCGGACCGGGTGGACGACGACGGGCAGGGCCAGCGATGCCCCCGTGACCAGGGCCAGAGCCACCCAGTACGCGGGGTACAGACGGGCGACCCGGGAGCGGAAGAAGTCACCGAGGGTGCGGCCCCAACTGCTCATGCAGATCACGAAACCGCTGATGACGAAGAAGAATTGCACGCCGAAATTGCCGTACACGGCGGCCCGGGACAGGGCCGGGAAGAGGTGGCCCGGACTCCCGTGCCAGGACGCGGAGACCGTGCCGCCGCGGCCGGTGTAGTGGTAGAGGCAGACCATCAGCGCGGCGACGAGCCGCAGACCGTCCAGGGCGAGCAACCGGCTCCGGGGCCTGGGGGCGGGGGCCGTTCCGGGGGTGGGAGGAACGGCGGTGAGGGTGGGGGATGAAGCAGCCATGGTGTGGGGCGCCTTGCCAGGGTCTCGGCGCCTCACACCCACTACCGGGCCGTTCGGCACACTGTTCGTCAACTGGTCGGTGAACGTTCACCCGGAGGTGTCAGCGGCGCACCGAATTGCGCAGACTGCGCGCCTTCTTCGCCATCCGGCGGACCGTCGGGTTGCGCGGGATGAACGCCAGCTGGGCGGGCACCCCGCCGGGCAGGGCCAGTGAGGACAAGCGCCGGCGCTTGAAGTAGCGCATGGTGCGCTGGTTCAGGTTCCGCGCCAGCCAGGCCTCGGCCTCCGGGCGCAGGCTCGGGTAGATCTTCGGCTGCATCGCGAAGCCCACCGCGCGGATCAGCGCGCCGAGCGCCTCCACGGCCATGCCGGTGCGCTGCTCGGTCACCGCGGCGCCGTCGCCGAGGGCGGGCAGCAGCGCGTCGACGATGGTCACCGGGACGCGGTTGCTGTTCTCGTACGGCGTCAGCTGCTCCAGCAGCACCTCGGTGCCGATCCGGGCGACCGGCAGGCCGTACAGGGCCTGCGCCGTGAGCAGGGCGGTGGAGAAGCAGCCGACGACCAGCGCGGGACGCATCCGCTGGTACAGCACCTCGGCGAGGACCGGGGTGTCGAGCACGGTCAGCTCGACCTTCAGCCGCTCCGCCTCCTGCTCCAGCAGGCGGGTGAAGCGGGCCGGGGCGGACGGATGCGGCTTGAACACCACCTTGGTGTGCCCGAGCGCGACCGCGCCCTTCAGCATCCGCACATGCAGGTTCTCCTCCTGCTCGGCCGTGAGGATGTCCAGCGCCGACAGATACTGGCCGAGCAGCAGCGCGGGCTCCTCGATCTCCGGCAACTCGGCACCGGAAGGCGCGAGTTCGGCCAGAACCTTCGTGAAGGCGGCCGTCTGCAGCACCTCGCCGGGCACGCCGAACTCGGTCAGCAGCAGCGGCTTCAGGCCCGGCACCAGGTCCAGGTGGAGCACCCGGTCCACGCGGGTGCCGACCAGCGGGTCGATCTTGTTGCGGGTGGGGCCGTAGCTCATCAGACCGTCGGCGTAGACCGTCACCGGCGCACCGTTGAAGATCTGCGCGAGCGCCAGCGACGGGTTGACCTGGATCGACTCGACGGCCAGCTCCACGTCCTCGTCGCCCAGCCGCCACTCGTGCCGCAGGAAGCGTTCCCACAGCGGCATGTCGTCCGTGCGGGGCGCCCAGCCGCCCGGGTGGAACGGGAAGATGGTCTCGTTGTACGAGATCACCTCGTCGAAGCGGTCGCGCAGCTTCTCGAAACCGGGTGCCTCGTCCAGCGCGGGCGTGGTCTCGGGCGTGGCCGCGTTGTTGCAGACCAGCAGGATCCGCCGGTCGGCCGGGCGGAAGCAGCCGGAGTCCAGGGCGGCGGCCAGCGTGGCCGTGCCGTACAGCGTCGACGCCTGGAAGATCTGGGTGGTCACGCGGCGGCCCCCGCGGAGGCGGGACGGCGGCGCAGCCGGCGCAGCTTGGTGGCGCGCTGGAGGTCCATGGAGTCCAGCGCCTCGTCCAGCACGTCCTGCGGCATGCGGCGCAGGGCTGCGGCACTCATGGATTTCAGTTTCTTCGCCACCGCGGGCTCGAACCTTTCGATGGATCCCAGATGATGGGAAATGATGGCGCAATAGGTGCGGACGGCCTTCGGCAGCAGCTGATCGGCGTCCCGGTCCTCGGCGGTTTCCGCGATGACCTGATCGAACGCGCGAATGAAATCGAGCTGCCGCACATCGCCGATCTGGGTGAGCGAGGAGGCCACTCCGCGTCGGTAGAACACGCCGAGCATGCTCACCGCGGCGAAGGATTCCGCCTCCCGGTGCAGCTTCCAGATCCACGGCCGGTCCTCGGCCGTGCGCAGTCCGTCGGTGAAGTGCAGCAGCCCCTTGTCCACCAGCCGGCGGTGGTAGACGCCCGCCCACGCGTACGCGTAGTCGACGGACGTGGACCGGTCGGCGGGCAGGATCGCCTCCCGCGGGTCCATCACCACGTTCCGCCGGCCGACCGGCACCCGGTTCACCGTGCGCGAGCGAGCGGTGCACTGCACATGGTCGGTGCGGATGAAGTCGCAGCCGAGCTCCTCCATGGCCGCGACCAGCTGCGGGAAGTAGCCGGGGGCGAGCCAGTCGTCGCCGTCCAGGAAGGTGAGGTACTCGCCGCGCGCCCGGTCGATACCGGTGTTGCGGGCGGTCGCCAGCCCTCCGTTCTGCTCGTGCCGGACGTAGACCGCTCCGGGCAGCTCGCGCTCCGCGCGCGCGAGAATCTCTGGTGTCCCGTCGCGCGAACAGTCGTCGACGAGAATGAATTCGAAGTCCTCACGCGCGTTCGCCTTCAGGCTCCTGAGCGTGTCGGGTGCGTATTGCTGCACGTTGTAGAACGGCACGATGACGGAGAGCTTGACCACGGCTTGAACGTTAGGACGAAGCCCGTCATTCGTCTTGACCGCCTGCTTGATGCTGGGTGAACGGCATGTGGCGAAGCCGTGAACCGGGCTGTTTTCCCGTGCTTCAGCGGCCCGATTCGCCATTCGGCGATGTGCTGTTAACCGTTTGTTGCATTCGGGTTGGGCGGAACCTCGGAATGGCTTCCTAGCGTCTTCGGCGTGCCAGCAAGTGCTACGAAGTCCCTGCGGGTCGCCGTCCTCGCCGATTCCGACACCCGGTGGAAGTGGGGCGCGCTCACCGCGCAGCGCCTCGCCCCCACGGATGCCGAGATCCGGCTCGACGGCTACCTCCTGCGGGGGCGCGCCACCCCGACAGCCCGCCAGCTGCAGGAGGTCGGCGTCCGGGCGGACTCCCTGCGCGAGGTCACCGGCGTCGAGTTCCTGCGTGCGATGGGTGCAGCCGTCGAAGACCAGTACGACGTGCTCATCCTCGCGCTCGTCGGCGGCGGCGTCCAGGCCATGCTGCACGGACTGCGCGCCACCTGGGCGGGCGCCGGCAAGCGCCCCGTGGTCGTCACCGGCTATGTCGGTGTCGTCTACGAGAAGCTCGCCGACGGCCTGCTGCTGCGGCACGGCGCCGACCTCGTCCTCGCCAACTCCCGCCACGACGCGGACCGGTTCCGCGCCGTGTACGAGGGCGTGGGCGCCGACGCCTCCTCGGTCACCGAGGTCGCGCTGCCCTTCCTCGGCGGAGCGCCGTACACCGGTGAACACGAGCCCTACACCGTGGTGTTCGCGGCCCAGCCGTCCGTCCCGGACAGCCGCAAGGACCGTACGTACCTGCTGAACCGGCTGATCGAGCACGCCCGCAGGCACCCCGAGCGCGAGGTGCTGCTGAAGCTGCGCTCCAAGCCGGGCGAACACACCACCCACATCGAGGAGCTGCCGTACCAGAAGCTGGCGCAGGGCACGGACCTGCCCGCCAACTTCCGCCTGGTGTACGGCCACATGGGCGAGGTGCTGGACCGCACCGACCTGCTGGTCACGGTCAGCTCCACGGCCGCCCTGGAGGCCCTGCACCGCCGTATCCCCACGGTCGTCCTGACCGACCTGGGCGTGCGCGAGGTGCTCGGCAACCACCACTTCACCGGCTCCGGGTGCCTCGCCTCCTGGGACCAGCTCGACGCCGGGCACCGGCCGGCGCCGGACGCGGAGTGGGTGGCCCGGCAGGGCGTCGCGGCCGACGGTTCGTACGCCACGGCCTTCGACACCGCCCGCGAGCGCATCGCCAAGCTGCTCGACCGCCCCGGCGGCCTGCCGCCCCTGAACCCCTACTACACCCCCGAGACCGCGCCCGGCTATCTGCCCGGCATCCTCGCCCGGCACCACCTCGGCCCCGACGGCGTCCCGCTGCCCGGCGCGCCCGCCGCCGACAAGGAGCCCGGACCGGTCCGCCAGATCGTGCGCCGCGCCGCGCGTGGCGCCTACCGCCACGGCGTGCAGCGGGTCGCTCCGGTGATCCGCCGGATGGGGGAGCTGTGACCTCTTTCCAAGGAGTGGACCCCATGTCGAACCCGGAAGCGGGCCAAGGCGCGACGGTGCGCCGGGTGCTCGCGGTGATCCCCGCCCGCGGCGGCTCCAAGGGCGTGCCCGCGAAGAACCTCGCCCCCGTCGGCGGGGTCCCCCTGGTGGCGCGCGCGGTGCGCGAGTGCCGGGCGGCCCGCCTGGTGACCGACGTCGTCGTCTCCACCGACGACCAGGCCATCGCCGCCGCCGCCCGGGAGGCCGGCGCCGAGGTCGTGCTGCGCCCGGCCGCCATCGCCGGGGACACGGCGACCTCCGAGGCCGCGGTCCTGCACGCCATGGACGCCCATGAGGCGCTGCACGGCGCGGCCGTCGACGTGGTCCTGCTCGTGCAGTGCACCAGCCCCTTCATCGCCCGCGAGGACGTCGACGGGGTTGCGTCGGCGGTGATCGAAGGCGGCGCGGACACCGCGCTGACGGTCGCGCCGTTCCATGGGTTCGTCTGGCGCGACGCGGTCGACGAACTCGCCGCGCCCGGCGAGCCGTCGGCCAACGGCGCGGCGGCGGGCGGCAGCCCCGCCGTTCCCGCGCCGACCGCCGGAGGCCATGGCGTCAACCACGACAAGTCCCACCGGCCGCGCCGCCAGGACCGCCCGCAGGACTTCCTGGAGACCGGTGCCGCCTACGCGATGGACGCGGACGGCTTCCGCAAGCACCAGCACCGCTTCTTCGGCCGTACGGAACTCGTCCGCACCGACCCCGCGCGCGTGCTGGAGATCGACGACCCGCACGACCTGGCCCGCGCCCGCGCGCTGGCCCCGCTGTTCGACGCGGACCGCCCCGGTTCGCTGCCGACCGCCGACGACATCGACGCGGTCGTACTGGACTTCGACGGCACCCAGACCGACGACCGGGTGCTGATCGACTCCGAAGGACGGGAGTTCGTCTCCGTGCACCGCGGCGACGGACTCGGCATCGCGGCCCTCCGCAGGAGCGGCCTGAAGATGCTGATCCTGTCCACGGAACAGAACCCTGTGGTCGCCGCCCGCGCCCGGAAGCTGAAGCTTCCCGTGCTGCACGGCATCGACCGCAAGGACCTCGCGCTGAAGCAGTGGTGCGAGGAGCAGGGCATCGCGCCGGAGCGCGTGCTCTACGTCGGCAACGACGTCAACGACCTGCCGTGCTTCGCCCTCGTCGGCTGGCCCGTGGCGGTCGCGAGCGCCCACGACGTCGTACGCGGCGCCGCACGCGCGGTCACCACCCTCCCCGGCGGTGACGGCGCCATCCGAGAGATCGCCAGCTGGATCCTCGGCCCCTCTCTCGATTCCCTCCCCAAGTAAGGACATCCCCTGATGAGCACCAACTCCCGTCTGCGTACGTTCGGTTCCCGCGAGGTCGGCCCCGGCCGTCCCGTCTACATCTGCGGTGAGATCGGCATCAACCACAACGGTGAGCTGGAGAACGCCTTCAAGCTGATCGACGTGGCCGCCGAGGCCGGCTGCGACGCGGTCAAGTTCCAGAAGCGCACCCCGGAGATCTGCACCCCGCGCGACCAGTGGGACATCGAGCGCGACACCCCCTGGGGCCGGATGACCTACATCGACTACCGCCACCGCGTGGAGTTCGGTGAGGACGAGTACCGCCAGATCGACGAGTACTGCAAGGAGAAGGGGATCGACTGGTTCGCCTCCCCGTGGGACACCGAGGCCGTCGCCTTCCTGGAGAAGTTCGACGTCCCGGCCCACAAGGTGGCCTCCGCGTCCCTGACGGACGACGAGCTGCTGCGCGCCCTGCGCGGCACCGGCCGTACGGTCATCCTCTCCACGGGCATGTCGACCCCGAAGCAGATCCGCCACGCGGTCGAGGTCCTGGGCAGCGACAACATCCTGATGTGCCACGCCACGTCGACCTACCCCGCGAAGGCCGACGAGCTCAACCTCCGCGTGATCAACACGCTGGAGAAGGAGTACCCGAACGTCCCGATCGGCTACTCCGGCCACGAGACCGGCCTGCAGACCACTCTCGCCGCGGTCGCGCTCGGGGCGACCTTCGTCGAGCGTCACATCACCCTCGACCGCGCCATGTGGGGCTCCGACCAGGCCGCGTCGGTGGAGCCGCAGGGCCTGGAGCGCCTGGTCCGCGACATCCGCGTGATCGAGGCCTCCCTGGGTGACGGCGTCAAGAAGGTCTACGACTCCGAGCTCGGCCCGATGAAGAAGCTGCGCCGCGTCGCCGGTGTCGTCGCCGAGGCGGAGATCGCCGCGGCGGCGGGCGAGCCGGTCACGGTCTGAGTGTTTTGATCCCCTTACGACGGGACGGTCGTACGCCGATGAGCCCCCGCGCCGGTCACGCCGGCCACCCTCCCCGCACGCTCGCCTTCGTGGAGAGCCCGGTCCAGCTGCTCAACGTGCTGGAGTGGGCGCATCTGCACGGCCTGCGCGGCGCGCGGCCGGACCCGCTGCCGGGCACGGACCCGCTTCCGTCCGTGCCCGCGCAGGTACGGCGGACGGTGGCCGGCGACCCGCCGCGTACCGGCGCGGAGCTCACGGTCGTCGTCCTGTCCCCGACCGACCCCATGACCCGGGGCCAGCTGCGCCGCATGGCGGACCTGGCCCGGGACGAGGGGTACCGGGTGCGCTGGGAGGAGGCGCGGGGCGGCACGACCGCGCCCTTCTCGACGATCGGCGGCCTGGCGGGGGCCCTGAGAAGGGCCGACCGGATCGTCATGGGCGACCCGTTCTCGCGGTATGTGCAGTTGCTGCTGACGATCACGCGGGCGAAGGACCTGGTCGTGGTCGACGACGGCACGGCGACGATGGAGTTCGTCGCCCAGCTGGCCCGCGGTGAGCGGCTGGTCCGCTGGCACCGCAAGGGCGGCCGCCCGGGGGCGAGGGACCTGCTCTTCGCTCCTGTCTCCTCCTCGGCCCGGCGTCGGCTGACACCGAGCGCGCGCCGCAGGGTCGAGGTCTTCTCCTCGATGCCGGTGACGGAGACCCCGGACGGGGTGTCGGTCACGGCCAACGACTTCTCCTGGACCCGTGCCCGCTTCGGGCCGCCCCGCATCACCAAGGGGGCGGACATGGTGGGGACGTCCTTGGTGGAGACGGGCGTCGTGGACGGCGACCGCTATCTGGAGGCCGTCCGCACCCTTGCCAAGGCCCACGGCGCGACCCGCTACTTCGCCCACCGCCGCGAAAGCACGGACAAGCTGCACCGCCTGGCCGCCGAGACCGGCCTGGAGATAGTCCGCCCGGACCTCCCCCTGGAGCTGATCGCCCGCCGGGGCCCGATCGGCCGTACGATCCTCAGCTTCCCGTCGACGGTCGTCCACACCCTGCCGCTGGCACTGGCCGGCACGGGCGTGCGGGTGGCGGTGTGCGACATCGACCCCGCCTGGCTCACGGAGAACGCGTCGCCGCGAGCGCAGGGCTTCCTGTCGGGCGTCACCGGCACGGCCCGGGACGTACACCGCCTGACGGCGGTCACTAGCCTGGCCTAGGCCATGGGGCCGAGGGGCTGATGATTCGCAGCCCTGCCGCGAGGTGTTCCCGGGCAGGGCTGCTGCATCCCGTGCCGGATCAGTCGTTTGCCAGATCGCACGCCCTGCCGGCGTGTGCCGCTCATCTCGGTCATGATGAAACGGCACCCTTTCGTGTCCAGACATTTCTGTCGGCTGAACTCCCGTTGGGACGGGAGCAGTTCGAAAGGCCACCCGTTGGCCTCGGGCTTTCATGAGGCGGGACGGGGACGGGGGCCTCGGTGTGGCTGTCGGCTGACGTGCGGATTTGCCGCAGGGGGCTGGTACAGATCTGCCAATCGGGTTCTGTCACCGGATCGGCTCAGGCTCCGGCGGCGGGTTTGCGGGCCAGTACGAATGCCCTCGGCAGGGTCTCCTCGTCGGCTGGTTCCCGGCGCACCGTCGCCACCAGTTCCAGGCCGGCCTCCGTCAGTGCCGTGGTGAGCTGCTCGGGGGTGCGCCAGTAGTAGTCGAGGTCGATCTGGTGGCCGAAGCGCTCCGGGAGGTGCAGATGGCCGGGCGCCCCGGCGGTCTGGAAGGCGAGGAGGGCGTGACCGCCGGGCTGCAGGGTGCGGTGGAACTCCGCGCAGGCCGCCGGCAGGTGGGCGTCGGGGACGTGGATCGTCGAGTACAGGGCGAGGATGCCGCCCAGGGTGGCGTCCGGCAGGTCCAGGGACGTCATGGAACCGATGTGGAACCGCAGTCGGGGGTAGGTGTCGCGGGCCATGGCCACCATGGCGGGGGAGAGGTCGACGCCGAAGGCCGGGACGCCCAGCTCGTCCAGAAGCGCGGTGACATGGCCGGGGCCGCTGCCCAGGTCGGCCACGGGGGCCGTGCCGTGCTCGGTGACCAGCTCGGCGAAAGCGGCGATCAGGGAGCGGTCCAGGGGATGCCGGCCGCCGGCCGGGAACTGGGCGGCGTAGTCCTTGGCGATCGCGTCGTAGGAGGTCCGGGTCGCCCGGAGGAAGGCCTCGGTCGCTTCGGTGCGGAGGTTCTCGGTCGCGTCGGTCACGCGTGCGGACCCTACCGGCCGGGGGCGCGGGAGGAGGTCCGGTTCGTGGACATGGCGCGCGTGAGTGCGGGGAGGCGTGGTATGCGTGGAAGAAGAAACAGAGGTTTTTACCCATCAGTGTCCGCCGCCATGCGTCCGCCGGTCAGATTTTCTTCCCCTAACGGGCTGAAGTTTTGTTGATCGAGGGGTAGTCGACCAGCCGGGCGTCCTACCCTTCAGAGGGTGAAGCAATTGATGTCCCTAGAGTCCGAGGCCGGCCTCGCGGGGGATGTGCTCCCCGGCGTGCTGAGCGAAGCCCTGTACGCCGAACTCGTCGCCTTCCGCCGCGACTTGCACATGCACCCTGAGCTGGGCAATCAGGAGTTCCGTACGACCGCCGCGATCAAGGAGCGGCTGGAGCAGGCGGGGCTTCGGCCCCGGGTGCTCGTCAAGGGAACCGGACTCGTCTGTGACATCGGCACGACGGAGGGTGAGCGGCCGGCCCTGCCGCTGCTGGCGCTGCGCGCGGACATCGACGGCCTGCCCATCCCGGACACCAAGAGCGACTGCCCGTACCGGTCGACCGTGCCCGACCGGGCACATGCGTGCGGGCACGATGTGCACACGACCGTCGTGCTCGGTGCCGGGCTCGTGCTCGCCGACCTGCACGCCAAGGGCCTGCTGCCCCGGCCGGTGCGGCTGCTCTTCCAGCCCGCCGAGGAGGTGCTGCCCGGCGGCGCGCTGGACGCCATCGAGGACGGGGCACTGAAGGGGGTCGAGCGGATCCTCGCCGTGCACTGCGACCCCCGCGTCGACGCCGGGAAGATCGGGCTGCGGCACGGCGCGATCACGAGCGCGTGCGACCGGCTGGAGATCGCCCTGGACGGGCCCGGCGGGCACACCGCCCGGCCGCATCTGACCACCGATCTCGTCACCGCCGCCGCCCGGGTCGCCGTCGACGTGCCCGCGCTGATCGCCCGCCGCGTCGACACCCGGGCTGGGCTGGCGGTGACCTGGGGGCGGATCGAGTCGGGGCACGCCCCGAACGTGATCCCGCAGCACGCCGAGCTGTCCGGGACCGTGCGCTGTCTGGACCTGGAGGCCTGGCGGCAGGCCCCCGACCTCGTGCACGCGGCCATCGACGAGGTCGCCACCATGCACCGCGCCAAGTCCGAGATCACCTATGTGCGCGGTGTGCCGCCCGTGGTCAACGACCGGGAGTCCACCGAGCTGCTGCGCCGGGCGATGGCGGCGCGCCGCGGCCGGGACTCCGTCGAGAGCACCGAGCAGAGCCTCGGCGGCGAGGACTTCTCCTGGTACCTGGAGCACGTCCCGGGCGCCATGGCCCGGCTCGGTGTCCGCAAGCCCGGCGAGCGCACCGTGCGCGATCTCCACCAGGGCGACTTCGACGCCGACGAGCACGCGATCAAGGTCGGCGTGGAGATGTTCACGGCAGCGGCCTTCCTGGAGCCGAACGACGTACAGGGCTGAGCCTGCGGACCCGGGTTGTCTGCGAGACAGGCCGCCAGGGTGGTTCGGAGGCGGGCGTCCGGGGTGGTCGGAGATGGGCGTCTGGGGTGTCTGGGAAGCGGGTGCCCGGGGTGGTCGGAGATGGGGGCTGGCCTTTCTGTGAGAGGGGTGCCTGGGGTGGCCGCAGACGACGTCTGGAGTGTCTGGGAGCCAGGTGTCCTGGGTGGCGGGAGAATGGCTCTGGGTCTCTGGGAGCCAGGTGTCTGAGGTGACCGGATGCGGGCGCTCTGGGGTATCTGGGAGACAGGCGTCTGGGGTGACCAAAGATGCGCCTGGGGTGTCTGGCGGGTGTCCGGGGTGGCCGGAGACGGGCTCCTGGCGTGTCTGCCAGACGGGCTCTTCGGGTGTCTGCCAGACGGGCTCTTGGGGTGTCTGCGAGGGGGCGTCCGGGCGCCCTGGAGACGGGCGCCCGGGGCCTCGGGCGGTTTCCCCTGACCGGCGCAACACACCCGTAAGCCATTCGTACACGCTCCGCAACAGCGCCATGAGACGACGGGGAGACCGAGTTCAGACGCTGTTTGCCTCGAATCGATAACGGCTTCGCGAGAGGGTTTTTTGCGACATCTACGCGCGTTACGATGCCGCGAAGCCGACGCCGCCGGGGCGTTTCGGCTCGAGCACTGGCATGGTGCTCACATCAAGCGCCGACACGGCGCTCAGGTCAGGTGAAGGAGCCTTCCCGTGCGCCGGGTAGCCAAGCTTTCTGCTGCGTGCCTCGTGACCGCAGCTCTCGCAGCGACTGCCACCGCGTGTGGCAGCACGTCCTCCGACAACAACGCCAGCCCCTCGTCCTCGGGCGGCGCCAAGGGCGGCATCAAGATCGGCCTCGCATACGACGTCGGCGGCCGTGGTGACCGTTCCTTCAACGACTCCGCCGCGCGCGGTGCCGACAAGGCGGCGAAGGAGTTCGGCGGTTCCATCAAGGAGCTGACCGCCAAGACCTCCGACACCGAGGCCGACCGCGAGCAGCGCCTCTCGGACCTGGCGCAGGCGGGGTACAACCCGATCGTCGCCGTCGGTTTCTCCTACGCGCCGGCCGTGACCAAGATCGCCAAGCAGTACCCGAAGACCAGCTTCGGCATCGTCGACTCGGTCGTGAACGCGAGCAACGTCGACAGCATCACGTTCACCGAGGAGCAGGGCTCCTACCTGGCCGGTGTCGCCGCGGCACTGAAGACCAAGAAGGACCACGTCGGCTTCATCGGCGGTGTCGACGTCCCGCTGATCAAGAAGTTCGAGGCGGGTTACGTCCAGGGCGTCAAGGACACCAACCCGAAGATCAAGGTCGACACCCAGTACCTGAGCCACGGCTCGGACTTCTCCGGCTTCGCCAGCCCCGACAAGGGCAAGGAGGCCGCGCAGGGCATGCTCGACAACGGCGCCGACGTGATCTACTCGGCCGCCGGCTCCTCCGGCAACGGCGCGATCGAGGCCGTCAGCGGCACCAAGGGTGCCTGGGCCATCGGCGTGGACTCGGACCAGTACAACATCCCGGGTCTGGCCAAGTACAAGAACTCGATCCTGACCTCCATGGTCAAGAACGTCGACGTCGGTGTGTACGACTTCATCAAGTCCGTGCACGACGGCAAGCCGCTGGCCGGCCTCAACGCCTACTCCCTCGCCAAGAACGGTGTCTCGCTGGCCACCAGCGGTGGCTTCATCAACGACATCCAGCCCAAGCTGGACGCCGCGAAGCAGAAGATCGTCTCCGGCCAGATCAAGGTCAAGACCACTCCGTGACCCGTCCGGTACGGCCGGACCGCCGATGTGACGGTCCGGCCGTACCGTGGGACTTGAGGCTCGGCGGAGGCGCCCTTCGGAGCCCCCGCCGAGCCATAACAATGTGTCAACTCTACGCGTGTAGCATGGAGTTGCCGCGCTAGCGTCGCCGACGCCCAAGCCCTCCCCTACGCAGCCCCTTTCCCCGAGGAGAGTGCGCCATCAACGCGTCCAGCCCTCCCGCTGCCGTCGAACTGCGCGGCATCACCAAGCGTTTCCCCGGCGTCGTCGCCAACCGCGACATCGACATCACGGTCCGCACGGGCACCGTCCACGCCCTGTGCGGTGAGAACGGCGCCGGCAAGTCCACCCTGATGAAGATCCTCTACGGCATGCAGCAGCCGGACGAGGGCACCATCACGGTCAATGGCGAACAGGTCACCTTCCACAACCCCGGCGACGCCATCGCCCGCGGCATCGGCATGGTGCACCAGCACTTCATGCTCGCCGACAACCTCACCGTGCTGGAGAACGTCGTCCTCGGCGCGGAGAAGCTGTACGGCATCGGCAACAAGGCCCGCACCAAGATCAAGGAGATCTCGGACGCGTACGGCCTGAACGTCCGCCCGGACGTGCTGGTGGAGGAGCTGGGCGTCGCCGACCGCCAGCGCGTGGAGATCCTCAAGGTCCTCTACCGCGGCGCCAAGACCCTGATCCTCGACGAGCCGACGGCCGTGCTCGTGCCGCAGGAGGTCGACGCGCTCTTCGACAACCTGCGCGAGCTGAAGTCCGAGGGCCTCACCGTCATCTTCATCTCCCACAAGCTGGGCGAGGTGCTGTCGGTCGCCGACGAGATCACCGTCATCCGGCGCGGCACCACCGTCGGCACGGTCTCGCCGCAGGGCACCACCCCCAAGCAGCTCGCCGAGCTGATGGTCGGCGCCGAGCTGCCCACCCCGGAGACCGCGGAGTCCACCGTCACGGACGTCCCCATGCTGAAGGTGGAGGGGCTGCACCTCGCGCAGACCGACCTGGAAGGCATCGAGCGGATCATCCTGGACCAGATCTCCCTCACCATCCACAAGGGCGAGGTCCTCGGCATCGCCGGTGTGGAGGGCAACGGCCAGTCCGAGCTGGTCGAGGCGATCATGGGCATGCGTCACCCGGACGCCGGCGTGATCACCCTCGACGGCACCGACATCTCCCGCACCCCCACCCGCGACCGCCGCGAGGCCGGCATCGGCTACATCCCCGAGGACCGCCACCGCCACGGCCTGCTGCTGGAAGCCCCGCTGTGGGAGAACCGCATCCTCGGCCACGTCACCGAGAAGCCCAACGCGCGCGGCCAGCTCCTCGACATCAAGGCCGCCCGCGCCGACACCGAGCGGATCATCCAGGCCTACGACGTCCGCACCCCCGGTATCGACGTGACCGCGGCCTCGCTGTCCGGCGGCAACCAGCAGAAGCTGATCGTCGGCCGCGAGATGAGTCACGACCCCAAGCTGCTCATCGCCGCCCACCCCACCCGCGGTGTGGACGTCGGCGCCCAGGCGGCCATCTGGGACTACATCCGCGAGGCCCGGCGCGAGGGCCTGGCCGTCCTGCTGATCTCCGCGGACCTGGACGAGCTGATCGGGCTCTCCGACACCCTGCGGGTGATGTACCGCGGCCGCCTGGTCGCCGACGCCGACCCCGCCACCATCACCCCCGAAGAGCTGGGCTCCGCCATGACGGGTGCGGCCACCGGCCACCTGGAGCACACAGAGGACGACGCGCGATGAACAAGCTGACCTCACGGATCGACAAGGAGCGGCTGCTCCTCGGCCTCGCCGCGCCGGTGCTGGCGGTCGTCGCCGCCCTCGTCGTCACCGCCCTGGTGATCCTCGCGACCGGCAAGAACCCCGGCTCCGCGTTCAGCGACATGGTGACCTACGGCTTCGCCAGCGACAGCCAGGTCTACATCCTGAACAAGGCGACGACGTACTACCTCGCGGGCGTCTCGGTGGCCATCGGCTTCCGGATGAACCTGTTCAACATCGGCGTCGACGGCCAGTACCGGCTCGCCGCGTTCTTCGCCGCCGTCCTCGGCGGGGCGCTGACCGTGCCCGGCTGGATCGCCATCCCGCTGATCCTCATCTGCGCCATGGCGACCGGCGCGCTGTGGGCGGCCATCGCGGGCATCCTCAAGGTGACGCGAGGCGTCAGCGAGGTCATCTCGACCATCATGCTGAACTCGATCGCCACCGCGATCATCGCCTACCTGCTGCAGCCCGGGAAACTGGCCCAGCTGGAACAGGGCGGCACCGTGGTCTCCACCAAGCCGCTGCCGTCGTCCTCGTACTTCTTCAGCATCAACACCGGCCCGGCCGGGCAGCTGTGGGGCTTCATCTTCATCGCCGCCGCCGTCGGCATCGCGTACTGGTTCGTCCTCGGCCGCACCCGGTTCGGCTTCGACCTGCGCACCGTCGGCCAGTCCGAGAGCGCGGCCTCCGCGAGCGGTGTGTCCGTGAAGAAGATGATCGCCACCAGCATGATCATCTCGGGTGCGGTGGCCGGTCTGATCGGCATGCCGACCCTGCTCAACGACTCCCACGCGTTCAGCAACGACTTCCCGGTCGGCATCGGCTTCACCGGCATCGCCATCGCGCTGCTCGGCCGCAACCACCCGATCGGCATCGCGCTCGGCGCCCTGCTCTGGGGCTTCCTGGAGCGCACCACCAACCACCTGGAGTTCCAGGGCTACGACAAGGAGATCCTCGGCGTCATCCAGGGCGTCATCGTCCTGTGCGTCGTGATCGCCTACGAGGTCGTGCGCCGCTACGGCCTCAAGCGCCAGCAGCAGAAGGTCGGCGCCGAACTCGCCGCCGCGCCCGCCGCCCCGACGAAGAAGCAGGAGGTGGCGTGATGACTGCCACGATGACCGACACGCCGCCGCCCGCGGCGCCCAAGGCGGCGGGCGCGCCGCAGCGCTCGGGCCGCTCCTTCGGCCAGATCCTCCTGTTCGTTGCGGGTGCGCTGCTGCTCCTGGCCGCGGTCCGCATGATCACCGGCTCCAACCAGCTCGACTCCGCCGGGCAGGTCGGCGCCGCGCTCGGCCTCGCCGTGCCGATCGGCCTCGCCGGTCTCGCCGGTCTGTGGTCCGAGCGGTCCGGTGTGGTCAACATCGGCCTCGAGGGCATGATGATCCTCGGCACCTTCGGCGCCGGCTGGGTCGGCTGGCAGTCCAGCCCCTGGCTCGGCCTGCTGTGCGGGATCGGCTTCGGCGTCCTCGGCGGCCTGCTGCACGCCGTCGCCACCGTCACCTTCGGCGTCGACCACATCGTCTCCGGTGTCGCGATCAACCTGCTCGCGCTGGGCGCCACCCAGTACCTCGCCAAGCTGTTCTTCGCGGGCGGCAGCGCGGCCAACGCGGGCGGCAACCCCAAGCAGTCGCCGCCGGTGGACTCGCTGCCGCAGGTCACCGTGCCCGGCCTCGCCGACGGCCTTGCCTCGATCGAGAAGCACCACTGGTTCCTGGTCTCCGACCTCGCCGGCATCGTCGGCGGTCTGATCACCAACCTGTCCGTGATCACGATCCTGGCCGCGGTGCTGTTCGTCGGCAGCTGGTGGCTGCTGTGGCGCACCCCGTTCGGTCTGCGGCTGCGCTCCTGCGGTGAGAACCCGACCGCCGCCGAGTCCCTCGGCGTCAACGTCTACAAGTACAAGTACGCGGCCGTGGCCGTCTCCGGCGGCCTCGCCGGCCTCGGCGGCGCCTTCCTGGCGCTGGTCACCTCGCACACCTACCTGGAGGGCCAGACCGGTGGCCGCGGCTACATCGGCCTCGCGGCGATGATCTTCGGCAACTGGCGTCCGGGCGGCCTCGCGATGGGCGCGGGCCTGTTCGGCTACTCCGACGCCCTCCAGCTGCGCAACGGCGGTACGACCGTCCACGGGCTGCTGCTCCTGCTGGTCATCCTGCTCGTCGCCCTGGCAGGCTGGAAGCTGTACCGCACTTCGCTGTGGCAGGGCGCGATCAGCCTGATCGTGGCGGCGCTGGTCCTGCTCTGGTACCTGGTCACCGACGAGGTCCCGAGCGACTTCGTGGGCGCCACGCCGTACGTCGTCACCCTGCTGGTGCTGTCGCTGTCGGCGCAGCGCCTGCGGATGCCGAAGGCGGACGGCATGCGCTACCGGAAGGGTCAAGGCAAGTGACGCAGAAAGCCGCCGGGTTCGACTGGGAGGCGCTGCGGGAGGTGGCGCGCGAGGCGATGTCCCACGCGTACGCCCCCTACTCCGGCTTCCCGGTCGGCGTGGCGGCCCGGGTCGACGACGGACGCACCGTCACCGGCTGCAACGTGGAGAACGCCTCCTACGGCATCGGCCTGTGCGCCGAGTGCGGTCTGGTCTCGGACCTGCAGCGCACGGGCGGCGGCCGCCTGACGCACTTCACGTGCGTGGACGGCACCGGCGGCCTGCTGGTCCCCTGCGGCCGCTGCCGCCAGCTGCTGTACGAGTTCGGCGGTCCGGACCTCCTCCTGGACACCCCCGCGGGCGTCCTCCCGCTGTCCGAGATGCTGCCCCAGGCCTTCGGCCCGGACCATCTCACCAAGTAAGTCCCGTACGGCCCCCCTGCCCCGCTCGCAGGGGGGCCGCACACTTCGCACCTCCCGGAAGGAAGCCACCAGCCATGGCCATGGACGCCATCTCCGTGATCCGCACCAAGCGGGACCGCGGCGAGCTGACCGACGAGCAGATCGACTGGGTCATCGACGCGTACACCCGCGGCGAGGTCGCCGACGAGCAGATGTCCTCGCTCGCCATGGCGATCCTGCTCAACGGCATGAACCGGCGCGAGATCGCCCGCTGGACGGCCGCCATGATCGCCTCCGGCGAGCGCATGGACTTCTCGGCCCTGTCCCGCCCGACGGCCGACAAGCACTCGACGGGCGGCGTCGGCGACAAGATCACGCTCCCGCTGGCCCCCCTCGTCGCCGCCTGCGGTGCCGCGGTCCCGCAGCTCTCGGGCCGGGGTCTGGGCCACACGGGCGGCACCCTGGACAAGCTGGAGTCGATCCCGGGTTGGCGCGCGCTGCTCTCGAACGAGGAGATGCTGTCCGTGCTGGAGGGGACCGGCGCGGTGATCTGCGCGGCGGGCGACGGCCTGGCCCCGGCGGACAAGAAGCTGTACGCGCTGCGGGACGTGACGGGAACGGTGGAGGCGATCCCGCTCATCGCTTCCTCGATCATGTCGAAGAAGATCGCCGAGGGCACGGGCTCGCTGGTGCTGGACGTGAAGGTGGGCAGCGGCGCCTTCATGAAGACGCTGGACGACGCCCGCGAACTGGCGACCACGATGGTCGGCCTGGGCACCGACCACGGCGTGAAGACGGTCGCGCTCCTGACGGACATGTCGACCCCGCTGGGCCTGACGGCCGGCAACGCGCTGGAGGTCCGCGAGTCGGTGGAGGTCCTGGCGGGCGGCGGCCCGGCGGACGTGGTCGAACTGACGCTGGCCCTGGCGCGCGAGATGCTGGAGGCGGCCGGGGTGAAGGACGCCGACCCGGCGAAGGCCCTGGCCGACGGCTCGGCGATGGACGTCTGGCGCCGCATGATCGCGGCCCAGGGCGGCGACCCGGACGCGGCGCTGCCCACGTCGAAGGAACAGCACGTGATCAAGGCCCCGGCCTCCGGAGTCCTGACCCGCCTCGACGCCTACGGCATCGGCGTCGCGGCCTGGCGCCTGGGTGCGGGGCGTGCGCGCAAGGAGGACCCGGTCCAGGCGGGCGCGGGCATCGAGATGCACGCCAAGCCGGGCGACACGGTGACCGAGGGCCAGCCCCTGCTGACCCTCCACACGGACACCCCCGAGCGCTTCGAGTACGCGCTCCAGGCGGTGGAGGGCTCCTACGACATCGCGGCACCGGGCACGGACTTCAAGGCGACGCCGGTGGTGCTGGAACGTATCGCCTGACCTGGGCTTTCGTCGTTCGGGTGAACGGGACCGGTGGACCGCCGCCGGTCCCGTTCTGCATGCTGGGATCGGTGACGCACCGATAGGAGACCGCCATGAGCGCACTCGCCGCCGAGTCCGGGTCCCCGAGGGAAACGGGCTGGGACGAGATCGTCCGTGTCTGGGAGGAGACGGACGCTCCCGAGGGCTGCCCGCGCCCTTCGAACTGGACATCGACACGAGCGTCTTCCCCCTCAGCTGATCCTCATCCCAACACCGCCGCCACCCCCACCAGCACCGGCACCGACGCCACGGTCGAGAGCAGGATCGACTCGCGGGCCAGGCCCTCGGCCACGCGGTAGCGGCTCGCGTAGGTGAAGAGGTTCTGCGCGGCCGGGAGGGCCGAGGTCACCACCACGTCCAGCAGTGGGGCGCCGTGCAGGCCGAAGAGCGCCGTTGCCAGGGCCCACGCCACCAGCGGCTGGCCCAGGGACTTCAATGCCACGGACATCAGGACCAGTTGACGGTCCCGGCCCCGGCCGGGGGCCGAACTGCCGTGCAACGACATGCCGAAGACCAGCAGCGCCGCCGGGACGGACATGTTGCCGATCAGGGTGAGGGGGTTCAGCAGCGGGCCGGGGAGCGTCCAGCCCGCCGCCGACACCACGACCCCGACAGCGAGCCCACCGCTATCGGATTCCGCAGCGGTGTCAGCAGGCGCCGCCACAGCGTGCCCTTCTCGCCCATCCCGGACAGGTCCAGGATCGTGAGCGCGACCGGGGTCACCAGCACCACCTGGAACAGCAGCACCGGCGCCACCAGGGACGCGTCGCCCAGGACATACGCCGCGATCGGAATGCCGAGGTTGCCCGAGTTGACGTAACCGGAGCACAGGGCGCCGATGGTGGTCCGCCCCACGCCCCAGCGGCGTGCGGTACCGACCGCCACGAAGACCCCGACGACCGCTGCCGTGCTCAGCGCCGTCACCAGCAGGCGAGCCGAGAACAGCACCGACAGGTCGGCGCGTGCGAGGGTCGTGAACAGGAGCGCGGGGCCCGCCACCGTGAAGGCCAGCCGGGTCAGCACCTCGCCACCCTGCGCCCCGAGCGTCCCGCGCCGCCCGAGCACATAGCCCACCCCGATGACGACCGCGATCACCGCGAACCCGCTCAGCACCCCCGTCACACGGCCAACCCTCCGAGGAGAACGGGGAACTGGTCAATGTGATCTGTGCCCGATGAGTTCCGCCCGGACCGTCGGTCTACCGCACGTGGACGCCGAGGAACCCGCCGTGCTCGTGCTGCCCGGCCCCGTCACCCGGGACCAGGCGGCGGCGCTGTGTGCCCGGGTGCAGATGCTGCTGGCCGGCAGTGGCGCCCGCGTCGTCGTGTGCGACGTGGGCGGGCTCGGGCCCCCGGGCCTGGCCGCCGTGGACCTGCTGGCACGGTTGGAGCTGGCCGCCCGCCGGGCCGGCGGGCGGATTCGGCTGCGGGACCCCGATCCCGCGCTACCCGCCCTTCTCGACCTCGTCGGACTCCGCTTCCAGATGGAGGGGGAGGCCGAACAGCGAGAACCAGCGCTTGGTGTCGAGGAAGCAGTGGAAACCGGTGATCCGGCCCTCTGACAGCTCCAGCACCTGCACCGCCCAAGGACCGAAACCGCCCTTCTCCTCGTCCGGCTTGTAGTGTGCGAACCCCGGCAGTCCGTTGACCTGCACCGGCAGCAGCCGGGAGCCGGCACAGGAGGCGCCGAGCGTCGACATGAAACCGGTGATGTCGGCCGGGCCGCGCAGCCACAGGTCGAACGGCGGCATCGTCATGATGGCGTCCTCGTGCAGCAGCGCCGTCAGCGCCGTCATGTCATAGCCCTCGAAGGCTTTGACATAGCGCTCCAGGAGTTTCTGCTGCTCCTCGTCGAGAGGATCGGACACCGCGCCCTCGGGGCCCGCGTCCGCGCGCTCCGCGAGCGTGGCCCGCGCCCGCTGCAGCGCGCTGTTGACCGAGGCGACCGAGGTGTCCAGCAGCTCGGCGACCTCACTCGCCTTCCAGGCCAGCACCTCGCGCAGGATCAGCACCGCCCGCTGCTTGGGCGGCAACTGCTGGAGGGCCGCCATGAAGGCCAGCCGGATCGACTCCTTCGCGACCGCGGCCTCCGCCGGATCGTCGACCGTCGGCAGCACGCGCGCGTCCGGCATCGGCTCCAGCCAGGTGTGGTCGGGGCGGGGGGAGAGCGCGGCCTGCGCGAGCGGGGTCGATTCGGTCAGGTCCATCGGTCTGGCCCGTTTGTTGCCCGCCGCCAGCATGTCCAGGCACACGTTCGTCGCGATCCGGTACAGCCACGAGCGCAGGCTGGAGCGGCCCTCGAACTTGTCGTAGCTCCGCCAGGCCCGCACCAGGGTGTCCTGCACCGCGTCCTCCGCCTCGAAGGAGGAGCCGAGCATCCGGTAGCAGTACCCGGTCAGTTCGGTCCGGTGCTTCTCCAGTGCGACGTCGAGGTCCGCCGTCGCCGTGCTGTCGCCCATCGTGCACCCACCCCTGTGGCCGTCCCTGCAGCGCTCCGTCGCGCCCCAGCACTTGGGAAGCTACCGCAGCCCTCTGACAATGGCCCTCCGAGTCCGGAAAAGCCCAGCTCAGACCAGTTGCTTCACGGACATGAGCAGATCCCGGTGCCCCGCTGCCGCCCCGGTGCCGGCGAGCAGCGCCCGCTGCCCCGCCCCGAGCAGCTCCATCCGCAGCCCGGTGCCCTCGAAGGAGGTCGGCGCGTCGAGCGGATACGCCGGGTGGAACGCCACCGTGACCTCCGCCGCGCCCTGCAGGACGGCCGGCAGCCGCTGGGCCGCCACATCGTCGCCGTAGCCCGCCCGCATCAGCAGCGAGCCCTCGGCCGCGGCGCAGTCCAGCCGCACCGGGCTGTCCGCCTCCGCCACCACCGCCACCCGGCGCACCGCCTCCGCCGGCTCCCAGCGCGCGATCCGGAACTCCATACGGCAAACCCCCTGCATCGACGGACCAGTTGTCCGGCGGACGCTGTCCGCGCCCCCTGACAACCGGCCCCGACCAGGGGGAACGCCGGGCTCAGCGCGTCACGCCACGGCGAGCTCCCGCCGCGCCGCCACCCGGGCCGCGCGCGTGCCGAGCACCGTGATCGCGACGACGCCGGCGACCGCGAGCAGACCGACGCCGACCGTGCCGCTCCAGCCGTCGGCGTGGAAGGCCGTCGCGCCGACCGTGCTGCCGACACTGGAGCCGATGTAGTACATGGACTGGTACAGGGCCGAGGCCTGGGCGCGGCCCTGCGTGGCCGTCTTGCTGACCGCAGAGGAGGCGACCGCGTGGCCCGCGAAGAAGCCCGCCGTGATCAGCACCAGGCCCAGCAGGACCAGCGGCAGCGAGGGGACCAGCGAGAGCAGCAGGCCCGCCGCCGTCGTACCGCCCGCCAGGTACAGCGCGCCCCGGCGGCCGAGCCGGCCCACCAGCCGGCCCGCCGTGGACGCCGACACCGTGCCCACCAGGTAGACCAGGAAGATCGAGCCGATGATGCCCTGCGGCAGCCCGAACGGCGCGCCCGTCAGCCGGTAGCCGATCACCGTGTACACACCGCCGAACACCGTCATGAACAGCGCGCCGATCGCGTACAGCCGCCGCAGCAGCGGGTTCGCGAGGTGGTCGCGGACCGTGCCGAGCAGGACCCGGGGCCGCAGTGAACCGGTAGTGAAGTGCTTCGGCGCCGGGAGCAGCAGCCGGAAGGCGACCGCGCATCCGACGGCGATCACGCCGATCACGCCGACGGCCACCCGCCAGCCCCACTCCTGGGCCACCCAGCCGGTGATCACCCGGCCGCTCATGCCGCCCACGCTGTTGCCCGCGACGAACAGGCCGATCGCCGTGACCAGCGCCTTCGGCCTGACCTCCTCGGCCAGATAGGCCTGCGCCGAGGCCGGCAGTCCGGCCAGCGCCGCGCCCTGCACCGCCCGCAGCACCACCAGCACACCGAGCGACGGCGCGAACGGCACCAGCAGTCCCACGGTCACCGCGACGGCCAGCGAGGCCGTCATCACCGTACGGCGGCCGAAACGCTCGGACAGGGCGCTCATCGGCAGGACGAACAGGGCCAGTCCGCCGGTCGCGGCCGCCACGGTCCAGCTCGCCTCGCTCGCCGCGACCCCGAACTCGCCGGAGATCAGCGGCAGCAGGGACTGCGTGGAGTACAGGAGGGCGAAGGTCGCGACCCCGGCGAGGAAGAGGGCGAGGCTCATCCGGCGGTAGCCGGGCCCGCCCGGAGTCATACGGGAGTCGGAGGCGGAGGTGTCGGAGGCGGGGACGTTCGGTGCGGCGCCCACGATGGTGGACGCCCCGGTACTGGCGGGAGACATGCCTCGACCGTAGGTACGGCCGGTCTCATCCGTCCAATGCATGGAATCGCCATAATCGTTCCCATGCAGCATCAGCAGAGCTCACAGCCTCGCCTGTCACCGAACAGTGACACAGAAGACATGTCCGCGATGTCGCGGGTGCTGGCGCCCCGCCTCGCGTACTTCGCCGGCGTGGCCCGCACCGAGCACGTCACCCGCGCCGCCCACGAGATGAACGTCCCCCAGTCCACCCTCTCCCGCTCGATGGCCCGCCTGGAGCAGGACCTGGGCGTCGACCTGTTCGCCCGGCACGGCCGCACGGTCTCCCTGACCCCCGCCGGCCGCACCTTCCTCACCTCCGTCGAACGCGCCCTCGCCGAGATCGAGCGGGCCGCCGAGGAGGTGCGGGCCGACGCCGACCCGGCCACCGGCAAGGTCGCCTTCGGCTTCCTGCACACCATGGGCGCCGAGACGGTCCCCGGTCTTCTGCACGCCTTCCGCGAGGACCACCCGCGCGTCCGCTTCAGCCTGGTCCAGAACTACGGCGAGGCCATGCTCGAAGGCCTGCGCGCCGGCGAACTGGACCTCTGCCTCACCTCACCGGTCCCCGACGCCCCCGACCTGGTCGCCCGCCGCCTGGACGAGCAGAAACTCCGCCTGGTCGTCCCCGCCGACCACCGCCTGGCCTCCCGCCGCCGCATCCGCCTCGCCGAAGCCGCCGACGAATCCTGGGTCACCCTGGAACCCGGCTACGGCCTCCGCCGTATCTTCGACGCCCTGTGCCGGGAGGCCGGCTTCCGCCCGAGGGTCGCCTTCGAGGGCGAGGAGGCGGAGACCCTGAGGGGCTTGGTGGCGGCCGGCCTGGGGGTCGCCCTCCTCCCCCCGCCGACGGTCCCCAGGCCGGGGGTGGTGGAACTGACGGTCACGGCCCCGAGGGCGGTACGAGAGATCGGCGTCGCCTGGCTGGCGGACCGCCCGGACACCCCGCCGGTGGCGGCCTTCAAGAAGTTCCTGCTCTCGAGACGGGGCAGCTTGCTGCCAGCCTGAGCGGCGCCGATCCGAAGGGGCCCTACCGCTTCAACGACTTGCCGAACCCGGCAGCCAACGGCATCCGAAGCCCGATCGGCGGCGGAGCGGCCAGCGCATCCTCGACAGGGCGGGACACGGGGTGCCCGAACAACGCCCCCATCATGAAATCAACGGCCAGCCAGGCCACTTCGTCCCGATGCCCATGCAGCCCATGCCCATCGGAATGCACCTCGAACCGGCACACCTCCCGGTTCACCTTCTTCGCCCGCGCCGCGAACCGGAACGACAGCTCGGGATCGGTCCGCTCGTCATTCGTGCCGTGCACGATCAGCACCCGCCGCCCCACGAGCTGCTTCACCGGCTCGGCAGGCGCGGCCACATCGTCCTCCGGCAGCCAAGGAGCCAGGGCCACAACGGAGTTGACGGCCTCGTGCCCACCGGCCCGCAGCGCCGCCCGGCCGCCCATGTCCACGCCGACCAGGCACACGGGAACGTCCCCGTACCGTCGTACGACCTCGTCGGCCGCCCACTCCGCGTCCGCCGCCAGATGCGCCTCGCTGCCGTTCCAGCCGCGGTACCGGTAGTGGACGGTATGGACAGCCAGTCCCTCCTCCCGCCCCGCGCGAGCGAACCGCCGGCCCAGCGCGCGCAGCGCGGTCGCCGCCCGAACGAGGGATGGCCCGCGGTCGGAGACCTCCTCCCCGCCGGGGAGCAGCACCACCGCTGCGCACACCGCCGTCGGCTCCGGGCCGACGGCCTTTCCCAGCCTGGCCGTTCGGGCCGGCGTCGCTTGCTGTCCCATGGCAGAACAGTGTCAGAAGGAGCGGTGTACGAAACCCTCATGTGCGGTCACCTTTGCGTATCGACGGAAAAGCGATGTCGCCGATTCCCGGTCTTCTACGCGCGTAGGCGTTACAGTGCGGAAATGACGAGCCAGACCGCACCGACCGGGACGCTTCCGACGCCGGACCAGATCCGCCGGGCGCCCAAGGTTCTGCTGCACGACCACCTCGACGGCGGGCTCCGCCCCGGAACCGTCGTCGAACTCGCCCAGGGGGCCGGCTACTCGGAGCTGCCCGAGACCGATCCGGACAAGCTGGGCATCTGGTTCCGCGAGGCCGCCGACTCCGGCTCGCTGGAACGGTATCTGGAGACCTTCAAGCACACCGTCGGCGTGATGCAGACGCGGGAGGCGCTCGTCCGGGTGGCCCGCGAGTGCGCCGAGGACCTCGCGGAGGACGGAGTCGTCTACGCCGAGGTGCGGTACGCCCCCGAGCAGCACCTGGAGCGCGGACTCACCCTGGAGGAGGTGGTCGAGGCCGTCAACGAGGGGTTCCGGCAGGGCGAGCGGCTCGCCCGGGAGAACGGCCGCCGCATCCGGGTCGGCGCCCTGCTGACCGCCATGCGGCACGCCGCCCGCTCCCTGGAGATCGCCGAGCTCGCCAACCGCTACCGGGACTCCGGAGTCGTCGGCTTCGACATCGCGGGCGCCGAGGCCGGCTATCCGCCCACCCGGCACCTGGACGCCTTCGAGTACCTCAAGCGCGAGAACAACCACTTCACCATCCACGCCGGCGAGGCCTTCGGGCTGCCGTCCATCTGGCAGGCGCTGCAGTGGTGCGGCGCCGACCGGCTCGGGCACGGGGTGCGGATCATCGACGACATCGAGGTCCACGAGGACGGCTCCGTCGTGCTCGGCCGCCTGGCGTCGTACGTCCGTGACAAGCGGATCCCGCTGGAGCTGTGCCCCAGCTCCAACCTGCAGACCGGGGCGGCGCCCTCCTATGCCGAGCATCCGATCGGACTGCTGCGCCGGCTGCACTTCCGGGCCACCGTGAACACCGACAACCGACTGATGTCGCACACCAGCATGAGCCAGGAATTCGAGCATCTCGTCGATGCCTTCGGTTATACGCTCGACGATCTGCAGTGGTTCTCCGTCAATGCGATGAAATCAGCGTTCATTCCTTTCGATGAACGACTCGCCATGATCAATGACGTCATCAAGCCCGGGTATGCGGAGCTGAAATCCGAATGGCTGTTCCGTCAGACGGCCTCCACCAGCAGCTCTGTCGAATCGGAGGGCTAGCCGCACCCGGATCCCGGCACGGAATGCGGACGCGCTTTCACAAGTCGTCCGCATTTCGGTGTTTGCGGCGGGCAGCCCGGCATGTTTACGGTCGTGGACCGCTCAGATCTTTTTGTGATCTCCGTCTCCGCATTCAAGGACGCATTCACCATGAAGCAGTCTGCTGCCAAGACCCTCGGTGTCGCCGCCCTCGGTGCCGCCTTCGCCGCCGTCGGTGCGGGCGCGGCCAACGCGGCCCCGGCCGTCCCCGACGCCGCCCGGGCCACGCAGGCGCTGGATTCCGTCACCAGGACGCTGCCGGCCGAGAACGTCTCCAAGGCGCTGCCGGGCGCCTCCGGGGCGCTCACCCAGGGGCGGGGTGCCGTGGGTGCCGGGCTGGCCGCCGCGCAGCCGGCCGTCCAGAACGTCCTCGCCAAGGGCCCGACCGCGCCGATCGCCGGACTGCTCGGCGGGCTGCCGCTGCACAACACCGGCCTGCCCACGCACGGTGTGCCGGTGAACGGGATTCCGCTCGGCTGACGCCGACGCCGACGGTCGTACGACGCCGCTGGGGCGCCCCGGAACTGTCCGAGGGCGCCCCAGCGGCGTTCACGCGTGTGCCTCTCACCAGGCGGTGCGTGTCCTGTCCTCGGCCGGCAGCAGGATCCACAGCGCTATGTAGAGCAGGAACTGCGGGCCCGGCAGCAGGCAGGAGAGCAGGAAGATCACCCGCATCGTCGTCGCGGAGGTGCCGAAGCGCCGTGCCAGCGCGGCGCACACTCCGCCGATCACGCGGCCGTGGGTGGGGCGGGCAAGGGCGGACATGGCGACTCCTCCGTGGTCGTCGGCTCGCTCGTCGAGCCGGGGTCGGGGCCGCCCCGGTGGCGTCCCTCGACTGTCTTCCACGGTAGGGAGACGAAGCGGGCGAAGCGTCGCTCTACGGGGCGATCCCGACCCTGGGAATCGTCGGGGTGCGACCCTGAGACAGCTCCTCCTGCACCGTGACGGGCGGCTCCGCCCCGGCGTCCGCCCGCGCGTCCCGGCGGCGCAGCCAGGCGCGGCCCGCCGGTACGACGGCCAGGTGGGCCAGGGCGACGCCGGCGGTGTTCAGCAGCAGCGAGTCCACGTCCACGACCCTGCCGGGCACGCCGGTCTGCAGCAGGGCGATCCCGGTGGAGACGAGGGCGCCCGCGGCGGTCGTACGGATCAGGGAGAAGAGCGGGGAGCCGGTGAGCCTGCCGTGTGCCATCGGCAGCAGCACGCCCAGCGGGGCGAGCAGGGCCAGGCCCTCGCCGATGCGTCTGGCGGCCTCCGGCCAGCCCAGGGCCAGATCGGCCCGGATGCCGGCGAAGGGGTGCAGGTTGGGGGGCGTGACCCAGGGGACGTCCAGGGGCCGCAGCATCAGCCAGGCGACGAGGACGAGGTGAGCGACGAGGAGGACACCCCCTGTCACCCGGACATGGATCGCGGCGCTGCCGCCGCCGATGGAGCCTTGACGCTGCACGCCCCCCTAGACGCCGTACCGGTGCCGATCGGTTCCGCCCCGCAACGTTCCGGTTGCCCTGTGCTCTGGAAAGGGGTTTCACCGCGGGGGTTCCGGTTCGCCGGGGGCGCTACCTCGCCGCGACCTCGCTCGACGGCGGCTCCGCGCTGCCCGGGCGGTCGCGGACGTCGTCGGTGCACTCGTAGCGGCGCAGCGGCCCGGCATCCGGGCCGCCGAGGACGACCGAGCCGTCGCCCTCCGTCGCCGCCGAGTCGGAGAGGGTGCACACCAGCTGGGCGAGGGCGTAGGAGGTGAGCCGGGACGGTGCCGTGCTCAGGCGGAGTGCGTCCTCCGGGTCCTTCGGGCCGGGCCCGCGCACGGTGAGGCCGCCCGGCACGTACGTCGTATAGCCCGCGGAGCGCTCCGCGGCGGACGGGGACGCGGCGAGCTGGTCCAGGAGCCCCTGTGCCACGATCACGCGGCGCCGCGCGTCCGGGGTGCCCTCGGGGACGCGTACCGTCCGGTCGACGGTCACCAGGGACGCCCCGCACAGCAGGAAGACCTGCACGGGCACGCCCTGCGAGGACTGCTTGGCCAGGTCCGGGCCGGCCAGCGAGCACGGCACCCGGGAGGGCGCCGCCCCGAAGTCGGTCGGCACCTGGGTGGCCCGGATGCCGCAGCCGGAGAGCAGCAGGCCGAGGAGGGGCAGCGCCAGCAGGCCTCGCACGGTCAGGCGTCGTACGGACATCACCCCTCCTTCCCTGAACTTCCCGGGCTTCCGGGGTTCCCGGAAGCGTCCTTGTCGGTCTTGTCGCCCTCGTCGGTCTCCTCCGTGAGCCGGGAGGCGTCCCGCGGCAGCCGCAGGGTGAACACCGCGCCGCCCTCGGGCGAGTTGGCGGCGCTGATCCCACCACCGTGGATGTGGGCGTTCTCCATGGCGATGGACAGGCCCAGCCCGCTGCCCTCGGAGCGCGGCCGGGAGGCACTCGCCTTGAAGAAGCGGTCGAAGACGTGCGGGAGCACGTCCTCGGGGATGCCCGGCCCGTGGTCACGCACCGCGATGACCAGGTCGTCGCCGTCTATGCGCACCGACACACGCACCGGAGACCCGCCGTGCTTGAGCGCGTTGCCGATCAGGTTGGCGAGTATGACATCCAGCCGGCGCGGGTCGAGACGGGCGTGGATGCCGCGCTCGGCGTCCAGCTCGACCGCGTCCAGCCAGGCCCGGGCGTCGATGCAGGCGGTGATCTGGTCGGCGATGTCGACGTCGTCCAGGACCAGCCGGGCGGTGCCCGCGTCGAAGCGGGTGACCTCCATCAGGTTCTCGACCAGGTCGTTCAGGCGCCGGGTCTCGCTCACCACCAGCCGGACCGCGGGCTCGATCATCGGGTCGATGCCGCCGGCCTCCGACTCCAGCTCCTCCTCCAGCACCTCCGTCACGGCGGTGATGGCGGTCAGCGGCGTCCGCAGCTCATGGCTCATGTCGGCGACGAAGCGACGCGAGGCCTCGTCCCGCGCGGCCATCTCCGCGACCCGTTTCTCCAGCGCCTCGGCGGCGTTGTTGAAGGTCCGGGAGAGATCGGCGAGTTCGTCGGTCCCCGACACCCGCAGCCGCGTGTCCAGCCTGCCCTCACCGAGCCGTCGGGCGGCGACCCCCAGCCGGTGCACCGGCTTCAGCACGGTCGTGGCGGCGGCCTGCGCGAGCAGCGCGGCACCGATCAGCGCGAGCCCGGTGGCGATGCCCAGTGACCAGGCCAGCGAGTTGAGGTCCTTCGCCTCCGGCTCCAGCGACTTGGCCATGTAGCCCGTGGGCCCGCCGCCGATCACCCGCGAACCGGCCACCAGATACGGCGTGCCGTGGTCCACGACCCGCTGCCAGTACAGGTGGTACGGCTCCTTGTTGCCGTCGGTCACCTTCTGCTGCTTGTTCACCGCCGCGCGCAGCGCCCCCGGCACGTCCTCCAGCGAGAAGCCGTTGATGCCGCCCGAGTTGCCGTACACCGTCTTGCCGTCGGCGTCCTGGGCGACCAGGAGCACGCTGAAGTGCTGGCTGCTCGCGGCCATCTGGCCCGCCGCGCGCTGCAGTTCGTCCTGAGTGGGGTGGACCGGCAACGCGCCCGCGCGGTTCTGCATCTCCTGCCGGAAGTCGCGCAGCACCGCGTCCTGGGCGCGGGTGAGCACCGCCTCCCGGTTCAGCCAGTAGGCGATGCCGGACGCCGAGACCGCGGCCGTGAGCGCCACCAGCGCGAAGACGACGACCAGGCGCAGCCGGAGGCTGGTGAACCTGAGCCGCGACAGACTTCCCGTGCGCCCCGCGGCCCAGCCGCGCAGCCCCCCTTGCGTGTCGGTCACTGAGGCGCGTCCAGGCGGTAGCCGACACCACGGACGGTACGGATCAGCGTCGGGGAGGAGGGCACGTCCTCGACCTTCGCGCGCAGCCGCTGCACACAGGCGTCCACGAGCCGCGAGTCACCGAGATAGTCGTGCTCCCACACCAGCCGCAGCAGCTGCTGCCGGGACAGCGCCTGACCGGGCCGCCGGCTCAGCTCCAGCAGCAGCCGGAGTTCGGTCGGGGTCAGCTGCAGATCCTCGCCGTTCTTCGTCACGGTCATCGCCGACCGGTCGATGACGAGGTTGCCGAAGGTCGCCGAGTCGCTGGACTCGCGCTCCCCGCGCCGCAGCACCGCCCGGATCCGGGCGTCCAGCACCCGGCCCTGCACCGGCTTGACCACATAGTCGTCGGCGCCGGACTCCAGTCCGACCACCACGTCGATGTCGTCACTGCGCGCGGTGAGCAGGATGATCGGCAGCTGGTCGGTGCGCCGGATGCGACGGCACACCTCGAAGCCGTCGATGCCGGGCAGCATCACGTCCAGCACGATCAGGTCGGGCCGCTGTTCACGCAGCAGCTTCAGACCGTCCTCACCGCTGGCAGCGGTCGCCACCCGGTGTCCCTGGCGCGTCAGGGAGAGCTCCAGGGCCGTACGGATGGCGTCGTCGTCCTCGATCAGCAACAGGGAAGGCACGGGCTCATTCTGGCCCATGGACGGGCTGTCGTACGACCCGCCGACACCAGGCCTTCCCTACCGCCACCACCTGTGCACTTGCTGTGACGGCCCTGGATCCGGCCCCTGTGACAGGTCTGTGACAGTCGGCGGACACGGCCATGAAGTGGTCCCGGCAGTCTTTTGGGCACGGGCAGAGCGGGACGGACCAGCCGGCCCGGCAAGACCGAACCACCGGAAGTCCACCACGGGGAGCGCGAGATGAACACGCTGCACAGCATCAGCACCAGCGCCGTAGTCACGCGACTGCACGATGTGCACCGGGGTTCCGAGAAGTCCGGTGTTGTGAGCGGGCGGGGGTGCGCTCGCAGCACCGGGCGTCAGCACACCGCCTACATGACGGTGGTCGACGCACACACGGGGGACACGCACGGGGGATCCGCGTACGGGGAGGACTCGGGGGAGCAGCGCCGTTCCCTGACGGAGGCGGAGTTCACCGCCTACGTCCAGGAGCGCCGCGCCTCCCTGTACGCCACCGCCTACCACCTGACCGGCGACCGCTTCGAGGCCGAGGACCTGCTGCAGAGCGCGCTGTTCTCGACGTACAAGGCGTGGGACCGGATCAGCGACAAGGCCGCGGTCGGCGGATACCTCCGCCGCACCATGACCAACCTGCACATCAGCGCCTGGCGGCGCCGCAAGCTCAACGAGTACCCGACCGAGGAACTGCCCGAGACGCCCTCCGACACGGACGCGATGCGCGGCACCGAACTGCGTGCGGTCCTGTGGCAGGCGCTGGCCCGGCTGCCCGAGCTCCAGCGCACCATGCTGGTCCTGCGCTACTACGAGGGCCGTACGGACCCGGAGATCGCGGAGATCCTCGACATCAGTGTCGGCACGGTGAAGTCCAGCATCTGGCGCTCGCTGCGCCGGCTGCGCGAGGACGAGGTCCTCAGCTTCGGCCGTGACGAGGAGAGCGCCTTCGGCGAACTGGTCGCCTGAAGGTCAGGGGTCACCCGGGGGTGACCCGCCGGGGGGACACGGGGGAAACGGAGGGGGACACGGGGGAACGGGGGAAACGGGGGAGCACAGAAGCGGGACTGGAAGGTCGGGGGGCCTGTCCAGTCCCGTTTTTGTTTCCGGTACGGCTCTTACGCCACCGTCTGCTGGCGCGTCTGCCGCCCCGCCGCCGCTGCCGCGAGCCGCCCAAGCGCCTCGTCGCGGTCACACGAATGCGCACCCAGCGACACCTGGCGGGCGACGATCGACCGCTCGGCACGCATCAGCCGCCAGCCGCGGCGCAGCAGGAACGGCACCGACTTGCGGCCCTCCTTCAGATCCCGCAGGAACCGGCGGCGGAAGGTGACGAGCGGACCGCGCGTCAGACACAGGGCGTCCGCGAGCACGCCCAGCTCCCGGCAGCGCTCGACGATCTCCGCCGCGAAGATGCCCTCCGCGATGAACAGGGGGGTACGGCCGATGTGCAGCGTCTCCTCGCCGGTACGGGCGCTCAACGCGATGTCGTACACCGGCACCGGCGTCGAACCGGTGGCACACAGCCGGGTGATGGCCTCGACGGCGACATCCGCGTCCCAGGACTGCGGATGGTCCCAGTCGATGTCCGAACTCCCCTCCACCAAGGGCAGAGTCGGGTCGTCGCCCTCCTTGTAGAAGTCGTCCAGACGCAGGACGGGGAGCCCGGAACGGGCGGCGACGAGGGACTTGCCCGAGCCCGAGGGGCCGCAGAGCAGCACGACGCGGGCGGAGGACGGGGGATGAATGCTCACGGAACCCCAGTTTGACGTATGGCGGCGCGCCTGCCGACCCCGCGGGTCGGCTTTTGAGCGTGACTCCCGCCTCAACTACCCTGTGTGCCGACATCATTACCCTGCGCACCAGAAGGCGGCACCAGCGATGGCCCGACAGACCTCCCCCCAGCACCCCGCCGCCCAGCGCGCCCTGATCGCCCTCGCGACCGCGGGAGCGGCCCTGGGCGCGGGCGCGGCAACGGCCCACGCGAGCGCCGCCTCCCCGGTCATGGAGGTGCCGTGGCGCCCGACCTCGCTCGGTCGCGTCGACCCGAACGCGGGACTCGCGGCCATCAGCGGCACGGTCGGCTATGTCACGGGCCCGCTGGCCGGCCTCAAGCCCAACCCCCTGGCGGGCACGGGCGTGGACCCTCTGGACAACGGGGTGGGCACCCAACTGGCCGACTTCAAGCCGGCCTCAACACGCATGCTGACGGCACCGGTGGCCGAGGCCCGGTCGCTCGGCGAGGTACCGGTAGTGGGCCAGGCCCTTGGAGTTCTGGGTCACTGAAAGCGCCCTGAAGGGGCGAGGGGAACTGCGCGATCAACCACAGACGACCCGCAGCCGGCAAACCACCGCAGTTCCCCGCCCGAACCCCGTCAGTAGGAAGACCCCGACGCGCCCAACGATCCCGTCGGATGCCACACCGTCTTCGTCTCCAGGAACGCCGTCATCCGCTCGATCCCGGGCGTCTCGAAGTAATCCACAGCCTGTGGACGAAGCACCCGCTTCAGATTGTCGGCCGCGGCGATCTCCAACTCCTTCGCCAGCACCTCATCCGCGCCCGCGAGGTCGATCGCGTTGACGTCCTGGTGCGCGGCCAGCGGGGCCGCGATCTCCGCCGTACGGCCGGACAGGACGTTGACGACACCGCCGGGGACGTCGGAGGTGGCCAGGACCTCGCCCAGGGAGAGGGCGGGCAGCGGGGACTTCTCGCTGGCGATCACGACCGCGGTGTTGCCGGTGGCGATCACCGGGGCCACGACCGACACCAGGCCCAGGAACGACGACTCCTGCGGGGCCAGTACGGCCACCACTCCGGTCGGCTCCGGCGAGGAGAGGTTGAAGAACGGCCCGGCGACGGGGTTCGCGCCGCCGATCACCTGGGCGATCTTGTCGGTCCAGCCCGCGTACCAGACCCAGCGGTCGATGGTCGCGTCGACGACGCCCGCCGCCTTCGACTTGGACAGGCCCTCCGCGTCGGCCACCTCGCGGACGAACTGCTCGCGGCGGCCCTCCAGCATCTCCGCGACGCGGTAGAGGATCTGGCCGCGGTTGTACGCCGTCGTGCCGGACCAGCCGCCGAACGCCTTGCGCGCGGCGACCACCGCGTCCCGGGCGTCCTTACGGCTCGACTGCGGAGCGTTGGCCAGCCAGTTGCCCTTCGAGTCCGTCACCTCGTACACCCGGCCGCTCTCGGAACGCGGGAACTTCCCGCCGACGTACAGCTTGTAGGTCTTGAAGACGCTCAAACGGTCAGACATCGAGGTATGCCTCCAGGCCGTGGCGGCCGCCCTCGCGGCCGAAGCCCGACTCCTTGTAGCCGCCGAACGGCGAGGTCGGGTCGAACTTGTTGAACGTGTTGGACCAGACGACGCCCGCGCGCAGCTTGTTCGCGACCGCCAGGATGCGGGAGCCCTTCTCGGTCCAGATGCCCGCCGACAGGCCGTACTGCGTGTTGTTCGCCTTGGCGACCGCCTCGTCCGGGGTGCGGAAGGTGAGGACCGACAGCACCGGGCCGAAGATCTCGTCGCGGGCGATGGTGTGCGCCTGGGTGACGTTCGTGAAGAGCGTCGGGGCGAACCAGTAGCCGGAGGACGGCAGTTCGCAGGCCGGGGACCAGCGCTCGGCGCCCTCCGCCTCGCCCTGCTCGGCCAGCGCGGTGATCCGGGCCAGCTGCTCGGCGGAGTTGATCGCGCCGATGTCGGTGTTCTTGTCCAGTGGGTCGCCGAGGCGGAGGGTGGACAGGCGGCGCTTGAGGGAGCCCAGCAGCTCGTCCTGGATGGACTCCTGGACCAGCAGACGCGAGCCTGCGCAGCAGACCTGGCCCTGGTTGAAGAAGATGCCGGTGACGATGCCCTCGACGGCCTGGTCGATCGGGGCGTCGTCGAAGACGATGTTGGCGCCCTTGCCGCCCAGTTCGAGGGTGAGCTTCTTCCGCGTGCCCGCGACCGTGCGGGCGATCTCCTTGCCGACGGCCGTGGAGCCGGTGAAGGCGACCTTGTTCACGTCCGGGTGCGCGACGAGCGCGGCGCCCGTGTCGCCGTAGCCCGGGAGGATGTTGACGACGCCCTTGGGCAGGCCGGCCTGGCGGCAGATGTCCGCGAAGAACAGCGCGCTCAGCGGAGTGGTCTCCGCCGGCTTCAGGACGACCGTGTTGCCGGTCGCCAGCGCCGGGGCGATCTTCCACGCCAGCATCAGCAGCGGGAAGTTCCAGGGGATGACCTGGCCGGCGACGCCCAGCGGCCGCGGGTCCGCGCCGAAACCGGCGTGGTCGAGCTTGTCGGCCCAGCCCGCGTAGTAGAAGAAGTGGGCCGCGACCAGCGGGAGGTCGGCGTCCCTCGTCTCCTTGATCGGCTTGCCGTTGTCCAGCGTCTCCAGGACGGCCAGCTCACGGCTGCGCTCCTGGATGATCCGGGCGATACGGAACAGGTACTTGGCGCGCTCGGAGCCGGGCAGTGCCGACCACTTCTCGAAGGCCTTGCGGGCGGCCTTGACGGCCCGGTCGACGTCCTCGGCGCCGGCCTGGGCGACCTCAGAGAGCACCTCTTCGGTGCTGGGGCTGACCGTCTTGAAGACCTTGCCGTCGGCCGCGTCCGTGAACTCGCCGTCGATGAACAGGCCGTAGGAGGGGGCGATGTCGACGACCGAGCGGGACTCGGGCGCCGGTGCGTACTCGAAAACCATGATCGATCAGTCCACCGTCACGTAGTCGGGGCCGGAGTAGCGGCCGGTGGCCAGCTTCTGGCGCTGCATCAGCAGGTCGTTCAGCAGCGAGGAGGCGCCGAAGCGGAACCAGTGGTTGTCCAGCCAGTCCTCGCCCGCGGTCTCGTTGACCAGGACCAGGAACTTGATCGCGTCCTTGCTGGTGCGGATGCCGCCGGCCGGCTTCACGCCGACCTGGACGCCGGTCTGGGCGCGGAAGTCCCGTACGGCCTCCAGCATCAGGAGGGTGTTGGCGGGCGTCGCGTTCACCGCCACCTTGCCGGTCGAGGTCTTGATGAAGTCGGCGCCGGCGAGCATGCCGAGCCAGGAGGCGCGGCGGATGTTGTCGTACGTCGACAGCTCACCGGTCTCGAAGATGACCTTCAGCCGGGCGCTGTCGCCGCAGGCCTGCTTCACGGCGACGATCTCGTCGTACACCTTCAGGTACTTGCCGGCGAGGAACGCGCCCCGGTCGATGACCATGTCGATCTCGTCGGCCCCGGCGGCGACGGCCTCGCGGACGTCGGCCAGCTTCACGTCGAGGGCGGCACGGCCGGCCGGGAAGGCGGTGGCGACCGAGGCGACCTTCACGCCGGAGCCGGCGACGGCCTCCTTGGCGACGGCCACCATGTCGGGGTAGACGCAGACCGCGGCCGTGGTCGGGGTCGTACGGTCCGTGGGGTCGGGGTGGACCGCCTTGGCGCCGAGCGCCCGGACCTTGCCCGGGGTGTCCGCGCCTTCCAGCGTCGTCAGGTCGACCATCGAGATGGCGAGGTCGATGGCGTACGCCTTCGCGGTGGTCTTGATGGAACGGGTGCCGAGAGACGCGGCGCGCGCCTCCAGGCCGACCGCGTCGACGCCGGGCAGCCCGTGCAGGAAGCGGCGCAGCGTGCTGTCGGACGCGGTGACGTCCGAGAGAGCGTGAGCTGTGGGTGCGGTAGTGGGCATGGTCACCAGACGAGCATATCTACGCGCGTAGCGGCTGTACAGCCCCGAGGCTCGTCTCCCCTCCGGAGATCACAGCTGAGCGCCGGTTCCGGGGCGCGTGGAAGCACCGCAGCCAGTGTCATGCACACTGGGCCCATGACCACGCCCGACCACCAGTCATCCGCGTCACAGCCGCCGGTCTCCACCGCCAAGGACCGGGTCTACCGCTCGCCCATGGCGCTCGTGGGCGGCGTACTGCTGCTCGTCGTCATCGGCTGGCTCGGCTTCGACGCGCTGTTCCGGGGCCATGGCCGCGCGCCGTGGCTGGCGCTCGCCGGGATGATCCTGATCGTGCCGCTGGTGATCGCCTTCACGCTCCGCCCGGCGGTCTTCGCGGGCGAGGACCGGCTGCGGGTGCGCAACCCGTTCCGGGTGGTCGGCCTGCCCTGGGGCGAGGTCGCCTCGCTGCGCTCCGGCTTCTCCAACGAGGTCGTCGCGAAGTCCGGCGCCAAGTACCAGCTGTGGTCGATCCCGGTCTCGCTGCGGGCCCGCAAGAAGGCGGAGATGCGCAAGTCGCGGGCGGCGGCGGACGCGGCGCGCGGCGGGGAGCCGATGCGCCGCAACCTCGGCTTCGGCGGCATGGGCGGCTTCGGCGGCAGCGGCGGCGTGTCCGGGCCGACCCGTGCGGAGACCGACCAGGTCATGGACGAACTCCGGGACCTGCTGGACCGGCGCGGCGAGGCGGAAGCGGCGCAGGGGGAGGTCACCGTGCGCTGGGCGTACGAGGTGATCGCGCCCGCGCTGGCCGGTGCGGTGCTGCTGCTGATCCTGCTCGCCACGGGGTGAGGCTCGCAGGGTCGGGCGGGCCTCAGCCGGGGGTCCCCAGGCGGCAGCGCTGGCTGTGAAACATGCGTGAGCCTCCGCCGCCGTTCGTCCTGGACGGATGAAATCTGTGGGTGAAGTCCATGGGGATGTCCAGCGCGAAGAAGTTCTTCCCGTTCCCCGTCCGCGCGCGCAGGCGGATCCGGTACTCGGCCACCGGCACGGTCTCGGGAAGCCGCAGGATCCACGCCTGCCGCCACGGCCCGGCGGGAGGCCTGGGGTCACCCGGCAGTCCCGCACCCATGTGTGCCAGCAGGTCGGGCAGCCGATACCACCGGTCCAGCATCTTGACCGGACCGAACTTCATGATCACATTGCAGGTGACCCGGGTCAGGTCGACGGTCTCCTTGAGGTGCCCGTCCATCTCGCAGCGGACCTGGTGCCCGAGCCACGGCAGTGCGGGGGTCAGCGTGATGGTGAGGAGGTCCAGGACATAGGTGTCGTCGCTGATGTCCTCCACCAGGCCCACACTCATCTCACTCACCTCGCAGTTCGTCTTATGCCGCTTCCTCACCCGTTCGGCGGTGGGAAACGATGGGAAGGAAGCCAACGGCCATCGCGTCGGGACGGGCGCCGAGGGAAGGCGCTCGGGCAGGCGGCACCGCGCGTACGGCGCCCGGTGTCCGGTCCTGGCGGGATGCGCCCGGCGTGTCGGCCGTCCGACAATGGTCGGAGCCGGTGCTCCGGCCCGATTCCGGCGGGCCGGAGCACCACATGTGCACTCGACGTGTGCACTCGACGCCGGACTAGTCCCAGTCCTCGTCGAAGTCCCAGTCGAAGTGCCGGACCACGCGGAAGCTGGCCACCACGCCGTCCTTGATGTGGATGCCGCGGATGCGCCCGACGCGCACACCTTCCGCGGAGCTGCGGGGCCCGACAGTGGCGACGGGAGCGCCGTTGTCGCAGACCACCCCGCGGAAGACCTCGACGGTCTTGCGGCTGTCGTTGCGGATGTTCAGGGTCTTCGCGCCCAGGCCGCTGACCACGGTGATGCAGTCGCCGGGGTGGGCGGAGTAAGAGCGCTCGTTGATCTCGATCCGGCCCCAGTCCTCGTGGCCCCTGCCTCTGTTACCGCCCTCGTTGCCCTTGCCCTGTCCGGCGTTGCCGCCGAAGGGAGCCGCGTCGGGAGCTGCCGGGGCGGACTGGGGAGCCGGGGCCGACTGAGGGGCGGAGGCCGCCGAGGCGTAGGTGATGCCGGTCGCGGCCAGGGCAGACGCGGCCGCGATACCAGCAGTGACGACGGTGGAACGGGGGAGCTTCATGTCGCTTCTCCTGTCTCCGGTTTCAGAGATACCGGCCCGAAAGCCGGCTCGTGAGTAAAAGTACCCACACCGGTCATACCGGTCATATAAGACAACAGGAACGAGGGGCCAATAGAGGTATTTTTAGCGCCTAGCGCCGCTCCCCGGGGACGCCGGCGGCCCATCAAGTAGACGTAATTAAAAGCAGATTGACCGACTATTAGCCCCTTCGACGTATCTTCTGACGCTCGCTCACTTCCGTCGTGTCGCGGCGTGTCGCGGTGCGGCGCCGCGTGTCGCTGCGGGCGGTGGAGGCGCGTCGTGTTACAGGGGCGCTGCCTCGGTGTCGTCGGCTGCGGAGGGTGCGACCGCGGCGCAGGGGTGAACGGCGGTCCTGTGCCGGGGAGTTGCGGAATGACGAAATGGGGTGCCCCCCGGCCGGGGCACCCCATCGGTGTCGTACGGGTCAGATGCCGGCGGCCGCCGACAGGTCCCGCTTGATCGCGCTGAGCAGTTCCGTCGCGCGGGCGCGGGCGGCCGGAAGGGCAGCGTGGTCCGCGACCGGCACCACGACCTCCAGGTAGCACTTCAGCTTCGGCTCGGTGCCGCTCGGGCGGACGATCACACGGGCGCCGTCGAGCGTGTAGCGCAGGCCGTCCGTGGGCGGGAGCTCGGCGGTGCCCCGCGTCAGGTCCTCGGCGTCGGTGACGGCCAGGCCCGCAAGCTCCGTCGGCGGCTGCTCGCGCAGGCGGCGCATCGCGTCCGCGATCAGCGAGAGGTCCTGCACACGGACCGACAGCTGGTCGGTGGCGTGCAGACCGTGCTCCACGGCGAGGTCGTCGAGGAGGTCGAGGAGGGTACGGCCCTCCTCCTTGAGCTGCGAGGCCAGCTCGGTGATCAGCAGCGCGGCGGTGATGCCGTCCTTGTCGCGCACGCCCTCGGGGTCCACGCAGTAGCCGAGGGCCTCCTCGTAGCCGTAACGCAGGCCGTCCACGCGGGCGATCCACTTGAAGCCGGTCAGGGTCTCCTCGTAGGGGAGGCCCGCCTTCTCGGCGATCCGGCCGAGGAGGGAGGAGGAGACGATCGACTCGGCGAACACGCCGCTCGCGCCCCGGCGGACCAGGTGGGCGCCGAGCAGGGCGCCGACCTCGTCGCCACGCAGCATTCGCCAGTCCGCGCCGTCCCTGACGGCCACCGCGCAGCGGTCGGCGTCGGGGTCGTTGGCGATGACCAGGTCCGGGCCGGTCGCACGGGCCTGGGCGAACGCCAGGTCCATCGCGCCCGGCTCCTCCGGGTTCGGGAAGGCGACCGTCGGGAAGTCAGGGTCGGGGTCGGCCTGCTCGGCGACGAGCACCGGCTCAGGGAAGCCGGCCCGGGCGAAGGCGGCGAGCAGGACGTCCTTGCCGACGCCGTGCATCGCCGTGTAGACCGTGCGGGCGGTACGGGGGGAGCCGGGGGCCAGGACGGCGTCCGTACGGGCCAGGTACGCCTCCAGGACCGACTCGTCCAGGATCTCCCATCCGGACTCCGGGCGGGGGACGTCGTTCAGCGAGGCGATCGCGTCGATCTCGGCGGCGATCCCCGCGTCGGCGGGCGGCACGATCTGCGAGCCGTCGCCGAGGTAGACCTTGTAGCCGTTGTCCCGGGGCGGGTTGTGGCTGGCGGTGACCTCCACGCCCGCGACCGCGCCGAGATGCCTTATGGCGTACGCCAGGACCGGGGTGGGCAGCGGGCGGGGGAGTACGGCGGCGCGCAGGCCGGCGCCGGTCATCACGGCGGCGGTGTCGCGGGCGAAGTCGGCGGACTTGTGGCGGGCGTCGTAGCCGATGACGACGAGTCCACCGGGGTGGCCGGTCTGCTTCAGGTACGCGGCGAGGCCGGCCGCCGCCCTGATGACGACGCTGCGGTTCATGCGCATCGGGCCGGCGCCGAGTTCACCGCGGAGACCTGCGGTGCCGAACTGGAGGGTGCCGCTGAAGCGGGCCGACAGTTCGTCGATGTCACCGGCCTCGATGAGCTTGGCGAGTTCGGCGCGGGTCTCCTGGTCGGGGTCCTCGGCGAGCCATGCGTGGGCCTTGGCCATCAGATCGTCGTGCACCTTGGGATCAACCTCTCCTTGTCTCCGCTGGGGGCTCCGCCCCCAGACCCCCCGTTTTCCCACCCGCCCACCCGACTCGGTCGGCTGGAAGGTGAACGAGCGGCATCGCGCCACCGCTCCCACAGCGCCGAGGCCGCTCGCGCCGCCACAGCACCGGCGGGTCCGCGAGCCTGCTGCCCGGTGGTGTGCTCGCAGCCTCGTGAGTCCGCGAGTCTGCCGTTCGGTGGTGTGCTCGCAGTCCCGTGAGTCCCCGAGCCCGCGGCCCGGCGGTGCGCTTGCAGCTCCGCGAGCCTGCCGTTCGGAGGTGTGCTCGTAGCCTCGCGAGTCCGCGAGTCCGCGAGTCCGCGAGTCCGCGAGTCCGCGAGTCCGCGAGTCCGCCGCTCTGCAGTGTGCTCGCAGTCCCGCGAGTCCCCGAGCCGATGCCCGGCCGTGTGCTCGCAGTCCCCGAGCCGCCGCCCGGCGGTGTGCTCGCAGCCCCCGCGGATCCCTGACGGCCCCGGCACTGCCGCCGCCGCTGCCGCCGCAGCCCCGTGAGAGCCCGGCGGCATGCTCTGTCTTACAGCTTCCCCAGTACCTGGCCCAGCAGCTCGCCCATGCGGGCGGCCGAGTCGCGGCCCGCCTGGAGGACCTCCTCGTGGTTGAGGGGCTCGCCGGTCATGCCGGCCGCCAGGTTGGTGACCAGGGAGATGCCCAGCACCTCGGCGCCCGCCTCGCGTGCGGCGATGGCCTCCAGGACCGTGGACATGCCGACCAGGTCCGCGCCGATGACGCGGGCCATGCGGATCTCGGCCGGGGTCTCGTAGTGCGGGCCGGGGAACTGCGCGTAGACGCCCTCCTCCAGGGAGGGGTCGATCTCCTTGCACAGGGCGCGCAGGCGGGGGGAGTAGAGGTCCGTCAGGTCGACGAAGTTGGCGCCGACGATCGGGGAGGTGGCCGTGAGATTGATGTGGTCGCTGATCAGGACCGGCTGGCCGGGGCGCATGCCCTCGCGCAGGCCGCCGCAGCCGTTGGTCAGGACGATCGTCTTGCAGCCGGCGGCCACGGCCGTGCGGACGCCGTGGGCGACGGCGGCGACGCCACGGCCCTCGTAGTAGTGCGTGCGGCCCAGGAAGACCAGCGCGCGCTTGTCACCGAAGGAGTACGAGCGGATCTTGCCGCCGTGCCCCTCCACGGCCGGCGGCGGGAAGCCGGGCAGCTCGGTGACCTGGAACTCGGCGTCGGGTGCGCCCAGGGCGTCGACGGCCGGAGCCCAGCCGGAGCCCATCACGAGGGCGACGTCGTGGGTCTCGGCGCCGGTGAGTTCGCGCAGGCGCGCGGCGGCGGCGTCGGCGGCGGCGTACGGGTCGCCCTGGATGTCGTCCGGAAGAAGAGATGCGTTCACGTGGTCGAGGGTAGCCGGTGTTCGCCTACGCGCGTAGATGACAGACGTCACGGGATTGCTTTCGTTGTCTTGTTGTTTCCGACCAAGCCGTGACGCAGGGGGTCTGTGTGTCTTCTGTGAGCCGCCGGCGCTCAGCAGGGGCGCTTGCGCAGCTCCATCACGTAGTCGTGCGGCGCCCCGGCGGACTCCGCCGCGTCGGCGATCTCGCCCAGGTAGCGGGCCGAGGGCAGGCCGCCCTCGTAACCGTTCAGGACGTACGTCCACGCGGCCTCCTCGCCGTCGAGGGTGTGCACACGCACGCGTACCCGGCGGTAGAGATCCAGTCCCACGCCCTCCCACCGGTCGAGTGACTCCTCGTCCAGGGGTGCGATGTCGTAGAGGCCGACGAAGACCTGCGCGAGTGGATCCTCGACGATCGTCGCCAGCGCGCCCTCCCAGCCCAGCTGCTCGCCGCCGAACGTCAGCCGCCAGCCGTTCAGCCAGCCCGTGGCACGCAGCGGGGAGTGCGGTGCGCGGTGCGACATCAGGCGCGCGTCCAGGTTGCCGGCGTACGCGGCATAGAGCGACATGGGGAGAGGGTACGGCAGGGGAACGCGAGTCACTCCCGTCCCAGGGAGAGCTTCCGTGCGCCCCCGGGCAGTAGCACCTTGAAGCGTGCGGGACAATGGAGTACGTGACTCGGATCGTGATCATCGGTGGCGGACCCGGCGGATACGAAGCGGCCCTGGTAGCCGCCCAGCTCGGTGCGGAGGTGACCGTCGTCGACTGCGACGGTCTGGGCGGAGCGTCGGTGCTGACCGACTGCGTGCCGTCGAAGACGCTCATCGCTACGGCCGAGGTGATGACCACCTTCGACTCGTCGTACGAGGAGCTCGGGATCATCGTCGCCGACGACACCCCGCCGCTGGAGCAGGCGGCCCGGGTGGTCGGGGTGGACCTCGGCAAGGTCAACCGGCGGGTGAAACGGCTCGCGCTCGCGCAGTCGCACGACATCACCGCCTCCGTCACCCGCGCCGGCGCCCGTGTCATGCGCGGGCGCGGCCGGCTGGACGGCATGCAGGCCCTCGACGGGTCCCGGAAGGTCGTGGTCACCGCCGCCGACGGCACCGAGGAGACCCTCACCGCCGACGCCGTCCTCATCGCCACCGGCGGCCACCCGCGCGAGCTGCCCGACGCCCAGCCCGACGGCGAGCGCATCCTGAACTGGACCCAGGTCTACGACCTCACCGAGCTGCCGGAAGAGCTGATCGTGGTCGGCTCCGGTGTGACCGGTGCCGAGTTCGCCGGCGCCTATCAGGCGCTGGGGTCCAAGGTCACGCTCGTCTCCTCCCGGGATCGCGTCCTTCCCGGTGAGGACCCGGACGCCGCCGCCGTGCTGGAGGACGTCTTCCGGCGCCGTGGCATGAACGTCATGGCCCGCTCCCGTGCCGCCTCCGCCAAGCGGGTCGCGGACCGGGTGGAGGTGACGCTGGCCGACGGGCGCGTCATCAGCGGTACGCACTGTCTGATGGCCGTCGGTGCCATCCCGAACAGTGCGGGGCTCGGCCTGGAGGAGGCCGGCGTCAAGCTGCGCGACTCGGGTCACATCTGGACCGACAAGGTGTCCAGGACGACCGCTCCCGGCGTCTACGCGGCCGGTGACGTGACCGGAGTCTTCGCGCTCGCGTCCGTCGCCGCCATGCAGGGACGTATCGCCATGTACCACTTCCTCGGCGATGCGGTGGCCCCGCTGAACCTGAAGACCGTCTCCTCGAACGTCTTCACCGACCCCGAGATCGCGACCGTCGGCTACACGCAGGCGGACGTGGACGCGGGCAAGATCGACGCGAGGGTCGTCAAACTGCCCCTCCTGCGCAACCCGCGCGCCAAGATGCAGGGCATCCGGGACGGCTTCGTGAAGATCTTCTGCCGCCCGGGCACGGGGATCGTCGTCGGCGGAGTGGTCGTGGCGCCGCGCGCCTCGGAACTGATCCACCCCATCTCGATCGCGGTCGACAACAATCTGACGGTCGAACAGATCGCGAACGCGTTCACGGTGTACCCCTCCCTTTCGGGGTCGATCGCGGAGGTGGCCCGGCAGCTGCACACCCGCAAGGCCGGTGCGGAGGCCTGACGGCCGGATCCGACTTCCCGCTGGTCACGGGGAGTTGCCGCGTTTGCGTACGGCATAGTCAGGGCGGGTAGGTCCTATACCACTTCCCGCCCTGCCATGCGAACAACTTCGTTTATTCGGCGCAAACTGCTGAAAGCAGACGGTCGCTGGGGTTACTGTCAGTTTCGTGTTCGCTGCTGAACGTCGCCAATTGATCCTCGAAATGGTGCGAGCGAACGGTGCGGTGTCGCTCCGTGAACTCGCCCGCGTCGTCCAGACCTCCGAAGTGACCGTACGGCGGGACGTGCGGGCACTGGAGGCAGAAGGACTCCTCGACCGCCGGCACGGCGGTGCGGTACTGCCGGGCGGGTTCACGCGAGAGTCCGGCTTTCCGCAGAAGTCCCATCTCGCGACCGCCGAGAAGACGGCCATCGCCGACCTCGCGGCGGGCCTCGTCGAAGAGGGCGAGGCCATCGTGGTCGGGGCCGGTACGACCACACAGGAGCTGGCCCGCCGGCTCGCCCGGGTGCCCGGGCTGACCGTCGTCACCAACTCCCTGCTGGTGGCTCAGGCGCTGGCCCATGCCAACCGGGTGGAGGTCGTGATGACCGGCGGCACCCTGCGCGGCTCCAACTACGCCCTCGTCGGCTCCGGAGCCGAGCAGTCCCTGCAGGGGCTGCGGGTGTCCAAGGCCTTCCTGTCGGGGAGCGGGCTCACCGCCGAGCGCGGTCTGTCCACGTCCAACATGCTCTCGGCGTCCGTCGACCGGGCCCTCGTCCAGGCCGCCGCGGAGGTCGTGGTCCTCGCCGACCACACCAAGCTCGGCACGGACACGATGTTCCAGACCGTGCCGACGGATCTCATCACGCGCCTGGTCACCGACGAGCCGCCGACCCACGACGACCGCGCCGCCACCGAGTTGCAGGCGCTCGCCGACCAGGGGGTGCAGATCGCCGTGGCGGGGGCTAACGGAGCCCCTCCGGGGGGTGAGCAGGCCCCGGCGCGGCGAGCCCCACTGCCGGGGCCGCGCAGGGGCATGGCGCTCCGCTCGGGGGCGGGGTTCGGGGAGCCGACGGGTCCTGATCGGGGGCGCGTTGCCGATTTGCGGCGGCGCTGAGGGAGCCTGACCGCCGTAGGGATTGTGGTTCCGTCGGCGGGTGCGGGGTGCGTCGTGGTTGTTCACCCATGCGGCGGAGCCGCATGTCAAACAGCCCCGCGCCCCCGGGGCGCTGCAGCTCGCCCGCGTCGAAAGCGGAACGCCCGGCAGGCCAACCGAGGTTGGTCCACCGGGCGCCACTGTGCAGACTGGCGTCAGTCCTTGATCTCGCAGATCGCCGCGCCGGACGTGACGGACGCGCCGACCTCCGCGCTCAGGCCCTTGATGGTGCCCGCCTTGTGCGCGTTGAGGGGCTGTTCCATCTTCATGGCCTCCAGGACGACGACCAGGTCGCCCTCCTTGACCTCCTGCCCCTCCTCGACCGCGACCTTGACGATCGTGCCCTGCATCGGGGAGGCGAGGGTGTCGCCGGAGGCGACGGGGCCGGACTTCTTGGCCGCGCGGCGCTTCGGCTTGGCGCCGGCCGCGAGGCCGGTGCGGGCCAGGGACATGCCGAGGGAGACCGGGAGGGAGACCTCCAGGCGCTTGCCGCCGACCTCGACGACGACCGTCTCGCGGCCCGCCTCCTCCTCGGCCTCGGCCTCGGCAGGAGCGGCGAACGGCTTGATCTCGTTGACGAACTCGGTCTCGATCCAGCGGGTGTGGACCGTGAACGGGTCGGTGGAGCCGGTCAGCTCGGGCGCGAACGCAGGGTCCCTGACCACCGTGCGGTGGAAGGGGATCGCCGTGGCCATGCCCTCGACCTGGAACTCGTCCAGGGCGCGCGCGGCCCGCTGAAGGGCCTCCTTGCGGGTGCGGCCCGTGACGATCAGCTTGGCCAGCAGGGAGTCCCACGCCGGGCCGATCACACTGCCGGACTCCACGCCCGCGTCCAGCCGGACACCGGGGCCGGACGGGGCGTCGAACCGGGTGACCGTGCCGGGGGCCGGGAGGAAGTTACGGCCCGGGTCCTCGCCGTTGATGCGGAACTCGAAGGAGTGGCCCCGCAGTGCCGGGTCGTCGTAGCCCAGCTCCTCGCCGTCGGCGATGCGGAACATCTCGCGGACCAGGTCGATGCCGGCGACCTCCTCGGTGACCGGGTGCTCGACCTGGAGGCGGGTGTTGACCTCCAGGAAGGAGATCGTGCCGTCCTGGCCGACCAGGAACTCACAGGTGCCCGCGCCGACGTAGCCGGCCTCCTTCAGGATGGCCTTGGAGGCGCGGTACAGCTCGGCGACCTGCTCGTCCGAGAGGAACGGCGCGGGGGCCTCCTCGACCAGCTTCTGGTGGCGGCGCTGCAGCGAGCAGTCACGCGTGGAGACGACGACCACGTTGCCGTGCTGGTCCGCCAGGCACTGGGTCTCCACGTGGCGCGGGCGGTCCAGGTAGCGCTCGACGAAGCACTCGCCGCGGCCGAAGGCGGCGACCGCCTCGCGGACCGCCGACTCGTACAGCTCCGGCACCTCTTCGAGGGTGCGGGCGACCTTCAGGCCGCGGCCGCCGCCACCGAAGGCGGCCTTGATCGCGATCGGCAGGCCGTGCTGCTCGGCGAAGGCCACGACCTCCTCGGCACCGCTCACCGGGTCCGGGGTGCCGGCCACCAGCGGGGCGCCGGCGCGCTGCGCGATGTGCCGGGCGGCGACCTTGTCACCCAGGTCGCGGATGGCCTGCGGCGGCGGGCCGATCCAGATCAGGCCGGCGTCCAGCACCGCCTGGGCGAAGTCGGCGTTCTCCGAGAGGAAGCCGTACCCCGGGTGGATGGCGTCCGCGCCGGACTCGCGCGCCGCGTTCAGTACCTTCTCGATGTCCAGATAGCTGGTTGCCGGGGTGTCACCGCCCAGGGCAAACGCCTCATCCGCGGCGCGGACATGCAGAGCGTCCCGGTCCGGGTCGGCGTAGACGGCCACGCTCGCGATCCCGGCGTCCCGGCAGGCCCGGGCCACGCGGACAGCGATTTCGCCACGGTTGGCGATGAGCACCTTGCGCACGATTGAGGCTCCCTCCTTGAAACAAGCCGAGTTTAGGGACTGCCGACACGGCACTTCGACCCGTCCCCAATGGTGAGCTTGCCCACACGGAGCGTGATTCGAGGCTCGCTCGACCGGCGAAAAGCCTTGTCGCACCCCGGTACGCAGGACTCCTCCGGAAAACCCTAGCCCCGTCATGTGGTCAAGGTCTCTGTGAGGGCGTGCTGCGGCCCACTCTGTTTCTTTGTCGAGTCCCTACGAATGGCCCAATGATTCTTTGCTGCCGCGCGAACCCTTGTCCCGGGGTTTACCCGTTAGTAGCGTGCGCGATGGCTCGAACGTACCTGTGGTAACAGTCAGCGCGGCTTGAGAGTGGGTGGGGACCGGTGGTGCGCAGACCGGTGGCGTGGATCGTGGCGATCGTCCTTCTGGCGGAGGCGGTCTTCGTCGCGGCGCTGAACTGGTTCCTCGGCGTGGTCGTCGACCGGCAGAAGATGTCCCTGGCCGGCCTCGATCCGCACATGATGTCGGTGTCCTCGAAGATCGGCGGGCTCGTCTTCGGCCTCTACTTCGCGCTGTGCGCGCTGGTGGCCGTCCTGGTCGCGATACGCGACCGGGCCCCCGCGGGCTTCGGCCGCGTCCTGCTGATCAGCGTGGCGGTCGTGCACGGCCTCCTGGGCGCCTTCACCTGGGGCCTGGTCGGCTGGACGGCGTTCCTGTTCATGGTGGCGGTGCTCGGCCTCGTCGTCCTGCTCCTGATGACGTACGACCGTGACGGCGGCGCGGAGCCGGGTGCGGCCGGGGGCGATGCGGGCGAGGGCGGCGACCCGAAGGCCGAGGCCGAGCCGGTCACGGCTCCGGGCGCGGCCGTCTCGCCGGCCCCGCACGCGGACGAGCCGCAGGACGGGGACGACGAGCCGCAGGACTCCGTGCCCGCCCAGATCACTCTTCCGGTGACCACAACTCCGTGATGACGACGCCCAGTTCGGCCAGCAGCTTGCGCACCAGGGGCAGGCTGATGCCGATCACATTGCCGTGGTCGCCCTGGATGCCCTCGATGAACGGCGCCGAGCGGCCGTCCAGGGTGAAGGCCCCGGCGACGTAGAGGGGTTCCCCTGAGGCCACGTACGCCGCGATCTCCTCGTCGCTGGGCTCACCGAAGAAGACCACGGTGGAGGCGGTGCCGGAGACGTACCGCTTGGCCTCGGTGTCCCAGATGCAGTGGCCCGTCTGGAGGGTCCCGGCACGCCCGCGCATCGCCTTCCAGCGGGCGGTCGCCTCCTCGGCGTCGGCGGGCTTGCCCAGGGCCTGCCCGTCCAGCTCCAGCACCGAGTCGCAGCCGATCACCAGGGCGCCCTGCACCTCCGGCTTCGCCGCCACGACCGAGGCCTTCGCCTCGGCCAGGGCGAGTGCCAGCTCCGCGGGGGTGGGTGCGGTGAGGGCGTCCTCGTCGACGCCGCTGACGATCACCTCGGGGTCGAGGCCGGCCTGGCGGAGGAGGCCGAGGCGGGCGGGGGACTTCGAGGCGAGCACGAGTCGCCTGCGGCGCGTAGACCTGCGGTGCGTAGCAGTCATGCGGTCAGGTTAGTCGTGGGGTGCCGTCCGGCTCATCTCAGGCCGATGACCAGCATCGCCAGGATCATGGCCACGGCCATGAGAAAGCCGAGCCGCCGGAGCATGTCATGCGCTTCGCGCATGTCCTTCGGCGGTTCGTCTTCCGGGTCTGACCACAGCATGCCACCAGCGTGGGGCTGGGCCGGGGGAGGTGCCTGAGTAGGCGTACTCAAATCGGCACCCGGTGTTGTTCTCCTGTGCGCGGTTCCCCGCGCCCCTGAGTTGACACCCCTCAGCTCGGCCAGTAGGTGCGAGTCCATGACGCCGGCCCCGGCTTGGGCAGGTGGGCGGCGGCGATTCTGCTCGGGTCGGACCACGCGTCCTTCGGGCCCTTCGCGCCGGGCGGTGTCGCTGCTGCCGCCGCGGCGCGGGCGCGGACCACCGCCAGAGCGGCGGCCAGCTCCTCCGGGGTCGGGTTGCCCCGTACGACTCTGATCGTCACAGCGGCTCCTTAGAGGGGGATGTTGCCGTGCTTCTTCGGAGGCAGGGATTCCCGCTTCGTGCGCAGCTGACGCAGGCCGCGGACGATGTGGGCGCGGGTGTCGGACGGCATGATCACCGCGTCGATGTAGCCGCGCTCGGCCGCGACGTAGGGGTTGAGGAGGGTGTCCTCGTACTCCTGGATCAGCCGGGCCCGGGTGGCCTCACCCTGTCCGGCGGACTCCGCCTCGGCGATGGTGCGTCGGTGCAGGATGTTGACCGCGCCCTGGGCCCCCATGACGGCGATCTGGGCGGTGGGCCAGGCCAGGTTCAGGTCGGCGCCCAGGTGCTTGGAGCCCATGACGTCGTACGCGCCGCCGAAGGCCTTGCGGGTGATGACCGTGATGAGCGGGACGGTGGCCTCGGCGTAGGCGTAGATCAGCTTGGCGCCGCGCCGGATGATGCCGGTGTGCTCCTGGTCGACGCCGGGGAGGAACCCGGGTACGTCGACGAAGGTGAGCACGGGGATGTTGAAGGCGTCGCACGTGCGGACGAAACGGGCCGCCTTCTCGGACGCGTCGATGTCCAGGCAGCCGGCGAACTGCATCGGCTGGTTGGCGACCACGCCCACCGGGTGACCCTCGACCCGGCCGAAGCCGGTGAGGATGTTCGGCGCGAACAGCGACTGGGTCTCGAAGAACTCGCCGTCGTCCAGAACGTGTTCGATCACCGTGTGCATGTCGTACGGCTGGTTCGCACTGTCCGGGACGACGGTGTCCAGCTCGCGGTCCTCGTCGTTGATCGCGAGGTCCGCCTCCTCCGGGAAGACCGGGGGCTCGGAGAGGTTGTTGGACGGCAGGTACGACAGCAGCTGCTTGACGTACTCGATGGCGTCCTTCTCGTCCCCGGCCATGTGGTGGGCCACACCGGAGGCGGTGTTGTGGGTGCGGGCGCCGCCCAGCTGCTCGAAGCCGACGTCCTCGCCGGTGACGGTCTTGATGACGTCCGGGCCGGTGATGAACATGTGCGAGGTCTGGTCGACCATGACCGTGAAGTCGGTGATCGCCGGGGAGTACACCGCGCCGCCCGCGCACGGGCCGACGACCAGCGAGATCTGCGGGATGACGCCGCTGGCGTGGGTGTTGCGGCGGAAGATCTCGCCGTAGGCGCCGAGGGAGGCCACGCCTTCCTGGATGCGGGCGCCGCCGGAGTCGTTGATGCCGATGACCGGGCAGCCGGTCTTCAGCGCGAAGTCCATCACCTTGACGATCTTCTGGCCGTAGACCTCGCCGAGGGCGCCGCCGAAGACGGTGAAGTCCTGCGAGAAGACGGCCACGGGGCGGCCGTCGACGGTGCCGTAGCCGGTGACGACGCCGTCGCCGTAGGGGCGGTTCTTCTCCAGACCGAAGTTCGTGGACCGGTGCCGGGCGAACTCGTCCAGCTCGACGAAGGAGCCCTCGTCGAGCAGCAGTTCGATCCGCTCACGGGCCGTCAGCTTGCCCTTCGCGTGCTGTTTTTCGACGGCGCGTTCCGAGCCGGCGTGCGTCGCCTCGTGGATGCGGCGCTGCAGATCCGCGAGCTTGCCCGCGGTCGTGTGGATATCGATCTCTTCCGGCTCGGACATCGGGATCGCGGCTCCCTGCCTGCTCAAAAGGGGGGACGGTTACTCATCCGTAGAGTAGTGCTGGGCCTGTGGGTCGGCAGTGCGGCGTTTCCCACACCTAGGGTGACTTGCATGACGCCGCACAATGCATCAGATGACAGCCGCTGGTCCGACCTGGACCGTCCGCCCCTGAACGCCGCGGCACTGCGGCGCGCGCTGGTCCGCGAGGGGAGCCTGTACAGCGCCGTGGACGTGGTGCAGCGCACCGGTTCCACCAACGCCGACCTGGTCGCCCGGGCCGCCGCCGGGAAGGCCGACGAGGGGGCGGTGCTGGTGGCGGAGGAGCAGACGGCCGGCAAGGGGCGCCTGGACCGCCGGTGGACTGCGCCGGCGCGCTCGGGCCTGTTCTTCTCCGTGTTCCTGCGGCCCACTGAGGTGCCCGTGGCCCGGTGGGGCTGGCTGCCGCTGCTCACCGGTGTCGCCGTGGCGACCGGGCTGTCCCGGGCGGCGGGCGTGGACACGGCCCTGAAGTGGCCGAACGACCTGCTGGTGACCGTGGCGGGCGAGGAGCGCAAAGCGGGGGGCATCCTCGCCGAGCGGGCCGGCGAGGACGGTGTGGTCATCGGCGTCGGCATCAACGTCACCCTGCGGGCGGAGGAACTGCCGGTGCCGCAGGCGGGGTCGCTGGCGCTGGCGGGCGCGGTGAGCACGGACCGGGATCCGCTGCTGCGGGCGGTGCTGCGGGCGCTGGAGGACTGGTACGGGCGGTGGCGGGGTGCGGGGGGTGACCCTGCGGTGAGTGGTCTTCAGGAGACGTACGCGGCAGGTTGCGCGACGCTGGGGCGCACCGTGCGGGCCGAGCTGCCGGGGGAGCGGTCCGTTGTGGGCGAGGCGGTGGCCGTCGACGGGGACGGCCGTCTTGTCATCGCTACGGAGGCGGGGGTGCAGGAGCCTGTGGGGGCGGGGGACATCGTGCATCTGCGGCCTGCGTGAGCCTGCGGCGCATCTGCGGGCTGGGTGGGGGTGCGTGTGGCGTGTCTGCGGGCTGGGTGGGGGTGCCTGTGGCGTGTCTGCGGGCTGGGTGGGGGTGCCTGCGGCGCCTCTGCGGCTGGGTGGGGTGCGTGTAGCGCCGAGGGCCGTTTTGGGGTCGGGCCGCGCCGGGGGGGTGTCCGTCCTCGGAACGGCGCGGAATCGGTCGGCCGAACAGGTTCCGGTGTTGACGCGCCAACCGCTGCGGGCGGACACCCCCCGAACGGGCAGCGCCCCGCAAGGGGCGCGGGGAACTGCGCGATCAGCCACGGTGGACCGGTGCTCGGCGACGGCGGGGGGTGCCCCGGACCTGCTCCGATGCGGGGGTCGGGGGGCGCAGCCCCCGGGGTGGCCGGCACCAACGCCGGGAAGCGCAACCGGTACCGGGAAGTGAACCGTCGGCCAAACCCAACGGAGTGAGCTGGCGCACACCTGCCGTAGAGTTGAGGCCGGTCGATACCTGACCGCGACAGATCGGAAGGGCAGCAGGCGTGACCGTCGACGACACGGGCTCCGGTGCGGGCGCGGACGCCGCCGACCCCGGCGAGGACCCGCTGGCCCTGCGCCTCGAACAGCTCATCCTGGGCGCCGAGCGCCGCTACACGCCGTTCCAGGCGGCCCGCAGTGCCGGTGTCTCCATGGAGCTGGCGTCCCGGTTCTGGCGGGCGATGGGGTTCGCGGACATAGGGCAGGCCAAGGCGTTGACGGAGGCCGACGTACTGGCTCTGCGCCGCCTTGCCGGTCTCGTCGAGGCGGGGCTGCTCAGCGAGGCCATGGCGGTGCAGGTGGCCCGGTCCACCGGGCAGACCACCGCCCGGTTGGCCGAGTGGCAGATGGATTCCTTCCTGGAGGGCCTGACCGAGCCGCCCGAGCCCGGCATGACCCGCACCGAGGTGACGTACCCGATCGTCGAGCTGCTCCTGCCCGAGCTGGAGGAGTTCCTGGTCTATGTGTGGCGGCGGCAGCTCGCCGCCTCGGCCGGGCGTGTCGTGCAGTCGGCCGATGACGAGGAGATGGTCGACCGTCGGCTCGCCGTCGGCTTCGCCGATCTGGTGGGGTTCACGCGGCTGACCCGCCGGATGGAGGAGGAGGAGCTGGGCGAGCTGGTCGAGGCCTTCGAGACCACCGCCGCCGACCTGGTGGCCGCGCGCGGCGGCCGGCTCATCAAGACCCTCGGCGACGAGGTGCTGTACGCGGCGGACGACTCCGGTACGGCCGCGGACATCGCGCTGCGCCTGGTCGAGACGCTGGCGAACGACGAGACGATGCCCGAGCTGCGGGTCGGCATGGCGTTCGGCACGGTCACCACGCGTATGGGTGATGTGTTCGGCACGACGGTGAACCTCGCCTCCCGGCTGACGTCGATAGCGCCCCGGGACGCCGTGCTGGTGGACAGCGCCTTCGCCGAGGAGCTGATCCGCACCGGCGAGGCTCCCGCCTCCGAGGCCGCGGCGGCCGAGGCCGCGGCGGCCGCCGAGAAGGAGGGCGAGGAGCCGCCGAAGTACCGCTTCGCGCTCCAGCCGATGTGGCAGCGCCCGGTGCGTGGCCTCGGCGTGGTGGAGCCCTGGCTGCTCACCCGTCGCGACGGCCAGGCGTAGGCGCCCGGACCTCCTCAGCGGACGTCCACACACAGGCCGAGCACCGGTACGCACAGCCCGCCCGGGCCCGGGGCAGGGGTGCTGCTGGGGCTGGGCGCCGGGGTGGCCGGCGCGGGCGCGGCGGTCGTGGGGGCCGGACGCGGGGCGGACGTCGTCGCCGAGGGCCCCGGTGTGGTGCCGGAGGTGGAGCCCGGAGCGGTCGGGAGGGCGGTCGCGGTCGGTGCGGTGGTGCGTCCCGCTGCACTCGGCGGCACCGGACGGGTGGCCGTGGCGGTGCCGGTCGGCGCGAGGCTTCTGCCGCCCATGACGGAGGTCGCGGAGGGCAGTGCCGTGGGGCCGACGGCGACCGTCGCGACGGTGTTCGCCCCGTGGTCCGTGGCGCCGCCGCCCGCGCCGACGCGCGGCTCGGCGTCCGCCGTGCCCGGGGCGCCGACGCCCGACTCCGGCGAGACCCGGACCAGGCTGAGCACGCCCGCCGCCAGGGCGAGTCCGCCGGCGGCCAGCAGCACCTTGCGCGGGCGCGGTTTGCGGTGCCGACCGCGCCGTACGCCGGACGCACCGGCCGGCTCGCCGCGCTCTTCCGGGTCCCGGCCCTCTTCCGTCTCTGCCGTACGGGCCTGGGCACGTATCGGTGCTGCCATGGTTCCCCTCCCCGGTTCCCCTCCCGGCCGCGCCCCGGGCGTGCCGTGGCGGACGCACGCTATGCGGTCCTGTGGGTGATGTGGGGTGAGAAGGCCGGGATGTCACTCGAACGGGCGTAGCCCCCTGCACTTTCCCGGGATCGGGTACGGCTGCGATGATCGGGCCGACAATGCGTTAACCGGGGTTAACACGTGAGCCGGAGGATGCCATGAGCGAGGAGCGGTTCGGGGAGTTCGTGCTGGTGCGGCGGCACGGGCAGGTCGCGGAGCTGGTCATGGACCGGCCCAAGGCCATGAACGCCGTCTCGACGGAGATGGCCCGCTCCCTCACCGCCGCCTGCACGGCGCTGGCCGGCGACCGGGACGCGCGCGTGGTGGTCCTGACCTCGACCCATGAGCGTGCGTTCTGTGTCGGCGCGGACCTGAAGGAGCGGAACTCCTTCAGCGACGCGGATCTGCTGCGGCAGCGGCCGCTGACGCGCGGTGCGTACACCGGGGTGCTGGAGCTGCCGATGCCGACCATCGCGGCGGTGCACGGGTTCGCGCTGGGCGGGGGTTTCGAACTGGCCCTGTCCTGCGACCTGATCGTGGCCGACCGTACGGCGGTGGTGGGGCTGCCGGAGGTGTCCGTGGGCGTGATTCCCGGGGGTGGCGGTACGCAGCTGCTGCCGCGGCGGGTCGGGGCGGCCCGGGCTGCCGAGCTGATCTTCTCCGCGCGGCGGGTGGAGGCGGCCGAGGCGGCCGAGCTGGGGCTGGTCGACCGGGTCGTGGACGAGGGCCGCGACCGCGAGGAGGCCCTGGCGCTGGCCGCCGCCATCGCCGGCAACTCACCGGTCGGCCTGCGGGCCGCCAAGCGCGCGCTGCGGCTGGGGTACGGTCTGGACCTCCGGACGGGCCTGGAGGTCGAGGACGCCGCGTGGCGTGCGGTGGCCTTCTCGGGGGACCGGGCGGAAGGCGTGGCGGCCTTCAACGAGAAGCGCAAGCCGGAGTGGCCGGGCGAGTGAGCGCCCTGTGCCGAGGCGCCCCGCACGGGGCGCGGGGAACTCGATCGCCCTATCAATGTCCCGATTACCCCAAATCATCCCTAACCTGGAGTAATGGGCGAGGATAGGCGGCTAGCCGCAGTCGTGGCGCTGGCGCAGGGGATGGCGGCGGCGCACACCCCGCGGGACTCGTGGCAGGCCGCCGCGCTCGGCGCCTGCCGGGCGCTGGACGGCAGCTTCGCCGCGCTGTCGGTGTGGGAGCGCGAGCTGGGCCGGCTGCGGGTTCTCGTGAACGTGGGGGACCGGCGCCCGGACGAGGAGGAGTTTCCCGAGTCCGAGGCCTACCCGGTGCACCAGTTCCCGGAGATCACCGAGTTCCTGCACGAACGCTGGGCCGGCGGGGGCGGACCGAACGCGTGGGTGGAGACGGCCGAGGGGACCGCCGCCGGCACCCCCGGGTACTTCCATCGGCGTGTCGCCGCCCTGCGCCGCCGCGGACGCGGATGCTGTGTCGTCGCGCCCGTCCTGCTGCACGGCAGGGCCTGGGGCGAGTTGTACGTCGCCCGGCCCGTCAAGGCCCCCGTGTTCGACCGGGCCGACTCCGACTTCGCGACCGTGCTGGCCGCCGTCGTCGCCGCCGGGCTCGCGCAGACCGAGCGGCTGGAGGAGGCCCGCCGGCTCGCGTACACCGACGCCCTCACCGGACTGGCCAACCGCCGGGCCGTGGACGTGCGTCTGGAGGAGGCGGTCGAGCGGCACCGTACGGAGGGCGTGGTCGTCAGCCTCGTCGTCTGCGATCTCAACGGGCTGAAGCGGGTCAACGACACCCTCGGGCATGCCGTCGGCGACCGGCTCCTGGAGCGTTTCGGCTCGGTGCTCTCGCTGTGTGGCGCCATGGTGCCGGGCACGCTGGTCGCGCGGCTCGGCGGGGACGAGTTCTGTCTGCTGGCCGTGGGGCCGCCCGCCGATGATGTGGTCAAAGCCGCCGATGAACTGTGCCGCAGGGCAGGGGAGTTGGAGCTGGGGGAAGGGGTGGCGTGCGGGGTCGCCTCGACCGAGGACCCGATCGGGGAGGTGTGTGACGCACGGCGGTTGTTCCGGCTCGCCGACGCCGCCCAGTACCGGGCCAAGGCCCTGCGCGCCGACCGGCCAGTGGTGGCGGGCCGGGACGGGCCTCAGGATCCGGTCGTACGGCTGGCCGACGAGCCGCCGCACGTGTCGCCCGCCGAACGGCGCCGGTTCCGGGGACGCCGGCCGTGAGGCGAAGCCCACACGGATCGGTAAGGGTCGCTCCCGTACTCCACTAGTGACATCCCCGCATTCAATGCGTACGCTCCTGAATATGGATATGCACACTGTGGTGGTGGGGACGTCGGGTGTCACGGCGTCCGACGTGCTCGCCGTGGCGCGCGGCGGGGCCCGCGTGGAGCTGTCGGCTCAGGCGGTGGCGGCCCTGGCGGCGGCCCGCGAGATCGTGGACGCGCTGGCGGCCAAGCCGGACCCGGTCTACGGCGTCTCCACCGGCTTCGGCGCCCTGGCGACCCGGCACATCAGCCAGGAACTGCGCGCCCAGCTGCAGCGCAACATCGTCCGCTCGCACGCCGCCGGCATGGGTCCGCGGGTCGAGCGCGAGGTCGTACGGGCCCTGATGTTCCTGCGGCTGAAGACCGTCTGCTCCGGCCACACCGGCGTCCGGCCCGAGGTCGCGCAGACCATGGCCGACGTGCTGAACGCCGGGATCACCCCGGTCGTGCACGAGTACGGCTCCCTCGGCTGCTCCGGCGACCTGGCCCCGCTGTCCCACTGCGCCCTGGCCCTCATGGGCGAGGGGGACGCGGAAGGACCCGACGGCACCGTCCGTCCCGCCGGTGAGCTGCTCGCCGAGCACGGGATCAAGCCGGTCGAGCTGCGCGAGAAGGAGGGACTGGCCCTCCTCAACGGCACCGACGGCATGCTCGGCATGCTGATCATGGCCCTCGCCGACCTCGACACCCTCTACAAGTCCGCCGACGTCACCGCCGCCCTCAGCCTGGAGGCGCTGCTCGGGACGGACAAGGTGCTCGCCCCCGAGCTGCACGCCATCCGGCCGCACCCGGGGCAGGGCGCCTCCGCCGCCAACATGCTGGCGGTACTGAAGGGTTCGCAGCTCACCGGGCACCACCAGGACGACGCCCCGCGCGTCCAGGACGCCTACTCCGTGCGCTGCGCCCCGCAGGTCGCCGGTGCCGGGCGCGACACCATGGCGCACGCCCGGCTGGTCGCCGAGCGGGAGCTGGCCTCCGCCGTCGACAACCCGGTCGTGCTGCCCGACGGTCGCGTGGAGTCCAACGGCAACTTCCACGGCGCGCCGGTGGCCTACGTCCTGGACTTCCTCGCCGTCGCCGCCGCCGACCTCGGCTCCATCGCCGAGCGCCGCACCGACCGGCTGCTCGACAAGAACCGCAGCCACGGTCTTCCGCCGTTCCTCGCCGACGACGCGGGTGTCGACTCCGGCCTGATGATCGCCCAGTACACGCAGGCCGCCCTGGTCAGCGAGATGAAGCGGCTCGCCGTACCGGCCTCCGCGGACTCCATCCCGTCCTCCGCCATGCAGGAGGACCACGTGTCCATGGGCTGGTCGGCCGCGCGCAAGCTGCGCGCCGCCGTGGACAACCTGACCCGGATCATCGCCATCGAGCTGTACGCGGCGACCCGCGCCATCGAGCTGCGCGAGGGTCTCACCCCGGCGCCCGCCTCCCAGGCGGTGATCGAGGCCGTGCGCGCCGCCGGTGTGCAGGGTCCGGGCCCGGACCGGTTCCTGGCGCCCGACCTGGCCGCCGCCGACTCGTTCGTGCGGGACGGCCGGCTCGTCACCGCGGTGGAGACCGTCACCGGCCCGCTGCAGTAACGTCTCCGCACGAGAACAGGGCCCTGCCGGTGCAGGGCCCTGTTCTCGTGTCACTTCAGCTTGGCCTGCTGGGCTTTGACGACCTCCGGCGACACCGTGTAGGCCTTCTTGGCCATCACCGCGCCGATGTTCATCGTGGGGTACGACGCCAGGGTGGTCCCGTGCCGGACGACCTCGACGTGCATGACGCCCTCGTCGCCGTCGGACTCGCTGGTCGCCGCGAAGGCCACCGAACCGTCGCCCCCGCCCGAGGACTTCTCCTCGGCGATCTTGGTGATCTGCTGCGCGTCACCGGCCGGCTTGGCGTCGAAACCGCCCGCGCACGCCTTCACCGCGTCGGAGACCGACCGCAGGGCCTTCTCCGCGCCGTCGCCGTCGTAGGACGACAGGGTCACCACGGTGACGTCCAGGTCCATCGACTTCTTCAGCGCGTCCTCGAACTTCCCGTCGGCCAGGTCGTCCATCGAGGTCGCGTCGTCCGTCGGGTCCTTCTTGTTCTCCGTGGCCTCGCGGCTGGTCTGCGCCGCCGCGTCGCCCGGCGGCTGACCGAACAGGGCGTAGGCCACCGGCCGGCACTTGGCGTCGGCGACCTTCAGGGTGCTCCTGGACGGGAGGCCCCCCTTGACCGCCTCCACCTTGAAGCCCGGCACCTCGCCCCCGGCGATGATCAGCTTCTTCAACTCCGCGGCGCCCAGCGCCTTCGCGGGCCTGCCGGAGCCCTTCGCGTCTCCGCCCGAATCCCCGCCGGAACAGCCCGTGACAAGGGCGAACGACAGCGCGCCCACAGCTGCGGCGGCGCACAGCCGTACGCCCGATGATCTCTTCATGGCCGAACCATGTGCGGCCAGTCAAGGATTCGTCAAGGGAAATTAAAAGCCCATGCGTTCGCGGCGCACCGAATACACCACGAAGCCGGCGCCCACGCCGAGGAAGAGGGTGCCGCCGACGACGTACGGCGTGGTGTCGATGCTTCCGGTGTCGGCGAGTTGGGTGTCGTCCGCCGCCTCCCGCGCGGTCTCGGCGGTCGCCTGCGACACCGCCCTGGCCTGCTGGGTCAGGTGTGTGGTGGAGGTTTCCGTGCTCGCTCTGCCCGGGGAGTCCTGCGACGCGTGCGCGGACGGGACGAACCACAGCGCGCACAACAGGGTGCCCGCGGCGGTGGCGGTCAGCAGCGGACGGCGAGCGGATGACACGGAATATCGATCCCCTTGTGACGCTGGCGAATTGGCCGTGGGGAGCGATGTTAGTGAAAGTCGCGGGTCACAGGAAAGTCACGGGAGGTTTCAGTCGTACGCTCCCGCCATGAACGCTGAAGACACATCACGTTTTGTACGGCTTCGAGTGGAGCTGGTCCTCGAGGTGCAGGACGAGGACGCGGTCACCAAGGCCGCGCTGCGCCGGCTCGCCGCCGATCCGGAGTTGCCGACGGCGGAGCGGGGCCAGGCCGAGGCCGCTGTGACGGAAGACACCGCGGAGGCCCTGGCGTATCTCGTGGATCCGTTCGACCTGGTCAGCGAGGTGCCCGGGGTGGAGCTCCAGCAGGCGTCCTGGTCGAGTGAGCGCATCGACTACGACCCGGACTCGCCTGACTGGGAGCTGGACGAGGATGATGAGGAGGGCGACGAAGAAGAGGACGGCATCGGCTGAGCGTCATGGGGCACTCCTGACCCCGGACGGCAACCGCCGTCCGGGGTTTCGTCGTCCCAGGGGGACGCACGGACCGACTCCCGTACCGACGGCACCACCCGCGCACCGCGGACGTGGTGTGCCCCACAGATCCAACGGATGTGGAACGGGACGGCACGGCCGTAGCGTTGAGGGTTCTTGCGGGGGCTCTCGGGGTTTTCGGCGAATCGGCAACGATGGAGAAGCGTGTGATGACGGACAGCAAGCGGCGCAAGGGCCTGATGGCCGCGTCCGCACTGCTCGGTGGTGTCCTGGCCCTCACGGGCTGTTCCGGCGGCGGCAACGCCAAGGCGTCCGACCAGGGTGAATCCTCGCAGGCCCAGGCCGACGCGGCGGCGGCGAAGAAGTCCTCGCAGGCCCAGATCACGATCACGCCGAAGGACGGCTCCGACAACGCGTCGATCAACAACTCCGCCGCCGTCACGGTCAGCAAGGGCACGCTCACCGGCGTCACGATGACCACCCAGGACGGCAAGGCCGTCGCCGGTCAGCTCTCCGCCGACAGGAAGAGCTGGAAGCCCACCGTCCAGCTGCAGCGCTCCACCACCTACAAGGTCGCCGCGGCGGCCAAGGACGCCCAGGGCCGAATAGCCAACGAGAACGCCTCCTTCACCACCGTCTCCCCGGCCAACAGCTTCATAGGCACCTTCACCCCGGAGGACGGCTCCACGGTCGGTGTCGGCATGCCGGTCTCGATCAACTTCGACAAGGCGATCACCAACAAGGCGGCCGTGCAGAAGGGCGTCACGGTCACCTCCAGCAGCGGCCAGGAGGTCGCCTGCCACTGGTTCAACGCCAACCGCATGGACTGCCGCCCGGAGCAGTACTGGAAGGAAGGCTCCACCGTCACCCTGAAGCTCGCCCTCGACGGCGTCCAGGGCGCGCCCGGCATCACCGGCGTCCAGCAGAAGACGGTCACCTTCCACATCGGCCGCAACCAGGTCTCCTACGTCGACGCGAAGACCAAGCAGATGAAGGTCACGCAGGACGGCAAGGTCGTCAAGACCATCCCGATCTCCGCCGGCGCCCCCGAGCACACCACCTACGAGGGGCAGATGGTGATCTCGGAGAAGTTCAAGCAGACCCGCATGAACGGCGCGACCGTCGGCTTCAAGGACTCCGACGGCAAGGGCGAGTACGACATCAAGGACGTGCCGCACGCCATGCGCCTGACCACCTCGGGCACCTTCATCCACGGCAACTACTGGGGCGCGCCGTCCGTCTTCGGCAGCGTCAACACCAGCCACGGCTGTGTCGGCCTGCAGGACAAGAAGGGCGCGAACGACCCGAGCACCCCGGCCGCGTGGTTCTTCGAGCACTCGCTGGTCGGTGACGTCGTGGTCGTCCAGAACACCGGCGACAAGACGGTCTCCCCGGACAACGGCCTCAACGGCTGGAACATGGACTGGGCCCAGTGGAAGGCCGGTTCGGCCGTCTGACGGTTCGCGGTCCGACGATCCGCCGCACAGCTTCCCGGTGCCGCCCCTCGAGGGCGGCACCGGCGTTTCCGGGCCCTTCATGGACCGGGCCACAGCCTTCTCCGTTCCTGGTCGCGGGCCTGCTGACCTCCTCCGCGGTCTCCCGCCGCGTCCGTGAGTTCGGCACGCTCAAGGCGCTGGGCTGGAAGTCGGTCCGGGTGACCCGGCAGGTGGTCGGCGAGGCCGTCGTGGGCGGCCTGGTCGGCGGCGCCCTGGGCCTCGCGGGCGCGTACACGGTCACGGCCATCAGCCCGACCCTGCAGGCCCAGCTGGGCGGCGGCAGTGGCGGTGGCTTCGGCGGCGGGCCCGGCGGCGGCTTCGGCGGGCCCGGCCGCCAGGCGGCGAAGTCCCTCGAGGTCGCCCTCACGGCCCCCGTCAGCGTCACGACGATCGCCCTGGCGGTGGGCCTGGCGGTGGCCGGTGGCCTCATCGCGGGCGCCTTCGGCGGCTGGCGCGCATCGCGGCTCCGTCCGGCGGATGCCCTGCGCCGGGTCGAGTAGCCGAAGCCGGCTGGGCAAGCGCCCCCGAAGGCACCCCCGAACCTCACCCAGGAGCCACCATGTACGAACTCAGAAACGTCACCAAGCGCTACACCCGCGGCAAGGACACCGTCCACGCCCTCGACGGGGTCGACCTCACCATCCCCGACGGCGACCGACTCGTCATCCAGGGCCCCACCGGCGGCGGAAAATCCACCCTCCTGCAGATGCTCGGCGGACTCGACCGCCCCACCTCCGGCGAAGTCGTCCTGGACGGCACCGACCTGGCCAAGCTCAGCGAGGCCCGGCTGACACGTGTCCGCAGCGAGAACATCGGATTCGTCTTCCAGTCCTTCAACCTCATCCCCACCCTCACCGCCCAGGAGAACGTGGAGACGGCCCTCGTCCCCCTCGGCATCAAGGTCAAGGAACGCCGCGAACTCGCCGCCGACGCACTGAAGTCCGTCGGCCTCGGCGAACGCCTCTCCCACCTTCCCGGCGAAATGTCCGGAGGACAGCAGCAGCGCGTCGCCATCGCCCGGGCCGTGGTGGAGAAGCCCAAGGTGCTGCTCGCCGACGAACCCACCGGCAACCTCGACGAGGGCATGCGGGACGAGATCATGGACGTACTCGAACGCCTGTGGAAGGAGCACGGGTTGACCTTCATCGTGGTCACCCACGACTCCGCGATCGCGAAGAAGGCCCCGCGGCTGGCCACCATCCGCAAGGGCAAGATGACGGTGAAGGAGAACGCGGGCGCCTGACGGACCGTAACTCAGCTTGCAGACAGCGCACTTCGCGGCTTTGTAACGGTGTCCCGGCCACCGCGTAACAGTTTCCCGTCGCTCTTTCTTACCGTCCTCTCATCCATTGAGCCGTCTGATCACCCCCCGGCATACTGCGTCATCCGGGGGGTGACGCTTCTGCGTACGAGACCACCCCCGGCCGGGTGAACGGGGAATTCGCCCGGTACTCCATCTCCAGGGGGAGAACTTGCGCAGACAAGTGAAAAGAGCTGCTGCGGCCAGTGTGGCCACGGCCGCAGCCGTCGCCCTCGCAGCGGGTATGACCAGCCCGGCATCGGCGAAGCCCGCCGAGCGAACCCCGGCCGCCGCCTCCGCGCTCACCGCGAAGACCCATGTCACGCTCATCACCGGTGACCGCGTCGCCCTCGACGCCAAGGGCCGGATCGTCGGCCTCCAGCGGGCCAAGGGCCGCGAGCACATACCCTTCCAGGTCCGCAGGACCGCGGGCCACACGCTGGTCGTCCCGGTCGACGCGGCCCACCTGGTCGCCTCCGGCAAGCTGGACCAGCGCCTGTTCGACGTCACCGAGCTGAACAAGGCCGCCACCCGCCGGGCCCAGAAGAACGGCCTGAAGGTCATCGTCGGCTACACCGGCTCCGCCGCGGCCGCCAAGGCGGACGTTCGCGGCGCCGGCCAGCTGCGCCGGAGCCTGAGCGCCCTCAACGCCGACGCCGTGCAGACACCGGTCAAGGACACCGCCGAGCTGTGGCACGCCATCACCCACGGGGACACCACCGCCTCCGGCATCGCACACGTCTGGCTCGACGGCGTCCGCAAGGCCTCCCTCGACAAGTCCGTGCCGCAGATCGGCGCCCCGGTCGCATGGAAGGCCGGTTACACCGGCAAGGGCGTGAAGGTCGCCGTCCTGGACACCGGTGTGGACACCAGCCACCCGGACCTCAAGGACCAGGTGATCGCGTCCAAGAACTTCTCCGGCGCCGCCGACGCCACCGACCACTTCGGGCACGGCACCCACGTCGCCTCCATCGTGGCGGGCACCGGCGCCAAGTCGGGCGGCAAGTACAAGGGAGTCGCCCCGGACGCCAGGATCCTCAACGGCAAGGTCCTGGACGACACCGGCTCCGGTGACGACTCCGGCATCCTCGCCGGCATGGAGTGGGCGGCCCAGCAGGGCGCCTCCGTCGTCAACCTCAGCCTCGGCGGGTACGACAGCCCCGGCATCGACCCGCTGGAGGCCGAGGTCAACAAGCTGTCCGCCACCAAGGGCATCCTGTTCGCGATCGCCGCGGGCAACGACGGCCCCGACTCGATCGGCTCGCCGGGCAGCGCGGACGCCGCGCTCACCGTCGGCGCCGTCGACAAGAAGGACAAGCTCGCCGACTTCTCCTCCACCGGCCCGCGCCTCGGCGACTACGCCATCAAGCCCGACGTCACCGCGCCCGGCGTGGACATCACCGCCGCCGCGGCCAAGGGCAGCGTCATCGACCAGGAGGTCGGCGAGAAGCCCGAGGGCTACCTGACCATCTCCGGCACCTCCATGGCCACCCCGCACGTCGCGGGCGCCGCCGCGATCCTGAAGCAGGAGCACCCCGACTGGGGCTACGCCGAGCTGAAGGGCGCGCTGACCGGCTCCGCCAAGGGCGGCAACTACACGCCCTACCAGCAGGGTTCCGGCCGTATCGCGGTGGACAGGGCCATCGGGCAGTCCGTGATCGCCGACCCCGTGTCGGTGAGCTTCGGAATGCAGCAGTGGCCGCACACCGACGACAAGCCGGTCACCAAGAAGGTGACGTACCGCAACCTCGGCGACAAGGACGTCACGCTCAGCCTGAGCAGCACCGCCCTCGACCCCAAGGGCCACGCGGCCCCGTCGGGCTTCTTCAAGCTCGCCGCGACCAAGCTGACGATCCCCGCGCACGGCAAGGCCTCCGTCGGCCTCACCGTCAACACCAAGCTGGGCGGCACCCTCGACGGCGCCTACTCCGCGTACGTGACCGCGACCGGCGCCGGCCAGACGGTCCGCACGGCCGCCGCGGTGGAGCGCGAGGTGGAGTCGTACGACATCACGCTCAAGGTCATCGGCCGCGACGGCAAGCCGGCCCAGTTCTACAGCGCCGACCTCAGCGGTGTGGCCGGCCTGGCGAGCGGCACGGAGCTGAGCCCTTACGACAAGTCCGGCACGGTGAAGGTGCGCGCGCCCAAGGGCACGTACATCCTGAACTCCGCCGTCTTCGTGGACAAGGACGGCACCAAGGGCACCGACTGGATCGCCGAGCCGAAGCTGACCGTCTCCAAGAAGCAGACCGTCACGATCGACGCGCGCAGAGCCAAGCCGGTGGACGTCACCGTCCCGGCCGCGGGCGCGAAGCCACAGTTCGCCGCGCCGGGGTACTCCCTGACGCTCGGCGACGGCGAGTACGGCTACGGCTGGTTCCTGGACTCGTACAAGAACTTCCACACCGCCCACCTGGGCCCGCAGCTGCCCGCCGGCCAGCTGTTCCAGCAGTGGGACGGCCACTGGAGCAAGGGCACGGGCGAGGAGTACGACGTCACATCCGGCGGCCCGGTCAAGCAGCTCGCCACCGGCTACACCAAGCACTGGAAGGCGCGTGAGCTGGCCACCGTCAAGGCCCGGCTCGGTGCCGCGGCGAGCGGCAAGACCGGTTCGATCAGCGCCGTCGGCTGGCTGCCCGGCAGCTCCAGCGCCTCCTCCATCGACATCCCGCAGAAGCTGCCCGGCACCCGCACCCTGCACCTGTCCGCGGGCGGCGGGGTCCTGTGGGACCTGGACTTCAGCCAGTACGCCGGGCGCGACCAGGACGGCTTCCCGGTCCAGGACGCCGGCTACACGCTCGGCCAGTCCTCCTTCAAGGCCGGCCACAGCTACACACGGACGGTCAACACCGCCGTCTTCGGCCCGCACGTCGACAAGGACCTCGGCCTGTTCCGCAACGGCAACGAGATCTACGGTTCGCTGCCGCTGTTCGCCGACTCCGGCAGGCATGCCGGGTACTCGGAGTTCACCTCGGTGAACACCACCCTGTACCGCGACGGCACCAAGGTCGGCTCCAACGAGGACCCGCTGTTCGGCGACACGACCTTCAAGGTCCCGGCCGGTGACGCCGCGTACCGGCTGACCACCTCGGTCAAACGCTCGGCGAAGGTCGCCCAGGCCTCCTCGCGGATCGACGCGACCTGGACCTTCCGCTCCAAGAAGGTGTCCGGCACCGCCGTCCAGCTCCCGGCCTCCGTGCTGCACTACGGCGCCACGACCGGCCTGGACAGCCGGGTCACCGCCGGCAAGACGGTCACCTTCCCGGTCAGCGTCGAGGGCTCGGCCGCGGGCGGCAACCTGAAGTCCCTCGCGGTGTACGTCTCCTACGACGGCAAGACCTTCGCGAAGGTCGACGTCCGCGGCGGCAGGATCACCGTGAAGAACCCGGCGAAGGGCAAGTCCATCTCCTTCCGCTCCGAGATCACCGACAAGCAGGGCAACACGTCGGAGATCACGGTCTACGACGCGTACTTCGGCAAGTGAGCCGTAGCGCCCGCTGAATGAGCGAGGGGCACCCGGAGCACAGGCTCCGGGTGCCCCTTCGTCGTACGAATGTGTCGTTACGAACGTGTCTACGAAGGCCCTACGCCGACGGCACCGCGCGGGTCGCGTCCGTGCCCCAGCTGGCCAGGAGGCGCAGGGAGTCGGCGGACGGGGAGCCCGGCTCGGCGTGATAGGTGATCAGCGACTGCTCCGAGTCGTCCGGCAGCCGGAAGGACTCGAAGTTCAAGGAGAGATCGCCGACCAGCGGGTGGTGCAGACGCTTCACGCCATGGCTCTTCTCCTTGACGTCATGCGTCGCCCACAACCGCCGGAACTCCTCGCTCTTGACGGACAGTTCGCCGACGAGTGCCGACAGCTTCGGGTCGTCCGGGTGGCAGCCCGCGTCCATGCGCAGGGCGCAGACGATGTCGATCGCCTTCTGCTCCCAGTCGATGAACAGCTCACGGTAGTCCGGGCGCAGGAACACCAGACGCGCCCAGTTGCGCTCGCCCGCCGGCAGCTCCGCCCAGTCGCCGAAGACCGCCGCCGCCATCCGGTTCCAGGCGAGGATCTCCGAGCGGCGCCCGACGACGTACGCCGGTACGCCGTCCATCGTGTCCAGCAGCTGCCGCAGCGCGCCCCGGACCTGCTGCTGCCGTGCCGCCGGCTTCTTCTTGTGCGACTTCGGCTTGGCCAGATGCGTCAGATGCGCGTGCTCGGCGTCCGACAGCCTGAGCGCCCGGGCGATCGAGTCCAGGACCTCCGCCGAGACGTTCCGCCCGTTGCCCTGTTCCAGCCGGGTGTAGTACGCCACCGACACCCCGGCCAGCTGCGCCAGCTCCTCGCGGCGCAGCCCCGGCACCCGCCGGTGCCGTCCGAAGTCCGGCAGCCCCACGTCCTCGGGCTTGAGCCGGGCCCGCCGGCTGCGCAGGAACTCGCTCAGCTCGGCACGCCGGTCCAGCGGCCGCCCGGCGGCTGCTGCGGCTTGCGGTGCTGAGTTCCTCTGTTCCATACGTCCAGTATTCCTGGTCGTACGTGCCGGAGCCTGACCCCGCCAGTGGTAGGCACAGCGGTCGTACGCAAAGGCGTGGTCTGGGTGGCCGGCCGGGATCGCGGCAGGCTGGGGGCCGTATCCGGTCGGAAGGCGACCGGGCACGGAACATCTGCTAGGAGAACCCCGGCATGAGCACTGTTGCTGCGTACGCCGCCCCCGCCGCGAAGGCTCCGCTGGAGCGGACCACCATCGAGCGGCGCGCGGTCGGCGAGTTCGACGTCCTGATCGACATCAAGTTCGCCGGTATCTGCCACTCCGACATCCACCAGGCTCGCGAGGGCTGGGGCGAGGCCATCTTCCCGATGGTCCCCGGCCATGAGATCGCGGGTGTGGTCTCCGAAGTCGGCCCCGGTGTGACGAAGTTCGCCGTCGGCGACCGGGTGGGCGTCGGCTGCATGGTCGACTCCTGCCGTGAGTGCGAGAACTGTCTGAAGGGTCTGGAGCAGTTCTGCCTCAAGGGCATGGTCGGCACGTACAACGCCGTCGGCAGGGACGGCGAGCCCACCTACGGCGGCTATTCCGAGAAGATCGTCGTCGACGAGAACTACGTCGTGCGCATCCCCGACGGCCTGTCGCTGGACGTGGCGGCCCCGCTGCTCTGCGCCGGCATCACCACCTACTCGCCGCTCAGGCACTGGAACGCGGGCCCCGGCAAGAAGGTCGCCGTGGTCGGCCTCGGCGGTCTGGGCCACATGGCCGTCAAGATCGCGCACGCGATGGGCGCCGAGGTGACCGTCCTGTCGCAGTCCCTGCGCAAGAAGGACGACGGCCTGAAGCTGGGCGCCGACCATTACCACGCCACCAGCGACCCGAAGACCTTCGAGGAGCTGGCCGGCACCTTCGACCTGATCGTCTCCACCGTCTCGGCACCGATGGACTTCGGCGCGCTGCTGTCGCTGCTGAAGGTGGACGGCGCGCTGGTCAACGTGGGCGCGCCCGAGGAGCCCATCGCCCTGAACCTGTTCTCGGTGATCGGCGGCCGCAAGACCCTCGCGGGGTCGATGATCGGCGGCATCGCCGAGACCCAGGAGATGCTGGACTTCTGCGCCGAGCACCGCATCGGCGCGGAGATCGAGCTGATCAGCGCGGAGCAGGTCAACGAGGCGTACGAGCGGGTGCTGTCGAGCGACGTCCGCTACCGCTTCGTGATCGACATGGCGACCATCTGACGGGCGGCCCGCTCGGGGAGCTTCGTCGCCGGGGGCCGGGGTCGGTGCTGGCCCGGCTGCCTGTCGTCGGGTCGGGTCGTCGGGTTGGCTGCCTGTCGTCGGGGCGGCTGCCTGTCGTCGGGGCGGCTGCCCGTCGTCGGGGCGGCTGCGCGTCGTCGGGTCGGCTGTCCGGGGCGGCTGCCCGTCGTCGGGCGCGGGGTCGTCGTGGTTCCTCGCGCCCACGCGGCGGAGCCGCATGTCGACACAGCCCCGCGCCCGCCCCGCGCCCGCCCCTTCCGGGCGGGCGTCTTCGGCCGGGCCCTAGGCGATCGAGAACCCTTCCCCCGCGCGGTAGGCCCGCACGAGCACCCCGCCGTCCCCGCCCGGCCGTACGACATGGGCGCGCCCCAGCCCCGCCACCCGGACCTCGCCATCCGCCACGTGGAGCAGTGTGCTCTCGTCCACGGCGACCCCGTACGGCACCGCACCCCGCCCGACCAGCGCGATCAGCCGCGGGAGCGTCCCCCACCGCGCGGCGTGGACGTCCACCGCGAACGGCACCAGCCCGAGCCCCGCCCGCACCTCGACCTCCGCCAGGTCCTCCCCGGTCTCCTCCGGGCACACCGGCACCCCGTCCGCCAGCCACCCGCCGACCACGGCCCGCCGGGCGGCGACCGCGGCACCGGCGGAGAACCCGGCGTACGGCATCCCGCGCCCGGCGAGCAGCGCCGGCAGCCGTTCCAGGCAGTCCCCGAGCGCCTCCTGGTACGCGGGCGTCAGCCCACCGCACACCAGCAGCCCGTCGACCCCCTCCAGCGCCGCCTCCGGCTCGAACCGGCCGCCGAGCGGCACGAGCAACGGCACGGGCGCGCCCGCTCCCGCCTTCCGCAGCACCTCGGCATACCGCTCGAACTGCGCCGCCCCGTCGCCCTCGTCGACGATCAGACACCCGATACGCCGGCCTGCGCCGACCGCACGGACGAACGGCTCGTACACCTCGGCGGTGTCCCACCCACCACCGATCAGAAACGTGCTCACCGGTTTCCTCCCCCTCGCTCTGCACCTTGCGTGGCTTCCGTGACCTCGCGAACGGTGAATGTACGGGGGAGGGCCCGCCCCCGTCGCCGGAATTAAACGGCCTGCTTTCGTACGGCAGGGATTGCAGGTGCAGATCCCGCTCGGGGTCCCACTGCACGCGGGCGGGCAGTCCTCGCTGGTACACCCCCGTGTGCACCGTCCGGCCCGCTTCGAAAAGAGTTCGGTTTCTCGCGACGGACGCCGCCTGCCTCCTCGTAGAGCAGACGAAGGCACCACCCGTACCGCTACGCACCACCACCCTTGGTCCGACTCGCGCACCTACGAGGTACCTGTGGCTTTCCTCTCGACACTCCGTCTTCACCGCCACCCGCGGTCGCGGGGGCGTCTCGCCGTCGTGTTGCTGGCACTCATCGCCGGAACCCTGCCGAGTGTGTCCGCCGACGCCGCCACCCCGCCCTCCGGATCGGTCAGCGACACTGCGCCCACGACCACGTGGAGCGCCGGTCCCTTCGCCGTCCCGAACGTCTCCGGCACTGCCGGGACGGTGAGCTGCGGGAATGGGCAACCCTGCGACGACTACACCCTGAAGGTGTCAGTGCCCGTGGGCTACGACGCCGGTCACAGCCTGCGCGTCGACGTCAAGTGGCCGGACCCCGCCGCCGACTTCGACCTGTACGTCCTCGACGCGGACGGCCGCGAGGTGGCCGCCTCCGCCTCTTCCAGCGACCCGGAGACCGTGCTGCTTCCGGCGGTGACGGCGTCGTACACCGTGCGCGTGGTGCCGTACGCCCCGCTCGGCGACAGCTTCACCGGCACCGCGAGCCTGGTCGCCGCCCCGGCCGCTCCGCCGCCGAGTACGGCGACCCCGCCGACGTACGCGAACTCCTCGGCGCCCGACAGCATCAAGGACGCGCACAACGCCGGCGAACCCTCGATCGGCGTCGACCGCGCGACCGGTGCCGCGATGTTCCAGGCGTACACCTCGACGCTGAAGGTCACCTACGACGGCGCCGGCGCCGCCACCTGGCAGGACAAGAGCGCCGACGCGGCCAACGGCTGTCCCCAGGGCAGCACCACCAGCCTCGACCCGATCCTGTTCACCGACCCGGCGACCCACCGCACCTTCGAGTCGCAGCTCGCCGGCAAGACCGCTCTGACCTGCTACACCGACGACGACGGCCAGACGTGGACGCCGACAGGCGGCTCGGGCATCAACTCCGGTGTGGACCACCAGACCATCGGTGGCGGCCCCTTCGCCACGGGCGCGCCGGGCGCCGTCACGGCGTACCCCAACGCCGTCTACTACTGCTCCCAGGACATCGCCGATGCCTCCTGCGCGGTCAGCCGGGACGGCGGTCTGACGTACGGGCCCGCCGTTCCGATGTACTCGCTGCTGGACTGCGGCGGCCTGCACGGGCATGTGAAGGTCGCCCCGGACGGCACGGTGTACGTGCCCAACAAGGGCTGCGGCGGCAACCAGGCCGTGGCCGTCTCCGAGGACAACGGGCTCACGTGGACCGTCCGCAAGAACCCGTCCAGTACCCCTGGTGACTCCGACCCGAGCGTGGGCATCGGGGCCGGCGGGACCGTCTACATGGGCTACCAGAACAGCGACGGCACCGCGCGAATCGCCGTCAGCCACGACAAGGGCAGGACGTGGCTGTACGACCAGAACGTGGGCGCGTCCCTCGGCATCAAGAACATCGTCTTCCCCGCCGTGACCGCGGGCGACGACGACCGCGCCGCCTTCACCTTCCTGGGCACCACCACCGGGGGCAACTACCAGGACACGGCCACCTTCAAGGGCGTCTGGCACCTGTACGTGGCCACCACCTACGACGGCGGCCAGTCCTGGGTCACCGTCGACGCCACCCCCGCCGACCCGGTACAGAAGGGGTCCATCTGCACGGGCGGCACCACCTGCGGCGAGGACCGCAACCTCCTGGACTTCATCGACGTCACCCTCGACGCCCAGGGCCGCGTGCTCTCTGCCTACGCGGACGGCTGCACCGGCACATGTGCCACCGGCGGCGCGCAGAACTACGACGCACTGGCTTCCATCGCCCGCCAGTCCTCGGGCAACACGCTGTACGGCGCGTACGACGCAGTGGTCGCCGGCAAGCACAGGAAGACCAAGGGAGGCCGTTAGGTGAATCCGTTCGCCCCGGCTGCCGTGCTGATCGGCGCCGTCCTCGGTCTGGCGGCCATCACCGGATGCTCGCCCGCCACCAGGAACGCCGGGCCCCTGCGCGCGACACCGTACGCCGCCGCCTCCGCGCCCGGCGGCTGCCCCACCGCCGCCTCACTGCCGCTTCCCAAGGACTTCCCGGCGGATCTGCCGGTGCCCGAGGGCGCGGTCGTGACCTCGGTGGAGCACCGCACCGGCGGCCGGCTGATCGTCGCCACGGTCGTACGGGGCGGCTTCGACGCCACCCTGGCCTTTCTGCACAAGCAGCTCCCCAAGGCCGGATTCACTGCGAAGGACGGTGAGGTGGAGAAGGACGACGCCGAGTCGAACTTCTCCTCCGCGACCGTCCGAGGCCGCTGGACGCTGCGGAAGATGCCCGACTGCGAGGGAGGGGTCTACGTGACGTACCTGACGTCCGCGGTCTCCTGAACTTGGCCCGGCCGAGGCCTCTTCCCGGCCGGTAGAACCGCGAGTGGCCACCTTTCGCGGCGAGCGGCACCGCGTGTGACGCCGGCCGAAGGGTGGCCACTCGGAGTGGAAGACCGCTCGTGAACAGGTGTCGTGAACAGGTGTACCGCGGGCCTGACTGGCCGGCCTGTTCAGGCGCGGGACGACTTCGATGGCGCCATGACTCGAAGCCGATCTTCAGAAGAGCGGCCCGCCGGCCGCCGCCGTGGGACAGTCGGCCCACCCCGCCAGGCCGAACGTCACTGGTCGCCGGAGCGGCGCGGTGTTGTCATGGGTAGGGAGACGGGTGTGGACGAGCGGCCGGGGAGGCCGGGGCTCCGCCCCTTCGCGATGTGGAGGAGGCCGATGCCATGCTGCAGCGCCGCACGGTCAGTGACGTGATGACCGAGGAGGTCATCACCCTCCGCCCCGACACACCGTTCCACGAGATCGCCGCCTTGCTGGACGCCAACGACATTGCCGCGGCCCCGGTCATCGACGACGAGGGCGCTCCCATCGGCGTCGTGTCCGCGTCCGACGTGCTGCGGCACGAGACCGGCATGCCCGACCCGCAGGGCCGGGACGGGAATGACGAGCACGCATGGGGCAAGGCTCGGGCCCGGACCGCGGGCGCGCTCATGAGCAGCCCCGTCTTCACGGCCCGTGCTGACTGGACGATCCCCCGGGCCGCGCGGGAACTCCGCAGGCGGCACGTCAAGCAGTTGCCGGTGGTCGGCGACCACGGGCTCCTGACCGGCATCGTCAGTCGCAGCGACCTCCTGGACGTCTTCATCCGCTCCGACGCCGAGATCCGCGGCGAGGTCGAGCGGGACGTCCTGGGGCGCATCCTCGGTCTGGAAAAGGGCACCGTCGCCGTCGAGGTCCGGGACGGCGCCGTCACCCTGCGGGGTCACGTCCCGGAACCGCGTCTCGTCGCGGTGGTCGTGGGCCTGTGCCAGGGCGTCGACGGCGTCGTTGCCGTGGACGCCCAGCTTGCGGCCGTCTCGGCGGGCCAATCCCTGTCCGCCGGCAGATCCGGGAAATCAAGCCGTACCGCCTGATCTCCCGGAAGCGAGTCACTCACTCTTCGGCGAAGTTCGCGACACCGATCGGACAGGACACGCCGGTCCCGCCGAGCCTGTGCTGCCATGTGACCGATGGGTCGGAGCCGGCTGTCGGGTGGACCGGCCCGTCATCCGCGTAGGTGGGCAAGAAGTTCGTCTTCCACGGGATAGGGGCGTTCTTGGGGCAGCAGCTGGGCGGCGGAGTCCAGATCGCCGCTGTTGACCAGTGCGTGGATCTCGTGGGCGAGTGGGGTCACGTCGCGGATGGCGACTGTCCACTCGTCCGCATAGCGTCGTGCGGCCTCACCGCAGAGGCCGAGTTGCAGGGACCGGTACGGCAGGGGTTGCAGGTTCAGATCCCGCTCGGGGTCCCACTGCACGCGCGCGGGCGCGCGCTTCAACTGACGCTGCCAGGTGGCGCGGTCGGGATGGATCTCGCGGGTGTAGCTCGACAGACAGGCGTGTCGCAGCGCCCACTCGAAGCCGGCACGGCTGATCTCGACCGCGAGAACGGTCTCCTGCCCCTCCTTGGCGCCCCAGCCGCATCGGTACATCATCCATAGAAACGACGGCTTGATCCACGTCATCCTGTCGCGTTTCCACGCGGCGGGGAAACGGCCCTCCTGGACGGCGGGCAGGCCGATTTCCGGGGCGTACGCCTGGTAGACGGTGATCGTGGAGTCCGTGTGGGCCGCACGGATCTCGCGTTGCGGTTGTGCCATGGCGTACAGCGTGGAGTCAGCCGGTACAGGCGGCCACTGATTTTCGACCAGACGCGCTCCGGTGAGCCCGAGGACGGGGACTCCACCAGTCATGCGGGCGGCAGAAGCTGCTCCGTCCAGACGGTCTTGCCGTCGTGGGTGTAGCGGGTACCCCACCGCTCTGTGAGCTGCGCGACCAGGAAGAGCCCGCGTCCGCCCTCGTCCGTGCTGAGGGCCCGCCGGAGGTGGGGGGATGTGTGGCTGGTGTCGGACACTTCGCAGATCAGGCAGTGCGTACGGATGAGGCGCAGGGTGACGGGACCGGCTGCGTACCGGTAGGTGTTGGTGACGAGCTCGCTGGCGACCAGCTCGGTGGTGAAGACCAGTTCGGCCAGCCCCCATTCGGTCAGTTTCGACGTGGTCAGCTCTCTGGCACGGGCGGCGGCGGTCGCCTCCAGGGGAAGCTGCCATGAGGCGACATCCTGTGGCCGCAGCACCCGGGTGCGGCCGATGAGCAGCGCGATGTCGTCGGTGGGGAGGTGGTCCTTGGGCAGCAGCGCTTCGACCACGGCGTGGCAGGTGTGGTCCAGAGGTTCGGTGGCGTGGGCGAGACATGTGCGCAGGTCTTCCAGCGCGGCGTCTATGTCGCCGTTGCGTGCCTCCAGGAGGCCGTTGGTGTAGAGCGTGAGCAAGCTGCCCTCGGGGAGGTCGAGATCGTACGTTTCGAAAGGCAGTCCGCCCAGGCCCAGTGGTGGCCCCGCGGGCAGATCGAGCACGGTCACTTCGCCGTCCGGGGTGGACACCATCGGCGCCGGGTGGCCGGCGCGTGCCAGGGAACAGTGCTGGGAGACCGGATCGTAGACCGCGTAGAGGCAGGTGGCCCCGAGCGTCTGCTCAATCGCCGACTGGTTGCCATCAGCGTTCGCCTCCAGCTCGGTGGCCAGCAGACTGACCAGATCGTCCAGCCGCGCCACCACCTCGTCCGGTTCCAGGTCGAGGCTGGCCAGGGTGCGCGCGGCGGCGCGTAGACGGCCCATCGAGGCCGCCGCGTGGATCCCGTGGCCGACCACGTCTCCGACAACGAGGGCGACCCGGGCCCCTGACAACGGGATCACGTCGAACCAGTCACCGCCGATGCCCGGTTCACCGCTGGCCGGGAGGTACTGGCAAGCCACCTCCACGGCCGGCAGGTCGGACGCCGTGCTCGGCAGCAGACTGCGCTGAAGAGTCAGAGCGGCGCTCTGCTGCTGGGTGAAGCGGCGCGCGTTGTCGATGCAGACGGCCGCACGCGAGGAAAGCTCCTGGGCCACCGCAGCATCATCATCCTCGAAAGGCTGCGAATTGCGCGACCGCCACAGGCTCACCAGGCCCAGTACGAGGCCGCGCGCAACCAGGGGCACCGCGATCAGCGAATGAACGCCGAGCCCCAAGGCGATCTCGACCCGCCGCCGGTCCATGGCGTACCACTCGGGGCGGAGGGACAGCAGCCCTTCGAGAATCGGGCGACGCTCGGCCAGGCACCGCGCCTGCGGAGATTCCGGAAGCAGCGGAACCACGTCGCCTTCCTGGAACGGGACGCGTTGTTCCGGTGGTGAGAGTGCGGCCCGGAGCAGTGGACCTGCCGTACCGGGAACTGGTTCGTCACCAAGTGTCACGGGCTTGAGGAGGTCCACCGAGCAGTAGTCGGCCAGGCCGTGGACGGCCACCTCGGCCAGTTCCCGAGCAGTCTGAGTCACGTCCAGCGAGGTTCCGATCCGGGCGCTCGCCTCGTTCAGCAGGGCGAGCCTGCGTTGCGCCCGGTGGCGGTCGGTCACGTCCTCGATCGTCTCGGCCACGCCGAGAACCCGGCCCGAGGGGTCCTCCATCCGGAACGCCGAGACGGACACGATCCGTTCCCGACCTGGATTGTGGCGTGCCCGAGCGGACTGCTCTGTGAAGATCAACGGCTCGCCGGTCTCCAGAACATGCCGCACCCGTTCCTCTGCCGGACCGGCGTCCTCGTCGACCATGAATTCGCGGGGGTGGCGGCCCACCGGCGCGGAGGCCGGGACGCCGCTCGCCTTCTCGACCGCACGGTTGACCCGGATCACTCTCCTGTCCGGGCCGTGGATGACCAGACCGATCGGGGACCGGTGGTACAGGCCGTCCAGCAGCGCGCGGTCCCGCCGCCAGGCGATGACCTCCGCGGCAGGAGCACCGACCAGGAGCCACTCCTGACTGCCCCCCTCCCGGTTGATCGCGCGGGCACGGAATCCCATCTCCATACGGCGCCCGTCGCGGTGCCGGACGGGCAGGACGCCGAACCAGCCCCCTGCCTTCAAGGCGTCTACGACCACGGAGCGCGCGACCGGCAGGTCACGGGCGTCGACGAGGAGGTCCTGCCACGCCCGTCCGATCACTTCCTCGGCCGGATAGCCCAGCAACTCCTGTGCGCGTGGGCTCCAGCCGACCACGGTGCCTTGATCGTCAAGCACAGCCGAGGCCCCACGCCCGAGGGCGAATGGATCCTCAGGACTCTCGCTGAAATGCATCGACGATGTCCCCATAGCCACCACCTTGCCTCCGTGCCTCCGATGTTCCTCCCCGTGGTCTCCGTCCGCGACTCTCACGTTCCTCTCGGCCCGGAGCTTCGGCAGGAGTGCCATGGCCAGTCGAGCCGGACGCAAGCTGGTTCGGCTACTTCTCCGAAACCTCCGGCGCCGACGCGATGCCCGTCGGGCACGACGCGCCCCAGTTCGTCTCGAACGGGGTACTTAGCTTGACCCCCGTCCCGCCGAGCCCGCAGTAGCCCGCCGGGTTCTTGTCCAGGTATTGCTGGTGGTACGCCTCGGCCGGGTAGAAGGGGCGGCCGGTGGCAGGGAGGATCTCTGTGGTGATGGTGCCGTGGCCGGAGGAGGTCAGGAGCTTCTGGTACGCGGTGCGGGAGGCCTCGGCGGTGGTGGTCTGGGCCGGGGTGTGGGTGTAGATCGCCGAGCGGTACTGCGTGCCGACGTCCTTGCCCTGGCGGAAGCCCTGGGTGGGGTCGTGGGACTCCCAGAAGGTCTTCAGGAGGCGGTCGTAGGTGATCAGCGTGGGGTCGTAGACCACACGTACCACCTCCGTGTGGCCGGTCAGGCCCGAGCAGACCTCCTCGTAGGTGGGGTTCTCCGTGTGGCCGCCCTGGTAGCCGACCAGCGTGGTGTACACGCCCGCCGGGAGCTGCCAGAACCTGCGCTCGGCACCCCAGAAGCAGCCCAGGCCGAAGTCGGCGACCTGCAGGCCCTCGGGGTAGGGACCGAGGAGGGGAGTACCGAGGACGGTGTGCCGCTCGGGCACCTCGTACGCGAGTGACGGGCGGCCCTTGAGTGCCTGCTCGGGCGTGGGCAGCCGAGGAGTGCGGCCGAAGAGCATGCGGTCTCCCTGTCGGTGTGGAGAGGGCGCCGGCCTCATGGGGCCGGCCGCCCGTAGAACGTCCGGCAGGGTGGGCGAATTCCGGTCGGTCCGGTCTCGTCAGGCCTGCGCCGCCGTCTGTGTCACCGACCGTGCCACCGCGTTCCGGACCGTGCAGGAGGGGCCTCAGAAACAGGACATGGTGCAGCACGGGACCGACGCGGACGCCTGTCGGCGTGTGTGGTGCGTGCGGGTGGTGCGTGCGTGGTGTGGGGGAAGCCGGAGTATGCCCTACCGCAGGTCAGGAGGGGCAATGCGGATACGGAGCCGGCGGTTTAGCCGGGCAGGGTGGCCGGGCTGCCGCCGTTGGCCTCGTATCCGGCCACCGCCAGGGCGCGGTAGAGGGCGAACTCGGCGGCCGGGTCGGCGGACAGCGTCCAGGGCAGCGCGCCGATGTGCCCGTCGACGTGTATCAGCTGGTGCATGGCCTCCTGCCAGCGCTCGGCGCGGACCAGGAAGAAGATCAGCAGATGGCGGACGTGCGCGAGCATCGGGTCGTCGGGGCGGGCCGAGTGCACTGCGTGCAGGGCGCCGTGCATCGCCTTGGTGACGACCTCGCTCTGGTAGAAGCCCGCCACCAGGTTCACCTCGGGGAGGTGCTCGAAGACCGCGAACAGGGGCAGCGCGGCGAGCAGCGAGCCCTGCGGTGCGCGGGCCGCGGCGGCCTCGGCGAAGGAGTAGGCCTGCTCGCGCGAGCCGTGCCACTTCTCGCACCAGTAGTGCAGCGCCGCCAGATGCGCGCCCATATGGTTCGGGGCGCGGTCGAGGATCTTCAGCCACAGCTGGTCGAACTCGGCCTGCGGATAGGCGAGTCCGCGTGCGATGGACAGCTCGACGATGTACGGCACCGGGTCCCCGGGGGCCAGCAGGGCCGCCTGCGCGCACGCGTCCCGGGCCTCCTCCATGATGATCCGGAAGTCGTCCGTGCCCGGCGTCGAGGTCCGCCAGGCCTGCTGCACCAGGAACTCCGCGTAGACGGCGGCGCAGCCCGCGTCCTTGGGCTGCTCGGCCCGCCACACCCGCAGCCACTGGCCACCCGGCGTCTCATGCACCCCGCCGGGCCGCTGCTGCAGCTCCAGCGCGGCCGCGCCCGCGAAGGCCTGGACGCGCTGCCAGCGCAGCTCACCCTCGGTCTCGGTGCCGGCCAGCAGCTGGGAGGCCGCGCGATAGTCCTGCGTGCGCTGCACCAGTTCCAGGACGTCCAGCAGGTCCTGGTCCGGGCCGGGCATGCGCAGGTCCAGCTCCTCCTGGCGCACGAAGCCGTAGGCCGCCGGGTCGGCGGCGTCCGGGTGTCCCGGGGGAACCTGCTCGATCACGCCGCGCCTGCGCCGCATGACCGACAGCAGCACGAAGCTCAGCATGAGCAGGGCCATGAGCAGCCAGAGAATCGACATGCCTCAAGCGAACCAGACGCCGCCGACAATTGGCCAACCCCGCCGCCAGGCTGTGGAAAACTCCGGTCCCTGCCCCGTGCCCGGCGGGCGTCAGCATCCGGCCGGGCGCACTACGCTCGGTGCACATGAGCGACAGGCACATCAGTCAGCACTTCGAGACCCTCGCGATCCACGCGGGCAACACCGCGGATCCCCTCACCGGCGCGGTCGTCCCGCCGATCTACCAGGTCTCGACCTACAAGCAGGACGGCGTCGGCGGGCTGCGCGGCGGCTACGAGTACAGCCGCAGCGCCAACCCCACCCGCACCGCCCTGGAGGAGAACCTCGCCGCGCTGGAGGGCGGCCGTCGCGGTCTCGCCTTCGCGTCCGGCCTGGCGGCCGAGGACACCCTGCTGCGCACGCTGCTCAGCCCCGGCGACCACGTGGTGATCCCGAACGACGCCTACGGCGGCACCTTCCGCCTCTTCGCCAAGGTGGTCACCCGCTGGGGCGTGGAGTGGTCCGTCGCCGACACCAGCGACCCGGCCGCCGTACGGGCCGCGATCACCCCGAAGACCAAGGCCGTCTGGGTGGAGACCCCCTCCAACCCGCTGCTCGGCATCACCGACATCGCCGCCGTCGCCTCCGTCGCGCACGACGCGGGCGCGAAGCTCGTGGTCGACAACACCTTCGCCACGCCCTACCTCCAGCAGCCGCTGTCGCTGGGCGCGGACGTCGTCGTCCACTCCCTGACCAAGTACATGGGCGGCCACTCGGACGTGGTCGGCGGCGCGCTGATCGTCTCCGACCAGGGCCTCGGCGAGGAGCTGGCCTACCACCAGAACGCGATGGGGGCCGTCGCCGGCCCCTTCGACTCCTGGCTGGTGCTGCGCGGCACCAAGACCCTCGCGGTGCGCATGGACCGGCACAGCGAGAACGCCGCGAAGATCGCCGACATGCTGACCCGGCACCCGCGCGTGACCAGCGTGCTCTACCCGGGCCTGCCCGAGCACCCCGGTCACGAGGTCGCCGCGAAGCAGATGAAGACGTTCGGCGGCATGGTGTCCTTCCGCGTCGAGGGCGGCGAGGAGGCCGCGGTCGAGGTGTGCAACCGGGCCAAGGTGTTCACGCTCGGTGAGTCGCTCGGCGGCGTCGAGTCGCTGATCGAGCACCCCGGCCGGATGACGCACGCCTCCGTGGTCGGCTCCGCGCTGGAGGTCCCCGGCGACCTGGTACGCCTGTCCGTGGGCATCGAAAACGTCGACGACCTGCTGGCGGACCTTCAGCAGGCGCTGGGCTGACGGAATCCGGCGCCCTGAGGTGGGGCCGGGTCAAGGGACTCGGTGACTTTCCGAGGGGCGCGGGGCCGTGCCGATGTGCGGCTCCGCTGCGGGCGCGAACCGACGGCGACCCGCCCCCGGCAGATCCGGCGTCCGGTCGCCGGTGGGCCGCGCCGCCGGGGCGGACGGCGTGCCCGCCGCCGCTGTGCGGATGGCCGTACCTCCCGCCGGTCCGCGGCCGTGTCAGAAAGCGCCGCCATCGACCCGCGGCTCACCAGCCGGTGATCGGCGGAGTCGTCTGGGAGGGCGGTTCCGTCCACGGGTGCACTCGGGCCGCCCACACGCTGAACGCGACGGCTGCGGCGCAGGCCAGCAGCCACAGCACCCGGCGGACGAACCGCCTGTGCCGCAGCAGGCGCTCGCCGCGGCGCACCGCCTCCGCGCACAGGTCCGGCGGCACCGGTGCCGGGGCCTGTTCCATGATCTGCCGCGCGGCGGCCTCCCGCTGGGACCGGTTCACGACGCCCTCCCGGTACGCCGGGTTCTTGCTGCCAGTGCGCCACCGAGACCGCCCACACGCACCACTCCCCACCCCCTCATGAAGGCGCCACCTCCCTGTCCGCCGTCCGTGGTGCGGGGCGGCTCGGTGGGTGGAGCAGCGTGGCCGTGGCGCGGTCGCAGATGGTGTGGACGCGTTCCCGGGGGAGTCCGAGGAGGGCCGCCGCCTGTTCCTCGGCGACGCCTTCGTAGAGGCGCAGTACCAGGATCAGCCGCTCCTGCGGGGTGAGCGCGGCGAGCGGGCTGCGCGGATCCGGGCGGGTGCGGCCGAACGCGCCGTACTGGTGCCAGGTCGCGCGTGCGAAGCGGGTGGCGAGATGCTGGCGGGCGCAGTCGTACGGGTCCTCGCCGTGCAGTCGGTCCCAGCGCGCGTAGGTGTGCGCGAGCGCGAGCGTCAGCAGGCGTCGCGCGCGCGGGTTGGCATTCGGCGCCTCCGCCGTCAGCAGTGTGGCGGCATGCAGCAGACGTCCGGCCGCACCCGCGACGAACGCCTCGAACTCCCGGGCCCGGCGGGCACCCCGGGACGCCTGCCGATCACGCACCGCGCCTCCCCCTGGAGGGGCCCTGTCCGGTACGGGACAGGTGAACCGCGTACGAACGACACAGGACCCGGTGGTCTCATATGAGGCCACCGGGGGCCCGGGGTCAAGACTTCGACACCGACCGGCGCGTGCCGCGCTGGGCGCCGGTCCTCAGGACGCAGGCGGCTGTTCCGCCGGCGCGGGCCCCTGCACCGTCATCCGCGCGGACAGCGCGCGGTTGAACCGGGTCAGGAGCGTGCAGAACTGCTCGCGCTCCTCCGGCGCCCAGTCCTGCGTCAGCTCGGCCATCAGCTGACGCCGGGAGGAGCGCACCTCCTCCAGCCGGGCGGCCCCGCGCGGGGACAGCTGAAGGACCACCGCCCGCCCGTCCTCGGGGTGCGAGGTGCGCTTGACGAGTCCGGTGTCGACCAGCGGAGCCACCTGCCGGGTGACGGTGGAGGAGTCGATGCCCATGCTCGCGGCGAGCGCCTTGACGCCCATCGGGCCCTCCTTGTCGAGGCGGTTGAGCAGCAGATACGCCGCGCGGTCCATGGAGTTGCGCACCTGCCCGACCCCGCCGAGCCGCGTCTGTTCGGCACGGCGGGCGAACACCGCCACCTCGTGCTGGAGGGTGTCGAGGAGACCGGTGTCACCGACGGTTGTCATGTCCATCGACATTTCAGGTGTTGTGGGCATGGCCGGAGGCTCGCTTCATGAAGGGCTGCTGGTTGGGGGACAGGGTACGCGGCCCGGCGGCGGGCCGTACCGGCGCTGCGCAAACCGGTCTCGGAGCTTGGTCACACCCGTCGTGTACGACCGTGAACTGCGATCCTGTAGTCATGAGCTACGGCACGGCTGACTCCTTGCGTTCCGTCACCCTCGACGATGTGCGCGGAGCGCAGAAGATGCTCTCGGGTGTGGCGCGGGTGACCGCGATGGAGGGCAGCCGGTACCTGTCCCAACTCGTCGGTGCACCGGTGCATCTGAAGTGCGAGAACCTGCAGCGCACCGGTTCGTTCAAGCTGCGCGGCGCCTATGTGCGGATCGCCGGGCTGCTGCCGGAGGAGCGGGCGGCCGGGGTGGTGGCCGCGAGCGCCGGGAACCACGCACAGGGTGTGGCGCTGGCGTCCTCGCTGCTCGGGGTGCACTCCACGGTGTTCATGCCGAAGGGCGCCCCGCTGCCCAAGATCAGCGCGACCGGCGACTACGGCGCCGAGGTGCGCCTGCACGGCCAGGTGGTCGACGAGACGCTGGCCGCCGCCGAGCAGTACGCGGCCGAGACGGGGGCGGTGTTCATCCACCCCTTCGACCACCCGGACGTCATCGCCGGTCAGGGCACGGTCGGCCTGGAGATCCTGGAGCAGTGCCCGGAGGTGCGCACGATCGTCGTCGGTGTCGGTGGTGGCGGGCTCGCGGCCGGGATCGCGGTGGCGGTGAAGGCGATCCGGCCGGACGTCAGGATCGTGGGCGTGCAGGCGGAGGGCGCGGCGGCCTACCCGCCCTCGCTGGCCGCCGGGCATCCGGTGTCGGTGGAGAGCCCGGCGACGATGGCCGACGGCATCAAGGTGGGGCGGCCGGGCCTGGTGCCGTTCGGGATCGTCAGGGACCTGGTCGACGAGGTGCGCACGGTCAGCGAGGACCAGCTGTCGGCCGCGCTGCTGCTGTGCCTGGAGCGGGCCAAGCTGGTCGTGGAGCCGGCCGGGGCGAGCCCGGTCGCGGCGCTGCTGGCCGCGCCGGACACCTTCGAGGGGCCGGTCGTCGCGGTGCTCTCCGGCGGGAACGTGGACCCGGTGCTGATGCAGCGCGTGCTGCGGCACGGCATGGCCGCGCAGGGCCGCTACCTGGCCGTTCGGCTCCGGCTGACGGACCGTCCGGGCGCCCTCGCCACGCTCCTCGGGGTGTTGTCAGTGGTCGACGCTAATGTCCTCGACGTGAGCCACGTACGAACCGACCCCCGGCTCGGGCTCACGGAGGCGGAGGTGGAGCTGCACCTCGAGACGAAGGGCCCGGCGCACTGCGCCGAGGTCGGCCAGGCCCTGCACGACGCCGGTTACACCGTTATCGGCTGAGAATCCCGACTCCGGGCCTGGTAACCGATCGGTCACTCGTTCGAGTCAATCCCCGGTCCAACCCATTGAGGAACGCGATACATCGCGTTATGGTGCTTTCCGAAGTATCCCGGACGACGACCCCGATGACGTGGAGACAGACATGCCAGGCGCCATCCATGCCGAAGGCCTGGTGAAGACCTTCGGCGACGTAAGGGCTCTCGACGGCGTAGACCTGGACGTGCCCGAGGGCACGGTCCTCGGCCTTCTCGGGCCGAACGGCGCCGGCAAGACGACGACCGTCCGCTGCCTGACCACCCTCCTGCGCCCCGACAGCGGCAAGGCGGTCGTCGCGGGCGTGGACGTGCTGAAGGACCCCGACGCCGTACGCCGCTCCATCGGCCTGTCCGGCCAGTTCGCGGCGGTGGACGAGTATCTGACCGGCCGGGAGAACCTGGTGATGGTCGGGCAGCTGTACCAGATGAAGGGCAAAGCGGCGAAGGCGCGCGCGGAGGAGCTGTTGGAGCAGTTCAACCTCGCGGACGCCGCCGACCGCCCCACCAAGACCTACTCCGGCGGCATGCGCCGCCGGCTCGACCTCGCCGCGGCCCTCGTGGTCTCGCCGCCCGTGATGTTCATGGACGAGCCGACCACCGGCCTGGACCCGCGCAACCGCCAGCAGCTCTGGGAGGTCATCAAACAGCTCGTCTCCAGCGGTACGACACTGCTGCTCACCACGCAGTACCTGGAGGAGGCCGACCACCTCGCGCACGACATCGCGGTGGTCGACCACGGCCGGGTCATCGCCCAGGGCACCTCCGACCAGCTCAAGGCCCGCACCGGCGGTGAGCGCGTGGAGGTCGTGGTGCACGAGCGCGAGCACATCGCGAGCGCCACCGAGGTGTTGCGCGGCTTCGGCAAGGGCGAGGTCACGGTCGAGGAGCACACCCGCAAGCTCACGGTCCCGGTGACCGGCGGCGCCAAGCTGCTCGCCGAGATCATCCGCGAGCTGGACACCCGCGGGATCGAGATCGACGACATCGGGCTGCGCCGCCCCACCCTCGACGACGTCTTCCTGTCGCTGACGGGACACGTGGCCGAGGCAGCCGACCAGGCCGACCGGGCCGAGGCGAAGGACAAGGAGACCGTGAAATGAGCGCCGTGAGCGATTCCCTGGTCATCGCCCGCCGGAACCTGATCCGCATGGGCCGGATTCCCGAGATGCTCGTTTTCGGGCTGATCCAGCCCATCATGTTCGTGGTGCTGTTCACCTATGTGTTCGGCGGCTCGATCCAGGTCGGGTCGTCCAACTCCACCCACGCCTACCGTGAGTTCCTGATGGCGGGCATCTTCGCCCAGACGGTCACGTTCGCCACGGCGGGCGCCGGTGCCGGCATCGCCGACGACATGCACAAGGGCCTCATCGACCGCTTCCGCTCGCTGCCGATGGCACGCGGCGCGGTGCTGACCGGGCGCACCCTCGCCGACCTGGTACAGACGGCACTGACCCTGCTCGTCCTCGCGGTCGTCGCCCTCCTGGTCGGCTGGCGCACACACGAGAACTTCGGCAAGGTGCTCGCCGGTTTCGGCCTGCTCCTGCTGCTCGGGTACGCGTTCTCGTGGATCGGCGCGCTCATCGGCCTGTCCGTGCGCACTCCTGAAGCGGCCACCTCGGGAGGCCTGATCTGGCTGTTCCCGCTGACGTTCATCTCGAACGCGTTCGTGGACGCGAACCAGATGCCGGCCTTCCTGCGGCACATCGCGGAGTGGAACCCGTTCAGCGCCACCGTGCAGGCGAGTCGCGAGCTGTTCGGCAACCTTCCCCCGGGCTTCCAGACGTCCGGCGCCTGGCCCATGCAGCACCCCGTGTGGGCCTCACTGATCTGGTCGGTCGTGATCATCCTGGTCTTCCGTACGCTGGCGGTCCGCAAGTACCGCCGGGCGCACGGCTGATGTCCCGGCCGTCCCGCATCGCCCGCTCCGGACGGAGGGGCGATGCGGGACCCGCGCCGCGGTTGGTCATCGGGTTCCCCGACACGCGTCGGACTACGTTCGGGTGAGCACCGCGTACTGCCGGTCGTTGAACACCAGCCTGTACCGGGTGCCCGGGTGCAGACCGTTCGCGTAACCCGTGACGTCCTTGATCGGGGACGACCAACCCGAAGCCAGATCCAGGGCGATGTACTGCGGCACCACGCGCCCGGTGTTGCCGACCCAGTACACCTGGGTGCGGCCCGCGAGATGCGCCATGAGGCCGGTGTTCGCCTCCACGCTCACCCCGGACGGTATGAGCCGTACGGCTTGCGTGCCGGCCTCGGCCCGTGGGCCGCCGTCGAAAGTGCCGGGGTCCAGCAGCCCGCGTACCGGCAGTTGCAGACAGAGCGTGCCGGCGACTGCCGTTGCGGCGGCCACCCCGCCACGCGCATACCCGCGCACCCAGGCCCGCGGCGAGGCCTCGGCGCGGCGGATGCCGTCGATCAGCGCGACGAACACGATCGGCATGAGCACCGCGCTGTAGTGCCAGTCCCGCCCCCAGTAGTTCGGATCGTCGGCCAGGAAACGCCACCCCAGGGTCGGCAGGGCGACCAACACGAGCTGGGACCGCAGCACCAGGAAGGCGGTCACCCCGAGCACCCACAGCAAGGTCTCGGTCTTCGTCCCGATGCCGTCGGTGAGACCGCCCGTTCCGGAACCGTGGCTGACCTTCCCCCAGTAGTCGTAGTCCCCGTTGGTGTTGAACCACGGAATGATCACCGTCATCACCACCGTGGTCGCAGCCGCCCCGAACGCCCCCAGCGCGGCCCCGAGGCGCCGTTCGCCCGCGAGAAGAAGGCACAGGCCGATCGCCGCCACCGTCAGCCCCAGGTCCTCCTTCACCAGCACCAAGGGTGCGCTCCACCACGCCGCGCGGCGCCACCGGCCGAGCACGAGCGACCGCAGAGCCATGGCGAGCAGCGGCATGGCCAGACATATCTCGTGAAAGTCGAAATCGACCGCCTTCTGCACACCCCACGACAGGCCGTACGCGGCCCCCAGCAGAATGCCCTTGGCGCGGCCGAGAACTTCCTCCGCGGTCGCCGAGATCACCGTGGCCGAGCAGGCGAACAGCGCGGCCTGGACGACCAGCAGTGTCACCGGCGTCGGGAAGAGCCGGTAGGCGGGCGCAAGGACCACCAGGCCGGGGCTGAAGTGGTCACCGAGGATATTGAAACCCGGTCCCTTGACCGTGGCTATCGGTGCCTGGAGACGGGCGTAGGAGGACACGACCTGCTCGAAGATCGACAGGTCCCATGAACTGGTGGCGAACCGCTCGAACCTGGCGACGGACAGCACCGTGTAGATCACGAACAGCGTGACGCCGAGCCACAGATGCGGGCATCGGAGCACCTCGGTGACCGAGGCGAGCCGGGTCCTCGCCGCTTTGGCCTGTTCGGTGGCGGCAGCGTTCACGAGCCCGCCGCCGAGGACGAACACCCGGCCGCCGGCAAGCAGGCGAGTGCAGCGGTGGCCGACCGCGCGCGACGCTTCAAGAGAACTCCTCGGTAGTCCAGAAGAAGCTACGCGCCGAGCGGCAGGCTGATCAGGCCGTGAACCAGGCGAACGAGGCGTTCTCGTCGTACGTGTTGGTCGAGGCGTTCGCAGGAGCAGTCGAGATCGTTCATGATCTTTACAGACTTGTACATGGACATGATCATAAAGTCGAGCGTTCAACTGCTGCGGTCGGCCGCCTCTGTGTTGCGGAGGCAAGGGACCCGGCGGTGCAATCAAGTGTGAGGCACTTTGGCGGCAGCGTGTCCGCCGGCCTCCCCGCTCCCGGAACGGGGGCCGGCCGGAAGGGGCTCAAGAGCGACGCCCTGGGCATGTTCTCCTCGGTGGCCATAGGTCTTGGCTCCGCCGGACCGGCGTACAGCCTGGCCGCCACGCTGGGGATCATCGTGGCCGGGGTCGGACTGCAGGCCCCGGTCGTCACCATGCTGGCGTTCATCCCGATGCTGCTGATCGCGTACGCCTTCCGGGAACTCAACAGGGGCAACGCAGACTGCGGGACCACCTTCACCTGGGCCACGCGCACCTTCGGACCGCGCGTCGGCTGGATGGGCGGCTGGGGCCTCATCGTCGCCAACATCATCGTCATGGCGAACCTCGCCGACATCGCCGCCTCCTACGGCTTCCGGCTGCTGGGCCTGAACGGACTGGCGGAGAACCGGCTGTGGACCACCGTTGCGGGCATCGTCTGGATCGCCGTGCTCACCGCGATCTGTTACGTCGGCATCGAGTTCTCGGCGGCTGTCCAGCGCTTGCTGCTGTGCCTGGAAGTGGTGATGCTGATCCTTTTCGCCGTCGCGGCGCTGGTCAGGGTCTACACCGACCCGCCCCCGACGGCGATCCATGTGTCCGCTTCCTGGTTCAACCCGTTCGAGGTGCCCTCGGCCAGGGCCCTGACCTCGGGCGTCCTCGCGGGGGTCTTCATCTACTGGGGCTGGGACACCGCGTTCGCGGTCAATGAGGAAACCATCGACAGCACGCGCATCCCGGGGCGCGCCGCGGTCATGTCCACCGTGCTGCTCCTGATCACGTACGGCCTGGTGTCCACCTCCGCGCAGGCGTTCGCGGGAGTCGGCACCTCGGGCATCGGGCTCGGCAACACGCGTGACTCGGACGATGTGCTCTCCGGACTGGGCGAGGCCGTGTTCGGGAGAAGCGGCACCGGGCTGATCCTGTCGAGACTGCTGATTCTGATGGTGCTGACCTCCGCGCTGGCCTCCGCCGAGACCACCATCCTGCCCCTGTCCAGGACCGTCTTCTCCATGGCGGTCCACAAGGCGGTCCCCTCCCGGCTCGCCCGGATCCACCGCAGGTTTCTCACCCCGACCTGGGGCACGGTCGGCATAGGAGCGGCCTCGATCGCCCTGTTCGCCCTGCTGGCGTCGTCCAGCCGGAACATCCTGGCCGACTCGATCGACTCCGTCGGTCTCGCGATCGCGTTCCAGTACGCGGTGACCGGCTTCGCCTGCGTCTGGTACTACCGCAAGATCCTGAGCCGCAGCACCAAGGACCTGGTCTTCAAGGGCATACTCCCGGCGCTGGGCGGGCTGATCATGATCTCGCTGTTCCTCTACGCCGCCTTCGCCGTCTACGCGAAACCCGGGTACGGCACGACCGCCGTCGACCTGCCGCTGATCGGCAGGACGGGCGGGGTCACCGTCCTGGGCCTGGGCGCCCTGCTGATCGGTCTCCTGCTGATGCCGCTGGTCACCCATGGCCACACCGTGGCCCTCAGACTCCAGCGGAGCCTGCTTCCGCGTCACCTGCCGGCACACACCGCCGTCGACTCGGCGAGCCGCTACCAGCCCGCCGACAGCCGGTCCGGCGTGGGCGGCGACTGGTACGACGTCATTCCCCTGTCGGGAAAACGGGTCGGCCTGGTCGTCGGAGACGTGCTCGGTCACGGCCTGCGTGCCGCGGCCACCATGGGACGCCTGCGCACCGGTGTGCGCGTTCTGGCCCGGCTGGACCTGAGCCCGGACGAGCTCCTGTCCCGCCTGGCCGACCTGGTCGAGCAGACCTCCCACGAGGCCGTGCCCGCCCGAGGCCCGGGCCACCGGAGGCCGCACGTCGACGAGGCCCTGGGCGTGAGCTGCCTGTACGCGGTGTACGACCCCGTTTCGGGGAAGTGCGGTCTCGCGCGGGCGGGGGAGCCGGTGCTGGCGGTCGTCGACCCGCACACGGGCGTCGTCGACTGTCCGGAGCTGCCGAGCGGGCCGCCGCTGGGCATCGGCGGGCCGCCCTACCAGAGCGCGGAACTGGATCTCGCGCCGGGCAGTCTCGTCGCCCTCGGCACGGACGGCCTCCTCCAGGCGGCCGACGACCGTGCCGCCGGGCTCGCGCAGCTGTCCCGCGTCCTGGCCGACGGCCGGGCGTCCCTGGAGACGCTGTGCGACAGGGCGCTGGGCATGCTGCTGCCCGGTCCGGTGGACGTGGACGCGACACTGCTCGTGGTCAGAACCCGCCTGCTCGACCGGAACCAGTTCGTCGAGTGGTCGGTACGCCCGGACCCGGCGGTGGTGGCCACCATCCGCACCGCCGTCACCAAGCAGCTCGGCGACTGGGGGCTGGACGACCTGGCCTTCACCACCGAGCTCGTCGCCAGCGAACTGGTCACCAACGCCATCCGCTACGTCGGCGGTCCGATCCAGGTACGCCTGATCCGGGACCGGACCCTGATCTGCGAGGTCTCCGACACCGGCCACACCGCACCCAATCTGCGGCACGCCGCGAGCGACGAGGAGGGAGGACGGGGGCTGTTCATCATCGCCCAGATGACCCACCAATGGGGCACGCGCTACACCCGCGCCGGCAAGACCATCTGGACCGAGCAGGACCTGCCGCCACCGGTCGGCCGGTAGCGGCACGGCGAAGCCCCCGGCGTCCGGCGGAATCCGGCGGACACCGGGGGCCCGAGGTCACATCGGGTGGGTGGGATCAGCCCGAGTACGGCTCGGCCTTCAGGATCCGCACCGAGGCCTTCTTGCCGTTCGGCAGTTCGTACTCCGCATCCTCGCCGACCTTGTGGCCGATGACGCCGGCGCCCAGCGGGGACTGCGGCGAGTACGTCTCGATGTCGGCGCTGGCGTACTCGCGGGAGGCGAGCAGGAACGTCATCGTGTCGTCCTCGTCACCGTCGAAGGCGATCGTGACGACCATGCCCGGCGCGACGGCACCGTCGGCGGAGGCCGGAGCCTCGCCCACCTTGGCGTTCTCGAGAAGCTGGGTCAGCTGCCGCACACGCAGCTCCTGCTTGCCCTGCTCCTCCTTGGCCGCGTGGTACCCGCCGTTCTCACGCAGGTCGCCCTCCTCGCGCGCGGCCGCGATCTTGGCGGCGATCTCCGTGCGCGCAGGACCAGTAAGGTACTCAAGCTCGTCCTTGAGCTTGTTGTACGCCTCCTGGGTCAGCCAGGTGACGTTCTCGCTGGTCTGGGTCACAGGGTGCTCCTCGTCGGTACTGGGAATACAAAGCATCGCCCTACCCAGAAGAATGTTCCCTCATGGATGGGCGAAACCACGAGCCTAACAATTCAAGGCCGGAAGGGGGAGGACATAAGCCATCAGAATCACATCAACGCAGGTCGGCGTGTACGTATTCCGGGTGAAGCCGGTGAGTGTCCGGCCGGCCCCGGTCAGCCGGTATGGCAGCCGAGCAGCTCGGCCGTGGTCCCCTTCGCCGTCGTACGCAGCGTGACGACCTTGTCGATCCGCGTGGCCGACCCGGTGAAGCGGAAGTCGGCCCGGCCCACCTCGGAGCCGTCCGCCGCCTGGGAGCGCAGGGTGCAGTAGCCCGAGGTACCGGAGTCCTTGTGGACCTCCAGATGCACCTTGACCGCGTTGTCCGTCGCGTCGAAGGCGATCACCTGGGCGCTGATCCTGCTCTCCACGACATAGTGGTAGGCGAAGTATCCGACCAGTGCGAGCAGGGCCGCGCCGAGCACCGCACCGGCGACCTTGAGCTTGCGGTCCGCACGCTCGTCCGAGGAACGGCCGTAGCGGCCCTCGGGCAGCCGCGCGCTCGCCGTACTCATGATCGTCCTCTCGGCCGGAACCGGACCCGGAATTATTCGCCCCCCGATTCCGTCACTATAGAAGCCGCCGATCGCGCCGAGACCACGGGGCGCCGACTTACCGAGGATGAGTCTTGACTGACCAGCTGCGACTGATGGCCGTTCACGCGCACCCCGACGACGAGTCGAGCAAGGGCGCGGCCACCATGGCGAAGTACGTGTCCGAGGGGGTGGACGTGCTGGTGGTGACGTGCACCGGCGGAGAGCGCGGGTCCATCCTCAATCCGAAGCTGCAGGGCGACACGTACATCGAGGAGCACATCCACGAGGTACGCAAGAAGGAGATGGACGAGGCCCGCGAGATTCTCGGGGTCAAGCAGGAGTGGCTCGGCTTCGTCGACTCCGGACTGCCCGAGGGTGACCCGCTGCCGCCGCTGCCCGAGGGCTGCTTCGCCCTGGAGGACGTCGACAAGGCGGCCGGCGAGCTGGTCCGCAAGATCCGCGCCTTCCGCCCGCAGGTGATCACCACCTACGACGAGAACGGCGGCTACCCGCACCCCGACCACATCATGACCCACAAGATCTCCATGGTGGCGTTCGAGGGCGCGGCGGACGCCGAGAAGTACCCGGAGGCCGAGTACGGCCCCGCCTACCAGCCGCAGAAGCTGTACTACAACCAAGGCTTCAACCGCCCCCGCACCGAGGCGCTGCACCAGGCGATGCTCGACCGGGGCCTGGAGTCGCCGTACGGGGAGTGGCTCAAGCGCTGGAAGGAGTTCGAGCGCGTCGAGCGCACGCTGACCACGCACATTCCGTGCGCGGACTTCTTCGAGATCCGCGACAAGGCGCTGATCGCGCACGCCACGCAGATCGACCCCGACGGCGGCTGGTTCAAGGTGCCGATGGAGCTGCAGAAGGAGGTCTGGCCCACGGAGGAGTACGAGCTGGCGAAGTCACTCGTGGACACCTCCCTCCCCGAGGACGACCTCTTCGCGGGCATCCGCGACAATGCCTGACATGAGCGCAAGCGTGAGCCTGGCAGTGACGCACCTCGTCCCCCTCGCCAAGGAGGTCGACGAGAACAAGGTCACCCCCGGCGTCCTCGGCTTCATCGTCTTCGCGGTGATGGCCCTGGCGGTGTGGGGCCTGATGAAGTCGATGAGCAAGCACATGAACAAGGTCGACTTCAAGGAGTTCCCGGACCCCGAGGCCGAGCGGACGGAGAAGGCCGACTCCGCGGCCGAGCGGGGCTGACCCCGGCCGTCAACGCGCCACCGGCACCGCCACCCCCATCACCTCCCGGGCGTGGCGGTCCGGCGTCATGCGCAGCCGCCAGGCCTGCCAGCCGTCCTCCAGGCTGACCCCGCGCTCCAGCAGCATCGCGTACGCCGACGACCTGCTCGTGTCGACGGCCGCCGGCCGCCGGAAGGAGTGGAACGTCCGCCGGGACGGGCGGGTGAGCCTGACCGTGTACGACCCGGCGGACCCCCTGCGGTACGTCGAGGTGCGCGGCACGGCGACGGTCACCGAGGACGTCGGCCGTGAGCTGGCCGTCAGGCTGGCGGAGCAGTACGAGGGTCCCGGCGCCGGCCAGGAGTACCTGGAGCTGCCACCGGAGGTGACGCGTGTGGTGATACGGATCAGCCCCCTGCGGGTCCTGGGCACGCTCACCGGCTGAGTCCGCTCCGAGGGCGGGCGCGGCCCGTCAGCGCCGGGCGGTCCGCCGCCCCTTGCCCACCGCCAGACACACGCACGCTCCCGCCAGCGCGCCCTCCGCCACCGCGCACAGCAGCGCCTCGGCCAGCGGGGCGCCCGTGCCCGCGGTGGTTATGTCGAACCAGGCGTCCAGCACCGCCACCGATGCCGTCGCCGAAGCCGTCAGGCGGGACCTCGGGTCACCACGCAGGCCGAGCAGGGCCGTTGCCGCGCAGCCCGTGGCCATGAGGACGTCGAGGCCGATCCAGGCCAGGGGCCAGTTGTCGACCTCGGTGCTGCCCGGCAGGGTCAGCCCCAGCACCACCGTCCACGGCACCAGCAGGACCGCCGCCGCCCCCAGCAGGACCAGGGGCCACTTCTTCCGCCCGGTCACGCTCGCAGTCATCGTCGCGCTCACATCCTCCCCGCTCGTCATCCCTGACTGCCTCCACCGTAGACCGCAGAGAAAGTTCTGCAAAGAAAACTCGGCAGATGTCGGGGACTTCTCAGGGTTCTCAGGGTTACGGTGGCCGCATGACCGACGGCCTGCCCGAGATGACCAGCCTGGAGCGCACCGCCCTCTACAAGTCCCTCGGCAACCCGCTGCGCCGCCGGATCCTCGAATACCTCGGCCGGCACGGCGAGGCGAACTCCACCGTCCTCGCCCGCGAACTCGGCGAGAGCTCCGGCACCACCAGCTACCACCTGCGCAAACTCGCCGAGCAGCGGCTCATCGAGGAGATCCCGGAGAAGTCCGGCGGGCGGGAGCGGTGGTGGCGCTCGCTGCCGTTCAGCCACACCACACCCGACCCGGCCACGATGACCCCCGAGGAGTACCAGGCCGCCGCCCAGCTCGCCCATCTGAAGATCGAGTTCGACACCGCCCTGTACCGCCGCGCCCACCAGGAGTACCGCGGCCCCGAGGGCTGGGCCCAGGTCCAGCGCCACGGCACCTGGCTGACCAGGGAGGAACTGCTCGCCTTCATGCGGGAGTACCACGCCCTGCTCGACCGCTACGGCCACACCCGCGAGGACGCCCCCGAAGGCGCGCGCCACATGAACCTGCGCTTCTACGCCGTCCCCGAGCCCGTGGGAGAGTGGAACGGTGAACCGACTGGCCCATGAGACGTCCCCGTATCTGCTCCAGCACGCCGACAACCCCGTCGACTGGTGGCCCTGGTCGGCCGAGGCCTTCGACGAGGCCCGCAGGACCAACAGACCCGTTCTGCTGAGCGTCGGGTATTCGAGCTGTCACTGGTGTCACGTCATGGCCCACGAGTCCTTCGAGGACCGGGTCACCGCCGACTACCTCAACGAGCACTTCGTCACCATCAAGGTCGACCGCGAGGAGCGCCCCGACGTCGACGCCGTCTACATGGAGGCGGTGCAGGCCGCCACCGGGCAGGGCGGCTGGCCCATGACCGTCTTCCTCACCCCGGACGCCGAGCCCTTCTACTTCGGGACCTACTTCCCGCCCGCGCCCCGGCACGGCATGCCCTCCTTCCGGCAGGTGCTGGAGGGTGTGCAGCAGGCCTGGAGCACCCGCCGTGACGAGGTCGCGGAGGTCGCCGGGAAGATCGTGCGCGACCTCGCCCAGCGGGAGCTCGTCCGGCAGGGCGACCGCGCACCCGACGAGCAGGAGCTCGCGCAGGCCCTCCTCGGCCTGACCCGCGAGTACGACCCGCAGCGCGGCGGATTCGGCGGGGCGCCCAAGTTCCCGCCGTCCATGGTGCTGGAGTTCCTGCTGCGGCACCACGCCCGGACCGGCGCCGAGGGCGCGCTGCAGATGGCGCAGGACACCTGCGAGCGGATGGCCCGCGGGGGCATCTACGACCAGCTCGGCGGCGGGTTCGCCCGGTACTCCGTCGACCGTGACTGGATCGTGCCGCACTTCGAGAAGATGCTGTACGACAACGCGCTGCTCTGCCGCGTGTACGCCCATCTGTGGCGGGCCACCGGATCGGACCTCGCGCGGCGCGTCGCCCTGGAGACCGCCGACTTCCTCGTACGCGAACTGCGCACCGACGAGGGCGGGTTCGCCTCCGCGCTCGACGCCGACAGCGACGACGGCACGGGCCGGCACGTCGAGGGCGCGTACTACGTGTGGACGCCCGAGCGGCTGCGCGCCGTCCTCGGGGACGCGGACGGCGACCTCGCCGCCCGGTACTTCGGCGTGACCGACGAGGGCACCTTCGAGCACGGGCAGTCCGTCCTCCGACTTCCGCAGAGCAACACCGTCCTCGACGCCGAGAAGATCACCTCCATCAGGGAGCGGCTCCTCGCCGAGCGCGCGCAGCGCCCCGCACCGGGCCGGGACGACAAGGTCGTCGCCGCCTGGAACGGCCTCGCCGTCGCCGCCCTCGCCGAGACCGGCGCCTACTTCGACCGGCCCGACCTGGTCGAGGCCGCCCTGGGCGCCGCCGACCTGCTCGTCCGGGTGCACCTCGACGAGCACGCCCGGCTCGCCCGCACCAGCAAGGACGGCCGCGTCGGCCCCAACGCCGGCGTGCTGGAGGACTACGCCGACGTCGCCGAGGGCTTCCTCGCGCTCGCGTCCGTGACGGGCGAGGGCGTCTGGCTGGATTTCGCCGGACTGCTCCTCGACCATGTGCTCGCCCGCTTCACCGACCCCGGGACCGGCGCGCTGTTCGACACCGCGTCCGACGCCGAGCGGCTCATCCGCCGGCCCCAGGACCCCACCGACAACGCCACCCCGTCGGGCTGGACCGCGGCGGCCGGTGCCCTGCTGGGCTATGCCGCGCACACCGGCTCCGAGCCGCACCGGACCGCCGCCGAGCGGGCGTTGGGGGTCGTGAAGACCCTGGGTCCGCGCGTGCCCCGGTTCATCGGCTGGGGGCTCGCCGTCGCCGAGGCCCTCCTCGACGGACCCAAGGAGATCGCCGTCGTCGGACCGGGACCCGACCTCACGGACGAGCGGACAACGGCCCTGCACCGTACGGCACTTCTGGGCACCGCCCCGGGCGCCGTCGTAGCCGTCGGCACTGCGGACAGTGACGAGTTCCCGCTCCTCGCCGACCGGCCCCTGCAGCAAGGTGAACCGACCGCGTACGTCTGCCGTAACTTCACCTGTGACGCGCCGACGACCGATCCGGAACGCCTCCGCGCGTCCCTGACCAGGCGTTGAGCCTTCGGAATCCCAGGTACCGGAAGGCGTGAACTGTCCGAAAGAGAGTACGTGTTCGGATAGGTCCCACTACTCATACCACCGTTCCGAAACAAGCTATTTATCGGAAGAGCTCCCTCACTTCACAGATCCCCCCTACTCTCTCCACAGCGAGTCGACGGACGGTCACTCACCGTCGCCCGCACAGGGGGAATTCAGGGATCTGGGGGGATCTTTTTGCTCACGTCTGTCTTCATCGCCGCCGTCTCACTGGCCCTGTTCTGGATGGCGGCCTTCACTCTGTGGTGGCAGATGCACGCGTGGCGCACGCCCGAGGTGCTGGCCTCCACCCGGTTCGGCAGACCGGACGGCGACGAACACCTGTCGTTCTCACTGCTGTTGCCCGCCCGGCACGAACAGGCGGTGCTGGACCACACCATCCAGCGGCTGCTGGAATCCACGCACACCGACTTCGAGATCATCGTGATCGTCGGTCACGACGACCCGGAGACCACCGAGGTGGCCGAGAAGGCCGCCGCACGGGACGCGCGCGTCCGCGTCGTCGTCGACACCCACGAGAAGAAGAACAAGCCGAAGGCCATGAACACGGCGCTGCCGCACTGCCGCGGTGACGTCGTCGGGGTCTTCGACGCCGAGGACCAGGTCCATCCGGAGCTGCTCGCCCACGTCGACCACGCCTTCCGGACGACCGGGGCGGACGTCGTCCAGGGCGGCGTACAGCTCATCAACTTCCACTCCAGCTGGTACAGCCTGCGTAACTGCCTGGAGTACTTCTTCTGGTTCCGCTCCCGGCTGCATCTGCACGCGCAGAAGGGGTTCATCCCGCTCGGCGGGAACACCGTCTTCGTACGGACCGGCGTCCTCAGGGAAGCGGACGGCTGGGACCCCAACTGCCTCGCCGAGGACTGCGACCTGGGCGTACGCCTCTCCAGCGTCGGCAAGAAGGTCGTCGTCGCCTACGACTCCGACATGGTGACCAGGGAGGAGACCCCGGGTTCCCTCATGTCGCTGCTCAAGCAGCGCACCCGCTGGAACCAGGGCTTCCTGCAGGTGTACCGGAAGAAGGACTGGCAGCAACTGCCCGGATTCGGCCAGCGGTTGCTCGCCCGGTACACCCTGATGACCCCGTTCATGCAGGCCTTCTCCGGCGTGATCATCCCGCTCAACGCGGCCGTCGCACTCTTCCTCGACGTGCCCGTCGGCGTCGCCTTCCTCACCTTCCTGCCGCTGGTCACCGCCGCCGTCACCTTCGTCTTCGAGGTGGTCGGGCTGCACGACTTCGGCAAGCAGTACGGCCTGAAGGTCCGCCTCGTCCACTACGTGAAGCTCATCGTGGGCGGCCCCTTCTACCAGGTCCTCCTCGCCGGAGCCGCGATCCGTGCCGTCTGGCGCGAGCAACGCGGCCGCAACGACTGGGAGTTGACCACACACGTCGGCGCACACCTCACCGCGGCCGAGCCCATCCGAGAGGACGTCCCTGCGTGACCTCCACACTTCCCGCGGTGACCGCAGCGAAGGTCCCCGCGCAGCGCCCACCTGTGCCGGAAGGCCGTACGACCACCCGCACAGACCCGCCGACACGGCTCCGCTCCTCCCGCCCCGACCTGCTGCTGTGCGGTGTCCTGCTCGCGGTGATCGTCCTCGTCCAGGGCTGGAACATCACCGCCTATCCGACGCTCAGCGACGACGAGGGCACCTACCTCGCCCAGGCCTGGGCCGTCCAGCAGGGCCGGGGCCTCGCCCACTACACCTACTGGTACGACCACCCGCCGCTCGGCTGGATCCAGATAGCCCTGCTCAGCTGGATCCCCTCGGCGATCAGCCCCGGCTCGATGACCGTCGGCACCATGCGGCTCACCATGCTGCTGGTCAGCGGCGTCAGCGCGGTCCTCGTCTACGTCCTCGGCCGCCGGCTCTCGCTGCCCCGCTGGGCCGCCGGACTCGGCATGGCCCTGTTCGGGCTCTCCCCGCTCGCGGTCGTGCTCAGCCGGGAGATCTTCCTCGACAACATCGCCGTGATGTGGCTGCTGCTGGCCTTCTGCCTCGCCGCCTCGCCCAGCCGGCATCTCTGGCACCACTTCGGCGCGGGCCTCGCCGCCGCCGCGTGCGTGCTCACCAAGGAGACGATGCTCGTCGTCCTGCCCGCCCTGTTCGTCACCATGTGGCGGCACAGCCACCGCGACACCCGCAAGTTCGCCCTCACCGGAGCCGTCACCGGCTGCGCCCTGATCGGCTTCTCCTATCCCCTGTTCGCCCTGCTCAAGGGCGAGCTGTTCCCGGGCGCCGGGCACGTCTCCCTGTGGGACGGCATCACCTACCAGATGTCGAGGCCCGGTTCCGGATTCATCCTGGACCGCTCCTCCGGTTCGTACGGCGTCCTGCACTCCTGGCTGTACTACGACCGCGTGCTGCCCCTCGGCGGCCTCGCCGGAGCCCTGCTCCTGCTGCTCACCTGGCGCTGGTCGGTCACCGCCCGGGCCCTCGCCGGACCGGCCCTCACGGTCGCCGTCCTCGCCGCGGTGGCCCTGCGCCCGAACGGCTATCTGCCCGCCATGTACGTCATCGGCGCGCTGCCCTTCCTCGCCCTGGTCCTCGCCGGCGGCGCCGCCTCCGTCGCCCACGCGGTCCTCAGCAGGTGGCGCAAGGAGGGCGAGAAGCGCCACCTCACCGGCGGCCGGTACGCGCTCGCCGCCGTCCTGGCCCTCGCCGCCGGCGCCTACGTCGTACCGCACTGGTACGACGGCGACCGCACCGCCGTCACCGCCGACGCCAACAAGCCCTACCGGCAGGCCTCCCACTGGCTCAGCACCGAGGTGGCGGACCCGAAGGACACCCGTGTGCTCGTCGACGACGCCCTCTGGCTGGACCTCGTGCACGCCGGATACCGGCCCGGGCTCGGCGCCATCTGGTTCTACAAGGCCGACCTCGACCCGGCCGTCACCAAGACCATGCCGCACGGCTGGCGGGACATCGACTACGTCGTCGCCTCGCCGACCGTCCGCCGCGACGCCAAGGACCTGCCCAATGTGCGGGCCGCGATCCGGCACTCCACGCCGGTCGCCACCTTCGGCACCGGACCCGACCGCATCGAGATCCGGCGGATCCAGGCCGTGGGAGGCGCGCGATGAGCGAGTACACCGCCCCGGCACAGGGGCTCGACGCCGTGGAAGTCCCCGAGCCCGGCGCCGTCACCATCGTCGTACCGACCTTCAACGAGTCCGCGAACATCCGGCAGTTGCTGCACCGGATCACCGAGTCGGTGCCCCCGCGGCTGCCCTGCGAGGTCCTCTTCGTGGACGACTCCACCGACGACACCCCCGAGGTCATCCGCGAGGCCGCCAAGGACTGCCCGTTCCCGGTGGCCGTACTGCACCGCGAGGAACCCGTCGGCGGGCTCGGCGGGGCGGTCGTCGAGGGGCTGAAGGCGGCGACCTCCGAGTGGATCGTCGTCATGGACGGCGACTGCCAGCACCCGCCGTCCCTGGTACCGGATCTGGTGGCCACCGGCGAGCGGGCGAACGCCGGGCTCGTCGTCGCCTCCCGGTACATCGAGGGCGGCAGCCGGGCCGGGCTCGCCGGCGGCTACCGGGTGGCCGTCTCGCGCGGCGCGACCTGGCTCGCCAAGGCGCTCTTCCCGCGCAGACTGCGCGGCATCAGCGACCCGATGAGCGGTTTCTTCGCCATCCGCCGCAGCGCGGTCACCGCCGACGTCCTCAAGCCCCTCGGCTACAAGATCCTGCTGGAGCTGGCCGTGCGCAGCCGCCCGCGCCGGGTCGCCGAGGTGCCGTTCGTCTTCCAGGACCGGTTCGCCGGCGAGTCCAAGTCCACCGCCCAGGAGGGCCTGCGCTTCCTGCACCACCTGGCGGGCCTGCGCACCGCCTCCCCGGTCGCCCGCATGGTCGGCTTCGGACTGATCGGCGCGAGCGGATTCGCGCCGAACCTCCTCGGGCTGTGGGCACTGACCGCCCTCGGGATGCACTACCTGCCCGCCGAGATCCTCGCCAACCAGCTCGGAGTCGCCTGGAACTTCCTGCTCATCGAGCAGCTGCTGTTCCGCGACCGGCGCGCACACCGCCGCTGGTGGGACCGGCTCGGCCGGTTCGCGCTGCTCGCCAACGCCGACCTGGTGCTGCGCATCCCGCTGATCGCCCTGCTCGTCGGCCGGTTCGGCATGGGCGCCCTGCCCGCCACCGCGCTCGCGCTGGTCATGACGTTCGTCCTGCGCTTCGTCGGCACCGAGGCGCTGGTCTACCTCCCCCGTCGGCGGGGGAGCCGAGCAAGGAGAGCCGTGTGAGTACGACGACGTATCGCGGACGCCGCAGACGGACCGCGCTGGCCGGGGTGGGCGCCCTGACCGCCGGTCTGCTGCTGACCGCGCCCCAGCCGGCGGAGGCCGCCAACCTGATCAAGAACCCCGGCTTCGAGACCGCCGGTACGGACGGTATGCCGTACTGCTGGGAGAAGTCGGGCTGGGGCGACAACGACTTCAGCTTCGAGACGACCTCGGACGCGCACTCCGGGACCAAGGCCATGAAGGTCACGCTGACCCGCCGGGTCTCCGGCGACCGCAAGGCGCTGATCACCGAGTCGACGGACTGCGCACCGGGGGTGAGCGCCGGCAAGCAGTACGACCTGGGACTCTGGTACAAGACCACGACCCCCGACGCCAACATCACCCTCTTCCGGCACGACACCACCGCCGGCTGGCAGTACTGGACCGACCTCAAGACCCTCGACATGGCCTCCGCCTGGACCCAGGCCACGGTCCGCACCCCCGAGGTCCCGGCCGGCACCGACCGCATCACCTGGGGCGTCTCCGTCTACGGCACCGGCTCGGCTACCACCGACGACTACACCATGGACCAGGTCCCGGACCCGCTCCCGCCGGCCCAGTGCACCGGCACCAGCGACCAGTGCGCCAACGGCAGTTGGTCGGTGCTGCCGACGCAGAACCCGGTTCGCTCCATGCACTCCGTCGTGCTCGACAACGGCAAGGTGCTGCTGATCGCCGGCTCCGGCAACAGCGAGGAGAACTTCAACGCGGGCACGTTCACCTCGGCGGTGTACGACCCGGCGAACGGCACGTACAAGGTCATCCCGACGCCGAAGGACATGTTCTGCGCGGGGCACGTCCAGCTGCAGGACGGCCGGGTGCTGGTGCTGAGCGGCAACAAGGCGTACCCGGTCGTGGGCGGGCACGGCTACGAGGGGTTCAAGGACTCGTACATCTTCGACCCGAAGACCGAGACCTACACCAAGACCAACGACCTCAACGACGGCCACTGGTACCCGTCGGCGACCGAGCTCGGCAACGGTGACGTCATATCCTTCGGCGGGCTCCGCGAGGACTCCACCGGCTCGGTGACCGCGGAGAAGTTCAGTTACGCGCAGAACCAGTGGCTGCCGCTGTGGCAGGTCAACCAGACCTGGTCGTACTGGGGCCTGTACCCGGCGATGATCCTGATGCAGGACGGCCGCCTCTTCTACACGGGCAGCCACGTCTTCGGCAACAACATCCCCGGCACGGGCTCGGCGATCTACGACTACGGCGCCAACACGATCACCCAGATCCCGGGACTGCAGAACAAGGACGAGCGCGACCAGTCGGCGAGCGTGCTGCTGCCGCCCGCGCAGGATCAGCGGGTGCTGACGATCGGCGGCGGCAACATCGACTCCAACCCGGACGCGAACCGCCTGACCGACCTGATCGACCTCAAGCAGGCGAACCCGTCCTACATCGCCGGGCCGCCGATCCCACAGGGCACGGTCGACCTGGGCGGCGGGCCCCAGCCGGAGACCGGCAACCAGGGCAAGATGTACGTCTCCGCGGTGCTGCTGCCCGACGGCAAGGTGCTGGAGACCGGCGGCGCCCTGCACAACCGGGCCAACCCGGTGTACGAGTCCTCGATCTACGACCCCGGCAGCAACACCTTCGACCCCGTGGCCGCCGACCCCGAGTCCCGCGGCTACCACTCCTCGGCGTTCCTGCTGCCCGACGGCCGCGTGATGGCGACGGGCGACAACCCGGGCAACGGCACCTGGAACCACAACGTGTCGATCTACACCCCGCCGTATCTCTACAAGGGCACGCGTCCGACGATCACCTCGGTGATCAACCAGGAGTGGAAGTACGGCGACACCCAGCGGATCACGGTCGACCGCCCCATCGCCAAGGCGGAGTTGATCCGCCCGGCGGCGGTCACGCACTCCTCCGACCCGAACCAGCGGTTCGTGGATCTCCCCCTGTCGATGGACGGCAACAACGTGGACCTGAACGTCACGAACAACCCGAACATCGCCCCGCCCGGCTGGTACATGCTCTTCGCGGTCGACGCGGGCGGGGTGCCCTCGGTGGCCCAGTGGGTCCATCTGACGGGCCCGGCGGCCCTCAGCGCCGCCTCCCCGCACATCCACGCCTTCGCCGACTCCCTCACCGGCAAGGTGTCGGGCCCCGGCAAGAGGAAGACCGCACAGCCGGTCAGCCCGACCATCTCCGGCTGCGACCGGCACTACGGCTCGGCCAACGTGTGCGTGCCGACGGTGTTCCCGCCGGAGGTGAAGAAGACGGCGGCGGCTCGGTGCGCTTGGCTTCGCCAGAACCACTACGGCCGGCTGAAGGTCAACGGCGCCGACGATCCCCTGGGCCTGGACCGGAACCGGGACGGGGTGGCGTGCGGGAAGGGGGACGTCAGGCGCCGTTGAGGATCATTGCTCCGAGGGTGAGCTGAGCGGCCCACTGCACGAACACGGCCCAGAGCCTGGCGTACATCCACCGGCCTCTGGGCCACACCAGTGCCACCAGACCGGCGAACACCGCCAGCCCGAAGGCGTCGTAGAGGGCGTAGCCGGGGATCGTCGAACACTGCTCGCCGTACTCCAGGCACCTCGAGCCGCGCTCACCGGAGAGCACGACGATCCAGGACAGGGCGACGATCGGCAGGAGCGAGAGCAGTCCGGCGACGGCCCAGCCGGTGATGAACCGGTCCTTCTGCTGCGGGGTCGGCGTCACGTGCTGCTCGGTCGTGGTGTTCATGAAGCCATCCCACCGCGCCAGCCGGTTGCGGAGATCGGCTGCCGTACTCAATCCCCCTGGGTACGCATGCTCAACGCCCGCTCCACGACTGCCTCCAGCTGTTCGTGGTGGGCGCCCTTCCAGTACGCGCGGCCGCACTCGGTGCACTGGGCGAAGACGTCGTACGAGCGCTGGGTGCCGTGTTCGAGCTGGTCGGCGACCTCGGCCTTCGTGGCCTGTTTCAGGAGGCCGTTGCAGGCGGTGCAGCGGGTCCAGGGGTTCAGGTCGGGGGCGAAGCGGTCCAGGACGTCGTGCAGCTGGTCGTCGGGGCGGTGGCTGTAGACGAACGCACCGGCCCACAGCTCGCGGCGGCGCAGCAGGCCCCGGTCGCGGCTGAGCATGACCCGCTTCTCGGCGGCCGAGCGGGCGGCGAGCGCCGCGTCGCCGATGTCCGTCGACTCGTACGCGGTGTCCACGCCGAGCAGGCGCAGGCGGCGGGCGAGGGTGCCGAGGTGGACGTCGAGGAGGAAGCGGAGCGGGGCGCCGGGGACCCGCTGGGGGCGGTCGACGGGCCGTACCTGCACGGTCTCGCCGTCCTTCGGGATGTGCGAGGCCGGCACCTCGCTGCCGTCCACGACCAGCGCGCCGACCTCGGTCAGCGGGACGCCGAGGGACTCGATGACATGGCCGAGCGTCGAGACGCCGTCCGTGGCCAGGGGCGTGGCACCGGCCCGCCGGGCGTGCGGCACGAACAGGTGGAGCGCGGGGGCGACTTCGACGTGGATCTCGGGTCGGTTCACCTCGTCAGGATCGCACGGGACGGCGCCCGTACCTCAGCGGTTTTCGCCGGTGAGGCCGTGCTCCATGACGTCCAGGGCGCGGTCGATCAGGGCCGTGAAGTCGTCCCGGTGGTCGTTCTCCGCCCAGTACATGGAGGTCTCCATCAGGCCGCCGATCACGGACATGGCGTAGACCCGGACCTCCAGGCTGTCCGGTTCGCGGCCGGTGCGTTCGCCGATGGCGTCGCAGAGCATGCGGCCGGTGGCGGACATGCTCTCCATCATCCGTGAGCGCACCGCGGGGACCTGGACCATGAGGCGGGTGCGCAGCCGGGACACCGCGAGGTCGTTGTCCATGCCGAGCTCGACCGCCCGGTGCAGGACGTACCGGATGGTCTCGGACCAGGGTTCGTCGGCGGGCCGCGCCCTGATCTCCGCCAGGATGACCGGGTCGTACTCGTCCGTGAGGACGATGTCCTCCTTGGTCGGGAAGTAGCGGAAGACGGTCGACGGCGACACCTCGGCCCGCTCGGCGATCTGGTCGATCGTCGTGGCGTCGTAGCCCTGCTCCCGGACCAGGGCGTAGGTCGCCGCGCGGATCGCCTCCCGGGTCTTGATCTTCTTGCGCTCGCGCAGCCCCGGCTGCGGGCGGTCGGCGGAGGAGAGGGGGGAGCGTGCGGCCGTCATGCGGTCATTCTCCGGCATCCGTCCCGGCGATGGACGGCGCGCTTGCGCCAACAAAATGATAGTAGCTGGCAAAAGCTCCTGACTGTCAAAAGATTGTCGGCCTGAGGCAGACGAAAACGGCCACGGCTGGTGAGCCGTGGCCGTGAGGGGAGGGCGGAGGGTGTCTACGCGTGCTGGTATGCCACCAGTGAGATGCCGACGTAGTGGACGACGAACGCCGCGAGGGTGAAGGAGTGGAAGACCTCGTGGAAGCCGAACCAGCGCGGTGACGGGTTCGGGCGCTTGATGCCGTAGATCACGCCGCCGGCGCTGTAGAGCAGGCCGCCGACGATGACCAGGACCAGGACCGCGATGCCGCCGGTGCGCAGGAAGTCGGGCAGGAAGAACACGGCCGCCCAGCCCATCGCGATGTAACAGGGCGTGTACAGCCAGCGCGGGGCGCCCACCCAGAAGACGCGGAAGACGATGCCGGCCGCGGCGGCGGCCCAGATGCCCCACAGCAGCCACTCGCCCTTCGCCCCGGGCAGGAGCAGCAGGGTCAGCGGGGTGTAGGTGCCCGCGATGATCAGGAAGATGTTGGCGTGGTCCAGGCGGCGCAGGACGCCGTCCATCCGCGGGCTCCAGTTGCCCCGGTGGTACAGCGCGCTGACGCCGAACAGCAGGCAGGCTGTGAGGACGTAGATCCCGCAGGCTATGCGGCCTCTGGTGGAGTCGGCGAGGGCGGTGAGCACGAGGCCCGCGATGAGTACGGCCGGGAACATACCGAGGTGCAGCCAGCCGCGGAGCTTCGGCTTGACGTGTTGCGGCAGCGAGAGCGCGGGACCGCGGCCATCGGCCGGCGTGTCCGTGGGCGCGTCGGGGACGGACGCAGTCATGCGGGGCATGGTACCTACGGCACCGTAAGTCGGGTGTCAGCGCGGGTCTTGGTCGATCGAACGCAAAAAGACCTCCAGGTGACCCAAATCTGGACGTAAAGGGAACGCAAACAGGCCTGGACACCGTGGTCTTCCTCACGTCGCTCACTTGTGACGTCCCCTGGACATATGCGCACTCTCGTCGGATGATCAAATGAGTGCAGTCGGCACCGGATGAGCATCCGAAGCATCCGGGTCGTAGCCCCCACGGGGCCACAAGGACAAAATCCCTCACTTAGGAGCAACCGTGGCGCGCGACAACTCGGCTTCCAGCGTTCCCACAAACCACCAGGAACTGATCTCGTGGGTCGACGAGATCGCCGAACTGACCCAGCCGGACAGCGTGGTCTGGTGCGACGGCTCCGAGGCCGAGTACGACCGGTTGTGCGAAGAACTGGTCGCCAAGGGCACCTTCAAGAAGCTCGATCCGATCAAGCGCCCCAACTCCTACTACGCGGCCTCCGACCCGACCGATGTCGCGCGCGTCGAGGACCGCACCTTCATCTGCTCCGAGAAGGAGGAGGACGCCGGCCCGACCAACCACTGGAAGGCCCCCGCCGAGATGCGGGAGATCTTCAGCGGCGAGAAAGGCCTGTTCCGCGGCTCGATGCGGGGCCGCACCATGTACGTCGTGCCGTTCTGCATGGGCCCGCTCGGCTCCCCGCTCTCCGCGATCGGCGTGGAGATCACCGACTCCGCCTACGTCGCCGTCTCCATGCGCACGATGACCCGCATGGGCCAGGCCGTCCTGGACGAACTCGGCGACGACGGCTTCTTCGTCAAGGCCGTCCACTCCCTCGGCGCCCCGCTGGAGCAGGGCCAGGACGACGTTCCGTGGCCGTGCAACTCCACCAAGTACATCTCGCACTTCCCCGAGGACCGCGAGATCTGGTCCTACGGCTCCGGCTACGGCGGCAACGCCCTGCTCGGCAAGAAGTGCTACGCGCTGCGTATCGCCTCGGTCATGGCGCGTGACGAGGGCTGGCTGGCCGAGCACATGCTGATCCTCAAGCTCACCCCGCCACAGGGCGAGTCCAAGTACGTCGCCGCCGCCTTCCCGAGCGCCTGCGGCAAGACCAACCTCGCCATGCTGGAGCCCACGATCTCCGGCTGGACCGTGGAGACCATCGGCGACGACATCGCCTGGATGCGCTTCGGCGAGGACGGCCGCCTGTACGCGATCAACCCCGAGGCCGGCTTCTTCGGCGTCGCGCCCGGCACCGGCGAGCACACCAACGCCAACGCGATGAAGACCCTGTGGGGCAACTCGGTCTTCACCAACGTCGCCCTCACCGACGACGGCGACGTGTGGTGGGAGGGCATGACCCAGGAGACCCCGGCCCACCTGACCGACTGGAAGGGCCGCGACTGGACCCCGGACTCCGCCGAGCCCGCCGCGCACCCCAACGCCCGCTTCACCACCCCCGCCTCCCAGTGCCCGATCATCGCGCCCGAGTGGGAGGACCCCAAGGGTGTGCCGATCTCGGCGATCCTCTTCGGCGGCCGCCGCGCCTCCGCGGTGCCGCTGGTGACGGAGTCCTTCGACTGGAACCACGGCGTCTTCCTCGGCGCCAACGTGGCCTCCGAGAAGACCGCCGCCGCCGAGGGCAAGGTCGGCGAGCTGCGCCGCGACCCGTTCGCGATGCTGCCGTTCTGCGGCTACAACATGGGCGACTACATGGCCCACTGGATCGACGTGGCCAAGGACAAGGACCAGTCCAAGCTGCCGAAGATCTACTACGTCAACTGGTTCCGCAAGAACGACGAGGGCAAGTTCGTCTGGCCGGGCTTCGGCGAGAACTCCCGTGTCCTGAAGTGGATCGTGGAGCGCCTGGAGGGCAAGGCCGAGGGCGTCGAGACCCCGATCGGCGTGCTGCCGACCAAGGGCGCGCTGGACACCAAGGGCCTGGAACTGTCCGACTCGGACCTGGACTTCCTGCTCACGGTCGACAAGGACATCTGGCGCGAGGAGGCCGCGCTCGTCCCCGAGCACCTCAACACCTTCGGCGAGCACACCCCGAAGGAGCTGTGGGACCAGTACCGCGCGCTGGTGGAGCGCCTGGGCTAGTCCCGCCCGAGACTCCACGGCCGGCCGCCGTGCCCTGACCAGCGATCGTCCCGGCCGGCCGTGGTGACATGCCGGCGAGGCCCGCACAACGGCGTGGGGGCCCTGGGGCCTGTCGTCACGTTTCCGCTCGCCCCGCGGGAGCACGACGGCAGGCCCCCGCCTGTCTCTACCGGCCTCGGTCCTCCAGATACCGCGTATGCGACTCCTGTCGGCGTGCCTCCCTGTCCCGTAGGGCCGAGGCCAGATGTTCGGCCTCCTCGCGGAGCAGGGCCAGCTGGCGGTCCAGGTGCGCCTCCGGGGACTCGGTGCCCGGAGTCAGCCGGGTCCACCAGCGGGTGCGCACGTAGGCGTCGACGGCCTCCGGGATGTCCTGCCGTACCGCGCGGGACACCGTGTGCACGCCCTCCGGGTCCTGGGCCAGGGCCTCGGCGACCCAGCCCGGCTCCAGCAGCGCGGTCAGCAACTCGGTGATCTCCGCGAGCCAGTCGGCGGACGTGGCCGGCAGGTCGACGTCCGCGAGATAGCCGCGCAGCTTCCCGAAGTCGGCCCGGATGGCGTCCAGCTGGGCCGACGGGCTCGGGAAGGCGGGCAGGGCGGGCCGCTCCGGCGGGGCGATCAGCGCGCCCGCGCCGTACAGGCCCGCGACCACGGCCGGCCAGTACGGTCCCGCGGTCCCGGTGAACGTCAGCACCAGCCCGACGAGCCCGCAGGCGCCACCGGCGAGGTTCTTGCGGGACTCCAGGTAGCCGAGGACCTTACTGGTAGCCACGGATCTCCTCGAAGGCACCGTCCAGCGAGCCCTGCCGGGCGTCGAAGAGACGGCCGCCGGTCAGGTCGGCGATGTGCTGCAGCTCCGCGCGGGAGGAGTCGCCGAACAGGATCGGGAAGACGGGGGTGTCCCGCCGGGTGCCGGTGAGCGAGCGGTAGAAGCCGTCGAAGTCACCGGCGCCGACGCCGGCCGTGTTCTCGCCGTCGGTCATCAGCACGATCGAGGTGAACGTGTCCTTGCCGTCGCCGAGATGGTCGTACGCCTTCTCCAGCGAGGTGTAGATCGCGGTGCCGCCGTCGGCGCCCAGGGAGTCGGCGTCCCGGCGGATGGCGGCCAGGCCAGCCTTCGGGTCCTTGGGGTCGACGACATGCGTGCGCACGCTCTTCACGTCCGAGCCGAACGGCATCAGCGTCACCTCCTCGCGCTCGCGGAAGTCACCGGTGAGCTCGGTCAGCGCCTTCTTCAGCGCCTTCAGCCGGTCACCCGCCATCGAGCCGGAGGTGTCGAGGACGTACACCGTGCGGGAGGGGCGGCGCAGTTCGTTCTCGTAGGAGTGCAGCAGCCCGTCGGCGACCGAGCGACTGCCCGGAAAGGGCAGTTCGCGGCGGCGGCCGGTGTCCAGGCCGGGCGCCGGCGGCACCGAGGCGACGACCGGGCGGCGGTGGGTGGTGTCCGTGATGAGCTTCTGCACGGCGTCGGTGCGCAGGTCCTCGCTCACCTTGCGGACGTCCTCGCGGGTGCGGGCGTTCGTCGAGGCGAGCGAGGAGAGCGGGTAGTCGGCGGTGACGACGCCGTCGCGGGGCCGGATCACGGCGAGGCCCGGGATGCCCTTGAGCACCGACTCGTAGTTGAGCAGGGCGTCGACCGTGCCGCGCCGCTTGTAGGCGGTGGCCAGCCAGCCCGAGGAACCCGAGGTCAGCTTCTGGCCCTTGAAGAACTCCTTCAGCCTCGGCGTGGCCTTGGCGACATCGGCGTCCGTGAGTGCGGACTGGGCGCCGGACAGGGCCGAGGCGACCGAGATCAGCGTGGAGAAACCGGAGTTGGAGCGGGCCGGGTCGGTCATGCCGTAGGTCAGTTTGCCGTCCTGCACGGCCTGTTCGATCTGCCCCCAGGTCACCTGCTCGGGCTGCCAGCCGAGCGCCTTGACGGTGGCCGGCTTGACGCCGATGGCGACCGGGCTGGACATCACCGGCGTCTCGGACACCACCTTCCTCGCCGCGTCGGGCCGCAGCCGCAGATAGTCGTCCGAGGACAGCCACAGCGCGTCGTAACGGCCGTCGGCCTTGCCCTTGGCGAGCAGGTCCACGGCGTCCAGGGTGCCCATGTAGGTGGGCCGGACGGTGATGCCGGTGTCCTTGCGGACGCGGTCGAAGACGGCGGTCATGTCACTGAGCTCGCTGGAGGCCAGCACACGCAGGGTGCCGGGCTTCGGCGCGGCGGGGTCGTCCTTGTGGTCCTCGGACGTGCAGCCGCCGAGCAGGGCGGCCGTCGCGGCCGTCGTGGCGAGCAGGGCGAGTGCGGAACGTCGTCGTCTCATGCCTGCGGGCCCTCCAGTGCGCCCTGGGTCCTGCTGCGCTCCAGGTAGGCGGTGGCGCTGTGCAGTTCATCGGTCAGGGAGGCGACCGTCGAGGCCATCACCTCGGTCGCCTGGACCTTGTAGGTGTCGATCGCGTCGAGCGTGCGGTAGATCTGCTGGAACGCGGCGCGCAGCGTCTCCGCGCCGACGGCCGGGTCGGCGGCGATGCGCCGGCTCTCCTCACCCTGCGAGGAGAGCATCTCGGCGTTGCCCCGGATGAGTTCCTCGGTGGTCCCGCGCAGGGCGTCGACCTGCTCGATCACCCTCTTCTGCCGGTCCAGCGCGGAGGCCAGGAGCACCGAGATGCGCAGGGCGGACACGGTGGTCGTGGCGGCCCGGTCGACGCCCTTGATCAGCTCGTTGTTGTTGCGGCGTACGACGTCCATGGCGAGGTAGCCCTGGGCGCACACCGCTAGCTGGGTGAGCAGGTCCTGGTGTTTCTGCCGGACTGGGAACAGCACGTCGGCGCGGAGGGCGTCGGCCTGCCGGGGGTCGCCGATCCCGGCGATGTGCTCCTCCACAGCCACGTCCAGGGCCTCGGTGAGGACGACGAACTCCTGGAGCCTGCCCATGGTCTCCCACAGCCGGACCCGCTCGGTCTGCAACGCGGCGTTGTCCCGGCGCAGCTCGTCCTGACCGCCGCGCAGCGCCCCCACGATCCTGTTCAACGTGCCCTGTGCGGAGGCGAAGCCGGCGACGTGGTCGCGCAGCCTGTTGCCGCCGGGCAGCCGGGACAGCAGCTTCCTGCCCCTGCTTCCGGGCAGATCGCGCGGGTCCAGGTCCTCCACGACCCGGCGCAGCTCCACGAGCGAGCCGGCGACCTTCGCCTGGGCGTCCCCGCCCTTGTCGGGCAGGCTGCGCAGGGTCCGCTCCAGCATCCGGTTGGACTGGGCGGCGGCGGTGCGCAGCTCGCCCGAGCCGAGGGCGCCGATCTCGCCGACCCTGCCCGCGAACTCGGGGGAGCGGGCGTCGAGCGAGGCGAGCGAGGCGAGCGAGGCGACGAAGGCGCCGGCCTTGCGCGCCATCTCCTCGCGCACCGCGTCCTCGACGGGCACCAGCCCACCGGCCTTGTCCCGCGGCACCGGAGCCACGGGCTCCGGCGGCGCCAGGCTGAATTCACTGTCAGTGCTGGTCACTTGGTACTGTCCCCCCGGTTATCCGCGCGCCCGGCGGGCCATCTCGTGCAGCACCTGGGAGGTGGGCACGGGCGCCTGCCGGACGCCGGTGAGCGTCTGGTTCAGATATACGGACTGTCCGGCGGTGGCCGCGACGAACTCGGCGGCGTCGCCCTGCGGCCGGAATCCGTGCCGGACGGCGAGCTTGAGCAACGTCGGATCGGTGCTCAGGAGTTCACCCAGCGCCCGGCCGGTCGCGTCGAGCGGTACGACGGTGTGGTCGCTGTTGACGGTGGTGTCCGGGTAGAGGACCACGAGGTCGTCGGCGCCGGCGCCGTGCTGCTGGACGAGCAGCGAGGCGACCTGCGCCTCGTACACCAGCACCAGCGGATTTCCGGCGCCGCTGACGAAGTCCCGGTACACCGCGTCGCTGCTGGACTGCTGGGCGCCCTGGACGCTGACCAGCTTGTGCAGCAGGGGTGCGGTGCGGTCGACGTCGGCCTGGCTCGCGACCACCTTGCCGCCGTTGGCGACGTAGGAGGCGGCGGCGAGGTACAGCGCACCGGAGTTGGAGCTCTCGGGGTCGGTGCTCGCGATGTAGAGCGTGCCGGTCAGCTCCCCGTGCGCCTGGGCCCCCTTGAGCTGCTGCCAGGTCCGGTCGCGCCGGGCGGCGTCCAGGTACGCGGCCATCCTGAGCGTGCCGCGGTGCTTCCCGTCGAGTACGGCCAGCCCGTTCGCCGCGAGCACGTCGGCGGCACTGCGGTGGGCGACGACGACCAGCGGCGAGTAGAACGGCCGGGGCAGCGGCTCCTGCGCGTGGTACTTCGCGGCCAGCGCGTCGGCGGGGGCCTGGCTCCCCGGAAAGGCGAAGTCGTACCCCTTGAGATCCAGCCCTTCCATGGCCCAGGACCCGGATGCCTCGGTCTTCACGGTGTAGCCCTTGGCGGCCAGGGCCTTCACCACATCGGGATCTGCGAAGAAGTCCGCCTTCTCCGACCCGATCACGCCACGCACGGTCTTCGTTGCCGTGCCCTTGTCCTCCCCTTGCCGGCCCGCGACGACAGCGGCCACCACGCCACCGATCAGCAGCACGGCGAGGACGATTCCAGCGATACGTCTCACGCCGGGGAGCGTGCTCCCGGAAGCCAACATTCCCCGCGGCGACCGATGAACGGTGGGTGACATACCGGACCCGGCACTGCAACGCGCCCCAAGAAGTGCCGAAGCCGACGCGCAGTGTATGGCTCCCGGTCCGCGCGTCGCTGCGGGTGCACGCGGACCGGGGCCGATCCAGGGGCCCCGTGGGGGGCAGGCGGTGGTGCCGCCGCGGTGTCGGCGCGTGCGGTGGCGACCACGAGCGCACGGCCGGCGAGGTGGCCGGCGAGTCGGCTGTCCAGCTCCTCCTCGCGCGACCGGCCGCTGTACCGTCGTAGAGGGTCAGGGGGCGGTCGGGGGCCGGTGCGAGCCCGTCGTCGCCGTCCGGCGGTGCAGCAGCATGTAGCCGTCCTGCAAGGCCACCAGGTCGTATCCGTTGCCGAGGTTGGCTGCCAGGCGCTGCTGCTCCGCCTCGACGCTGAGCGGCTGGCCCGGCCACCCTCGCAGTTCGTCCGGCACCTCGGTGTCCACCATGATCCACTGGGGATCGGGGCGGCTGCCGGGGGAGCCGTAGAGGCCGACGCTCGTGCGGTCGGCGAGCTGGGGTCCCAGATGGTCGGATGCCTGGACCGTGACGCCGTCGGGGATCATGGCGATCAGCCGACGGGCGACGGTGACGCGAGAGTCGGTTCGCCAGGTCTCGGGCTGGGCGAGCTGGAACAGGGGGAAGCTCGGAAGGATCACGAGAGTGATCGCGGCGGAGCCCGCGAGGTAGCGGCGCAGGCCGCGTCCGCTCGTCCCGCGCCGCACCAGGGCGTCGACGAAGGCCGCGAAGACGATCGGCATCAGGACGAGCGAGTAGTGGAAGCTGGTCCCCCAGTGCAGGCTGTTGTTCGACGCGAAGCGCCACACCAGCGTGGGCAGGGCGACCCACAGCAGGGGCGACCGCAACGCCAGGAACAGGGTGGGAGCGAGCATGAGGACGAAGGTCGTCACCTTGGGCAGTGGGGTGAGGAGACCGATGGTGCCCTGGTGGAGCACATCAAGCAGACCGCCCGCACTGCCCTCGGCCGCCCCCTGGCCACCTGCGGCGGGATCCTGCAGCAGAGACCAATAGGCGAAGGACCCGCCGGGGTTGAAGGCCGGCAGGACCACGAACAGGGCCAGCGCAGACCCGGCAAGGCCCGCCACGGCCGTGAGCGTTCCGAGCCTGCGGTCGCCTCGCCGGGCGATGACGAGACCGATGACGAGAACCGTGAGCCCGAGGTCCTCCTTCACGAGCAACAGGGGTAGGGCCCAGCATGCCGCGGCGGTCAGCCGGCCGTTCCCGAGGGCGGTCAGCGAGAACGCCAAGAGGGGAACGGCGAACGCCACTTCGTGGAAGTCGTAGCCGACCGCACTCGCGATTCCCCAGGAGAGCCCGTAGCAGGCACCGATCACCGCGCCGGCCAGGGGGCCCAGGGCTCGGCGCGCCCAGAGAGTCAGCGGGACGACGCTCACGGCGAGGAGCGCGGCCTGTACGGCGAGGAGTGTTTCTGCTCGTCGCCACACCAGGTAGAAGGGTGCCACGAGCGCCAGGATCGGGGAGAAGTGATCCCCCAGGACGGGAAAGCCCTGGCCCTTCACCTCGGAGACCGGCAGGTGTCCTTCCGCGTACGAGCGGACGACCTGTTGGAAGATTGCCAGGTCGTAGCTGCTCGTGAGCATCCGCTGGTGGAGTCGCAGTGACACCGCCGCGTACATCACGAACAGCGCTCCCGCCATGGCCCAGACCCACCATGTGCCGTCGAAGCGGCCTTTGCGCGGTGGTTCGGCCACCCCCGCTTTTTCATGACCCTGTTGCTGCGCCGGAACTGTCGCGCCGTCGACGAGCGGTGTTTGCATCGGGAGCTCCCTCGGGAAGCAGAGACTTGCGGCCATCAAGATGCCAGCAGCATGCGGCATTCGGACTCGACCGAACTTCCGTGTGCCGAGAATCCACCGAATGGCCGACCGGCCGGTGGCACCGATAGGAAATCCACCTATGGTGCAGCCATGCGCGGAATTCTCCTGGCCGGGGGTACCGGCTCGCGACTGTGGCCACTGACCCGCTCGGTATCGAAGCAACTGCTGCCGATTTTCGACAAACCGATGGTCTATTACCCGCTTTCCACACTGGTGATGGCCGGTGTGCGCGAGATTCTCGTCCTCACCACCCCCGAAGACCAGTATCAATTCCGCCGCTTGCTCGGCGACGGGAGTCAACTCGGCCTACGAATCGAGTACAGGGCGCAGGAGCGTCCGGAGGGAATTGCCCAGGCCTTCCTTCTGGGGGCCGACTTCATCGGCGACGAATCGGTGGCCCTGATCCTGGGCGACAACATCTTCTACGGCAGCGGCCTCGGTACCCGGCTCGCCCGCCACGACGACCTCAAGGGCGGGAGGGTGTTCGCCTACCAGGTCGCCAACCCCTCGGCCTACGGCGTGGTGGAGTTCGACGAGGCGGGCCGGGCACTGTCCATCGAAGAGAAACCGGCCCGGCCGAAGTCCCGCTACGCCGTGCCCGGCCTTTACTTCTACGACCATCACGTCGTGGAAATCGCCCGCGCTCTGCGACCCAGTGCCCGGGGCGAGTTGGAGATCTCCGACCTCAACCGGGTCTATCTGGAAGCCGGAACGCTGCAGGTCACCCGGCTGGACCGCGGAACCGCATGGCTGGACACCGGGACCTTCACTTCCCTGATGCAGGCGTCGGAGTTCGTCCGGGTGATCGAGGAGCGCCAGGGCTTCAAGGTGGGGTGCGTGGAGGAAGCGGTGTGGCGTGCCGGCCTGATCGATGACGACCGGCTCCGGGAACTGGCCCAGCCCCTGCTCAAGAGCGGATACGGCCACTACCTGCTGGGGCTGCTGGAGGACTACCGGCATGTCGTCCTGCCCCAGAGAAGCGGCGGATCGCGCCACCAGGAATCGCTCGGCCGGCCCTGAGCCGGTTGTCAGATGAAAAGGAGCATTCACATGGAGCCACTCGGTATCGAAGGGGCCTGGGTGGACACGCCCCAGGTGTTCACGGACACCAGGGGTAGATTCCATGAGTGGTTCAAGGGGGAACGGTTTCTTGATTCCACCGGCCAGGGACTCCGACTCGCGCAGGCCAACTGCTCGCGCTCCGTTCTCGGCACTGTCCGCGGCATCCACTACGCATCGGTCCCACCGGGCCAGGCCAAGTTCGTCACCTGCGTCAGCGGTGCCGTCCTGGACGTGGTGGTCGACATCCGCACCGGTTCTCCGAGCTTCGGAAAATGGGAAGCGGTCAGGCTCGACGACACGACGCACCGCTGCGTCTATATCTCTGAAGGCCTGGGCCATGGCTTCATGGCTCTGGAGGATAATTCAACCGTCATCTACCTCTGTTCAGAGGGATACGCGCCGCACCGCGAATACGGGATCAACCCGCTCGACCCCGATTTGGCCATCTCCTGGCCCGAGGAACTCACCCCCCGCCTTTCCGGCAAGGACGCTGCTGCGCCAACGCTGGAGGAAGCCAGGCGACTCGGCCTGCTGCCGTCCTTCGAGGACTGCATCGCGTATCGCAGAGGGCTCGTCGAAGGAATCCGCGGGGAATGCGCGGAGGAAGTAGGTTCATTGAGGCCGCACGGGTGACCTTGGCGCAACTCGCGGCGTGACCCGTAACCATTCAGTTGCCGCCAGTTTAAGAATGGATTTGTCCGTAGCCAGAGGCGACGTGACGCGCATGCGGAAAGCGCACCACTGTGCGCGCGCTTGCGGTCTGACTCCCAGTCACTGAGGAAGGTTCTCTTGAACCGTAGAACGATCCGAAGTTCACGCCTGAGGTCCGCCACGCTCGTATCCGCGGGCGCTCTCGCGGTGGCGCTCAATGTTGGACAGAGCTCGGTGGCCATCGCCGACGCGATCCACCGGTCGAGCTCTGTGCCCCAGGCGGCGTCCAGCAACACGTACCTAGACGTGGCCGGCGGCCATGGCGGCCATGACGGCCATGACGGCAAGCCCGGCAAGCGAGGTCCGCAGGGTCCCCAGGGTCCGCAGGGTCCGCAGGGTCCGCAGGGCGCCCAGGGTGCCCAGGGCGCGCAGGGCAAGGAGGGTCCGCAGGGTCCGCAGGGTCCGCAGGGCGCGCAGGGTGCGCAGGGCGCGGCGGGCGCGGCGGGCACGCAGGGCGCCCAAGGCGCTCAGGGTGCCCAGGGTGCGCAGGGTGCTCAGGGTGCCCAGGGCGCCCAGGGCGCGCAGGGCGCCAGCGGCGTCCACACGTACTACAAGAGCGTTACTGTCGACGAGAACGTCCACCACGCGGAAGTCTTCTGCAACACCGGCGACGTGGCCACCGGCGGCGGATACGAAGCCACCGGCGGCAACATCTCCATCAACAGGCCCCTTCCCGTCGGCCCTGATGGAACCATCCCCAACGGGTGGCAGGCTGGGACCCCGGCTACCGTGGTCACGGCTCCTGGCACCGCCACCATCACCGCGTTCGTGGTCTGCAACGCCCACTGAATCCCACGCGAGCGGCGGTACCGTACGGGTCGACCGCTCCACATGGGAACTAGTGACGGTGCCCCCGAGGCTTCGGCCTCGCGGGCACCGTCCGCTTTGTGTCCGCGCCCGCGACCTGGCGTCTGCGGCTCTGATGCCGGACTCCGGGCAGCAAGAAAGACTCGGAGTACTATGCGCATCCTTGTGACCGGCGGTGCTGGATTCATCGGTTCGGAATTTGTCCGCCGAAATCTGAGTTCGGATCCGGCAGCGCGGATCACCGTCCTCGACAAACTCACCTATTCGGGGGTCGAAGCCAATCTGGCACCGGTGGCGGAACACCCGGGTTTCACCTTCCGCCACGGCGACATCTGCGACCCGGACGTGGTCGACCAGGTGATGGCGGGCCAGGACGCGGTGGTCCATTTCGCCGCCGAGTCGCACGTGGACCGGTCGATCGACGGGGCCGGGCCGTTCGTCCGCACCAATATGATGGGCACTCAGGTGCTCCTGGACGCGGCCCACCGGCACGGCGTCGGCCGCTTCGTCCACGTCTCCACCGACGAGGTCTACGGTTCGATCAGCGAGGGCTCATGGACCGAGGGGTGGCCTCTGGCGCCGAACTCCCCGTACTCCGCCTCGAAAGCCGGCTCCGACCTGCTGGCGCTCGCCTACCACCGCACCCACGGACTCGACGTCGTGATCACCCGGTGCTCCAACAACTACGGGCCGTACCAGTTCCCCGAGAAGGTCGTCCCGCTCTTCATCACCAACCTCATCGACGGGAAGACGGTCCCCCTCTACGGAGACGGCCGCAACATCCGCGACTGGGTGCACGTCTCCGACCACTGCCGGGGCATCGACCTGGTCCTGCACGGCGGCAGGTCCGGGGAGGTCTACAACATCGGCGGCGGAACCGAGCTGAGCAACCACAAGCTCACCGGACTGCTGCTGGACGCGGTCGGCGCGGGCTGGGACCGGGTCGAGTACGTCGCCGACCGCAAGGGCCACGACCTGCGCTATGCGCTGGACGACAGCAAGATCCGGGAGCACCTCGGCTATGTCCCGCAGGTGTCCTTCACGGAGGGCCTGGCCGCCACGGTCGCCTGGTACCGCGCGCACCGCTCCTGGTGGGAGCCCCTCAAGGAGAGGGCCGAGCTGCGATGACCACGAGCTGGCTGGTGACCGGTGCGCGCGGGCTCCTCGGCCAGGACGTGCTGGCCGAGCTCGCCCTCGATCCGGACGCCAGGGTGACGGGACTGAGCCGGGACAGGCTCGACATCACCGACCCGACAGCCGTGCGCGCCGCCGTCGCCGGTCACCGAGTGGTCGTCAACTGTGCCGCATGGACGGACGTCGACGGTGCCGAGCGGTCCGAGGCGGCGGCCACAGCCGTGAACGGCACGGGCGTCCGCCACCTGGCCCACGCGTGTGCGGACGCCGACGCCATCCTGCTGCACATCTCCACCGACTACGTCTTCCCGGGCGACGCCCGCCGCCCGTACCCGGAAGACGCGCCGACGGGGCCCGTCAACGCGTACGGGCGAAGCAAACTGGCGGGGGAGCGGGCGGTCGTCGAACTGCTGCCGCGTACCGGCTACATCGTGCGCACCGCCTGGCTCTACGGCGCGCACGGCCCGAACTTCGTGGCCACCATGCTCGAACTCGCCGCCCGGCGCGAGACCTTGGACGTGGTGGCCGACCAGCACGGTCAGCCAACCTGGTCCCGGGCGCTCGCCCGGCAGCTGACCGCCCTCGGCCGCGCCGCGCTGACCGGACGGGCACCGGCCGGCATCTACCACGGCACGGCGGCAGGCCGCACCACATGGTGCGGCCTGGCGCGTGAGACCTTCCGGCTCAGCGGTCTCGATCCCGAGCGGATCCGCCCGGTCGGCTCGGACAAGTTCCCGCGTCCCGCCACCCGTCCGGCCTTCGGTGTCCTCGGCCACGGCAACTGGCTGCGGGCCGGCCTGCAGCCCCTTTCCCCATGGGACGACCAGCTGACGGCCGCCCTGAAGGCGCCCGAGTTCGCCGCACCGGCCGCCGCGGCGCGCATCAGCGCCCTGCGCACATGACAGGCGCCCGGCGGAACCCCACGGTCCGCCGGGCGCCTGCCGGGCGCCGGGCACTCATCGGCCCACGGCGTCCCGGAACTCTTGTGGCACTTGGGAGAGGGACTTGGGATCGGTGGCGACCGCACGACGGAACGCGGCCTCGGCCTCGCCCTTGTGGTGGTTCTCCGCCAGGAGCCGACCCAGTTGCAGTTGGGTCATTGGCACCTTGGGATCGATGGCAGCGGCACGCTTGAGGAGGTCAATGGCCCGGTCCGGGTCGCTCGTTCGCAGCATGTACGCCTCGCTGTGGAGAGCGGACATGAAGTGCGGATCGATTTCGAGCGCCTTGTCGAACTCTGCCCGGGCATTCTCCGTCCGACCGGACTGCTGATCGACGAGCCCGAGGCCGTACCAGGCCTGTTTGTTCTTGGGGTCCAGTTCCAGAGCGCGCCGGTAGTCCTGGGCGGCCCCAGGGGAATCCTGCTGAATCTGGCGCTGGAGGCCGGACTTCAGCAGCGCATCCACCGACTTCGCGTTCCGGGTCGCTGAAGCGGCCTTGGATTCCGGTGACTCGGCCGACGGGGAATGAATCGCCCAGACGGTCACCCCGGTGGCAACCGTCGCCGCCGTGGCGAGCCCTGCCCACAATCTCGTACGTTTCACTTGGTCACTTTTCGTGGAAGGTGGCGGAACGGATGGAGTTCGCCAGTCTCGGTTCGTCCTCACCGACGTTACGAGGCACCCCTATTGGTGCTGTCGTACGGCAGGCGCGAGAGGCGTTCAGATCACTCGAATGCACGAGGCGAAGTACACGAGGAGGTCTTCCGGCCCGCAGACGCCGAAGGCGCCCGGTGGGGACCTTGCGGTCCACCGGGCGCCCAATGTCTCGGAGGGCCTAGACGAGGAGCTTTCCGCCGCATCGCGGGGCGCCGTCCTTCATCGCGATGAGGTTCGCGACCACGTACGAGATGTCGTTCTGGGAGTGCCACTCGCTCGGGAAGTAGGTGACCAGCCGCGACGACTGGAACCGGGCCTCCAGGTCCGGCACGAAGGTGCGGAACTGGTTGTCCGTGTAGTACCAGAACGAGTTCTCGTTGTAGTAGGCGACGTGCGTCGGGTCCTGGTAGGCGCCGCGGCCGTCGGAGCTGGGCGTCATGGTGAGGAGCATGCCGCCAGGCGCCAGCAGCCGGTACAGCTCGTTGATCAGCGGCACCTTCGCGGGCACGTATTCGAGGAAGTCCACCGCCCGCATCAGGCCGACGGAGCCGTCGGGCAGGTCCAGCTTCCCGGGCAGGGTCGCGACGATGTCGACACCGTCTCCCGGCCGCTGGTCCACGCCGACGTAGCCCGGCGGTTTCCGGTGGGCCGCGCCGAGGTCCAACGCGATCAGTCCGCGCCGGTAGGTCCATGCGAGGGCGTTGGCCTCGATGTACTTGTCGTACAGGGCGACCGTCTCGCGCTGGATGTGCGCGTTGATCTCCGGGTCGCGCTGGGTGTTCTCGGGGTGAACCCGCTGGAGGTAGAGGCAGCGGTTGATGTGGTGGAAGTCGCCGATGTGGAAGAGGCGGCACATCAGGTCCTGGTCGTCCAGAACCGTCCGCTCGGCGTCGTACCCGCCGGCCTTCTCGTAGCTCTTCTTGCGGAACGCCCGCACGTGGTTGGGCGCGTACCAGATGTAGGCGACGTTGTGCGGCGTCGGCGCCAGGGAGATGACCTGCAGCAGCTTGCGGCCGTCGACGTCCACCTCCTCGTACTGCCAGCCGAACGTCTCGTCGAAACGGCTGTCGTCCCGCCCCCCGTCCTCGGTGATCTGCGCGGTGTTGCTGTAGACGAAGACAGCGTCGGGATTCTCGTCGAACGCCTTGCCGACCTCGGCCAGGCACGACTTCGCCATCAGGTCGTCGTGGTCGAGTTCCACGAGGATCTCGCCGCGCGCCAGTTCACAGGCCCTGCGCTTCGCAGCCCCTACGCCGTCCACGTTGTCCGCGATCTCGATGCGGACACGGTCGTCGGGCCGGTCCGGCCGCCATCGGGCGCCGTTGTTGAGCAGGACGATCCACTCCCAGTCCGGACAGGTCTGTGCCTGCAGGGTTGCCAGGCACTCATCGAGGAAACGGGGCCGGTGGCTGGGGGTGAAGACGGAGAACCTCGGTGTCGCGGTCGACGTCATCTGTTGCTCCCTGCTTGGCTCGATGTCGGTGAGAAGGCTGAAGAGTCGTAAATCACCGGAATTCCGCCGGGACTTGGGAACGCAGTGAGGGATCGGAGGCGATTGCACGACGGAACTCGTCCACGGCGTCCTTGGCACGCTTCTGCCGCGCTCGGATTCGTCCGAGGTGCAGATGTGCCGCGGCCGCCCTGGGTTTACGGGCAATGACACGCTTCAGGAGTGCGCCGGCCTGGTCGGGAGCGCTCGACTCCAGCAGAAGCGCCTCGTTGAAGAGAGCCGACGTGAACACCGGGTCGATCTTCAGCGTCTTGTCGTAGTACACACGGGCATCGGCCGTCCTGCCGGCCTCGTGCGCCATGACTCCCAGGTTGTACCAGGCGTACTTGTTGTGCGGGTCCAGCTCCAGGACGCGCCGGTAGGTACGGTCGGCCCCTTGGGTGTCGTGATTCTCCTGCTGCGCAATGCCGGCCTGCAACAGGCTGTCGGCATCCTGCAGATTCTGGTCCGCTGATGACGGAGCCTTGGAATCCGGGGGCGCTGCCGAGTACGCGTGAATGGCCCACGATGTCACTCCGGTGGCAACTGCAGCCGCAGTGAAGAGCCCCACCAACAATTGCCTACGTTTCACTTTGTCATATCTCGTGGAATAGTGAGGGACGATGGATGTCGGAGTCCGAACCACCGTCATTTCCACCGACGTTACGAGGCAGTGGTGGTGCGGCCGCCTTTTGGCGGCCACTTGGGGTGTGCAGTCCACCCGAATGTACGCGTCGCGCGCACGAAAAATGGCGCCCGGTCCGCGCGTCGCTGCGGGTGCACGCGGACCGGGGCCGATCGAGGGACCCCATGGGGGTCAGGCGGTGGTGCTCAGTTCCTTCGACTCCGACAGGGCGTCGGTGTGCGCGTCCATCCGCTCGGCCGCGAGGATGGCCGCCGCGGTGTCGGCGCGTGAGGCGGCGACCACGAGCGCACGGCCGGCGAGGGCGTGCGCACGCCGGTGCAGCGCCGCGGGATCGCCGGCCGCCGCCGGCGTCGCCCGCAGCGGAGAGCGGCCTCCTCGGAGCCGGGCCACCTGCTCGGTGAGCCGCTCGGCCGCGGCATCCAGGTCGGCTGACGGAGTCACCCCGCGCAGCTCGTCGGTGACGGCGAGCAGCGCGGCGAGGTGGCCGGCGAGCTGGATGTCCAGTTCCTCCTCGCGCGACCGGTGGGGGAAGTCGGAGGCGGTCCCGGCCATCGTGCTGTGGACGGACCTGCGGGAAGGCCCCGTGCGGATCGGTTCGTACATGGGATGGCCTCCTGTGCGCTGACAGGAAACCATCCTAGCTTGGATTTCGTCTAAAGTTGAGCCAGGTCACGGAATGGAGTCCGTCGACTACGGTTGGCTGTGCCCGTCGGCTACGGCTGGCTGTATCCGTCCAGGAAGTTCCCGATCCGGGTGACCGCGTCCCGGAGATCGCCGACCGACGGCAGGGTCACCACCCGGAAGTGGTCCGGCTCGGGCCAGTTGAAGCCGGTGCCCTGGACGACCATGATCTTCTCCTGGCGCAGCAGGTCGAGGACCATCTGCCGGTCGTCCTTGATCTTGAAGACCTGGGGGTCGAGCCGCGGGAAGAGGTACAGCGCGCCCTTGGGGCGGACGCAGCTCACGCCCGGGATCTGCGTCAGCAGCTCGTACGCCGTGTCCACCTGCTCCTTCAGCCGGCCGCCCGGCAGCACCAGGTCGTTGATCGACTGGCGTCCGCTGAGCGCGGCGACCACCCCGTGCTGCCCCGGCATGTTGGCGCACAGCCGCATGTTCGCCAGGATCGTCAGGCCCTCGATGTAGGAGTCGGCGTGGGCGCGCGGGCCGGAGATCGCCATCCAGCCGACCCGGTAGCCGGCCACCCGGTACGCCTTCGACATGCCGTTGAAGGTGAGGGTGAGCAGGTCGGGGGCGATCTTGGCGGTCGGGGTGTGCGTGGCGCCGTCGTAGAGGATCTTGTCGTAGATCTCGTCGGAGCAGACCAGCAGGTTGTGCCGGCGGGCGATGTCGGTCAGGCCCTTCAGCATCGCCTCGTCGTACACCGCGCCCGTGGGGTTGTTCGGGTTGATGATGACGATCGCCTTGGTGCGGTCGGTGACCTTGCGCTCGACGTCGGCCAGGTCGGGCATCCAGTCGGACTGCTCGTCGCAGCGGTAGTGCACCGCCGTACCGCCGGAGAGGGAGACGGCCGCCGTCCACAGCGGGTAGTCCGGGGCCGGTACGAGGACCTCGTCGCCGTCGTCGAGGAGCCCCTGCATCGCCATCACGATCAGCTCGGAGACGCCGTTGCCGATGAAGACGTGCTCGACGTCCGTCTCGATGCCGATGGTCTGGTTGTGCATGACGACGGCGCGGCGGGCGGCCAGCAGGCCCTTGGCGTCGCCGTAGCCATGGGCGGTGGAGACGTTGCGGAGGATGTCCTCCAGGATCTCCGGGGGGCACTCGAAGCCGAAGGCGGCCGGGTTGCCGGTGTTGAGCTTGAGGATGCGGTGTCCCGCCGCCTCAAGCCGCATGGCCTCCTCGAGAACCGGGCCCCGGATCTCGTAACAGACGTTGGCGAGCTTGGTCGACTGGATCACCTGCATGTCGTGAGCTTACGGCCCGTCCGCCCCACTTGAGTCGTGTTTTCCGCCACGTGAGACACGGCGGTTTGCCCCGATATCGTCGATGGCTGTCTCAGGAGCCACTTGCGTCCCTAGAATGCTGTGCCGCTCCGCCGGTCGAGCCGGCGCGGCGGGGTCGTCAGGGGGGCTCGAGCGGGCGGCTTGGGTGCACAGCGAGGCGAGTGGGGCGGGGATGCACGGAGAGACGGGGACGGACGGCAGACGCGGACCGGGTGAAACGCCCGAGGTGCCGCCGAACGGGTACGGCACCGAGCCGGGGCAGGCGGCCCTGCCGGGCGCCGATCGCGCGCAGGCGCCCGCGCAGCTGCCGCACGCCGGTGAAGCGCCGTCGGCCTCGCCGAACGTGTACCTCCCCCAGGCGGTCTCCGCTCCGGCGTACGACGAGTACGCCGACCCGGCCGCCGCCCACGGCTGGATGACCGCCTACGACGAGACCCGTGAGCTGCCCGCACTGGCTGAGCCGACCGGGGCGGCCGGACCGACCGAGCCGACCGGGATGACCGAGCCGGTCAGCCGGTCCCGGCCGGGCGAGGGGCGTGCCGAGCGGCGGCGCGCCGAGCGGCGCACGGGCGGCCGCCGCCGGGTCGTGGCCGTTGCCGGGGCGCTGGGAGTCGCCGGCGCGGTCGCGGTGATCGCCACCATGGCGGGTGGCTCGGATTCCCCCGCCTCGGACGGTCCGGCCGGCGGCAAACACGCCGTCGTCGGCGACTCCGCCACCGCGAGCCCCGCTGCGGGCGCCGACTCCTCGGCCGGGGCCACCCCGACGGCCGGTGACAACTCGGCCTCGGCGTCCCGCTCGTCCGCCTCCCCGGCCGCGGGCGCGTCCCAGGGGAAGGCGAGCACCGGCCCGGCCACCACGGCCCCCGCCACCTCCGGCGCCTCCGCGCCCACCGCGACCACGGCCGACCCGTCCACGTCCACCTCTGGCCTCCCCGGCGGCCGGGGCCATGGCCACGGCGCCACCAAGCGCCCCCGCTGACGGCTGGACGCGTCTTCGCCGGAGCCGACGTCAGCGCTTTCGGCGTGCCCGGCGGCCCGGGTGTCCCGCAGGCGCGGCGCCCGCAGAGGGAAACCCCTATGACCTGAGCCGGCTTCTTGTTCCCGCCCCCCTCGTGCACTGAGTATGTGCATGACAAACGAAAGGGCGACCGGAGAACTCCGGTCGCCCAAGTCGTCAGAGGGGACCCCACATGAACAAGCCTCTCCTTGCCGCACTCTCCTCCGTGGCCATAGCCGGGCTGGGCGCCACACCCGCGGTCGCCGCGCCGCACACCACCGTCAAGCCCGCGGTGACCGTCACCTACGCCGGCACCGTGGCACTCAGCAACTGCTCCGGCTCTGTCATCCGCTTCCCCAACTCCGCCGACAGCGACCCCGCGCTCGTGCTCACCAACGGCCACTGCCTGGAGACCGGCTTCCCGGACCCCGGCGAGGTCATCACCGGCCAGTCCTCCAGCCGCACCTTCGGCCTGCTGAACGCCTCCGGCAGCAAGGTCGCCACCCTCCGCGCCAACCAGGTCGTCTACTCGACCATGACGGACACGGACGTCACGATCTACCGGCTGACCACTACCTACGCGCGGATCAAGAGCGCGTACGGGATCAGCCCGCTCACCGTGAACGACACCCGCCCCACCGCCGGCACCGCCATCAAGGTCGTCTCCGGATTCTGGAAGCGCACCTACAGCTGCAGCATCGACGGTTTCGCGTACCGGCTGAAGGAGGGCGACTGGACCTGGAAGGACTCGGTCCGCTACACCTCCGCGTGCAACACCATCGGCGGCACCTCGGGCTCCCCGGTGATCGACACCACCACCGGCAAGGTCGTCGCCGTCAACAACACCGGCAACGAGGACGGCGAGACCTGCACGGAGAACAACCCGTGCGAGGTGGACGAGAGCGGCAACGTCACCATCCACCAGGGCATCAACTACGCCGAGGAGACCTACCAGATCCCCGCCTGCTTCACCACGGGCAACAAGCTGGACCTCGGCGCGGCCGGCTGCACCCTGCCCAAGCCCTAGCGGGCGCTCGTACGACGCACCGCCCGCCCCGCGAGCACATCCGTCCGCTTCCCGTCCTCGATGACGAACCGGCCGTCGACCAGGACGTACGGGATGCCGGTCGGCAGCGCGCGGGGCTCGGCGAAGGTCGCTCCCGGCGCCACCGTCTCCGGATCGAACAGCACCAGGTCGGCCCGGTGACCCTCGCGCACCAGCCCCCGGTCCGGCAGCCGCAGCCGGGCCGCGGGCCGCGACGTGAGATGGGCGACGCACTCCTCCAGCGACAGGATCCCCAACTCCCGTACGTAGTGGCCGAGATAGCGCGGGAAGGTGCCGTAGGCGCGCGGGTGCGGCTTGTCGCCCCGCAGAATGCCGTCGGAGCCGCTGGTGTGGGTGCGGTGCCGCATGATCGTGCGGACGTTGTCCTCGTGGCCGACGTGCTGGAGGACCGTCGTACCGAGCCGGTCCTCGACCAGCAGCCGGCGGGCGGTGTCCCACGGGGCTTCGCCACACAGCTCGGCCGCCTCCCGGACGGTACGGCCCACGAGTCGGCCGAGCGCGGGATCGGTGACCCCGTCGGTGACACCGGAGATCTCGATCGTCTCCCACTCCACGGGCACGCCATGGCAGCCGTCCGAGCCGGTCACCTCCAGGTCGTGCCGGATCCGCGCGGCCGCCGCCGGGTCGGTGAGCCGCGCCAGGATCTCCTCCGGGCCGCCCTCGCTCGCCCAGCTCGGCAGCAGCGCGGCCAGGGTGGTGCAGCCGGGGGTGTAGGGATAGGTGTCGAGGGTGATGTCCGCACCGGCGTCCAGGGCCCGGTCGAGCAGGGCCAGCAGCTCGGGCGCCCGGCCCTCGTTCACGCCGAAGTTCATCGTCGCGTGGGCCAGATGCAGCGGACACCCGGCCTCCCGGGTCAGGGCGACCATCTCGGCGTAGGCCTCCAGGGCGCCGGCGCCGTAGGAACGGTGGTGCGGGCAGTAGTAGCCGCCGTACGACGCCACCACCCGGCACAGCTCGGTCAGTTCGGCGTCCGGGGCGTACATGCCGGGCGTGTACGTCAGCCCGGAGGACAGCCCGACCGCGCCCTGCTCCATCCCCTCCGCGACCAACTGCCGCATCCGGTCCAGCTCTTCGGGCGTCGCCGCCCGGTCCTCCCAGCCGACGACGAGCGCTCGGACCGTGCCCTGCGGGACGAGATAGGCGGCGTTGACGGCGATCCCGCGATCCAGCCGGTCCAGGTACTCGCCGACCGACCGCCAGTCGAAGTCGATGTCGTCGCCGTACCCGTTCCACCCGGTGATCGCCCGCCGCACCTCCTGGAGCGTGCGGTCGTCGACGGGCGCGTACGACAGCCCGTCCTGTCCGAGGACCTCCAGCGTGACCCCCTGCGCGGCCTTCGCGCTGTGGTCGGGGTCGCGCAGCAGGGCGAGGTCGGAGTGGGCGTGCATGTCGATGAAGCCGGGGGAGAGGACCAGGCCCTCCGCGTCCAGCTCCCGCATGGCGCGCGGGCGCTGGCAGCCGGCCGCGGCGGCCTCCTTGACGATTCCGACGATCCGGCCGCCGTCGATCACCACATCGGCCCGGTACGACGGTTCGCCGCTGCCGTCCACGACGTCGGCGTCCCGGATGACCAGGTCCTCCATACCAGGCCCCCCTGATGTCCTCTAGAAGAAGGTGCGGATGTAGTCGACGACCGTCCCGTCGGCCTCGGCCACCGGGATCAGCTGCCACTTGTCGAACGACGTGCACGGGTGGGACAGCCCGAGCCCGAGCCAGTCGCCGACCTCGACGTCCGCGCCGGGGTCGGTGCGCAGCCAGGCGTGCTGGTCGGACAGGCCGGTCACGGTGATCCCGGTGGCCGGGCGCTCGACACCGTTCCGGCGCACCACCTGGGCGGTGGGCAGGTCCAGGTCGTAGGCCGCGTCCCGCTTGCCCGCGTTGGCGAAGGCCTGCTCCGGGGTCGGCCGGGAGACGACCTGTGCCCACAGCCGGAACGCGGGCTCCAGGGCACCCTCCTCCGGGACCCGGGTGAAGGGGGTGAGCCTGCGGTAGTGCCCCTCGTCGTGCGAGACGTACGCCCCCGAGCGCAGCAGTTTCAGCACGGGGAGGGAGAGCTCGGGGATCTCCTCGAACACCTCGGCCACCGCGTCGAACCAGGCACTGCCGCCCGCGCTCACCACGATCTCCTCCGCGCCCTTGAGGAGTCCGGCCCCATCGAGGCCGGCGACGAGCGCCACCAGCCGCCGCAGATACGCCCGCACCCGCGCCGGATCGGCCTGCGGCACCTCGCCCTCGTAACCGGCGACGCCCACGAGCCGCAGCGTCCGCGCACGGGCCACGGCATCGGCGACGGCCCGGGCCTCGGCCTCCGTCCGTACGCCGGTCCGCGCACCGTCACCCGCACCCAGCTCGACCACCACGTCGACGGGCCGGGCGGAGCCCCTGAGCGCGGTGTCCATCAATTCCACACCGCGCACGGAGTCGACGTAGCAGACGAACCGGAAGCCGGGGTCGGCGGCCAGCTCGCCGGCGATCCAGCGCAGTGCCGGGACATCGACCAGCTCGTTGGCGAGAAAGACCCGCTGGACGCCGAACGCCCGGGCCACCCGCACCTGGTGGGGCACCGCCAGCGTGATGCCCCAGGCGCCGTGCTCGATCTGGCGGTGGAAGAGCTGCGGGGCCATGGAGGTCTTGCCGTGCGGGGCGAAGGCGAGGCCGTGCCGGGCGGCGTACGTCTCCATGAGCGCGAGGTTGTGTTCCAGGCGCTCGGCGGACAGCGCGAGGACGGGCGTGGTGAAGCCGTCGGCCTCGGCGAAGAGGTTGCGGCGCTGGGCGGCCAGCTCACCGACGGTGAGGCCGTCGGCGTCCGGCGGGAGGCCCTTGAAGCGGTGGTCGACGCGTTCCTCGGCCAGCCGGGCGAGCGCTTCGCTGCTGCTCATGGAGCCCCTCTCCACCGTTGCGCTCTCTGCAACGGCCATTGCACATTTTGCTAACTGGTGTCTAGCATCTCGCCGACACCGGGTCAACGGAGCCGCCACCCCGGACATCGGACAGGAGTCATCATCAACGACGCTGCTTACGCCGTCGAGGTCGTGGCGCTCGGCGAGTCCATGGTCACCTTCCTGCCCCGGCGGCCGGGCCGCCTAGCGGACGTGCCCTCCTTCGACCGCGCGATCGGCGGCGCCGAGTCCAACGTGGCCTGCGTACTGGCCGCCGCCGGGCACACCGCCCGCTGGGTCGGCCGGGTCGGCGCGGACGGCTTCGGCGACCACCTGGTGGAGCGCATCGCCGGGTACGGCGTCGACGTCTCGTCCGTGTCCCGGGACCCGGCCCGCCCGACCGGCGTCTACTTCCGCACGGCCGGCGACCGGAGCACGGGCGCGCACGAGGTCGCGTACTACCGGGCGGGTTCGGCGGCGTCGGCGATGTCGGTGGCCAACGTGGATCTGCCGGCGGTGCGGGCGGGGCGGGTGCTGCACCTTTCGGGCATCACGGCGGCGCTGTCCCAGGAGTGCGGAGCCTTGATGCAGACGCTGACGGCTGCCCGCCCGGGGCGCCCGTTGCTGTCCTTCGACGTGAACCACCGCCCGGCCCTGTGGCGGAGCCCCGAGGGGCCGCGCGTGCTGCTCGACCTGGCCCGCCGAGCGGACATCGTCTTCGTCGGCGAGGACGAGGCGGAGCAGGCCTGGGGCATCACCGGCGGGCCGGAGGCGATCCGAGCGGCACTTCCGGAGCCGGGGGTGCTGGTGGTGAAGCAGGGCGAGAAGGGCGCGACGGCGTTCGAACGGCGCCGGCCCACCGCAACCCCGGCCCCCTTCGAACCCGCCCTCCGCGTGGACGTCGTAGCAACCACCGGCGCCGGAGACGCCTTCGCCGCCGGCTTCCTCTCCGGCACCCTCCGCGACCTCCCCCTGCGCAGCCGCCTCCGGCTCGGCCACCTCTTCGCCGCGGCGGCCCTCACCACACCCGGCGACCTGGCCACACCCCCCACCCGGCAGCACGCCGACCGCCTGACCGCCCTGGACGCCACCGCATGGGGGAGACTTCGACTCGCCCCCGGCTGGACGCAGGCCGAGCGGGCGACGGAGGAGGCGAACACCCCATGAGTCAGACCGTAGACCGCGCCCTGAGCATCCTGCCGCTCCTCGCGGAGGGCCCCGCAGACCTCGGCCAGGTCGCCGACCGACTGGGCGTACACAAATCCACGGCCCTCCGCCTCCTGCGCACCCTGCACGAGCACGGCCTGGTCTACCGCCAGTCCGACCAGCGCTACCGCCTCGGCGCCCGCCTCTTCGCCCTCGCCCAGGAGGCGATGGAGAACCTCGACGTCCGCGAGATCGCCCACCCCCACCTCGTGCGCCTCAACGAGGCCTGCGGGCACACCGTGCACCTCGCCGTGTACGAGGAGGGCGAGGTCCTCTACATCGACAAGGTGGACAGCCGCTACCCGGTCCGCATGTACTCGCGGATCGGCAAGCCCGTCGCCATCACCGTCGCGGCCGTGGCCAAACTCCTCCTCGCCGACCTGCCCGAACCCGAGCGCCGCGCCCTCGCGGACAAGCTCGAATACCCCCTGTACACGCCCCGTTCGACCCCCAACGCACCAGCTTTCCTGCGGGAGTTGGAGAAGGTCCGCGAACAGGGCTGGGCCACCGACCTCGGTGGCCACGAGGAGTCCATCAACTGCGTCGCCGCCCCCATCCGCGGCGCCGACGGCCGCGTGGTCGCCGCGATGTCGGTGTCCGCGCCGAACGTGGTCGTCACCGCCGAGGAACTCCTCACGCTGCTCCCGCAGGTCCGCCGTACCGCGGACGCGATCAGCGGCGAGTACTCCGGAAGAACGCCGGTGTCGGGCCCCACAACGCCGGTGTCGGACCCCACGAAGGACCCCGAATGACCGAGACGAAGGACCCCACCGTATGACCGACAAGATCGCGCTGACCCCGAAGACCCACACCACCCCGCCCGCGAAGTTCTCCCACGGCGTGAAGAAGGGCAACATCCTCCAGGTCGCCGGCCAGGTCGGCTTCCTGCCCGCCGAGGAGGGCAAGCCCCCGACACCGGCCGGTCCCACCCTGCGTGAGCAGACCCTCCAGACCCTCGCCAACGTCAAGGCGATCCTCGAAGAGGGCGGCGCGGGCTGGGACGACGTGATGATGATCCGCGTCTACCTCACCGACGTGGACCACTTCGCCGAGATGAACGAGATCTACAACACCTACTTCGAGGAGCAGGGCCTCACCCAGCCGCCCGCCGCCCGGACCACGGTCTACGTCGGTCTCCCGGCCGGCCTCCTCATCGAGATCGACGCGCTCGCCGTACTCGGCTGAGCCCTGACGATCCCTCACCGCCCGCACGTCCCTTCACGGTACGGCGGCCCCCACCCCCGGGCCGCCGCGCGGCGATCCCCTGCCCGACCTGCTCCTCCTCGTCGACGGCACGCCCGGCCTCCTCACGGTCGCGGCCCTCGGCATAGCCTTGTTGCTGTTCCTGATCATCAAGGCCCGGCTGCAGCCCTTCGTGGCGCTCGTGGCCGTCTCCACAGCCGTGGGCCTGCTGGCCGGCCTTTCGGTCACCGAGCTCTTCGGTACCGTCCAGCGTTCCGACGCCGTCTCCACCATCGAGTCCGGCATGGGCGGCATCCTCGGCCACGTCGCGATCATCATCGGCCTCGGTACGATGCTCGGCGCGATCCTGGAGGTCAGCGGCGGAGCGGAGGTGCTCGCGGCCCGCCTGCCGGCCCTGTTCGGCGAGCGCCGTGCCCCCTGGCGATGGGCCTGACGGGCCTGATCTTCAGCATCCCGGTCTTCTTCGACGTGGGCATCTTCGTGCTGGCCCCGCTCGTCTACGCGGCGGCCAAGCGCGGCGGCAAGTCCATCCTGCTCTACTGCCTCCCCCTGCTGGCCGGCCTCTCGATGACCCACGCCTTCCTGCCCCCGCACCCGGGCCCGGTCGCCGCCGCGGGCCTCCTCCACGTCCAGCTCGGCTGGATCATCCTCATGGGCGTCGTCTGCGGCATCCCGGCCGTACTGGCCGCCTGGGCGTACTCCGCCTGGCGGGCGGTCGTGACCGAACAGCGCGCCCAGGGCGTGGCACCCCAGGAGCATCCGGTCCCGCTCGCCACGGTCACTCCGAGCCCTTCGTGGCCCTGGTCCTCACGGCTGTGTCGGCCGGCTCCATCTTCGCCTCGCACGTCAGCGACGGCGCCCGCGCGCGGAGCGCGCTGATGGATGCAGCTGGATGGTGGCCAAGTACTTCGGCATCAGCGAACGGGACACGCTGCGCACCTGGACGGTTCGCGGTGGCGGCGATGGTGAGTGTGTTCGTATGAACGTGACGTAAGTGAAACCGGGGATGAGCGGGCTGACTGGTTCCGGCACAGGGAAGTCGTCCATACTGCCGCCGTGGAGCAGCGCACAGGAGCGAGCAGCAAGCCGTCCGAGGCCGAGCCGTTGAAGGCCGGTCCTGTGACGGGCGCCGGTTTCGACCCGGCGTTCATCCCCGGAATCACGGTTCCGGCGCAGGCCAAGCCCGGCGAGCCGGAGGACGCGGAGGCGTCGGCGGAGCCGGAGGAGCTGGAGGCGTCGGCGGAGCCGGAGGACTCGAAGGCGCCCGAGGAGACAGCGGCGACCGGGAAGGCCGGGACGACCGGTACGACCGAGGAAGTCACGGAGTCCGCGGACGACGACGGTCCGGACGACGGCCCGGCCTTCGAGGCCTCCGACCGCAGGGCGAAGATCGTGGCCGACCGCAAGGGCGTACGCCTCCGGCTGGACGAGGAGGCCTGCGAGTTCCGCTGGGACGAGATCGCGGCGGTCGAGACGGAGTCCCCCCGCTTCGGCAAGCGCTACACGATCACCGTGCACACCCCTGACCGTCGCTGGTACCCGATCGAGATCGAGGCGGCGGCCAGGGCGCGCTTCAAGGAGTGGGACGAGCAGTTGGACGCGGTGCTGGACGCGTACTTCGAGGACGCCGAGGAGTCCCCTTCAGGGAGTCGATGAAGGGGGCGCGGCTCGGGTACCGACCCTGATGCGCAGTGCTGCTTCGTGAATCTGGGTGATGTGAGCTGACGGCGGCGTGGCCGGAGTTGCTCGTCGGCGAGTGAACAAGTGGCCGTTGGGCCTGACCGGTACCGGGCCCCTGGGTCGGCTGTGTGCGTCCCGTCGGTGAGGGGCGCGGTCGCGTCTCGCATGCACGCCGGGTGGGTTCGGCGGGGATTTGCCGGCCGCGTCCCCAGCGTGCGAGGAAGCCCGGGCACCGCTGAGGGCCCGGGCGTCGTCGCTGGGCGAAGCTCATGTCACGGCAGCGCGTGCACATGTGCTCCCACCGCGTTCGACCATGCGTTGCCCGCCGACGCGTCCCAGTTCGTCGACCAGGTCATCGCGCCCCGCAGGTCCGGGTAGGTCTTGGACGGCTTGAAGGTGCCGCAGTTGGTGCCGGCCGTCAGGCAGTCCAGGGCGTTGTCGACCACCGTGGGGGAGACATAGCCGCTGCCCGCCGCGCTGGTCGAGGCCGGGAGGCCGAGGCCCACCTGGGACGGGGCCAGGCCGCCCTGGAGCTGGATGCAGGCGAGGGCGGTGAGGAAGTCCACCGAGCCCTGGCTGTAGACCTTGCCGTCGCAGCCCAGCATGGAACCGCTGTTGTAGTACTGCATGTTGACTACCGTGAGGATGTCCTTCACGTTCAGGGCCGTCTGGAAGTAGGCGTTCGACGTGGACTGCATGTCGATCGTCTGCGGGGCCATCGTGATGACCAGGGACGAGCCGGCCTTTGCCGACAGGGCGCGGAGCGCCTGGGTCATGTACGTCGCGTTGAGGCCGTTCTCCAGGTCGATGTCCACGCCGTCGAAGCCGTACGTCTGCATGAGGGAGTAGACGGAGTTCGCGAAGTTCGTCGCCGACGCCGAGTCGTTGATCGACACCGTGCCGTTCTGGCCGCCGATCGAGATGATGACCTTCTTGCCGGCCGCCTGCTTGGTCTTGATGTCCGCCTTGAACTGGTCGACGGTGTAGCCGCCCAGGCCGGACGAGTCCAGGTTGAAGGTCACCGCACCCGGCGTCGACGTCGCGTCCGCGAAGGCCACCGCGATGATGTCGTAGGAGGAGGGGACGTCCGACAGCTTCTGGACCTTCGCGCCGTTGTTGAAGTTCTGCCAGTAGCCGGTCACCGCGTGCTTGGGCACGGAGCCGCCGCCGCTGCCGCCGGAGGCCGTCATGGCCGTCACCGACGCCGACCTCGCCGACTCGCCCGCCGCGTTCGTCGCCGTCACCTGGAAGGAGTACGAGGTCGAGGGCGTCAGGCCCGTCACCGTCGCCGACGTTCCCGTCACCGCCGTCACCTTCGTTCCGTCGCGGTAGACGTTGTAGCCCGTCGCGCCCGAGACCGGGGACCAGGACAGCGAGACGGAGGAGGATGTCGTACCGGAGACCGCCACGCCGGTGGGCGCGGCCGGGACCGTCGGGGTCGGGTCGCCGCCTCCGCCGCCGTCGGGGCCGTAGACCGAGACGTCGTCGGCGTAGTAGGCCGCCTGGCCGTACCAGCCGTGCGTGTAGATCGTGACCGAGGTCGTCGACGCGCCCGTGGTGAAGGTCGTGGACAGCTGTTTCCAGGCGGATGTGTCCGGCGTCCATGTGGACACGTCCGTCGTGCCCGTGCCCGTCACGCCCAGGAAGGAGTAGCCGCCCTGGACCCATGCGCCGAGCGTGTACGTCGAGTTGGGCTTGACCGCGACCGTCTGGGTGCACTGGGCGTCGTCCTGGCCGGCCGGGGTCGCCTTCAGTGCGGAGGAACCGGAGTGGACCGGGGAGGAGACCGTCGTGCCGCTGGCCGCCGTACACGTCCAGTTGGACAGGCCCGACTCGAAGCCGGCGTTCTTGACGTTGTTCACGTCCGCCGCTGAGGCCGGGCCTGCGGCCACGGTGAGGCCCGCCACGGAGAGGGCCAGGGCCGTGGTGGCGGACCACAGGGTGATTCGCCGTCCGCGGGGTCTGGGTATGCCTGGTGCATGGTCCACTGGGGCCTCCGGTGGGGAATGGAGTCGGAGAAGAGGGAGCCTCGGGGGGCGGAAAGGGGGAGGGGGAGAGATGTGGTCGCCGCCGTCGGGCATACAAGTTGGTCCAGACCAATCGGGGTGTCAAGAGGTCCAGACCAAATCGGCTTCCGGATCGACGCGCAAGCTGTCCGGATTTGGCGGGAGTTGTGACCAGAGAGTTCCATGCGAGCTTCACAAACGCTGTTCTCCGGTCATACGGCCGTGGATACAGTGCTCACATAGTCACGCAGTGAAGTCGTCCCGGTGGACGGGAGTTACCTCCGTGGGCCGGCGAGTGTGAAGAGCGGGGAGCTGCGCGTGCCAACTGCCATTGCCGTGACCAGTGCCGACATGGCACTGCCGGCGCAGGACGAACGGACCATGCCGCCCGTCGTGCTCGGCGGCCTCGACCAGCGGCCCCTGGACCACGCGCTCACCGAACTCCACACCCTGACCGAGCAGTACGGGTATGTGGTCGTCGTCTGCTCGGCGGCCACTCCGGAGCCCGTCGTACGACGGCTGCACACCCTGCGCTCACTGCTGGAGAGCGATCGCATCGCCCTCTTCCGGCCGGAGCTGCCCCCGCTGGGCATCGCCGTGCTCGCCCGGCAGCTCCGGCAGCTCGCCTCCTGCGATCTGAGCCCGGGCGTGCTCGCCTCCGCCGGGCGGCTGCTCACCCACTACATCCACGCCGGGGCCGTGCTCGGCTCGGTCGCCAGGCTGGACCGGGTGCCGGTCGGGCTGAAGGCGCACGCCAAGTCCTGGGTGCCCGGCAGCCAGTTCGCCGTGCTCGCGCATCCGGAGCCCCAGCTCGTGCGCATAGGGCCCGGTGTCACGCTCAAAGGGCCCGAGTTCAACACCTGGATGCTCGTCGCCAAGGGGCAGACACAGGGTGACTGGGTCGCCGGACTCGCCGGGCAGTGGAGTGTGCACGGGCTGCGCGAGGTCCCGCTGCCCGCCGAGTCCCCGGTGTGGTGGGGCACCGGCCGCATGACCGAGTTCTGCAGCTACCTCGCCGACCTGTCCGTTCTCTACCAACTCGTCACATCGGTACGGCAGACCGCCTGTCACTGGTGCGGACTGGACGTCATCGGCGACCGCTGTGTCTTCTGCTCCGCCACCCCGCCCGCCTACGAACCCGCCGCGCCCCGCGCCCTGGAACAGCGCACGCCCGCCTGACCCCGCCCCGTACGTCCCCAGTCCGCTCGACCGATTCCCCCAATGAGGTTGCACGGTTCATGAACTCCCGTCAGCGCCGCGGCGTGATACTCCTGATCCTGTCGGTCCTGTGCGCTCTCGGCGCGTTCGCCGGCGTGCTCTCCGTCGTCCACAACGTCAATTCCAAGGTCGGACCGGAGGTCACCGCCTATCGAGTGCGGTCCGATGTGAAGCCGTACACCGCCCTGGACGCCGGTCAGTTCGAGAAGATCGAGATGCCCAAGCGGTGGCTGTCGGACAACGCGGTCACGGATCTGCGGCAGATCCAGGGCAAGATCGCCGTCACCACCCTGCGCAAGGGCTCCCTGCTCCAGACCGACATGGTCGTCGACCAGCCCGCCCTCCAGCCCGGACAGCAGGAGGTCGCCATCATGATCGACGCGGCGACCGGTGTGGCGGGGAAGATCACCCCCGGATCGCACGTCAACGTGTACGCCACCTTCTCCGGAAAGAAGGAAGGCGACCCGGACCAGTCGAAGATCATCGTCACCGACGCCCGGGTCCTCGACGTCGGCCAGATCACCGCCCTCGACCCGGACCAGAGCAAGAACCAGCAGCAGCCCAGCGAGGCCGTCCCCATCACCTTCGCGCTGTCCACCCTCGACGCCCAGCGCATCACCTACGCCGAGTCCTTCGCCCAGCGCGTCCGGCTCGCACTGGTGGCGCCCGGCAGCGAGACCAGCGTCCCGGACAAGGACCGCACCTACGAACTCGCGACGGACAAGTGAGAGGCGGCCCGCATGCCTACCAGGATCCTCCCGGCGGGAGCCGACCCGGACGCCGTACGCTCCCTGACCACCCTGCTCAGCCAGCTCCCCGACGCCGAACCCCAGCCGCCGGTCGGTGACTCCACCCAGCTCGTCGACACCCTCGCCCACCTCGCCGCCGAGTCCGTGGACGAACTCCCGGAAGTCGTCGTCGTGCACGAGCGGATCGGCCCGGTCCCGGCCCTGGAGCTGATCCGCGAGGTCGCGCTCCGTTTCCCCGCCGTCGGCGTCATCCTCGTCACCACCGACGCCGGCCCCGGTCTGTTCTCCGCCGCCATGGACTCCGGCGCCCGTGGCCTGGTCGCGCTCCCGCTGTCGTACGAGGAACTCGCCAGCCGGGTCCAGGCCGTCGCCCAGTGGTCGACCGGGGTACGGCGTCACCTCGGCCACGGCGCCTCCGACATGCTCGGCGGGGTCGGCGGCACGGTCGTCACGGTCAGCGGCGCGAAGGGGGGCGTGGGTGCCACCCTGGCGGCGATCCAGCTGGCCCTCGCCGCGCAGGCCTCCGGGCGGGCGACGGCCCTGGTCGACCTGGATCTGCAGACCGGGGACATCGCCTCCTACCTGGACATCCAGTTCCGCCGGTCCGTGGCCGACCTGGCCGCGATCACCGACATCTCGCCGCGGGTCCTCGCCGACGCCGTCTTCCGCCACGACACCGGGCTCGCCCTGCTCCTCGCGCCCGGCGAGGGTGAACGCGGCGAGGAGGTCACCGACCGCGCCGCCCGCCAGATCGTCAGCGCCCTGCGCTCCCGCTACGAGGTGGTCGTCGTCGACTGCGGCGCCCAGTTGAGCGGGGCAGGTGCGGCGGTGGTGGAGATGGCCGACATCGCGCTGCTGGTCACCACCCCGGACGTCATCGCCGTCCGCGCCGCCAAGCGGACCGTACGGATGTGGGACCGGCTGCAGATCCGCAAGGCCGAGGAGACGACCGTGGTCGTCAACCGGCACACGCGCAGTACGGAGATCCAGCCCGCGCTCGTGCAGCGCATCACCGGGACGGCGCTGGCGCGTACGGCGATTCCCGCCAATTTCAAGGAACTTCAGGCCGTTGTCGACGCCGGCCGGGTCCATGAGCTCGACAGCAAGAGCACGGTGAAGCAGGCGTTGTGGGGGCTCGCGGGGGAGCTGGGGCTGGTGCGGGCGGCCGAGGGGTCTGCGGGCCATCGGGGGAGCGGGCGTGGTCCGGGCGGGTTCCGGCGGCGGAAGGAGTGAGTGCTCCATGAGAAGGCGGGGCGGGGATCAGGGGCAGGTGAGCATCGAGTTCCTCGGGATGACGCCGCTGATCGTCCTGACGTTGGTGCTCGTGTGGCAGGCCGTGCTCGTGGGGTACACCTTCACGCTTGCCGGGAATGCTGCCGACGAGGCGGTGCGGGCGGGGACGGCTGCGGCGCCGGGGGGCGCGAGGGACGCGGCCTGCTCGACGGCGGGGCTCAAGCATCTGTCGGCGGCCTGGAGGGGGAGCGCGAAGGTGTCCTGTGGCGGCAGCGGCTATGTGACGGCCGACGTCAGGCTGCACGTCCCCGTCCTCTTCCCCGGTCTGATCGACTTCCCGGCCACGGTGACCGGCCACGCCGGTGCCGTCGAGGAGGTGAAGGGCTGAGATGTCGTACCGGCGCGGACGGCGGGACAGGGGCCAAGTCGCCATCGAGTACCTCGGGTTCATCCCGGTTCTGCTGATCGTGGCCATGGCCGGCATCCAGATCGGGGCCATTGCCTACGCCGCCGAGCAGGCCGGTACGGCGGCCCGGGCGGGGGCGCGGGCGGCCTCTCTGCGGCAGGACGCCCAGCAGGCGTGCTCCGAGGCCGTCAGCGGCGCACTCAGCGTGAGGTGCGGCGAGGAACCAGGAGATGCCTCGGTGACCGTCACCGCCACGGTGAAGATCCCGAAGGTCATCTGGGACTTCGGCGACGCCACCAAGTCCGCCACCATGCCGCTCGACCACTGAGCAAGGAGGTGCCGACATGAGCCTGCGCGCACGCATCAGCACTCCGGAGGAGCACGGCAGCCGGGGCGAGGACGGGCATCTCGTCGCCTCCTACCGGGCCAAGCTGCTGGAGGAGATCGACCTCGCGGAGATGAGTTCGCTCGCGGCGGCCGAACGCCGGGCGCGCCTTGAGCGGGTGCTCGGGCACATCATCAGCCGTGAGGGCCCGGTGCTGTCGACGGTCGAGCGCTCGCAGCTGATCCGCCGGGTGGTGGACGAGGCGCTGGGCCTCGGCATCCTGGAGCCCCTCCTCGAAGACGCGTCGATCACCGAGATCATGGTGAACGGCCCCGACGCGATCTTCGTCGAGCGAGGCGGCCGCGTCGAGCAGTTGCCCTTGCGGTTCGTCTCCGCCGACCAGTTGATGCAGACCATCGAGCGGATCGTGTCCACCGTCAACCGCCGGGTGGACGAGTCGAACCCGATGGTGGACGCCCGCCTGCCCTCCGGCGAGCGCGTCAACGTGATCATCCCGCCGCTGTCGCTGACCGGCCCGATCCTCACCATCCGCCGCTTCCCGCGCTCCTTCACCCTCCAGGAGCTGATCTCCTTCGGCTCGCTGGACGAGCACATGGTCTATCTGCTGGCCGGGCTGGTGCAGGCGAAGTTCAACATCATCGTCTCGGGCGCCACGGGTACGGGAAAGACGACCTTGCTGAATGCGCTGTCGGGCCTGATCCCGTCCCACGAACGCATCATCACCATCGAGGACTCCGCCGAGCTCCAGCTCCAGCAGACGCACGTGGTCCGGCTGGAGTCACGGCCGCCGAACGTCGAGGGCAAGGGCCAGGTCACCATCCGCGACCTCGTCCGCAACTCCCTCCGCATGCGCCCGGACCGGATCGTGGTCGGTGAGGTCCGCGGCGGCGAGTCCCTCGACATGCTCCAGGCGATGTCCACCGGCCACGACGGATCGCTGGCGACCGTGCACGCGAACAGCGCCGAGGACGCGCTCACCCGGCTGCAGACCCTCGCCTCCATGTCCGACGTCGAGGTCCCCTTCGTAGCCCTCCACGACCAGATCAACAGCGCGGTCGACGTCATCGTCCAACTCACCCGGTTCGCCGACGGCGCCCGCCGGATCACCGAGATCGCGCTCCTCGACAGCCACGGCGGGGAGCCGTACCGGATCGCGACCGTGGCCCGGTTCGACGCCCAGCCCATGACCCCCGACGGCCGCGTGTACGGCAGCTTCCAGTACTTCCCGCTGCCCCGCCGTACCGCCGACCGCCTCTACATGGCGAGCCAGCCCATCCCGCAGGCCTTCGGAGTCGCCCACTCCGTGGACCAGCTCGCCACCCGAGAAGCCAGGTAGGCCCCCCATGGAACTCCACACCCTCGTCCAGCTCACCACCGGAGTGACGCTGCTGACCTGTGTCCTGGCGGTGGCCGGCGTGCACGCCTACGCCTCGGGCCGGGCCCAGCGGGCGGCCCTCGTGGACCGGCTCACCCACACCGGCCCGGTCCCGGCGAGCGGCCGCACGCGCCGCTTCCGCGACCTGGACCGGCGACTGCGCCGCACCCGCCTCGGCCGCTGGCTGGAACTGCGCCTGGCGGCGACCGGACTGGACGTCACCCCGGGCGAGTTCTTCGTCTACATGCTCGCCACGGTCGCCGCGCTCTGGCTGATCGGCCAGGCCACCCTGGCCCCCTTCTTCGGGCCGCTCGCCGGCCTCCTCGGCATCTGGGCGGCGGTGCAGTTCCTCAACTGGCAGCGGCAGAAACGCATCGAGCGCTTCATCAACCAACTCCCCGAACTCGCCCGCATCCTGGCCAACGCCACCCAGGCGGGCCTCGCCCTGCGCACCGCGATCGGCATGGCGGCGGAGGAACTGGAGGCCCCGGCCGGCGAGGAACTGGCCAAGGTCTCCGACCAGTTGGCCATCGGCCAGTCCCTCGACGACGCGCTCGGCGAGCTGGCGGACCGGCTGCCGTCCCGGGAGTTGGTCGTCCTCGTCACGACCCTGGTCCTGTCCAACCGGGCGGGCGGCCAGGTGGTGTCGGCCCTGCGGAACCTGACCGAGACCCTGGAGGAACGCAAGGAGACCCGGCGTGAGATCCGCACCCAGCTCTCCCAGGTGACCATGACGTCGTACGCCGTCCCCGTCCTCGGCGTCGGCGCGCTCTTCCTCATGAACGCCGTGAAGGACGGCGCGCTGGCCCGCATGACCGGCTCACCGGTCGGCCAGGCCTGCGTGCTGATCGCCTTCGCGATGTACGCCGTCGGATTCGTCCTCATCCGGCGCCTGAGCCGGATCGACGTGTGAGGGGAGGGTCGGCCCGATGGTGGGATTCCTGCTCGCCCTGCTGATGGGACTCGGCGTCTGGGGCGCCTTCGCCGGCCTCCGCATGTACCGGGCGGACGCCAAACTCCCCGGCGACCTGGCGGTGGCCCTGGAGGTCGGCGCCACCCGCACCGGCGCGGTGGGCTCGGTCATCGACCGGATGGGCATGCGCTACGCCCCCGCCGTGCTGCGCCTGATGGGCCCGCGCCTGGTGGCCAAGTACCGCCGCAAGATCGACCTCGCGGGCAACCCCGGCGGCCTGACCATCGACCGGTACGCGGCCCGCCGCGCGGTGTACGGCGCGCTGGGCGGGGTCGGCTGCCTGGTGTTCCTGCTGCGCGGCCAGTGGTTCGTGGCCGTACTGCTGCTGCTCTTCGGCGCGTTCTGGACGGAGGTGGGCATCTGGTCGGCGATCCGGGTCCGCAGGGACGTCATCGAGCGCACGCTGCCGGACTTCCTGGACGTGCTGGCGGTGGTGGTCAGCGCGGGGCTGGGCTTCCGCCAGGCCCTGGACCGGGTGGCGACGAGGTACGAGGGCCCCTGGGCGGACGAACTGCGCATCACCCTCCGCCAGATGGACCTGGGCATGAGCCGCCGCCAGGCCTTCGCGGAGCTGAGACGGAGGAACGACTCGGAACAGGTGGCGATGTTCGTGACGGCACTGCAGCAGGGGGAGGAACTGGGCGCCCCCATCGTGGACACGCTGGTCTCCCTGGCGAAGGACATGCGCCGCACCGACGCGCAGAACGCCCGCCGCAAGGCCGCCCGTGCGGTGCCCAAGGCCACGCTGATGATCACCACGTTCATGGTCCCGGCCACGATGCTGCTGCTGGGCGCCGGCCTGATCCTCGGCTCCGGCGTGGACTTCGGCTCGCTCACCGGGAAGTGAGGCACACGTGACGGTGGCCGGACTGACGGGGCGCGGGGGAGGAGTGTTCTCCGGCGGTGGCGGCCGGGTGCGCGCAGTCATGGGCTGGTTCGTACGCCGCCGGCGGACGACCGCCGCTACGGATCCCGCCACCGCCGAACCCTCGGAGAAGCTCCAGATCCGTGCCCTGCAGGCGATGTGCCGGCAGGTCTTCGGCTTCCGGCTGGCCATGATCGCCGTGGCGGCCCCGGCCGCGCTCCTCAACGCGGCCCCCGGCCTGGGCGTCCGCCTGGTCGGCGCGGCCGTGGTCGTGACGTTCATGGTGTCGTACGTCCTGTTCCGCGACTGGGAGCGCTTCGGCCCGCTCCTCCTGCGCCACCCCAGCCTCCTCGCCGCCGATACCCTCTTCGGCTCGCTCCTGCTGATCTCGGCCGGCCCGGACACCACCCTCGCCTACGTCAGCGTCTGCACCCCGCTCCTGGCCGGCCTGGTCTACAGCTGGCGCGGCGCGGCCTGCTTCGCCTCCCTCCAGTCCCTGATCCTGCTGCTGGTCCACGCCACCCTGAAGGCCGACCGCCACGCCCCGGTGGCCGAGGCCCTCCTGCTCCCCGGTCTGTGCGTGATCTCCGGCGCCATGGGCTCGACCCTGCGAAACCTGATGCTCCGCTTCGGCGCCGCGACCCACGCCCTGACGACGGTCCAGGCGCGCCTCGCGGCGGCGGAGGCGGTGAGCGCGGAACGCGCCCGGCTCGCCCGCGAGATGCACGACTCCGTGGCCAAGACCCTCTACGGAGTGGCCCTCGCGGCGGACGGCCTGGCGGCCACCGTCTCCGCCGACGCCCCCGACCCGGACCGCATCCGGCAACAGGCGGACCTGGTGTCCCGCTCGGCACGCAGGGCGGCGGCGGAGTCACGGGAACTGCTGACGGACCTGCGGCGAGAGCAGCCGGAGGCGTTCGACGGGGGCGGGACGACGGTGTGGCAGGAACTGACGGAGACGGCGCGGGACTTCACAGCGCGCACGGGCCTCCGGGTCACCTGCCCGGACCTGGACCCGGACCGTCTCCCCCCGCTGGCCGCCCCCCTGGCCCGTCACCTCCTCGCCATCACCACGGAGGCGCTGGAGAACGCCTACCGCCACGCGTGCGCGACCCGGGTCGAAGTACGGGCGGCGTTGCACGGAGGCCTGCTGCGCCTCACGGTCCACGACGACGGCCGAGGCCTCCCGCCCGGCACCACACTCGAACGGCTCCGCGACTCCGGCCACTTCGGCGTGCTCGGCATGGTGGAGCGAGCCGCGCAGGTGGGCGCGAGGATCCGCATCGGCAGGGGCGACCACGAACGGGGCACGGAGGTACGCGTGGAACTCCCGTTGTCGCTGGTGAACGACTCCGACCCCGCGTCCAGGGAACCCTGAGAGGAGGCACCATGCAGCACAGCACCCCCTGGCCCGAGGCCCCCTCGCCACCGCCTCCCCCTCCCCTGCGTCTGCTGGTGGCCGACGACAACCCCGTGGTCCGGGCGGGCCTGACGGCCCTGCTCTCCGGCCGCGAGGACACCACGGTGGTGGCGGAGGCGACGGACGGCCGGGAGGCCTACGAGGCGGCCGTACGACACCGCCCGGACGTCATCCTCCTCGACGTCCGCATGCCCGGAGTCGACGGAATCTCGGCATTGCCGCACCTGGTACGGCTGGCGCCGGTCATGATGCTCACCTACAGCCACGAGACGGAGACCGTGCGGGAGGCGTTGCGGCTGGGAGCGGGGGGATACCTGGTGCACGGCGAGTTCACGACGGAGCAGTTGGTGCGCGCGGTGCGGGATGTCCGGGAGGGGCGGCCGCATGTGACTCCGGGGGCGGCGAAGGCGTTACTGACGGAGTTGCGGGTGAGTGCACCTGCACAGGCGGAACCTCAAGTCCCGGAATTCTTGGGGAAAAACACACCCCAAGTTCTTTCGCAACTGCAATCTCCCATGGGACAGTCGTTCCGTTCACATTTCCGGCTGAGCACGAGGGAGGCGGAGATCATGGACCTCATCGCGTCCGGCATGACCAACCAGCAGATCGCCGCCGCGTGCTTCATCTCCGAGAAGACGGTCAAGAACCACATCAACCGCATCTTCGCCAAGCTCCAGACCACCACCCGGTCCCAGGCGGCCGCGAAGTGGCTGGGGGTGGCCTGAGGTGGGGGCGTGGGGGAGCGGACGGCGGGGGGAATGGGTCCGGGGTTGGGTCCTGGGGCCCTCTGACGCGTGCTGGTTGCCGACGTACCTTTCCCGGATCGGAGGCGAACCCGAAGGGGACCACCATGAGCAACTGGTTCAACACCACCGTCGCGTACCTGCAAGCCCGAGTGGCTCGCAGCGACAAGGGGCAGACTGCGGTGGAGTACCTCGGCATCATCGCGGTGGTGGTGGCGATCGTGTTGGCGATCACGGGTACGAGCATCGGTCAGACGATCTTCGACGCGATCAGGAACAAGATCAGCGAGGTCACCGGCGGCTGATTCCTCCACGCCGCGACGCAGGGCAGGCCTTCCCCATCTACATCACGGTGGTGGCAGGCCTGCTCTTTCTTGCGTTGGCCTACCTCGCGGTCGGCCAGGCGTCGGTGAATCGCAGCGGCGCCCAGACAGCTGCGGATGCGGCAGCCCTTGCGGCGGCCCAGAACGCGCGGGACCAGCTCACGGCCCAGTGGGTGAACGTGCTGGCCGACCCCAAGAAGTGGCAGGACGTCTTCGACGGCAGGGTGACGCTCGACGTCAACCCGTGCTTGCGGGCCGGCCGACTCGCCGCGCAGAACGATGCCTCGCTGACAGGCTGCTCTCCGCAAGGGCTGCTGAAGTACCGGGTCGACGTGCGGACCAACAAGTCCGTCGGCAGGTCTGTGGTGCCGGGGTCGGAGAACTATAAATCAAGGGCTTCCGCCACCGCCGAGATCAAGTTCCTCTGTACCTTCCCCGGCGAGGGCGCCGACGGCGCCGCGCTGCCCGAACTCACCTGCAAGGGCAAGGTCTGGCATCTGAAGCCGGACGACCCAACGGGGCTGCCGAAGCCCGAAGACCTCTTCGACGTCCACCTGGCCGACTGACGAGCGAACGATCAATGACGAAGGAAGCGGAGCGATGAGCATTCGGTTCACTGCGAAGGCCCGCAGGGGGATGGTCGCATTGGCCGTTGCGGCTGGTCTGGCTGTCGGTGTGGCCGGCTGCGGCGGAGGCGCCGGCGACGACAAGAAGCCGCACAGCTCCGCGTCCGCTTCCCAGGGTGGCAACTCCGGCCCGAGCGCACAGGAGGGGCAGTCGGACCAACCGCTGGCCGAACTGAAGGGTTCGGATGGCCTGCTTCTCCAGATCACCTCCGTGCAGCGTGATTCTGGTGGCTTCGTCACCGTGAACGGCACCCTGAAGAACGACGGGGCCGGTGATCTGCTCATCCCGTCGGCCCTCAGCGGCAATGAAACCGAGATCACCAAGAACGGCCCGTCCCTGGGTGGAGCCACCCTTGTCGACTCCAAGGGCAAGAAGCGTTACTACGTACTGCGCGACACAGAGGGCCGCCCGCTCACTACAACCGGCCTCGGCACGCTCAAGGCGGGTCAGTCGCTGCCGGTCTTCATGCAGTTCCCCTCCCCGCCCACGGACACCACCGAGGTGACCCTCCAGCTGCCCACCCTCTCCTCCGCCACCATCAAGATCTCCGGGTGAGGCCGAAGTGACCACACCCCGTCTCGCCCTCACACTCGCCTTCACCGCCACCCTCCTCCTCACTGCCACCCCCGCCCAAGCCGACGACACGGACCCCAGCCAGCCCCCCGACACCGCGCCCTCCGCCGCCGCCCCGGTGAAGATCGACCCCACCGACCCCGACCTCAAGCTCCCCGAGGGCGCCACCCTCGCCGCGCCCAAGGTGCTGGACATCAAGTCGGTCGTGGAGGACCAGAGCGGGGACGAGCGACGCGAGGACACCAACGCCGACGTGACCTTCGCTCTCCAGGCCGAAGTCCTCTTCGGCAAGGACAGCGCCAAGCTCAGCGGAGAGGCCAAGGCCCGGATCGCCACCATCGCCGACGAGATCAAGAAGCAGAACGCGACCCAGGTCCGCGTCTTCGGCTTCACCGACAACCTCGGCTCGTCCGCCCACGGCGACATCCTGTCCAGGCAGCGCGCCAACGCCGTACAGGCCGTTCTGGACCAGGACCTGAACGACTCGAACATCACCTTCGAGGTCCGCGGCTACGGCGAGCAGTACCCGATCGCGGACAACTCCACCGAGGAGGGAAGGAGGAAGAACCGCCGCGTCGAGGTGTCCTTTCCGCGCTCGGAGAGCTGACCGCTACCCCGATTTCGGAAGATGAGATGCCGAGGCGTATACGGTGGCGCAGTCGGTGGAACTCTAGGAACCGCCGTCTCCCACCTCGTACTCGAACCAGATCCGATGGGTGCCGTCCGCATCGATCCGCAGACCGCCGGCCCCTCGGATCCCGGCCAGCGCTGCCGTCCCGCTCCCCGGCACGATCACGAAGAACTCGGCCTCTCTGCCCTCTCCGAGGGTCGTCGCCGAGTGGGCGAAGTTGAAGGTGCCGCTCCGCTCACCCAGCGTGCCCTCGAAGGACTCCATGGCGACATACGTGCCGGTCCCACTGGACTGGTCGTACGCCGCGGTGAACAGCGTCTGCGACACCCCGGCGACCTCCCCCTCGTACCGCTTCCGCATCGTGGCCACCCCGACCGGCACCGCCGTCTCGACCCCCGGCTCCGGCAGCCGCACCTCTGCCGGAGTGAACTCCTCGACCTTGAACGTCCCTGAAGCTCTCATGCCGCGATGCTAGGACGCGCCACTGACAACGGCCCTCAACCCGAGCCGTCCACACCGCCGGAATCGCCGAGACCACCGGCATCGCGAACACCGTCGGTGTCACCACCCGTCTCCACACTCACCCGCACCCCCGCCCGCATTCCCCATTCCGCCATCGCCCCCGCCTCCGCCTCCAGAACGTGCCGCGCCCGCAGCCGGGGCAGGCCGAGTCGGCCAGGGGGCATCGTGCGGACGGCGAGGACGGTCAGGCGGCGGTCCAGGTAGGCGACGTCGATCGGAATGCGCATGCCGAAGGTGTGGACCCCGCTCGCCGGTGACAGCAGCATCGCCCCGGCGATCGATTCCCGGCCCAGCAGGCCCTTCGTCCGGGCCCGGTAAGAGGCCGAGATCTCCAGCGGAAGCACCAGCGGGTCCTCCGGTCCCTCACCCCGCGGCACGATCAGCCTCCCGACCCCGTCCCGCCGGCGTCTCCCCATGTCCGTCCCCTCCCGCCGTCCCTCGGTGCCGCCAACTCTGCGCCGGAGGAAACCACTTGTCACCCCACCTCCTCCCCACTAGGAAGAGCTCCATGACTGGACTCGGTGTCGTCTTCCGCCCCCAGCCTCCCCCCCGAGCGGCTGCGGGCGGTGGCCCGTGCGGCGGACGAAGCGGGGCTTGAGGAACTGTGGTTGTGGGAGGACTGTTTCCGGGAGGGCGGGATGGCGACCGCCGCAGCGGCGCTCGCCTGGACCGAGCGGGTGCGGGTCGGGGTCGGGCTGCTGCCCGTGCCCCTCAGGAACGTGGCCGTCACCGCGATGGAGGCCGCCTCCCTGCACCGGATGTTCCCGGGCCGCGCGACCGTCGTCGTCGGGCATGGCGTGCAGGACTGGATGGGGCAGGTCGGCGCCCGTGCCGCCTCCCCGCTCACCCTCCTCGGCGAGCATCTCGACGCCCTGCGCGCCCTGTTCGCCGGTGAACGGCTCACCGTGCGGGGCCGGTACGTCTCCCTCGACGACGTCGCCCTCGACTGGCCGCCGGAGCAGCCGGTGCCCGTCTTCGCCGGTGCCACCGGGCCGCGTACCCTCCGCCTCTCCGGAGCCAAGGCCGACGGCATCCTCCTCACCGCCGCCACCTCCCCGGCCGGTGTACGGCGGGCCCGGCAGCGCATCGAGGAGGGGCAGAAGGAGGCGGGACGCGGAGAGCGTCACCCGGTCGTCGTCTATCTGCTCGCCGCCAGGGGGGCTGACGCCTCCGCCCGACTGCGGGCCGAACTCGCCGACCAGGGGCTGGTGTCGGCCACGGGCGTGGGGGTGGCGGGGGACGCGGGCGTCGTCGCCGCGGCCGTACGGCGGCTCGCCGAGGCCGGTGCCGACACCGTCGTGCTCCAGCCGACCGGGGACGAGCCCGACCCGGAGGGGTTCGTGCGGTTCGCCGCCGAGGAGGTACGGCCGCTGGTGCCCTGACGTGACGGGGGGCGTTGTCAGTGGCGGCTGCCACACTGCCTGACATGACCGACGAGCGTGACGAGCACAGCGAAGTGGGCCTGCGGGGCGTCACGGACGACGACCTGTTCGCCTTCCTCGCCCAGGAGCACGACCCGGAAGCCGTCCGGCGGTCGAGATTCACGCCCCGGCCGCGGGACGCCTTCCTCACGCACTGGCGGGAGCGGATCCTCGGCGATCCCGACTGCCTCGTGCGGACGGTCACCGTGGGCGGTGCGGCCGCCGGGCACGTCGTTTCCTGGACGGAGGGCGAGCGGCGGTTCGTCGGCTACTGGCTCGGGCGGCCGTACTGGGGCGGCGGCGTCGGCACGCGCGCGCTCGGTCTCTTCCTGGAACTGGAGCCCGTACGGCCCCTGTACGCCGACCCCTTCCACGCGAACACCGCCTCCGTCCGGCTGCTGGAGAGACACGGCTTCGAGCGGGCCGGCACGGTCCGGCACGGCGACGACGAGCACATCCTCCTCGTGCTCGGCGGTCCGGGGGCGGCCCCGTGACCTCGATCCCCGTCCACCCTCGAGCCGTGCCTGCTGTGCAGCGGCGCGCTGATCCACGCCCATGTCCCGCACGTCGCCTGCGTCACCGCCGACGAGCACTGGCGCGGAGCGGAGCGCGTCCCGCAGCTCGGCGGCACGCCGCCCCGTGAGGCCCGCCGTCACCCGGACGCCGGCCTGCTCGACGCGGCCACGGCCCAGGCGGCGTACGGGGCGGTGTACGGCACGGTCAGCCCGCGCCGGTGACCGGCGGATGGTCCCCGGTGGCGCCGTCGATCAGCTCCCGCAGGATGTCCATGTGGCCGGCGTGCCGCGCGGTCTCCTCCACCATGTGGACCAGGGTCCAGCGCAGACTCACGGTGATGTCCCGCCAGGCCGGGCTGCCCTGGGCGTCCAGCGGCAGCCCGGTGATCACGGCATCGGCGGCGGCGCGGGCGCGGCCGTAGAAGGCGACGATCCGCTCGGTCGTCTCCTCGGGGGTGACCCGCATGTCGTCGTGCGGGTCGAACCACAAAGGCTCGGCCTCGCCGCCGAACGTCTCCACGAACCAGCCGTACTCCACGCAGGCCAGATGTTTCACCAGGCCCAGCAGGTTGGTGCCGGACGGTGTCATCGGCCGGCGCACCTGCTCCTCGTCGAGGCCGTCCAGCTTCCACAGCACGGCGTCCCGGTGCCGGTCCAGGCTCGCGTGCAGCGTCTGCTTCTCTCCGGCGGAGTAGGTCGTCATGCGGGAAGTCGTCATACGGGCGGAAATTAGCAGGCCGCGCCGGGCAGCGCCCTGCGATCATGGAAGGCATGTCCGTGAACCACTCCTTCGAAGACCTCGTGGCCGAGGGCGCCGCCGTACCCACCGAGGGCTGGGACTTCTCCTGGTTCGAGGGGCGGGCCAGTGAGGAGCGGCCCTCGTGGGGGTACGCCGTGTCGGCGGGGGAGCGGCTGGCCCGGGCGGAGGCCGTGCTGGACATCCAGACGGGTGGCGGTGAGGTGCTGGACTTCGTGCTGGGCAGGGCCGAGCCCGCCCGGCCGGTGCTGGCCGCCGCGACGGAGGGCTGGCCGCCGAATGTGGCCAAGGCCACCGCGCTGCTGCGGCCGCGCGGGGTGGTGGTGGTCGCCGCCCCGGACGACGCGCCGCTGCCGTTCGCCGACGAGACCTTCGACCTGGTGCTCAGCCGGCATCCGGTGCGGCCGTACTGGGACGAGATCGCCCGGGTGCTGCGGCCGGGTGGCACCTACTTCGCCCAGCATGTCGGTCCGGCCAGCGTCTTCGAGCTGGTGGAGTACTTCCTCGGTCCGCTGCCCGAGGAGGTGCGCTCCGGCCGGGACCCCGAGCGGGAGCGGGCCGACGCCGAGGCGGCGGGCCTGGAGGTGGCCGGGCTGCGAGCGGAGCGGCTGCGGATGGAGTTCCACGACATAGCCGCCGTCGTCCACTTCCTGCGGAAGGTGGTGTGGATGGTCCCGGGCTTCACGGTGGCGGCGTACGAACCCCAACTCCGCGTGCTGCACGAGCGGATCGAGAAGGAGGGGCCGTTCGTGGCGCACAGCACCCGGCACCTCTTCGACGTACGCAAACCCGGCTGATTCACCCGCATTTTGCCAACGGTTTCCACATCGTTATGCAGTGCGGTTCACATCGGCATCATCGGTCACATAAGTTCAGACCAAGGTAATTCGCGTCGGCAAACCCTGCGCGGGTGGCACCGCGCAGCGGAGGGGGCTGCGCGGTGCTGTGAAACCGCGCGACCTTCCCGAGTCGCCCTACCGGAACCGTCAAGTCACCGTTCGCTGGCCGGGTAGTCCGTCGGGGGGACCCGGGCGCAACTTGCCGACATCTCCGCAAGCTGGCGTAAACAGTCTGGATTCCTCCGAATCCTTTCGCATCTGTCCGGTCATCCCTGGGAATCCACTGTGAACCGGCGATGCGACGCCTCTGAACCCAGCCTTCCGGAGCCACCAGGGCGTCGCCGGGTGATTCCGGAGAGTAGTTGTGTCCCGCCAATGCACCCACCATCCCTTACGAAGGGTTATGGTGGAAACCCCCCCTCGGGCCGGTCCGTCTCCCCCCCACGGACCGGCCCGTTTTTCGTCCCGCCCCTCGGCAGGTCTTTCGGCGGGAGCTCCGGGAACCGCTCGGCGCCGGCTCGGCGTCCCCACTCAAGGGGCGCGGGGAACTGTGCGATCGACCCCCACACGGCCGCACCCGACGGCGCATTCGCAGGACCCCGACCCCAATCCCCAAACCCCGGGCCAGAACAAGGCCGCCAGCGGGGTAGGCTCGAACACCTCCCGCACCCCAAACCCGCCGCCAAACCCCCGGAGGGCCACGTGAACCTGCGCGACAACCTGCGCAGCCTGCTCGTCAGGCTCTACGCACGCCGGGTGGAGGGCCACCTGGACCACGCTCAGGTGCCCAAGCACATCGGCGTCATCATGGACGGCAACCGCCGCTGGGCGAAGGCGTCCGGTTCCACCACCGTCCACGGACACCGGGCCGGTGCGGACAAGATCGAGGAGTTCCTCGGCTGGTGCACCGAGACCGACGTCGAGGTCGTCACCCTGTGGCTGCTGTCCACGGACAACTTCGACCGGCCGCAGGAGGAACTCGTCCCGCTGCTCGGCATCATCGAGGACGTCGTGCGCACGCTCGCCGCCGACGGCCGCTGGCGCGTGCACCACGTCGGCACCATGGACCTGCTGCCGGGCGGCATGCAACGCACCCTGAAGGAGGCCGAGGAGGCCACCGCCCACATCGACGGCATACTCGTCAACGTGGCCATCGGCTACGGCGGCCGGCAGGAGATCGCCGACGCCGTGCGCTCCATGCTGCTCGACGCCCACGACAAGGGCGTGCCGATGGAGGACCTCGCCGAGTCCGTCGACATCGACATGATCGGCCGTCATCTCTACACCGGCGCCCAGCCCGACCCGGACCTCGTCATCCGCACCAGCGGCGAGCAGCGGCTGTCCGGATTCATGCTGTGGCAGACCGCGCACTCCGAGTACTACTTCTGCGAGGTCTTCTGGCCCGCCTTCCGCAAGGTCGACTTCCTGCGCGCGCTGCGTGACTACGCCGCACGTCACCGCCGTTACGGCGGCTGAGGCCCGACCGACGCCCCGCCGGCCGCCATGGCTGCGGGGCGTTCGCACACCCGGATTCGTGCGGACGTAACCAGGAGTTCACCGGTACGGCGGTGGCCGCTTTTGCATGGCAGTGCATGTTCGAGGGCATAAGCCAAACAGGTCGACACCCGAACCACGGGTGTCGGATCTCAGCGGGCGGCACGGGGCCGTCCGCCCGGGAGGCCCTTTGCACCAGCCCGATCGTGCGGTCACAGCGCGGACGAAGAGGCGGAGGGCCGGCTGTCGGCCCGTGCAGGGCGGCCGACGACCGGCCCAGCTCGATCTCGTCGCTCCCCGACCTCATCCGAGGGGGTACGTCCTTCCGTGGTGACCAGCACAAAGCGCCACAAGCCAGACCGGCGCACCTATGTTCTCGACACCAGCGTCCTGCTGGCCGACCCGAACGCCCTGACCCGCTTCGACGAGCACGAGGTCGTGCTCCCCATCGTGGTGGTCACGGAACTGGAGGCCAAGCGGCACCATCCGGAACTCGGCTACTTCGCCCGCCAGGCCCTGCGCCTGCTGGACGACTACCGGGTGAAGAACGGTCGCCTCGACGCCCCCATCCCGATCGGGGAGCTGGGCGGGACCGTCCGTGTCGAGCTCAACCACTCGGACCCCAGCGTGCTGCCCACCGGCTACCGCCTGGGGGACAACGACTCCCGCATCCTCGCGGTGGCCCGCAATCTGCAGGCCGAGGGGTACGACGTCACCGTCGTCTCGAAGGACCTGCCCCTGCGGATCAAGGCGTCCTCGGTCGGTCTGCTCGCCGAGGAGTACCGCGCCGAACTCGCCATCACGGAGAACTCCGGCTGGACCGGAATGTCCGAACTGACCCTCTCCGGCGAGCAGGTGGACATCCTCTTCGAGGAAGGGCATCTGTACGTCCCCGAGGCCGCCGAGCTGCCCGTGCACACCGGCCTGACCATCCACTCCGAGCGCGGCAAGGCGCTCGGCCGGATCACCGCCGAGGGCAACGTCCGCCTGGTGCGCGGCGACCGGGAGGCGTTCGGCATCAAGGGCCGCAGCGCCGAGCAGCGCATCGCGCTCGACCTGCTGCTCGACCCGGACGTCGGGATCGTCTCGATGGGCGGCCGGGCCGGCACCGGCAAGTCGGCGCTGGCACTGTGCGCGGGCCTGGAGGCGGTCCTGGAGCGCCGCCAGCACCAGAAGGTGATGGTGTTCCGGCCGCTGTACGCGGTCGGCGGGCAGGAGTTGGGCTATCTGCCGGGCACCGAGGCGGAGAAGATGAGCCCGTGGGCGCAGGCCGTCTTCGACACGCTGTCGGCGGTCACCAGCCGCGAGGTCATCGAGGAGGTCACCGCGCGCGGAATGCTGGAGGTCCTGCCGCTCACCCATATCCGCGGCCGCTCGCTGCACGACGCGTTCGTGATCGTGGACGAGGCGCAGTCCCTCGAACGGAATGTGCTTCTCACCGTTCTGTCCCGAATCGGCGCGAATTCCCGGGTCGTTCTGACCCATGACGTGGCGCAAAGGGACAATCTGCGCGTCGGTCGCTACGACGGTGTCGTCGCCGTCGTGGAGAAGCTGAAGGGGCATCCGCTCTTCGCACACGTCACGCTGACCCGGTCCGAGAGGTCCCAGATTGCGGCACTTGTGACCGAAATGCTGGAGGACGGTCACATCTGATCCGACGCACCGCAATTGGCGCCGTCCGGCAAAGGCCAAGAGCCTAGCCGGACGGCGCTTGGTGTGCGGAGGTTTCCGGAAATCCCCAGGGCCAAACGGGATGTGAGCTTTCACACGCAACACAGAATTGCCACCCGGCGTCCGGTTACGGCAGAGTCTCAGTCCTGTCAGGCCCCGCATACGACACACCTGTACCCCCAGCGGCACAGACCACAGCAGCACCACCAACTCCATAGAGTTCGTCGTATGCCGCCCGAGCACCACGCGGCGCTCCCCGGAGGGGGAGTTGCCCACCGGGCCCGCGCCTCCCGTGACCCCGCAGTTGGGAGGCCAGTGCCAGGGGCACGATTGCGTCCGCCAGGGTCACCGAAGCGGGCGATGCTGGAAGGAAACCGTGTGAGCCGGATTTCGGTCCGGGGATTCGCAGTGGCCTCGGCCACCGCGGTCACCGCCGTCGGAAGCGTCGTCGGAGTTGCCTCGGGCAGCGTCGCGCAGAACAACAACGACGCCGAGGCGACGGCAGCCGACACCACGCTCCTCGCGGACATACCCGCGGGTCAGCAGGCCCAGGTCCAGTCCGCGTCCCTGACGCAGCAGGCCGACGCCCAGGCCATCGCCGCGGACGCGAGTGCCAAGAAGGACGCCGAGGCGGCGGCCCGCAAGGCAGCCGCCGAGACCGCGATCGCCAAGAAGGCGGCGGCCGAGCAGGCGGCCAAGGAGGCCAAGGCGCGCGCCGAGGCGAAGACCGCGGCCAGCCGTGACAGCGCCCGCGACTCCTCCAGCTTCCCCGTCCAGAGCAGCTACAGCGTCGCGCAGATCCAGGCGATGGCGCGTCAGATGGTGGCGGCCGACCAGTTCCAGTGCTTCAGCAACATCGTGGACCACGAGTCCAGCTGGAACTACCAGGCCGTGAACGCCTCCTCCGGTGCCTACGGCCTCTTCCAGGCCCTGCCCGCCGGCAAGTACGCCTCGGCCGGCGCCGACTGGCGGACCAACCCCGCCACCCAGATCAAGTGGGGCCTCAACTACATGGACAGCCGGTACGGCAGCCCCTGCCAGGCCTGGTCGTTCTGGTCGGCCAACCACTGGTACTAGGCCCGTCCGGTCACTGCCGGTCGCACTCAACCTCGCGCAGCCCCTCCCCGTCCTTAGGGGAGGGGCTTTCGCCCTGTACGGTCGTACCCGGATGCCTCCAGGGGGAGGAGAGGTGGCGAGCACGCGGGGACGCGGGGGAAGAGGACGGATCATGTCGCGAGTGCCAGGGTGGCTCGGCAGGCTCGGTGCCGGACTCACCGAGATGAGCGAGCGCCTGGACGAGCGCCGTGCGGAGGTGGAGCGCGAGCACGCCCCAGAGCCCCCAGAGCCCCCGGACACCCCGCTGCCCCCGCCGCAGCCCGCCGCCGCACCGGACCCCGTCGCCGAGCCCGTCGTACCGCCCGCCCGCCGGCACGTACCCCCGGCCGGCCACCGCCCCGACCCCGCCGAGGCCGTGCCCTGGGGCGTGCGGGTCGCGGCCGAGGCCGGCTGGCGCATGCTGGTCCTCGCCGGCACCGTCTGGGTCCTGATGCGGGTCATCAGCGCGGTCCAGCTGGTGGTGTTCGCCTTCGTCATCGCCCTGCTCGTCACCGCGCTGCTGCAGCCGACGGTCGCCCGGCTCACCCGCCGCGGAGTGCCGCGCGGCCCGGCCACCGCGCTCACCGCGATCAGCGGGTTCGTGGTCATAGGGCTGATGGGCTGGTTCGTGACCTGGCAGGTCATGGAGAACATCGACACGCTCTCCAACCAGATCCAGTCCGGCATCGACGACCTGCGCGACTGGCTGCTGAAGAGCCCCTTCCACGTCACCGACAAGCAGATCAACCAGATCGCCAAGAACCTCCGCGAGGCGATCGGCGCCAACGCCGACCAGATAACGTCCGCGGGCCTGGAGGGCGTTCAGGTCATCATCGAGACCCTCACCAGCATCCTGCTGGTGTTCTTCTCGACACTGTTCCTGCTCTACGACGGCAAGCGCATCTGGGAGTGGTTCCTGAAGCTGGTGCCCGCCGCGGCCCGCCCGGGCGTGGCCGGCGCCGGCCCGCGCGCCTGGCGCACCCTGACGGCGTACGTCCGCGGCACGGTGCTGGTCGCCCTGATCGACGCGATCTTCATCGGCATCGGCATCTACTTCCTGGACGTGCCGATGGCCGTCCCGCTGGCCGTCTTCATCTTCCTGTTCTCGTTCATCCCGCTCGTCGGCGCGGTCGCCTCCGGCGCGCTCGCGGTGATCGTGGCGCTGGTCACCCAGGGCGTCTTCACGGCCGTCATGACCCTGGCGGTCGTCCTCGCCGTCCAGCAGATCGAGGGCCACGTCCTGCAGCCGTTCATCCTGGGCCGCGCGGTCCGCGTCCACCCGCTGGCCGTCGTCCTCACGGTCGCCGCCGGCGGCATGGTGGCCGGCATCGGCGGCGCGGTGGTGGCCGTACCGCTGGTGGCGGTGACGAACACGGTGGTGGGGTATCTGCGGCAGTACTCGGAGGAGCTGCAGCAGCAGAAGGCCGCCGCGGCGCCGGTGGACGAGGCCGCCGAGACGCCGGCCCAGGCCACCGTGGAGGAGAAGGCAGGGGCCTGAGGCGCGACCATCCGGCTCGCCGCTTGCTCAGCCGTGGAGCACGACCATGGCGGCGAGCAGCAGCGCGCGGAGACGGTGACGACGAGGGGGACGGCCGTCAGGCCCCACCAGGAGAAGCAGAGGGTGTCGGTCCTCGCGCACTCCTGGCCGTTGCGATGGGCGGTCCGCGAGAGGTGGCTCCGGGCGCCGCCGGCCACGGACGGCGGCCCCTTGCCCACCCGGTGGGCAAGGGGCCGCCGTGATGTGCCGCGTCGGCCTACTCGGCCAGTACGGCCTCTGCGTCGAGGGTGACGCCCACGGCCTGAACCACGGAGGCGATCTTGAACGCCTCCTGGATGACCTCGCGCTCCACGCCCGCCTTGCGCAGCACCTGCTCGTGCGAGTCCAGGCACATGCCGCAGCCGTTGATCGCGGACACCGCGAACGACCACAGCTCGAAGTCGACCTTCTCCACGCCCGGGTTGCCGATGACGTTCATCCGCAGACCCGCGCGCAGGGTGCCGTACTCGTGGTCCGACAGCAGATGGCGCGTCCGGTAGAAGACGTTGTTCATCGCCATGATCGCGGCGGCCGACTTGGCGGCCGTGTACGCCTGAGGCGACAGGTTCGCCTTCGCCTCCGGCTCCAGCTCACGCAGCACGATCGGGGAACGGGAGGCGATGGCGGTCGCCAGCACCGTGCCCCACAGCTGCTGCGCCGGCAGGTCGGAGTTGCCGATGACGGAGCCCAGGTTGAGCTTCAGGTCCTTGGCGTAGTCCGGGACGCGGGACTTCAGCGAGTCGAGCGACATGGGTCACTCACCGGCCAGCAGCGCGACCGGGTCCAGGGTGTCCTCACCCTTGGTCCAGTTGCACGGGCACAGCTCGTCGGTCTGCAGGGCGTCCAGGACCCGCAGGACCTCCTTGGGGTTACGGCCCACGGAACCGGCGGTGACCATGGTGAACTGGATCTCGCGGTTCGGGTCGACGATGAAGACGGCGCGCTGCGCGAAGCCGTCCTCGCCCTCGATGCCCAGGTCGCGCATCAGCTCGTGCTTGGAGTCGGCCATCATCGGGAACGGCAGGTCGGTCAGGTCCGGGTGGTCCTTGCGCCAGGCGTGGTGGACGAACTCGGAGTCACCGGAGAAGCCGAGGATCTGGGCGTCGCGGTCGGCGAACTCGTCGTTCAGCTTCCCGAACGCGGCGATCTCGGTCGGGCACACGAAGGTGAAATCCTTGGGCCACGCAAATACCACCAACCACTTGCCCTCGTAGGACTTGTGGTGGATCTGCTCGAACTCCTTGCCCTTCTCCAGCGAGACGCAGGCGGTCAGTTCGAACTCGGGGAACTTGTCACCGACAGTGAGCACACGCTCTCCTTGCAGCGAGGAACACCCCTTTTGAGGGTGTTTCCCATGGGTTGGACTTTGTCGATGTTGGCACAGGGTGCATTGATTAGTGAAATAGCTACACTCGGTCATGTTGATCGGAGGTAGTTATCAGTGACCATGAGTAACGGCAAGCGGAGGCAGCCGAGCCTCGCACAGCTGCGCGCCTTCGCCGCCGTCGCCGAGCATCTGCACTTCCGGGACGCGGCGGCCGCCATCGGGATGAGCCAGCCCGCCCTGTCGGGCGCGGTCTCGGCACTGGAGGAGACCCTCGGGGTGACCCTCCTCGAGCGTACGACGCGCAAGGTGCTGCTCTCGCCCGCCGGCGAGCGGCTGGCCGTACGCGCGAAGGCGGTGCTGGACGCGGTCGGGGCGCTGCTGGAGGAGGCCGAGGCGGTCCGGGCGCCCTTCACGGGCGTGCTGCGTCTCGGGGTGATCCCCACGGTCGCGCCGTACCTGCTGCCGACCGTGCTGCGGCTGGTCCATGAGCGCTATCCGCACCTCGACCTCCAGGTGCACGAGGAGCAGACCGCCAACCTGATCGACGGACTCAACTCCGGCCGTCTCGACCTGCTGTTGCTGGCGGTGCCGCTCGGCGTGCCCGGAGTCGTCGAACTCCCGCTGTTCGACGAGGACTTCGTGCTGGTCACCCCGCTGGACCACTGGCTCGGCGGCCGTGAGGGCATTCCGCGCGAGGCGTTGAAGGAGCTGAACCTGCTGCTCCTGGACGAGGGGCACTGCCTGCGCGACCAGGCCCTCGACATCTGCCGGGAGGCGGGCCGTGCGGACGCCCCGGTGACCACGACCGCCGCCGGGCTGTCCACGCTGGTCCAGCTGGTCGCCGGGGGGCTCGGGTGCACCTTGCTGCCGCGTACCGCGCTGAAGCTGGAGACCACCCGCAGCAGCCAGCTCCTCACCGGGTACTTCGCCGAGCCGGCACCGAGCCGCCGGGTCGCCTTCGCCATGCGCGCGGGCGCGGCCCGGTCCGCCGAGTACGAGGAGCTGGCGGCGGCCCTGCGCGGGGCGCTGCGGGCGCTGCCGGTGCGGGTGCTCGAACAGGACGCCTGAGCCTGCCAATCGATCAAATGAGTGTCGAACAAAGCGATGTGATCGGCTCGAAACTCCAACTTCCGTCAGTCGGGATCAGGTCGGAAACCCTCGGCCGAAATATACCGATCGACTGATACACATACCCCCTCGGTGCGACACGTCAGGCGTCTGTACGAAATGCCAAGGGGAGCGATGGATCACGGCGGGCTCGCGCACGCGCTGACCGCGTGCGGGCGTGACGGATTCACGGGCGAGCTGCGGGTGCCGGGCAGCCCCGGCGGAGCCTTCCATCTGCGGGACGGACTCGTCGTGGCGGCCGAGAGCCCCGGCGCCCCCGGCGCCGAGGCGCTGCTCCTGCGCTCCGAACGCATCGACGGCGAGCAGTGGGCGGAACTGGTGCGCGAGTCGGGGGCGCGCTGGCCGGCCGCCGGGCTGATCGCGCACGGCTACGCGGGGGCCGCCCAGCTCCAGGTGGTGTGCCTGCTGGCGCTGCGGGACGCGGCCTTCGCGCTCGTCGCCGGGCGGGTGGACGCCTGCGAACGGGTCACCGGCACCGAGCCGCACGCCCCGGCCGCCGCCGGCGAGCCGCCCGCCCGGCTGCTGGAGGACGCGGTGCGCAAGGTGGCCGCCGTGGACGCGCTGCCGTACCCCGTGCGCCCCGACCGGGAACGACCCCTGCCCATGGCCTCGCCGGAGCAGGCCCGCACCCTGCTGCAACGGGAGCTGCTCGCGCACGCCGACGGCCGCCGCACCGCCCGCGACCTCGCCTTCCGCACCGGCCGCGGGGTCTACACGGTCACCCTGGAGGTCGCGCGGATGCTGAGCGAGGGACTGCTGGAGTGCCCCGGTCCGCTCGCCCAGGCCCCGCTCCTGGTGGCGCCCGAGGCTCCCGTCGTACGGCACCGCGAGCAGTCCCCGCCGGAGCCGGAGGCGACCGCCCCCGACGAACTGCCGCGCCGCGCACCCGGCGCCAGCGGCATCACCGAAGTCCTCGTCCCGCCGGTGAGCGGGGCGGGCTGGAAAGGGTTCTTCCGGCTGCGCCACGGAACCGCTGGATGACATGGCTCCGTCGACGGCCGCAACGGACGAACCAGCAAGGAAAACAAGGGAGTTGAGCACATGGACCACGAAGCCCTGGCGCGGGAGATGCGCGGACTGCGCGAGGAGGTGACCGGGATCACCGACACGGCCCTGGCGGCGGCCGACGGCATGCTGATCGCGGCCGACACCGCGGAGTCGATCGACCCGGAGGGGCTCGCCGCGCTCGCGGCGGCGGGTCTCGGCCTGGCGCGCCGCACCGCCGCCGCCACGGCGCGTGGAGCGCTGCGTCAGACGGTGACGTACGGCAGCCACGGCTGTGTCGCCTTCTACGCCGTCGGCGACACCGCCCTGATGGTGGTCCTCGGTGACGAGGGGATGGACGTGAGCCGCCTGCACCGGGCGACCCACCCGGCCCTCGACCGCATCGGATCGATCCTCACCGAGAAGACGCCAGAGGGGGTGTGACGGATGGCGACGAAGCGCATGACGGGTTTCTCCGACCAGGTGATGAGTCTGGTCAAGTCGCTGCGCGCCGAGGCGCCCGACTGTGTCGCGGCCGGTGTGGTCGACATGGCCACCGGGATGCTGCTGTCGTACGAGACGGTCGACAACCACCCGCCGGAGGTGCTGGACCTGCTGGCGGGTGCGACCCTCGACCTGTTCCAGGGACGTACGGTCGTCATGATCGAGGACGTCTTCAAGGAGCGCCGCGGCGTCAGCAACGACAGCCATTTCTTCCAGGAGATCCTCGTCAACAGCGAGAACCTCACCCACCTGTTCCTGCGGATGAACGACCAGCAGGACGTCGTCGCCGTCGTCGTCTGCCGTAAGTCGGTGAACGTCGGCATGCTGTTCGCCCAGGCCCGGAGGGTGGTGCGGGAGCACAGCCTGTGAGCAACGGCCGTGGGCTCCCGGGCGGGAGGGGCCCACGGCCGACCGCGCTCCGACTTCGCGCCGCTACTCCGTCCGCAGCCCCTCCGGCCGCATCAGCCGCAGCAGCGGCGGCAGGCTCAGCAGCGTGACCGTGACGACCACCGCCGCGCCGACACCGGTCATCGACAGCACGCTCGGCCAGTCCACGCTCACCGTCGCGCCCACCATCTTCAGCAGCACCCCGCCCAGCGTCAGCCCCACGGCCGAGGCGAGCAGCAGGCCGAGGGCGATGGGGATCGCCGTCTGCCACAGCACCGACATGCTCAGGGTGCGCCGCCGGGTGCCGAAGGCGACCAGCGACGACAGCAGCTTGCGCCGCTCGCGCAACTGCTCCAGCTGGGACACCAGCAGGCTCGCCCCGATCAGCGCCAGCACACAGGCGGCGCCGACGAACGTTCCGGTGCGGATGGAGGTGAACTTGTTCGACTGCTCGGTGGCCGACCACACCATCGCGTCCGCGAGCGGGTCGATCCGCGCCGCCGTGTTGCGGACGTACTCGTGCACGTCCGGCACGGACTCGTCGAGCCTGAGGTACACCCCTCCGTTCAGGGCGCTGCTCATCGGGCCGGACAGCGCGGCCGGTGTCATCAGCACCCCGCTGTCCTTGGTGCCGTTCGGCCCGGTGATCGCGCGGACCTGCTTCATACCGTGCGGCACGGTCCAGACGACGTCCGGTCCGCCGCCCAGGCCGTCGCTCGTGTCGACGTGGAGCGTGCGGCCCGGCCGGGCGTACTGGTCCACTTCGGAGTCCTCGTCCCCGCCCTTCGCGACGAAGACGTCCCCGTCGTGGCAGGAGGTCAGTGCGGCCACCTTGCGCAGGGAGGCACAGGTGCCGACGGTGAGGCCCACCGTGTTGTCCGGCCCGTGACCGGGGGTCCAGGGCCGGTCCCCCAGTTCGGTGCTGCCGAGTGCGGTGGCCTCGCGTACGCCCTTGGTCGCCTCGAACTTCGCGGCGACCGGCACGAAGGGGACGCCCCGCGACAGGTTGACCTGCATCTGAATGCTGTCGGTGTCCTTGCCGGTGGACTTGGTGTAGTCGCCCTGCACGCCCGCGAACAGCATCTGCAGCGCGATCGCCCCGGCCACCGCGACCGCGATGCCGTTCACCATGCGGGCCGCCGAACCACTGCTCAACTGCAGCCGCCGTACGGCCAGTTGCCAGGCCACCCCGCCCAGGCCGAGCCGGGCCACGACCGCCTCGACGACCCAGGGCAGCAGCGCGGTCACGCCGACGAGCAGCAGCAGGACGCCGCCGATCACCAGGTACTCGTTGAAGGTGCCGTTGCTGCGGCCCTGGCCGATCATCGGGGCCAGGCAGGCCAGTCCGCCCAGCGGCAGCAGCAGCCGCCACCACAGCCGGCGGCGCGCGGGCCTGGCCGTACGGACCACGCCCAGCGGTTCGATGACCACCCCGCGCAGCGCGAACAGCGTGACCAGGACAGCCGCCGCCGGAACGGCGACCGCGACCAGGGCGGCCAGCGCCGGGGAGGGGTTGAGATAGCTGGGGAACACGCTGACGTCCATGATCTCGACCGAGACCGCGAGCTGCCGGCCGAGCAGGAAGAAGCCGGTGCCGAAGAGCAGCCCGACCAGCGATCCGGCGAGCGCCTCGCCCGCCGCGATCCGCCGGGTCATCCGGCTGTCGGAGCCCACCAGCCGCAGCGCGGCCAGCCTGCGGTCGCGCCGTTCGCCGCCGAACCGTACGGCGGCGGCGATGAACACGGCGACCGGCATCAGCAGCACCACGAACACGACCAGCACCATCAGGATCAGCACCGGGTCGGTCTTGTCCGCCGGTGACGCGTGCGGCGGCCCGAAGTGGGTGATGCGGGCCGTCCGCCAGCCGTCGATGTGCGACGCCAGGTCCTTCGCACCGGCGTAGTAGGCGAGTTCGTGCGAGCCGATGAGCCCGGGCTCGCCGATCGTCCCGACGATCCGGTACGGCAGCCGCTCACGCAGCAGCCTGCCGTCGTCGGAGCCGAGCAGTCTCTTCAGCGCGGGGGAGACGACCATGTCGCCCGGCGCCGGGTACGTCGCCAGGCCCGGCGCGACCGGTGCCCGCGGCCCCTCCGGTTCCACCAGCCGGCCGCGGACGTCCTCGCCGCGGTAGGTCGTGTCGGCGTCGGAGATCACCAGGGTGTTCGCGGCCTTCGGCCGGTGCGGGCCGTAGGTGTAGTCGAGCCGGGCCGCGTCGCGGTCGTGCCGCACCGCCAGCGCGTTCGGGATCGCGGTCGTCAGCAGCAGCAGCGCCACGCCGAGACCGACGCCGACCGCCGTCAGCAGCATCCGGGTCCAGCCCTCGCGCCCGCCGGTGCAGGCGAACCGGACCCCCATGCCGAGATCCCTGGACCACTGCCGGGCGTTCATATGGCCCGCTCCATGTCGCGGGACTTGCCGTCGCGTACGACGATCTCGCGGTCGGAGTAGGCGGCCACCCGGGGCTCGTGCGTGACGAGCACGACGGCCGCGTTGGTGGTACGGGCCGCGTCGGTCAGCAGCTCCATCACGCGCTCGCCGTTGAGGGAGTCCAGCGCGCCGGTCGGCTCGTCGGCGAACACCACCCGGGGTCCGGTGACCAGCGCCCGCGCCACCGCGACGCGCTGCCCCTGGCCGCCGGAGACCTCGCCGGGCCGCTTGTCCTTGAGGTCGTCCACCTCAAGGCGTTCCATCCAGGCGAGCGCGGCCTTCTCGGCCTGCTTGCGGGAGGTGCCGCTCAGCCTGAGCGGCAGCGCCACGTTCTCCACACAGGTCAGCTCGGGCACCAGCTGGCCGAACTGGAAGACGAACCCGAACTCGGACCGGCGCAGCGCGCTGCGCTCGGCGTCGCTCATGCCGGCCAGTTCGCGGCCGTCGTAGACGATGGACCCGGAGTCGGGCGGCACGATGCCGGCGAGGCAGTGCAGCAGGGTCGACTTGCCGGAGCCGGAGGGGCCCATGACGGCGACGACCTCGCCGGGGTGGATGGAGAACTCGGCGCCGTCGAGCGCGACCGTGGGGCCGTAGGCCTTGCGCAGGTCCTCGGCGGTGAGCAGGGAGCCGGCGGGATGGGTCACTTGGCCACCTCCGCACGGAGCTTGTCGAGGCGCGCGGCGGTCAGCTCCAGCCAGCGCAGGTCGGCCTCCAGGTGGAACAGCGCGTGGTCGCAGATCAGCTGGTCCGCGAGGTCGCCCTTGCGCTTGCGGTCGGTGAGGATCCGCATGCTGCGCAGGTGCTCGGCGCGCTGGGTGTCGAGGATGACGGAGGCGTCGCGGTGGGTGAGGAGGGCGAGGACGACCTTGGTGTACAGGGTCGACTGCAGATACTCCTCCGGCTTCTCCGGAGTGCCGAGCCAGCGCTCGACGTCCGTGATGCCGGCGTCCGTGATGGCGTACCGCTTGCGCTCGGGGCCGTCGCCCGCCTCGATCCCGTCGATCTCCACGAGACCGTGCTTCAGCAGCCGGGACATCGTGGAGTAGACCTGGCCGTAGTGCAGCGGCCGGTCGTGACCGAACTTCTCGTCGAAGGCCCGCTTCAGGTCGTAGCCGTGCCGCGGACCGGACTCCAGGAGTCCCAGGAGAGTGTGACCGATGGACATGCCGCGCACTCTACACACGGTGTATACGCCGCATGTATACACGGAGTGCGGAGACGATGGCGCGCTGTAGGGCGGCACAGGTGGAAGCCGATTGTCACGGTTTCGAAACAGCGGGTCTGCCGCTGACGCTCGACACACTTTTGCTTCCGGAAGCAACCCCATGACCTCCAGATCCGTCGGTTCCCTTGGGGCAGGTGCTGATTGTCACGTCCGTAAAAGAACGGATCAGACGCCCTTTGTCATATAGACGGGTGTTAGCTTTCGGAGCTGACCCGAGGCGGAACCCGAGACGGAAGCGGAGCGAAGGAACCCATGGGACGAGCGGAAGAGAGACGAGCGCGACAGCGCGGTGGCCACCGCGCGGCGCCCAGGCGCCGCCGCTCCGGCCCCACGGCGGGTGCACCGGCCGGCGCCAAGGCCCCCAAGGGCCGCATACGCCGGCTCTTCACCTGGAAGAAGATCCTCGGCACGTTCTTCGGGACGTGCCTGCTCGCGATCGCGGCCTTCATCGGGCTGTACATGTACGTCGACATCCCGGTGGGGAACGCCGACGCCCAGCTGCAGAGCAACATCTACAAGTACAGCGACGGCACGATGCTCGCCCGCACCGGCCAGCTCAACCGGGAGAGCGTCGACCTCGCCGAAGTCCCCAAGGACGTCCAGCGCACCTTCGTCGCGGCCGAGAACAAGACCTTCTACCACGACGCCGGCGTCGACCTGAGGGGCACCGCCCGCGGTGTGCTCAACACCCTCATGGGGCGCGGCACCCAGGGCGGCTCCACGATCACCCAGCAGTACGTCAAGAACTACTACCTGGACCAGAACCAGACCGTCTCGCGCAAGCTGAAGGAACTGGTCATCTCGCTGAAGCTGGACCGCCAGAAGTCCAAGGACTACATCCTCGCGGGCTACATCAACACCAGCTACTACGGCCGCGGCGCCTACGGCATCCAGGCCGCGGCCCAGGCTTATTACCACAAGGACGCCAAGAACCTCACGGTCCAGGAGGGCGCCTACCTCGCCGCGCTGCTCCAGGCGCCCAACCAGTACGACTGGGCCATCGCGAGCGACACCGGCAAGAAGCTGGCCGTGGCCCGCTGGAACTACGTCCTGGACAACATGGTCAAGCAGCACTGGCTGGACGCGGGCAAGCGCCAGTCCTTGCAGTTCCCGGTACCGAAGGCGCCCAAGGCGGCCCCCGGCATGAAGGGACAGACCGGCTACCTGGTGGACGCGGCCAACGCGGCCCTGGAGAAGCAGTTGATCGCCCAGGGCCGGGCCAACTCCCTCGGTGACGCCGAGGCGTTGGTGAAGAAGGGCGGCTGGACCATCACGCTCAACATCGACCCGAAGAAACAGCACGAGCTGGAGCAGTCCGTCAAGGAGCAGCTGACCAGCAAGCTGGATCCGAAGAAGCGCACCGTCGACGCCAACGTCCAGCCCGGTGCCGTGTCCGTCGATCCGAAGACGGGCAAGGTCCTCGCCATGTACGGCGGTGCGGACTACTTCAAGCACTTCACCAACAACGCGACCCGCCGCGACTACCAGCCCGCCTCCACCTTCAAGCCGGTGATCCTGGCCGCCGCTCTGGCCGAGGGCGCCCAGACGCAGGACGGCCAGCCCATCACGGCGAACACGATCTACGACGGCACCAGCGGCCGCCAGGTCGTGGACCACGGCAGCAAGGTCGGCTTCGGCCCGCCCAACGAGGACGACACCAGCTACGGCCCCATCACCGTCCAGAAGGCCATGAACCAGTCCGTCAACTCCGTCTTCGCGCAGATGGGCGTCGACGTAGGCATGAAAACGGTGATGGCCACCGCCGCCAAGCTCGGCATGGACACCAAGGGCATGGATCCGGTCCCCGCCCAGACGCTGGGCTCCATGGGCGCGAGCCCGCTGGAGATGGCGGGCATCTACGCGACCCTCGACAACCACGGCCGGAAGGTCACCCCGGCGATCATCAAGTCTGCCGACCACAAGGACAACAGCGTCACCCTGCCGGATCCGATCGGCGACCAGGTGATCCCCCGGGAGGCCGCCGACACGGTCACCTCCGTACTCACCGGCGTGGTCGACGACGGTACGGCCCGCGACTCGGTGGCGGGCAACTCGGCGCGCGACGGCCAGCAGGTCGCCGGCAAGACGGGTACGTCCGACAACAACAAGTCGGCCTGGTTCACCGGCTACACGCCCGGCCTGGTCACCTCGGTCGGCCTGTTCGGCGAGGACTCCAAGACCCACGCGCAGGTTCCGCTGACGGGCGCGACCGGCCCGCTCAACCCCATCGGCCACACCGGCCGCATCAACGGTGGCGGCTATCCGGCGAAGATCTGGGCCTCGTACACCTTCGAGGCCATGGGCGGCGTCAGCAAGTTCGACCTGGAGACCACTCAGGGCGCGGCCGTCCAGCCGTCGCAGTCGTCCTCCCCGTCGCCGAGCCAGTCGTCGTCGCCGTCGCCGAGCCATACGACGTCGTCGCCGTCGCCGAGTCACACGACGTCGTCGCCGTCGCCGAGTCACACGACGTCGTCGCCGCCGCCGAGCCAGTCCTCCTCGCCGCCGCCGACCCAGTCGTCGTCGCCGCCGACCGGACCCTCGGACGGCGCCACCCCGCAGAACCCGCTCGACGTCGGCGGACAGTAGGCGTGCGAAGGGCGCCCGGCATCAGCCGGGCGCCCTTCGCACGGACAGCGGGGCCCTCAGCCCCGGTTCAGCTCGAACCACACCACCTTGCCGGTGCTCAGCCGGGTCGCGCCCCAGCGCCGGGCCAGCTTGTTGACCAGGTACAGGCCGCGCCCGCCCTCGTCCGTGGCCCGGGCCTGCCGGAGCCGCGGCAGCTGCGGCACGTCGTCGCCGACCTCGCAGCGCAGCACGTCCGTGCGCAGCAACCGCAGCGTCACCGGCCGGGAGGCGTACCGTACGGCGTTCGTCACGACCTCGCTGACCAGCAGCTCCACCGAGTCCGACAGGTCCTCCAGGTCCCAGCGGGCGAGCGCGCGCCGGGCCAGCCGGCGGGCCTGGCCGGGGGCCGTCTCCTCCGGCTCCAGCTTCCAGTACGCCACGTCGCTCGGCGCGATCCCGTCGAAGCGGGCCGCGAGCAGCGCGATGTCGTCGTCCCGGTCGCCCGGGCCGAGCATGTCCAGTACCTCGTCGCACAGGGCTTCCAGCGGCGGCGGATGGTCCGGCCCGGTCAGCTGGGCGGTCGCGGCGAGCTTCTCCCGCAGCTGCTCTATGCCGGTCCACACGTCCCGCAGCCGGGACTCCACCAGCCCGTCGGTGTAGAGGAGCAGCGTGGCTCCGGCGGGCGCGTCCAGCTCCACGGCCTCGAAGTCGACCCCTCCGACGCCGATCGGCGCGCCCGGCGGCACCCGCAGCACCTCGGCCCGGCCGCCCAGGTGCAGCAGCACGGGCGGCGGATGGCCGGCGTTGGCGATGGTGATGCGGTGCGTCACCGGGTCGTAGACGGCGTACAGGCAGGTCGCCATGCGGTCCGTGCCCAGCCGCTGCGCCTGCTCGTCCAGGTGGTGCAGCACCTCCTGCGGCGGCAGATCGAGCCCGGCCAGGGTCTGCGCGGTCGTCCGCAGCTGGCCCATGATCGCCGCCGACGTCATGGAGTGCCCCATGACATCACCGACGACCAGCGCGACCCGGCTGCCCGGCAGCGGAATCGCGTCGTACCAGTCACCGCCCACCCGCGCGGTCTCCGCGGCCGGCAGATACCGCGACGCCAGCCGCACCCCCGTCGGCCGGGGGAGGGTCTCCGGCAGCATGGTGCGCTGCAACTCGTCGGCGATGTACGCCTCCCGGCCATACAGCACCGCCTTGTCGATGCCGAGCGCGCTGTGCGTGGCCAGCTGGGCCGCCACCAGCAGATCGTCGGCCTCGAACGCCAGCCGCTCCGGGCGGCGCAGGAACAGCGCCGCGCCGATCACCCGGCGCCGGCCGCGCAGCGGCGCGAGGATCGCGTGCTGCCCGGACGGTACGACCGTCTCGGCGCAGTCGCCGAGCAGCTCGGGCAGCGCGGCCCGGGCGGCGGGCGCGTCGGCGAACACCGGCCGCACCCCGCGCAGCACCTCGTTCAGCGCGCCGCCGGGGCGCACCTCGCACAGCTCGGTGGTGAGCGACGACAGCTCGGCCAGCGCGCTCGGCTCCGGCTCGGGGTCGAAGGCGGGCGGCAGCAGCACACCGTCGGTGTCCCGGTCCTCCGGTATCCGGTCGGTACGGCGCAGCCGCAGCACCACCGGACCGGTGGGCCGCTCGTCGCCGACCGGCAGCGGGTCGCGCAGATAGACCAGGATCGCGTCCGAGAACGTCGGCACGGTCGCCCGGCACAGGCCCATCACGATCTCGTCCAGGTCCAGTCCGCGCGCGATCCGCCGGGTGGCCGCGCCCACGAATCTCAGCCGGTCGCCGTCGCGCCGCATCGGCATCGGCCGACCCGGCGGCAGACCGCGCCCGGTACGACGCTCCTGGCCGCCCGGGGCACGCTCCGCCGTCCGCTCCTGCTCGGCGCCGGGCTGCGGCGGGATGGCCTCCGGCGCGGGGCGCGCAGGGGTGGCCTCCGGCGCGGGGCGCGGGCGGTGTGCGCCGGGTTCGGTGGTGGCGGGCTGGGAGTGCTCGGGGCCGTTGACTGGGGGCTCCTTCCCCTTGCCGACCGGGGGCTGAATCCCCTTGCCGTCCTTTCCCTGACCACAGGGCGTGGCCGTGCCCGGTCCGGAGGACGCTCCCTCGGCCCGGGACTGCACCGGTAAGGCGGGGGTCGCGGCAGGCTTCGGGGCACGCAGGAGCGCCCCGCGGCCCTCCGCGGGGTCGGCGCCCTGGGGGCGCTCGAAGGAGGTGGGCTGCTCCGTCACGCGTGTCGCATCCATCCGTACGGCACTGCGCGTCGGGCGCGCAGTTGCTCCCGCAGAAGTCCCGATACCCGCAATACGTGCCCCAGGAACGGAATTCTCGCGTGGTCAGAGGTAGTTCCTGTGCCCTGGTACCCCTCGCTCACGTGCTGCCGCCCCTCGGTGACGATCGGTCAAGCCCGGCATGCGCTCCGGAAGTTGCACTTCTGCGCCCTTGCGGAGGACGATCCTACGTTTCTTGCCCGGGGGCGCATCAAGGGTCTCATGAGGACACGTGCGCGGGCGTACGGTCCCAGTCCTCGGGGAGAGAAGGTACCGCCCAGGACGGATCCGGGCGCCAGTGCTGCCAGCCGTCCGAGAACGGCGCCCCCCAGGCCTCGATCACCTCGACCGCGTCCCGCCCGGCCGCCCGGACCCCTTCGGCGGTCCGCGCGTCCATCAGCCCGTCCCGCTGGGCCTGCGCGAACTCGTCCTCGTCGCGCCAGTGCCAGCTGCGGTCGGGGTGCACGGAGATGTCCAGGAAGTAGTCCTCGGAGTCCACCCCGTCCGCCCAACGGGCCAGGGGCTGCTCCAGGTTGACGTACCAGTTCTTGAACCGCCAGCCCGGCTCCCAGAACAGCCACACCGACCAGGGCCGGCCGGGCTGGGCCAGCTTCAGCACACCCGTGCCGAACCAGCGGTCCCGCTGCACCGAGCGCGGCTTGGTGTAGCGGGACTGAAGCGGCTCCAGATGCACGGGCGTGCCGTCCGCGAGGACCGGCTTCACACACTCGGTGCCGGGGGCCATCCACACGGCGAGCAGTTCGGCGTCGTCGCGTACGACGGTGACGGGCCGGGCGATGTGGATGCGCGCGCCGGCGTTCTCCCGGTAGCGCCACAGGATCTGGGTGCCCGGGGTCCAGTGCGTCGCGGGTCCCGTGCCCGCCGAGTGCGCCGTGTCCGCCGTGTCCACGTGTGTCGTCGCTCCGTCGTCCGTCATGGACAGATATTAGGTGCCGTGGGCATACGACGCTGCGGTGCACGTCACGGTTCCGGCCGCTCCGGTGGTGGGTGGCCGGAAGTGTTCGCTCGGGGTTACGGGTGCGTCATCCGCAGGACGTCCAGTGCCTCGTCGAGTTGCTCCAGGGTCAGGTCGCCGCGCTCGACGTACCCGCTCTCCAGCACGACCTCCCGGATCGTCTTCCGCTCGGCGAGGGACTTCTTGGCGACCTTCGCGGCCTCCTCGTAGCCGATGTACTTGTTCAGCGGGGTGACGACGGACGGAGACGACTCCGCGTACTCCCGGGTCCGCTCCCGGTCGGCGGTGATGCCGTCGATCGTCCGGTCGGCCAGCAGCCGCGAAACGTTGGCGAGCAGCCGGATGGATTCGAGCACGTTCTTGGCGATGACCGGCAGCATGACGTTCAGCTCGAAGTTCCCGGCGGCGCCGGCGGTGGCGATGGTCGCGTCGTTGCCGATGACCTGGGCGGCCACCATGAGGACGGCTTCGGGGATCACCGGGTTGACCTTGCCCGGCATGATGGACGAGCCCGGCTGGAGGTCGGGCAGCCGGATCTCGGCGAGCCCGGTACGCGGCCCGGACGCCATCCACCGCAGATCATTGGCGATCTTCGTCAGCCCGACCGCGATGGTCCTGAGCTGCCCGCTGGTCTCCACGATCCCGTCCCGGGCGCCCTGCGCCTCGAAGTGGTCCCGGGCCTCGGTCAGCGGCAGCCCGGTGGCCTGGGCGACCTCCTGGATGACGGCGGCGGAGAACCCCGGCGGGGTGTTGATGCCGGTGCCGACGGCGGTGCCGCCGAGGGGGAGTTCGGCGAGCCGGGGCAGGGAGGCGCGGAGCCGCTCGACGCCGTGGCGAACCTGGGCGGCGTATCCGCCGAATTCCTGACCGAGCGTCACGGGGGTGGCGTCCATGAGGTGGGTCCGCCCGGACTTCACGACGTCGGCGAACTCCTCGGACTTGCGGGTCAGGGAGGCGGCGAGGTGGTCGAGGGCGGGGATCAGGTCGTGGGTGACGGCGGCGGTGGCGGCGATGTGGATGGAGGAGGGGAAGACGTCGTTGGAGGACTGGGACGCGTTGACGTGGTCGTTCGGGTGCACGTCACGGGCCAGCCGCTCGCTCGCGAGAGTGGCGATGACCTCGTTGGTGTTCATGTTGGACGAGGTGCCGGAACCGGTCTGGAAGACGTCGACGGGGAAGTGCTCGTCCCACTTTCCCTCGGCGACCTCGGCTGCCGCCTCCTGGATGGCCTCGGCGATCTCCTTGTCGAGCACACCGAGCTGCGCGCTCACCTTGGCCGCGGCGCCCTTGATGCGCGCGAGGGCTTCGATGTGCGCGCGCTCGATGCGCTGGCCTGAGATGGGGAAGTTCTCGACGGCGCGCTGCGTCTGGGCCCGCCACTTCGCGGTGGCGGGGACACGGACCTCGCCCATGGAGTCGTGCTCGATGCGGTAGTCGCTCATGCGGGTTATAGCGATCGGGCGCCTGGAGTTGTTCCCGCTCGTTACGCAGGGTGAGGTATCGGGTGCAGGGAGACACCTCGCGGAGACGGCGTACGGCGACTGGCTCCGGCAGCAGCGGGAGCGGCGAGGCTGACGGGAGCGGCAGCCGGTGGCACCGCATTTCGAGGTCGCTTTGGCGTGGGAGCAACCGGCCGCTTTCCCTCCGTTGGGCTTGGGCTGGGCTCGGGTTCGGGCTTGGAGGAGCGGGGCAAGGCCGCTGCGACCGGTCGGCGGACCCGAGGTGATGGCAGATCAGGTCATGCGTCTCGGAAGGCTGGTGCAGGACAGGCGGATGGGACGCCTCGGTGATGACGGGTTGTGGCCCGGCGCTGGTCTTCGGCCGGTCGGCATGGTCGTCGTTCGTTTTGCGGTGCCGGGGTCGGAGTTGGGCGGCGTCTGAGGCGTCCTGAGCTGTGACGTGACTGGTGGGCCGCTCGCTTCTTGGCCGACCGTCGGCCGCCAAGCCGGCCCGGCGTGCAGGCGAGACGGGGCCGCGCCCCCGGAACCCAGGGCGTGAACGCAGCCGACTCAGGGGCCGGTGCCGGTGAGGCGCCCGCTTTCCCTCGGCCCCAACAGTCACTCGGAGCCGCCGGGCAACAGGGACAGGCCTTGCGCCGGCTGTTCGTCCGACGGCGCCCATCAGCCTGTCCCGAGGGTGCGCCTATGGGAGGGACTGAGGGCCCTACGCCAGCCCCGGACCCCGCACCGGAATCGACGTGAACGTCGGCTGAGGGGCGGGGTCGGTGAAGAAGTCGTTCGACTTGTTCGGCTTACGGCACCACTCAGCCCGTCCGGCTTTTGAGGACGAGGCCCTTCGGGCCGATGGGGTCTGGGGCGGAGCCCCAGCGGGGTCGAAGGGGCGGAGCCCCTGGAGATGGGACGGGTAGGGGCGGCGGGGGCGAGAAGTGTCCCCGCCGCACCCGAGGAACTACACCAGCCCGGGGCCCCGCACGGGGATGGAGGTGAACGTCGGCGCGGGCGCGGGATCTTGGAAGAAGTCGTTGCCCTTGTCGTCCACGACGATGAACGCCGGGAAGTCCTCGACCTCGATCTTCCAGACCGCCTCCATGCCCAGCTCCTCGTACTCCAGGACCTCGACCTTCTTGATGCAGTCCTGGGCGAGACGGGCGGCCGGGCCGCCGATGGAGCCGAGGTAGAAGCCGCCGTGCGCGGCACACGCGTCGGTGACCTGCTTCGACCGGTTGCCCTTCGCCAGCATCACCTTGGAGCCGCCCGCCGCCTGGAACTGCTCCACGTAGGAGTCCATGCGGCCGGCCGTCGTCGGGCCGAAGGACCCGGAGGCGTAGCCCTCGGGGGTCTTCGCCGGGCCCGCGTAGTACACCGGGTGGTCCTTCAGGTACTGCGGCATCTCCTCGCCCGCGTCCAGCCGCTCCTTGATCTTGGCGTGCGCGATGTCACGGGCGACGACCAGCGGACCGGTGAGCGAGAGGCGGGTCTTGACCGGGTACTTGGTCAGCTCGGCGAGGATCGTGTCCATCGGCTGGTTCAGGTCGATCCTGACCACGTCCGACGACTCGTCCAGGTGCTCGTCCGTCGTCTCCGGCAGGAAGCGCGCCGGGTCGGTCTCCAGCTGCTCCAGGAAGACGCCCTCGGCGGTGATCTTCGCCACGGCCTGGCGGTCGGCCGAGCAGGAGACGGCGATGGCGACCGGGCAGGACGCGCCGTGCCGGGGCAGGCGGACCACGCGGACGTCGTGGCAGAAGTACTTGCCGCCGAACTGTGCGCCGATGCCGATCTTCTGCGTCAGCTCGAAGACCTTCTGCTCGAGGTCCTTGTCGCGGAAGCCGTGGCCGAGCTCCGAGCCCTCCGCCGGGATCTCGTCCAGGTAGTGCGCGGAGGCGTACTTCGCGGTCTTCAGCGCGTACTCGGCGCTGGTGCCGCCGACGACGATCGCCAGGTGGTACGGCGGGCAGGCGGCCGTACCGAGCGAGCGGATCTTCTCCTCCAGGAACTTCATCATGGAGGCCTCGTTCAGGACGGCCTTCGTCTCCTGGTAGAGGAAGGACTTGTTGGCGCTGCCGCCGCCCTTCGCCATGAACAGGAACTTGTAGGCGCCGCCGTCGGTGGCGTACAGCTCGATCTGGGCCGGCAGGTTGGAGCCGGTGTTCTTCTCCTCCCACATGGTGAGCGGAGCCATCTGCGAGTAGCGCAGGTTGAGCTTGGTGTAGGCGTCGTAGATGCCGCGGCTCAGCGCCTCCTCGTCGCCGCCCTGCGTCAGCACGTTCTGCCCGCGCTTGCCCATGACGATCGCCGTGCCGGTGTCCTGGCACATCGGGAGCACGCCCGCCGCCGCGATGTTCGCGTTCTTCAGCAGGTCCAGGGCGACGAACTTGTCGTTGCCGGACGCCTCCGGGTCGTCGATGATCCGGCGCAGCTGGGCGAGGTGGGCGGGGCGCAGGTAGTGCTGGATGTCGTGGATGGCCTCCTCGGCCAGCTTGCGCAGCGCCTCCGGCTCCACCTTGAGGAACGTCCGCCCGTCCGGGCCCTCGACGGTGGAGACGCCCTCGGACGTCACCAGCCGGTACGGGGTGGTGTCCTCTCCCTGGGGGAGCAGATCGGTGTACGCGAACTCAGGCATCTCAGCCCATTCCTCACTCTGACGGACGGCGCCCGCCGACGCTGGCGGGCCTCACCAGCCTAGAACCTGCCGCCGACACGGAACCTGTGAGGTAAGGCTCAGTCCGGCACGCCGAGGTTTTCCACAGCCCCTAGTCGCGATCTATCGCGTTTCGGTACGCTGTTCCCGTGGACCTTCAGAAGCACACCGAAGCACCTGTCGCCGAGCTGCGTGCCTCGGACGCCGACCGTGACCGCATCGCCGAGATTCTTCGCGAGGCCCTGGCCGAGGGGCGGCTGACCGCCGACGAGCATGCCGAGCGGGTCGAGGGCGTCCTCGCCGCCAAGACGGTGGGCGAGCTGGAGGTCTTCATTCGGGACCTGCCCGCCGCCCACCAGCGCCCCGCCACCGGCGCCTATGCGCCCGCTCCGCCCCGCCCTTCCCCGGGCGCGATCCCGCACGAGGCGGACGCCAACGTTGTCGCGGTCTTCAGCAGCGCCGTGCGCCGGGGCCGCTGGCGCGCCGGTCGCCGGATCCATGCGTACTCGGTCTTCGGCAGCGTCGAGATCGACCTCAGCGAGGCGATCTTCGAGTACCAGCAGGTCGTGATCAAGGCCGTCTCGGTCTTCGGCGACGTCCAGATCCGCGTCCCGGAGAACGTGTCGCTGCGCGGCACCGGAGGCGGCGTCCTCGGCAACTTCGAGGTGGACACGCTGGACTCGGTCGACTCCGAGGCGCCGGTCGTCTACGTCGACGGCTGGGCCGTACTCGGCAATGTCGAGGCGCGCCCCAGGCGCGGCAAGCGCGTGGCGGACATCCTGGACCGGGTGCAGAGCAAGGTCGACCGGAAGCTGGAGCGGGTCCAGGACAAGGTCGACCGGAAGCTGCGCAGACACCTGGGCCGTTGACGGTCGCGAATCCGATGGTGACCGGAGGGTTCCACTCCTCCTGCGCGCGGGTGTTGGGGGCGCGAACGAGCCGCTCGCGCGCCCACGAGTGGGGACGCTGTGCATAGGCGCGCGCACAGCGGGTAGGCCTTGCTGCATCGTCTCTCGCTCGCGAAGCCGTCGTCAGGAGTAGACCGTGCTGCAACCGCCGCATTCGTCCTTGCAGGTAGCTGCCCTTCCGGTCCAGCGGATGCCGGCGCGAGACAGGGACCAAGACGCTCCCTGGCACACCGAAGCCGTGTGCCGGCGCGACGAGGCGGGCCTGTTCTTCGCCCCGTCGAAGGAGCCGACCGCCGCCCGGCTGTCTCGCGAGGAGGCGGCCAAGCGCGTCTGCGCCCGCTGCCCGGTGATGGTCGAGTGCCGCGAACACGCCCTCCTCCAGCCCGAGCCGTACGGCGTCTGGGGCGGCCTCACGGCGGCGGAACGCCGTGTGGTCCTGGCGCGAAGGCGTCGCCGGGAGATGGAGCTGAAGAAGGCGGCACGGGCGACGGCGGCCAACCGTATAGCGGGCTGAGTGAAGGAGCGGCGCCCTCTCCGCACAGAGGGCGCCGTGGTCCCTGAGGGGCAAAGTGCGTGCCCCTCCGGTCAGGTGCTACTTGGCCCGGTCGAAGTCGATCGCGCTGTAGGCGCGCAGCTTGGCCAGCCGGTGCTCGGAGTCGATCCGGCGAACCGTCCCGGACTTCGACCGCATCACGATCGACTCGGTCAGCGCGGTCTCCGACCGGTACCGGACACCCCGCAGCAGTTCGCCGTCGGTGATGCCGGTCGCGACGAAGAAGACGTTCTCCCCGGACACCAGGTCGTCGGTCGTCAGAACGCGGTCCAGATCGTGGCCGGCGTCGATGGCTCGCGCCCGCTCCTCGTCGTCCTTGGGCCAGAGCTTGCCCTGGATGGTGCCGCCCAGGCACTTCACGGCGCAGGCCGAGATGATGCCCTCGGGCGTACCGCCGATGCCGAGCAGCAGGTCGACGCCGGTGCCCTCACGCAGCGCGTAGATCGAGCCCGCCACATCGCCGTCGGAGATCAGCTTGATGCGCGCGCCGGCCTCCCGGACCTCCCTGATCAGGCCCTCGTGCCGCGGCCGGTCGAGGATGACGACCGTGACGTCCTCCGGGGTGGCCTTCTTCGCCTTGGCGATCCGCTTGATGTTCACGGCCACGGGCGCGTCGATGTCGACGAACTCCGCCGCCTCCGGGCCGGTGACCAGCTTGTCCATGTAGAACACGGCGGAGGGGTCGAACATGGCGCCCCGCTCGGCGGCGGCCAGAACGGCGATCGCGTTCGGCATGCCCTTGGCCGTCAGCGTGGTGCCGTCGATCGGGTCGACCGCGATGTCGACCTCGGGACCGGTGCCGTCGCCCACGTGCTCCCCGTTGAAGAGCATCGGGGCCTCGTCCTTCTCGCCCTCGCCGATGACGACGACGCCGTTCATCGAGACGGTGGAGACGAGGGTTCGCATGGCGCGCACCGCGGCACCGTCGGCGCCGTTCTTGTCGCCGCGCCCCACCCAGCGGCCGGCGGCCATGGCGGCGGCCTCGGTCACCCGGACGAGTTCGAGGGCGAGGTTGCGGTCGGGAGCCTCGGAGGGAACATCGAGCTCGGACGGCAGGTGATGATTTTCGGTCATCGGAGCGCACCTTTCTGATACGACGACGGCCGGATGAGGGTATTGCCTCCGACTCTATCGTTAGGCAGACAAAATGAGCAGGGGACCCCACGGATGAGCGCTGGGGGCACCTGCGACGATAGAGGGCGTGGCAGGTTCGAACGGCAAGCAGAAGACGGCCAGGGACATGGTTCTCTCCCTGGCCCTGATCGGCATCGCGGCGTTGGTCGTCTACTTCCTCGCCATCCCGCACGACGATCACTCTCCCGACCTGAAGCGGGTCGACTACCGGGTCGAGCTGCTCACCGCCCGACGCGCGGCGAGCTACCCGGTGGCCGCGCCCGAGGGCCTGCCGAGTACCTGGAAGGCGACCTCCGTACGCTTCCAGGGCGAGAACGGCGATCGCTGGCATCTGGGCTTCCAGACCCCGGACAGCCAGTATGTGCAGATCGAGCAGTCCACGCAGAAGCCGACCGATTTCATCGACCAGGCCAGCCAGGGCGCGTCGGCGACGAAGCACACCCAGACGATCGACGGCCGCACCTGGACCCGCTACACCGGCGGCCGCTACGACGCTCTGGTCCTGAACGGCACGCCCGGCTCCACCACGGTGGTGGCCGGCACGGCGTCCTTCGAGGAGCTGACGAAGTTCGCGGCGGCGCTGAAGATGCAGTGAGCGACGCATGACCTGCGGTCATGCGAAAGAGGCCCTCGGCGGTGCCGGGGGCCTCTTCGTGTGTCCGGTGGGGCTCGGACGGTGTGTCCGGGGGCTCAGACGGTCGTGACGACGTCCTCGTACGCCAGGCGCGGGGAGCGCGGGAACCAGGCGTCCGGGCCCGGCTTGCCGATGTTGACCACCATCAGCGGGGTGTGGTCGTCGTCCAGGAACTCCTTGCGGACGCCCTCGAAGTCGAGGCCGGTCATCGGGCCGGCGGCGAGGCCCGCGGCGCGGACGCCGATGATGAAGTAGGCGGCCTGCAGTGCGGCGTTCAGCGCGGCGGCGCCCTCACGGGCCGGACGCTCGCTGAAGAAGACGTCCTTGGCCTGCGGGAAGTGCGGGAAGAGGGTCGGCAGCTCCTCGTGGAACTCGTTGTCCGCGGAGAGGATCGCGACCAGCGGGGCGGTGGCGGTCTTCGGCTGGTTGCCCTCGGCCATGTGCTGCACCAGACGCTCACGGGCCTCGGCGGAGCGGACCAGGGTGATGCGCAGCGGGCTCTGGTTGAAGGCGGTGGGGCCGTACTTGACCAGATCGTAGATCGCCTGGACCTGCTCCTCGGTCACCGGCTCGTCGGTGAAGGTGTTCGCGGTGCGGGCCTCGCGGAACAGCAGGTCCTGGGCGGCGGGGTCAAGAACGAGAGACATGCGTGAACTTCCTAGGTGGCGCCTTGATCCGACGTACCGGACCGCGGTCCGGATCGGCTGACAGGGATGACCCTACGACAGTGAAGTTCAACCTTCAACAAAAGCCTGGGTGTGGTGACCCGCTTCACAGGGCGCAACAGCCGGACGCCTACTCGGCATCCGCCTCCTCGCCCGCTTCCTCCTCGGCCAGCGCCGCGTCCAGCCTGGCCCGCGCACCCTCCAGCCAGCGCCGGCACACCTTGGCCAGCTCCTCACCGCGCTCCCACAGCGCCAGGGACTCCTCCAGCGTCGTACCGCCCGCTTCCAGGCGCCGTACGACCTCGATCAACTCGTCCCGCGCCTGCTCGTACGAGAGCGCCTCGTCCACCTTGCCGGTCATTCGCCCACCTTCACTGTGAATTCGCCGTCGGCGACGCGGGCCCGGAGCGCCTCGCCTTCCGTCACCTCGTCCGGACCGCGTACCACGTGCCCGTCCGTCTTCTGCAGCACCGCGTACCCGCGCTTGAGCGTCGCCGCCGGGGAGAGGGCCACCACGCGCGCGTGCGTGTGCGTCAGCTCCGAGTCCGCGCGGTCGAGGAGATGCCCGAGGGTCCGCCGGCTGCGCTCGACAAGAGAGGCCACGTGGTCGGCGCGCTCGTCGAGCATCCGGTGCGGATCCTCTATCGAGGGGCGGGCCAGCGCGTGCGCCAGCCCGCGCTCCTCCCGCTCCAGATACGCGTTCACACAGCGCCGGGCCCGGTCCCGCAGCATCCGCACCCGCTCGAACTCCTCGCCCACGTCCGGCACGACCTTCTTGGCCGCGTCGGTGGGGGTGGAGGCGCGCAGGTCGGCGACGTGGTCCAGCAGCGGGTTGTCGGGCTCGTGCCCGATGGCGGAGACGACGGGCGTACGGCACTCGGCCACGGCCCGCACGAGCTGCTCGTCGGAGAACGGCAGCAGGTCCTCCACGCTGCCGCCGCCACGGGCGACGATGATCACATCGACGTCCTCCATCTCGTCCAGCTCCTTCACCGCCTGGACGACCTGCGGGACGGCGTGCACGCCCTGCACCGGGACGTTGCGGACCTCGAAGCGGACGGCGGGCCAGCGGTGGCGGGCGTTCTCCAGCACGTCCCGCTCCGCGGCGGAGGCGCGCCCGCAGACGAGGCCGATCAGCTGCGGCAGAAAGGGCAGCGGCTTCTTCCGCTCCGGCGCGAACAGTCCCTCGGCCGCGAGCGCCTTCTTCAGCTGCTCCAGCCGGGCCAGCAGCTCACCGACGCCGACGGGCCTCATCTCGGCGGCGCGCAGGGACAGCTGCCCCCTGGGTGCGTACCACTCCGGCTTCGCCAGTACGACGACGCGGGCGCCCTCCCCGACGACATCGGCGACGGCGTCGAACACCTGCCGGTAGCAGGTCACGCTCACGGAGATGTCGTACGACGGATCCCGCAGCGTCAGGAACACGACCCCGGCGCCGGGCCGCCGCGACAACTGCGTGATCTGCCCCTCGACCCACACCGCCCCGAGCCGATCGATCCAGCCCCCGATCAGCCGGGAGACCTCGCCCACGGGCAGGGGGGCTTCAGGGGTGGTTTTCGCAGCCATGCGGTTGAGGGTAACGGGGGGTACCGACAGCGGGCGGCACCACGCAAGCGCGGGCAAGCGACCCGACTCCCGGCCGGCACCCGCACCGCTCAGGCGCCGGACCGCACAGGGCACGCGATCTCGGCGCCGCCGAACGCACCCTTACGATGGGACGCATGACCGCTTCGTCTGGCCGCCGTGTCCTGCTCGCCGCCCCCCGGGGCTACTGCGCCGGTGTGGACCGCGCCGTGATCGCCGTCGAGAAGGCCCTGGAACAGTACGGGGCCCCGATCTACGTCCGGCACGAGATCGTCCACAACAAGTACGTCGTGCAGACCCTGGAGAAGAAGGGCGCCGTCTTCGTCGAGCGGACGGAGGAGGTGCCGCCCGGCAACATCGTCATGTTCTCGGCGCACGGCGTCGCCCCGGTCGTGCACGAGGAGGCCGAGCGAGGCCGCCTCGCCACCATCGACGCCACCTGCCCCCTGGTCACCAAGGTCCACAAGGAAGCCGTCCGCTACGCCAAGGAGGACTACGACATCCTCCTGATCGGGCACGAGGGCCACGAGGAGGTCATCGGCACCTCCGGCGAGGCCCCCGACCACATCCAGCTCGTCGACGGCCCCGCGGATGTCGACAAGGTCGAGGTCCGCGACCCGTCGAAGGTCGTCTGGCTGTCCCAGACCACCCTGTCCGTGGACGAGACCATGGAGACCGTCGACGCCCTGAAGACGAAGTTCCCGGGGCTCGTCTCCCCGCCCAGCGACGACATCTGCTACGCCACGCAGAACCGCCAGCTCGCCGTGAAGCAGATGGGTGCCGAGGCCGAGCTGGTCATCGTCGTCGGTTCGCGCAACTCCTCAAACTCCAAGCGGCTGGTCGAGGTCGCCAAGCTCGCCGGCGCCCGCGAGGCGTACCTGGTGGACTTCGCCGACGAGATCGACGAGGCCTGGCTGGAGGGGGTGACGACCGTCGGCGTCACCTCCGGCGCCTCCGTCCCCGAGGTCCTGGTCGAGCAGGTCCTGGAATGGCTCGGCGAGCGCGGTTACGGCGACGTGGAGATCGTCAAGGCGGCCGAGGAGTCCATCACCTTCTCCCTGCCCAAGGAACTCCGCCGCGACCTTCGCGAAGAGGCCGCCACCCTCGTCGCCGAGCGCGGCGGCAGCGGCGCCTCCGAGGAGTGACCGTCAGTCGTCCGTCGTAACGTGGTGCCATGCAGATCTTCGGCGTGGACATCGGCGGCTCCGGCATCAAGGGCGCCCCTGTGGACCTGGACAGGGGCGACCTCGCCCAGGAGCGCTGCAAGGTGCTCACCCCGCACCCGGCGACGCCGGACGGCGTGGCCGACGGGGTCAAGCAGGTCATCGACCACTTCGGCTGGACCGGTCCGGTCGGCCTGACCTTCCCCGGAGTGGTCACCGGCGGCGCGACGGTCCGTACGGCGGCGAACGTGGACAGGAGCTGGATCGACACCGACGCGCGCGCGTTGTTCGGCGGCAAGCTGGGCGGCCTGCCGGTGACGGTCGTCAACGACGCGGACGCGGCGGGCGTCGCCGAGATGCAGTTCGGCGCCGGCCGGGACCGCAGGGGCACGGTCATTCTGCTCACCTTCGGCACCGGCATCGGCAGCGCCGTCTTCGTGGACGGCCTCCTCGTCCCGAACACGGAACTGGGCCACCTGGAACTCGACGGCCACGAGGCCGAGCGGCGAGCCTCCAGCAAGGCCAAGGAGGACCACGAGCTGACCTGGGAGCGCTGGGCGCGCCGCGTCCAGAAGTACCTGGCGCATGTGGAGATGCTGTTCTCGCCGGAGCTGTTCATCATCGGCGGTGGTGTCAGCCGCAAGGCCGACAAGTTCCTGCACCTCATCGAGGGCATCAAGGCCGAGATCGTCCCCGCACAGCTGCAGAACAACGCGGGGATCGTGGGGGCGGCGATGAGAGCGGCGCAGGAGCACGCGCACGGGTGAGTCGGGCGGTTGGGGGTGGCGCCCACCGACAGCGGCCGTCGCACCAGCGGCACCCTGCCGGCGCGGGCCGGTCACACCCCGGTCGGCCGCAGCTGAGGTCAGCCGGTCACGCGTCTCGACTCACCCTCGCCGCCGGCGCTGTCGTACCCACCGCACCCGGCGTACGAGCACGATCACCCCGGCGACCAGCGTCCCGCCGTACAGCCAGCCGGCCTGCGTGGCGAGCCCGGTGAACAGGCCCATCAGCCGGCCGAGCAGCCCCCCGCCGCCATCCGCGACGGGGAGTATCCCCGCGGCGAACGCGATCGGTACGACCACCGGGGCGGTCAGGACGTCCCCGGCCCGCACCCACAGCGCGGTCAGGACGCACACGGGCAGGAACAGCACGCCGTACACCCTCATGGACCCGCCGAACAGCAGCGTGTCCAGGCAGCCGAGCAGGAACATCACGAGGGCGCAGAACAGCCCGCTGCCGAGCCCGGTGAGCCGGAGCCCCCGCGGTCGAGGCCCGGGTGTGACCGGCCCGGCGGCGGCCCCTGCCTGCGGTGCGCCGCGCTCCTCCCGCCCCGGCCGCCACGTCCCCTGCCACTGGCCCTGGTCCCGGTCCGGCCTGCGCTCGCCGCCGGCGCCGCGCCGCGCCTGCGGGGGCAGCTGCGTGGGCTGCTGCGGCGTGCCGCGTCGCGGTCCGTCGTTCGGGGGTCGCGTTCTGCGTTGCTCCACTCGACCAACTTAGGTCTGTTTATGTGCCGAATAACCCATCAGACACGCCGGTGGGAACAGCTTGGCCAGGCGTTCGAAGCTGCCTCGAGCCGCCCGGCGCGGACGCCGTAGACTGGTGGATCGGCCAGTGTCGGTCTCTGGCCCCTGGCAGCCTCTGGCCCACTCATCTACGGGAAGTCGCAACGTGTCGCTCACGATCGGAATCGTCGGCCTGCCCAATGTCGGCAAGTCGACCCTGTTCAACGCCCTGACCAAGAACGACGTGCTGGCGGCCAACTACCCGTTCGCCACGATCGAGCCGAATGTCGGCGTGGTCGGCGTCCCCGACGGCCGGCTGGCCAAGCTGGCCTCGATCTTCGGCTCGGAGCGCATCCTTCCGGCCACGGTCGACTTCGTGGACATCGCCGGTATCGTGCGCGGCGCCTCCGAGGGCGAGGGTCTGGGCAACAAGTTCCTCGCGAACATCCGTGAGTCCGACGCGATCTGCCAGGTCATCCGCGCCTTCAAGGACGAGAACGTCGTGCACGTCGACGGCAAGGTCTCGCCGAAGGACGACATCGAGACGATCAACACCGAGCTGATCCTCGCCGACCTCCAGACCATCGAGAAGGTCCTTCCGCGCCTCCAGAAGGAGTCCCGCATCAAGAAGGACGTGGCCCCGAAGGTCAAGGCGGTCGAGGAGGCGAAGGAGATCCTGGAGAAGGGCGACACGCTCTTCGCGCACGGCATCGTCCAGGGCACCGAGCGCAACGAACTCCTCCACGACCTGCATCTGCTCACCACCAAGCCGTTCCTCTACGTCTTCAACGTCGACGAGGACGAACTGATCGACGAGGACTTCAAGAACGAGCAGCGGGCCCTGGTCGCCCCCGCCGAGGCGATCTTCCTCAACGCCAAGCTGGAGGCGGACCTCGCCGAGCTGGACGAGGAGGAGGCGCTGGAGCTGCTGGAGTCCGTCGGCCAGCACGAGCCCGGCCTCGCCACCCTGGCCCGCGTCGGCTTCCACACCCTCGGCCTGCAGACCTACCTCACGGCCGGCCCCAAGGAGTCCCGCGCCTGGACCATCAAGAAGGGCGCCACGGCCCCCGAGGCGGCCGGCGTGATCCACACCGACTTCCAGAAGGGCTTCATCAAGGCCGAGGTCATCTCCTTCGCCGACCTGGTCGAGACCGGCTCGGTCGCCGAAGCCCGCGCCAAGGGCAAGGCCCGCATGGAGGGCAAGGAGTACGTCATGCAGGACGGCGACGTGGTGGAGTTCCGCTTCAACGTGTGAGCGAGTGAAGTAACACCACGCTGGAAGCCTGGCAGACTTGCAGGTCAGATGGGGTCGGCTCGTCCGGGAGCCGGCCCCTTGCTGTTCCCGAACATGACGTCCGGAATCCGCCGGACGGACGGCGGACGGCCGGGAACAGTCCATCCGTGGTCGCGGAAGAACGAAGGAATACCGGAATGCGCATCAGGCATCAGGGGCACGTCCCGCAGGTTCACCCCACCGCCTATGTGGCGCCGACGGCCACGCTGGTCGGGGACGTGCGGATCGGGCCGCGGGCGCGGGTGATGTACGGCGCGGTGCTCGACGCCGAGGGTTCCCGGATCGAGATCGGCGAGGCGTCGGTCATCAGTGAGAACGCGGTCCTGCGCGCCTCCGCGGTCGCCGGCGAGCAGGCGGTTCTGCTGGGCGACCACGTCTTCGTGGGACCGCACGCCACCCTGCTGGGCTGCGCGGTGGACAGGTGCGCGTACCTGGCGACCTCGGCGACCGTCCTGCAAGGGGCGAGGCTCGGCGCAGGCGCGGTCGTCGCTGTCGGCGCACTCGTCCACGCCCGCACGGCCTTGCCCGAAGAGTTCTTCGTGCCCCCGCACACCCTCGCCCTCGGTGATCCCCTACGCCTCCTGGCCCCCGGCGACCCCGGAGTGACAGAAGCTCTGGGGCAACTCGGCTTCGCCCAGGTCGCCTTCGGCGTCGACGCGGCCTGGGCCGACCGGATCGTCCGGTACGAACGCATTGCGGAAGTCCGCGTCGCCGAGTTCGGCACCCATGCGGACGACGAGGTACTCGCCCCTGAGTGAGCCGATGAACTTCGGATGGCGACCGCGCGGGTGACCGCCAGCCGGTCGGCTCCTCCGGGAGCCGACCCTCGCTGTTGCGCCGGCTCGCAGCTCACATCCCCGTGACCCGCGCCACCGTGAACGGCGTGGTCGGTGTTCCCGGTCCCATCGGGCCGCCCTTGTCGAACTGGGAGCGGACGACGAGCAGGGCGCCGGGGGTGCGGGCCAGGGTGGTGGGGATCTGGAGGGCGGGGGTGGTCAGGGTGCGGGTCAGGTGGGCCTCGGTGGCGTCGGGGGAGAGGTGCCAGCGGGTCAGGGTGTCGGTCCTGTTGTGGGCCGCCCACAGGGTGCGGTGGGACAGCTCCAGGCCGTCGCCGTTCACCAGGTCGCCGCCGTGCAGGGTGACTTGCCGGACCGATCCGTCGGTCACGTCGACCCGGTACAGGCCGCCGCCGGTCATGTCGACCACGAACAGCAGGCGTCCGGTGGGGTCGGCGACGATGCCGTTCAGGGTGTAGGCGGTAGGTGAGTGCGCAGGGATCGCCCCGCTCAGGTCGACGTGTGCGACCAGCGGCGCACGGCCGCCGCGCGCCACCTCGGCGGGGGTGACCCGGTAGATCACCGGACGCACGCTGTCGGTGGCGTACGCCGTGCCGTCCGCGGTGACGACGAGGTCGTTGACGAAGCGCTGATCACCCTCCGGTACCTCGAAGCGGGCCAGCAGGGAGCGGTCGCGCAGGTTGTAGACGTCGATTCCGGTGGTGTGGTCGATGACCCACAGGCGGCCCGACCGGTCGGCCTTCAGCCCGTTGGCCGTCGTACGGCCGTCCGCGCCGGCCGGCAGGAAGACGTCGGCGGCGCGGCTGCCGGCGGCGGCCCGGTAGATCGCGCCGGTCGTGAAGGAGCCGACGTAGGCGTCGCCCGTGCGCGGGTCGAGGGCGATGCCCTCGGGGTAGGCCCGGTCGTCGGGCAGGGTGAAGGCGGTCGAGATACGGGGATGGCCGGTGGCCGCGGTCGCCCGGGGCGCGGCGAGGGCGACGGCGGTGGCTGCGGCGCCGGTCAGGAAGGTACGGCGGTGGATCGTACGGGACACGGCAGTGCCTCTCGGTTCGGCTGCTCACTCTCGGATGAGTGCCAATCTATATTAGAGTTCTAATCATCGCCAGTGCATTAATGGCCGCCAGAGTCTTCATCCTCGCTCAAGCATTAATCTGGGCCGGGTGACCTCCATGCCCGCGTCCGAGCGCCTCGGCTCCCACCTCAAGCGGGCCGAGCAGGCCCTCAACGCCACGAAGACCGCGGTCCTCAAGCCCGCGGGCCTGACCGTCGCCCAGTACGCCGCGCTGCTCCACCTCTCCGACAACCCCGGCATCTCAGCCGCGGCCCTTGCCCGGCTGTGCGGGGTCACCCCGCCGACCATGAACACGGTCCTGAAGAACCTCCAGGACCGCGATCTGATCACCCGCAGCCCGCACGAGTGGCACAGGAACGTCCTGGAGACCCGCCTCACGGACGAGGGCCGCGCCGTCATGGCCGAGGCCGACACGGCCGCCGTACGCGTCGAACGCGCCCTCGCCGCGGAGTTCAGCGACGCCGAGCGCGAGGCCCTGACCGGGCTGCTCGCCCGCTGTGTCAGAGTCCTGGAGGAACAGCGCCCGGGAAGTTCATGACGGGCTCCGGCGCCGGATCCGTCACCCAGCCCGCCACCAGCACCAGCCGCGACTCGCGGTCGACGGCGAGGAAGCCGAAGGGGCGGTCGAAGACGGCCCGGACGACCGTGGTCTCGTAGCGGTACCGCGGCGGGGCGCTGCCCGGCGCCGCCATCACCGCCGTCACCGCCGCCGCCCGGAAGCCCAGCGGACCGAACTGCGCCACCGCCGACTGGCGGGCCTCGCCGATGGCGAGCGGGCGGTCGCTGATGCCGGGGAAGTGGCCGTGACGGTCATCCGCCGCCGCTGTCAGGCCGAACAGCTCGGCCAGCGCGAGCAGATCGTGATCGGCGCGCACCTCGTACGCCACCGTCCGCACATCCAGCGTCAGCGGCTCCGGCTCGACGGCCGGCTGCTGCTCCACGCGCAGGCCCGGCCCCACATGCCCGTGCGGCAGCGAGCCGCCCGCGGTCAGCGGCAGCGCCCGCGCCACGATCCCGACGCCGGCCGCCAGCACCTGACCCGGTGTCATGTGCTCCTCGCCGAGCACCAGATGCACATCGACGCCGTTGTCACCGGGCACCGTCAGCGCCGTGACGAAGCCGTCCGGGGTGCCCGTCACCCCCACCCGGTCCGGACGGACGCTGCGGCGGTACAGCCCGCGCAGCGTACGCCCCTGCCAGGGGCCGGACGCGGGCCGCAACGGCAGCTCGGTGAACGGCTGCCGCCAGGTCGTGCGCAGGGACAGGGCACTGGCCAGCACCATCCGCGCGTCCCGGGTCAGCGCCACCGGCATGCGCTCCACCAGCCCGTCGGTCCGCTCGGCCGCCCAGGCGTCCAGCCGCTCCTGCGCGGTGACGAGGTCGTCCCCGAACACCCCGTACGTCCCGGCCGGCAGCCCGGCCCGCCACTCCTCCCGCAGGGTGAGCGCCTGATGTGTCCACAGGCCGAGCGCCGCGTCCAGCCCGGACACCGACCGCAGTGCCGCCAGCAACTCCCGTGCGGCCCCTGCCGCCTGATCCGCCGGCAGACCGAGGGCCTCGCTCAGCTCGTCCCGCGCCGGACCCGCGGCGCCGTCGGCCAGGAAGGCCAGCAGGGGCCAGACCCCCGGCGCGGAGAAGGCCGTGCCCTCGGACAGGGCCTGCACCCAACGCGCCGTCAGCCCGTTCACCCGGCGGACGGTCTCGGCGGTCACCTTGCTCACCGGTCGTTCTCCCACGCGTCGTTCGGGTGCACCTGGTCCGGGTACTCGGGGAACGGCAGCGGATCCGTCACCCACCCCGCCGCCAGCACCAACCGCGAGTGCCGGTGCAGCGCGAGGAAGCCGAAGGGGCGGTCGAAGGCGGCCTCCACCCTGCGCGTCACATGGCGCAGACGGGGCATCGCGCATCCCGCGGCCGCCCCGAACATCGTGACCGCCGCCGCGCGGAAGCCCAGTGCCCCGAACCGCGCCAGGGCACTCTGCGCGGCCGAGCCGATGGCGAGCGGGTAGTCGCTGATGCCGGGGAAGTGCCCCTGCCGGGTGTCCCGTGCCGTGGTCAGCCCGAACAGCTCGTGGCGCTCCAGCAGATCGTGGTCCGCCGTCACGTCGTACGCGGCTGTCAGGACGTCGAGGGTCGGCGGCTCGCGCCGGGCGCTCCGCTCCTTGACCACCCGCAGCCCCGGCCCCGCCGCGCCGTACGGCAGCCGGGAGCCCGGTACGAGCGTGCACGGCCGGTGCAGCAGGTCCACGCCCGCGCCGAGCACCCGGCCCGGCGCCATCCCCTCCTCGCCCAGCAGCAGATGCACGTCCAGCGCGTCCGTACCGAGCACCTTCAGTTCGGTGACCCAGCCGTGCGGGGTGCCGGCGACGCCGATCCGGTCCAGCACGGCGCTCCTGCGGCGCAGCCCCAACCGCTCGGTGGCGGCCCAGGGTTCGTACGCCGTCTCCAGCGGCACCTCCTGGAAGGGCCGCAGCCAGCGGGTCCGCAGCGTCAGCGCCCCGGCCAGCACCAGCTCGGTGTCCTTGTTCAGCGTGGCCGGCATCCGGCCGATCAGCCCGCCGGTACGGTCCGCCGCCCAGGCGTCCAGCGCCCGCTGGTCGGCGTCCAGGTCCCCGGTGAGCACGCCGTGCGCCTCGGCGGGCAGCCCCGAGTGCCACTCCGGGCGGAGCTCCAGCGTCCGCCTGGTCCACAGGCCGACGGCCGAGTCCGCACCGGGCAGGGCGGCCAGTGCGCCGAGCAACTCCCGTGCGGCCCCTGCCGCCTGATCCGCCGGCAGACCGAGGGCCTCGCTCAGCTCGGCCCGCGCCGGGCCCGTCGCACCGTCTGCCAGGAAGGCCAGCAGCGGCCAGACCCCGGCCGCCGACACCACCGTGCCGTCCTGCGCCGCTGTCGCCGCCCACCGCGTGGTGAGCCCGTTCACCGCCCGGACGACCTCGCCGCTTACCCGGCTTCCGGTCTGGGTGTCCACCCTCATTCCGCCCCCGTTCGTGCCCCGCTCGCATGCGCCCAGTCGTACGTCAGCCGGGCCACCGGCCGTTCACCGGTCCGCGGCGCCGCCGCCCGCTCCAGGAGCACGGTACCGGTGTCCTTGCCCCCGCCTCCCGGCCCCCACCAGCCGGAAGGGCCGTATCGGCCACCCCGGCCGGTACCTGTCCGGAAGACGACGGTGCCGACACCGGCATCAAGGTGTGAGCGCAGCCGTGCGAGCGCATTTATAGGGAGAAAGTGCCTGCGTAAAGCCCCCCGACATCCCCTGTCATCACATCGAGTGATTCTCTGGCCTTCACTTGCATGGCCGAACCCACGGTTGCCACGCTGTTGCTGTCTGTACAACCTGATGGGAGCGGCCAGTGACTTTCGGTGAGCAGCCGGCGTACCTGCGTGTCGCGGGTGATCTCCGCAAGAAGATCGTCGACGGTTCACTGCCGCCCCACACCCGCCTGCCCTCCCAGGCCCGCATCCGCGAGGAGTACGGCGTCTCGGACACCGTCGCGCTGGAGGCCCGCAAGGTGCTGATGGCCGAGGGCCTGGTGGAGGGCCGTTCCGGCTCCGGGACGTATGTCCGCGAGCGCCCGGTGCCTCGCCTCGTGGCCCGCTCCGGATACCGCCCGTCCGGCGGTGCCACGCCCTTCCGGCAGGAGCAGGCCGACGCCTCGGTGCGCGGCACCTGGGAATCCAGCAGCGAACAGACCGAGGCCGGGGCCGCCATCGCCGAGCGGCTGGGCCTCCAGGCCGGCGACCGGGTCATGCGCACCAAGTACCTGTTCCGGGAGGCCGGCGAGCCGATGATGCTCTCCACCTCCTGGGAGCCCCTCGCCGTCACCGGCCGCACCCCGGTGATGCTGCCCGAGGAGGGGCCGCTCGGCGGCATGGGCGTGGTCGAGCGCATGCGCGCCATCGACGTCATCGTGGACAACGTCACCGAGGAGGTCGGCGCCCGCCCCGGCCTCGCCGAGGAACTCCATGTACTCGGTGGAGTCCCCGGACATGTGGTCCTGGTCGTCCACCGCACGTACTACGCCTCCGGCCGGGCGGTGGAGACGGCCGATGTGGTGATCCCGGCGGATCGGTATCGGGTGGCGTATCACTTGCCTGTGAGGTGATGGGCGTTGGGGAGCCGCCCACCACGACCACCGCACTCGAACGCGAAGTGCGCCCCCCGAGTGAGGTAGCGCACACCCCTGGTGCGTTCCGGCGGTGGAGGGCTGCGTGTTTGGCCTTCGGGCGGGGGTGGGCTGCCGCCGTGATTCGGCCGTTTTGCCAGGTGATCGGGGGTCACACGGATATGCCCGCGACTAGGGACAGTGGCGCTCGTGACGGCGCGTTCGCTTCTGTGCGCCCCCTGCGTTCTGGCTGGTTGCATACCTCTTTGTGAAAAGGCGTGTTCGCTGCGTAAAGGTTGGGCGTACGCTCGGGCATATGCGTATTGCGGTTTCCTTAGGCGGCGCACGGCGGGGGCCCGGGACAGGAAGCGGGTGGGGGTCTCCCCGCGCGAGCGAAGCCGAGCGTGGGGGAGGGCGGGGCGGTGCGAGAAGGAGCGGCGCGGGCGGTGGGAACCATGAGTGAGGGGACGGTCTCCCTGCCCTGGATCGTGATACGGCAGGACGACAACGGCAATCGCTATCGAGTCGGCCGGTACGCGACCCGCGCCGAGGCCCAGAAGATCGCCGACAGTCTCGACGACCGGGGACACAAACAGCTCTACTGGGTCGAGCGCATCGGCCAGAACGGGGACGGCGCCCGCAACTGACCTCGCGCGCCCTCCCGTAGGCTCCGCCCCATGACGTCCATGACGCCCGGCACACCCATGACGGACCGGATCGTGGTGGTGGGAGCCGCCCTGCTCGCCGACGGCCGACTGCTCGCCGCGCGCCGCAGCGCGCCCGCCGACCTCGCCGGACGCTGGGAGCTGCCCGGCGGCAAGGTCGAGCCGGGCGAGCGGCCCGAGCAGGCCCTGGTGCGCGAACTGCGCGAGGAACTCGGCGTCGACGCCGAAGCGGTCGAGCGCGTGCCGGGGGAGTGGCCGCTGCGGGCGCCGTACGTCCTGCAGGTGTGGACCGCGCGCCTGCGCCCCGGCTCGCCCGCGCCGAGGCCCCTCCAGGACCATGACGAACTGCGCTGGCTGACCCCGGACCGGATCTGGGACGTGGACTGGCTCGACCAGGACGTCCCGGCGGTCCGTGAAGTCTCACCCCGGCTCACCACCGGCCGGCACTGAGCGGCTCCTACGCCGTTCGTGCCACTGTGCGCTCTCCCGCGCGGTACTGCCCCCTTGATATCGGGTATGTGCCCATTAACCCCACGAAACCGGACATGGGTGGGGGCTCGCTTGCCTGGGAAGTGATCGGCGTGATCGACACCGATGGCGACTGCGCCGAGTGGACCTTTCCCGCGGAACCGGACGCCGTGCGCACCGCACGCGCCGCGGTCCGTGGCCAGTTGCACGGCTGGCACCTCGATTGCGTGGCCGATCTCGCCGCGTTGCTGGTCAGTGAACTCGTCACCAACTCGCTGCGGCATGCCACCGGCCCCATCGGGGTGCGGCTCGTACGCCCCGTCGGGCTGGACGACGCGCTGCGGGTGGAGGTGTCCGACCCGCTGCCCGACCTTCCGCGCGAGCGCGTCGCCCACGACGAGGACGAGGGCGGGCGCGGGCTGCAACTGGTCGCCGAGTCCTCGCGCCGCTGGGGCACCCGGCCCGGCGCGGGCGGAAAGACCGTCTGGTTCGAACTGACGGTGCCGGGGTGAGCCGGAAGCACCCGGGGAGCGCGGAGGTGTACAGCGGGCGGGGGTGCGTCCATCGTGCGCCGCGGACGCGCGACCGGCTCCGGGGTGTGTGATTCGAGGGCGTGTTCCCTGGTTAGAAGAGTGGAAGTGTTGTCACGGACCGGTCCGAAAAACGTCTGGACCGAGCTGTGATCGTGAACACCGTGTCGTGCGACGCCGTAGTGCTGGATACTGCGGGCAGCCGCCGTCGGTGACCGGTGCCGGACGCGGTGAGCTGGAGGGGACGGTTCGCGTGAGCGAGATACCAGCGAAGGCCACGGAGTCCGAGGACCCGTCGGACGGCGCGATGAACCAGGCCGCGGAAGCCGCCGCACCCGGCGACGCCATGTGGCAGAGCAGTCCGCCCGGTTCCATCTACGACTACATCAGGGTCGCGTCCTTCTCCATCAGCCCCGGCGGGCTGGTCGACCAGTGGAGCCTGCGCGCCGAGCAGCTCTTCGGCATCCCCGCCGCACGCGCCGTCGGCATGGATCCGATAGAGGCCTTCATCGACCCCGACCTGCGCGAGCGCGGCCAGCACAAGATGGCCGAAATCCTCGACGGGCGGGAGTGGACCGGGGTCGTGCCCTTCCGGATGCCGGACCAGGCGGACGGCGCGCGCGGCGAGGAGGGCCTGGCCGAGGTCTACGTCATGCCCACCCGGACCGCCGAGGGCGACAAGGCCGCCGTGTGCATCGTCGTGGACGTCCGCACCCTGCGCAGCATCGAGACCGATCTGGCCGCCTCGCAGGCCATATTCGGTCAATCCCCCTTCGGATTCCTGCTGATCGACACCGATCTGAGGGTCCGTCGGGCCAACGAGCGGTTCGCCTCGATCTTCGGCGGAACCCCGGACGACCACCGGGGCAAGGGAGTTCACGACTATCTGCCGCGCGGTGAGGCCGAGCGGGTTTCGGCCACCCTGCGGCGGGTGCTGGAGACCGGCCAGTCCATCACCGACATGCATGTCACCGGCCATGTCCCCGGCTCCGAGGAACGCCGGCACTGGTCCGTCAACCTCTACCGCGTGCACAGCGGCAGCGGCCGGCCCATCGGCATCGCCTGGCTCGGCACCGACATCACCTCCCGCCGGGCCGCCGCCCGCGAGGCCGCCGCCGCCCGGCGCAACCTCGCCCTGCTCAACGAGGCCGGCGCCCGCATAGGGAACTCCCTCGACCTGGAGACCACCGCCCGGGAACTCCTCGACGTCGTCGTCCCCGGTTTCTGCGACCTGGCCACCGTCGACCTCTACCAGGGCCTGCTCACCGGCGACGAGACCCCGCCCGGGCTCACCGACGGCAGCGCCGAACTGCGCCGCGTCGCCTTCGCGAGCGCCGTCTCCGGCGCCCCCTTCGCCGGCTCCGGCGAGCCCGTCGAGGTCGGGGCGGTCCACCACTTTCCCTTCAACTCGCCCTGTGCGGACGCCCTGCGCACCGCCCGGCCGCAGCATGTGCCGCCCGAGGAGGGCGGGCTCGTGCAGTCCACGCTGGCCGTGCCGATGGTCGCCCACGACACGGTCGTCGGCCTCGCCCAGTTCGCGCGCGCCAAGGGCAGCGAGCCCTTCGGCGACCGCGACCGGGACCTGGCGGTGGAGCTGGCGGCGCGCGCGGCAGTGTGCATCGACAACGCGCGCCTCTACCGCCGGGAGCACGAGCGGGCGCTGATACTGCAGCGCTCGCTGCTGCCGCCGGGCGACCCCGAGGCCTCCGGGCTGGACATCGCCTGCCGCTATCTGCCGGGCAACGCGGCGACCGAGGTGGGCGGCGACTGGTTCGACGTGATCGAACTGCCGGGCCACCGTACGGCGTTGGTCGTGGGCGACGTGATGGGGCGGGGCCTGCGGGCGGCGGTCGCGATGGGCGAACTCCGTACCGCCGTACGGACATTGGCCCTGCTGGATCTGGAACCGGCCGAGGTGCTCTCGGCGCTGGACGAGATCGCGCGCGGGCTGGGAACCCCGGGGGGCGTGCAGCAGGCGACACGCACGGCACGCCAGCCGCGCGACGCCGACCTGTCCGAGGTCTACCTCGCGACCTGCGTCTACGCCGTGTACGACTCCGTCACCAGACGCTGTACGTTCGCCAACGCCGGTCATCTGCCGCCGGTGCTGGTCGAGCCCGGTGAGCCGGCCCTGATGCTGGACGTGCCGCCCGGCATGCCGCTCGGGGTGGGCGGTGAGCCGTTCGAGGAGGTGGAGGTCGAGCTGCCGGAGGGCGCGCTGCTGGCGCTCTACACGGACGGCCTGGTCGAGTCCCGGGACCATCCGCTGGACGAGGGGCTCCAGGCCTTCGTGGGCGCGCTCACCGACCCCTCCCGCCCGTTGGAGGACGTCTGCGACCACGTCCTCAACACCCTGGACACCCACCACGGCGAGGACGACATCGCGCTGCTGATGGCCCGGGTGCAGGGGCTGCCGGTCGAGTCCGTCGGCGACTGGACGCTGCCGCGTGAGCCGCGGAGCGTGGGCCGGGCGCGGGAGTATGCCCGGGGGCAGTTGCTCAGCTGGGACCTGGAGCCGCTGGTCGACACCACGGAACTGCTCGTCAGCGAACTGGTCACCAACGCGCTGCGGTACGGCGAGGGGGAGATACGGCTACGGCTGCTGCTGGACCGCACGCTGGTCTGCGAGGTGTGGGACTCCGGGTTGGTCCAGCCCAGGCGCCGACGGGCCCGGGACACCGACGAGGGCGGCCGGGGACTGCAGCTGGTGGGGCTGCTCAGCGCGGCGTGGGGCTCGCGCCGCACGCCGCGCGGCAAGACGGTGTGGTTCGAGTTGCCGCTGCCCGGCGCAGAGGCAGGCCTCACCGACCCGGCAGAGGCATTGCTGAGCCTCTTCTGACCCCGCCCACCCGAGGCTGGGACCTGGTCGGCCCGATCGGCTAGGCAGGTGCTGACAAGCTGCGGCGGGACCTCGTCTCCGGCCCCCCGTAGCTCGCCGGTGGCCCCCCGTCCGGGGCCTCTGCCAGGAGGACTCCGCCCAGGACCGCGGCGGCCAGGCCCGGTGTGTCTCCGTCGGCGCTCGTGTGCGGGTTGCCGTGGGACCGTACGTTCCGTTCGGCCAGGTCCCGGGCCTCGCGGGCCATGGCGTCGGCCTCGCCGGCACGGCCCGCGCCCAGTTCGCGCGCCGCCTCCGCCAGGCGGACCCGCGCTTCCGGGCCCACCGCGCCCCGGTGCACCGTGACGAAGTCGTCCGCCCCGGCGACGGAACTCCTCGCCACGAGCAGCGCCGCGGCGGACGGCGCACCGGCGTGGCCCGTCTCCAGCCGCTCCACCGCCCGCGCGATCCGGCGCAGGGCGTCCAGCGGGTCGTACGGGCCCGCCGTCAGCTCCTCCCGTACCGCGGCCAGCACACCGTCCGCGTGGACCAGCCGGGCGTGCAGCTCACCGCTGGTCAGGGGAGCCGGCACGGCCCCTTTCCGGGCCGCCGCGATCTCCGCCTCCGCGCCGGTCAGCGCGGCCGGCACCAGCTCCGCCGCCTCCCGCAGCTCCACGGCGAGCCGTTCCACCCCGGTGACCAGCACATCGGCCTGGGCCACCGCGCCCTCGGCGGCGCGCAGCTGCCCCGCGGCCCGTGCGCCGTCGCCCGTGTCGGCCGACTGGCGGGCCTCGTTGAGCCGTGTGGTGGCGAACACCAGCCGGTCCTTCGCCTGTTCGAGGTACCCGGTGACCGGCGCGACGGCCGCGGGCGTGCAGCGGTCGTGCAGGGCGGTCAGGGTGTCCTCGGCGGTGAGCGTCCGCCCCGTCAGCTCCCGGAACCGCCCCTCGGCGACCTCCAGCGCCCCGCCGAGTCCCGGCCCCTCCAGCTCCCGCAGCCGGTCCAGCGCGGGAGCCTGCGCATCCAGCCGGCGCCCCGCCTCCGCGCACCGGCCGACCACGCCGACCAGCGCCTGCCGCCGGGCCACGGCGTCCTCCGGCACCCCCTGCTCGTACCGCCGCCAGATCGCGCACGCGGCCGCCAGCTCGGTCTCGGCGGCCCGCAGGGCGTGGCGGAAGGGTTCGGTGTCCGCCTCCGCGAACCGCGCCTGGACGAATGTGAGTTCCTCCCGGCTCGTGCGCACACAGTCGTCGGCCAGGACCAGCGCGGCGCGCGCCTGACGCTCGGAGTCGGCCGGGGTGGGCGCGGGCGGGGCGGCGGAGACGACCCCGGGGGTCGTACGGGTACGGGCCCGGCGGGTGCGGCGCAGATAGCCGTATCCGGCCAGCCCGACGGCGGCGACCACCGCGATCAGGGGCAGCACGAGATCGGCGGTGGACGTCTCGTCCTGCTGCGGCGCGGCGGCGCTCGCGACGGTCCCGGTGTGCGCCTCGGGAACCGGATCTTGCGCGCCGACCGTCATCAGCGGCAACACCAGCCACCCGGCCCCGACCACGACACCCAGCACGGCATGCGCCACCCGCACCCATATGTGGGCCTTGGCGCGCCGAGGCCGGCCACGGATCAGGGAGGACGTCACATTTCGGAGCGTATGGGCAGGTAGGCGCCTTCGCGAGCGGGACGGATACGGGTGGGGGACAGGATGGGCAGGGGGTCAGGAATGGACACCGGGGACAGCGACGGGGCAAAGGCGGAAGGGGTGATGACGGACGGGGGAGGCCTGGACGGGGAAACGAGCGAAAAGCCACCCGCTCCCGACGACGCGACCCGCGCCGGCGGCACGGGCCGGAAACGCACCTGGCCGCGCACGCTCCGGCGCACCGCTCTCGCCCTCGTCCTCCTCCTGCTCCTCCCCACCCTCGCCGCGGAGACAGCCCTCCGCCTCAACTACACGGGGACCCCCGACCGCGGCACGTACACCCGCGACCGCGACGCCGTCTGGCTCGGCCACGCCTGGATCGACGGCCGCAAGACCGACGCCGACGTCACCGCCCTGGTCAGCCGGCTGCGCGACACCGGCATCCGCGACCTCTACGTCCACGCGGGCCCCCTGGAGCACGACGGCACGCTCCCCGAGTCGGCGTACCCCAGGGCCCGTTGGCTCACGGAAACCCTGCGTCGCCGGGCTCCGCACATCCGCGTACAGGCCTGGCTCGGCGACGAGGTCGCCCCCGAGAAGCCGTACGCCATGCACCTGGAGCGGCCCGCGACGCGCGCCGCCGTCGTCGAGTCCACCCGGCAGATCCTCGCCGCCGGCTTCCAGGGCGCCCACTTCGACCTGGAGCCCCTGCACTCCGGCGACCGGAACTACCTCGCCCTCCTGGACGCCCTGCACCGCGTGACCCGCGCCCGTCACGCCGTGCTCTCCGTCGCCGCCCACCAGATCGATCCGCTGCCGGCCCTCCACTCCGTCTGGGGCACGGTCACCGGCCACCCCAAGTGGTGGTCGCAGGCGTACTTCGGGCAGGTCGCGCGGCGTGTCGACCAGATCGCGGTGATGTCGTACGACACCATGCAGCCGCTGCAGAGCCTGTACGGCGGCTATGTCGCCCAGCAGACCTCGCTGGCCCTGGAGGTCACCCCCGAGTCCACCGACCTGCTCATGGGCCTGCCCTTCTACCACGAGAACCGCGTCGGCCACTGGGCCCGTGCCGAGACCGTCCCGGCCGCCCTACGCGGGGTCCGCCTCGGCCTGTCCCGCACCGACAAGGGCCGGGCCCGCTTCGGCGTCGCCCTCTACGTCGACTTCGCGGCCACCGAGGCGGACTGGACGGCCTATCGGGAGGACTGGGTCCGGTGAAATCGCGATGACGGGGTCCGGTGAATCGGCAAAACTGGGGCCGGTGACCGGAACACGACAGCACAGGACCGTCGCCGACCTCACCCCGCTCGCCCGCGCCGCCCTCGGCCGGCACCGCACCCTCACCGCCGTCACCCGGCTGCGCGGCGGCTCCAAGAAGGGCGTCTACCGGCTCCGCCTCGACGACGGCGGCACCGCGATCGCCTACGTCTGGTCGCCGGACGAGGACTACTGGGACCAGCCCGACGCCGACCCCCGCGACCCCTTCTCGCACGCCTCCGGACTCGATCTGTTCACCGCCTCCCACGACCGTCTCACGGCCGCCGGCGTCCGCACCCCGCGCCTGCTCCACGTCGACGCCGAGGCAGCCGCGGCCGTGGTCGAGGACCTGCCCGGCGGCAGCCTGGAGGAGGCCCTGCGGCGGGACCCGGACGCGGCGGGCCCGGCGCTGCGGGAGCTCGCCGGGGCCCTGCGCACCCTGCGCGGCTGCCGCTCCGCCGGCCTCGGCAAGGTCGCCGTGGCCGACGGTGGCGGCACCTCGTACGGCGCCTCCTGTGCCCGGCTCGTCACCGACCGCGCCCTGTCCGACATCGCCGAGACCGCCGTACGCGACCCGCGGGTCGCCGCGGCCCGGGAGCGGCTGGAGGACGCCGTGCGCTCCCTCGCGGACCGGGTGCGACCGCGTACCGCCGGGCACACCCTCGTCCACGGCGAACTCGGCCCGGATCACGTCCTGTTGGACGCCGACGGCCGTCCCGCACTGATCGACGTCGAAGGACTGATGTACTTCGACGCCGAGTGGGAGCACGTCTTCCTGCGACTGCGCTTCGGGCCGCACTACGCCGCCCTGCGCGACGGCGGCCTGGACGAGGACCGGCTGCGGCTGTACCGGCTGGCCATGCACCTGAACCTGGTCGCCGGCCCGCTGCGGCTCGCCGACGGCGACTTCCCGCAGGCCGGGTTCATGCGGGGGATCGCGGAGTACAACCTGGCCGAGGCCCTGGCTCTGGTGGGAGCATGATCGGCATGCACATGTTCTTGGTGGTGGCGGCCGTGCTGTCGGTGGCGCTCATGGGGGTGCTCGGTGCCCTGGCCGTCGCGGCGGAGTGGATACCGCCGGTGGCCCGTCGCCGGGTGCTGCGGCCCCGGCTGTGGGGGTACGGGGCGCTGGCCAATGCGGTCGGGCTGGGCCTGTTCATGTTCCTCGGACCGCTCGCCGACGCGGGGCTGGACGCCCTTCCGGCCGCCGGGTGGTGCCTGTGGATGGCGGGAATGGTGGTCCAGCTTCTCTCCCAGCGCCCCGGTCGCCCCGCTCCTACGAAGACCGCCTCCTGATCTTCGAGCCGAGCCACACCAGCGGGTCGTACTTGCGGTCGACCGCGCGTTCCTTCATGGGGATCAGGGCGTTGTCGGTGATCTTGATGCCCTCGGGGCAGACCTCGGTGCAGCACTTGGTGATGTTGCAGTAGCCGAGGCCGTGTTCGTCCTGGGCCGTGCGCCTGCGGTCCAGGCCGGTCTCCGCGGCCGCGTCCAGCGGGTGCATGTCGAGTTCGGCGATCCGCATCAGGAAGCGCGGGCCCGCGAACGCCGTCTTGTTCTCCTCGTGGTCGCGGACGACATGGCAGGTGTCCTGGCACAGGAAGCACTCGATGCACTTGCGGAACTCCTGCGAGCGGTCCACGTCCTCCTGCATCATCCGGTACTCGCCGGGGCCCAGACCGGCGGGCGGGACGAAGGCCGGGACCTCCCGCGCCTTCTGGTAGTTGAAGCCGACGTTCGTCACCAGGTCGCGGATCACCGGGAAGGTGCGCAGGGGGGTGACCGTGATCGTCTCGGCCCGGTCGAAGACCGACATGCGGGTCATGCACATCAGCCGGGGGCGGCCGTTGATCTCCGCCGAGCACGAACCGCACTTGCCGGCCTTGCAGTTCCAGCGCACGGCCAGGTCGGGGGCCTGGGTGGCCTGGAGGCGGTGGATGATGTCCAGGACCACCTCGCCGTCGTTCACCTCGACGGTGAAGTCCTCCAGGCCGCCGCCCTGCTCATCACCCCGCCACACCTTGAAGCGGGCCTCGTAGCTGCTCACTCGTACAGCTCCTCTTCGGCGAGGTACTTGACCAGCTCTTCCTTCTCGAAGAGGGCGAGCAGGTCCGGGCGGATGGGGGCGGTGGTCTCACGGCTGAGACGGATCTGGCTGCGGGAGGGGTCGGTCGCGGCCAGGCCGCCGGTGGGGTCGGCGAGGGCGCACAGCAGGTTCACGTTGCGCCACTTGCGGTCCATCGTGGGGTGGTCCTCGCGGGTGTGGCCGCCGCGCGACTCGGTGCGCTCCAGGGCGGCCCGGGCCACGCACTCGCTGACCAGCAGCATGTTCCGCAGGTCCAGGGCCAGATGCCAGCCGGGGTTGAACTGGCGGTGGCCCTCCACCCCGGCCCGGCGGGCGCGCACCCGCAGCTCGGCGAGCTTGTGCAGGGCCTGTTCCATCTCGCCCTCGCGGCGGATGATGCCGACCAGGTCGTTCATGGTCTGCTGGAGTTCCTGGTGCAGGGTGTACGGGTTCTCCGGCGGGCCCGCCTCGCCCTCCCGGTCCGCCTCCGCGGAGAACGGGCGCAGGGCCTCCGCCGCGGCCGTGTTGACCTGGGCGTCGTCCACCGGCGGGCGCTGATCCGCCAGTCCCTGCGCGTACTCCGCCGCGTGCCAGCCCGCCCGGCGTCCGAAGACCAGCAGATCGGAGAGCGAGTTGCCGCCGAGGCGATTGGAGCCGTGCATACCCCCGGCCACCTCACCGGCCGCGAACAGGCCCGGCACGCCGCGCGCCGCCGCCGTGTCGGAGTCGACGGCGATCCCGCCCATCACGTAGTGACAGGTCGGGCCGACCTCCATGGCCTCCGCCGTGATGTCGACGTCCGCCAGCTCCTTGAACTGGTGGTACATGGAGGGCAGCCGGCGCCGGATCACCTCGGCGGGCATCCGCGTGGACACGTCCAGGAAGACCCCGCCGTGCGGCGAGCCCCGGCCCGCCTTGACCTCGGCGTTGATGGCGCGGGCCACCTCGTCGCGGGGGAGGAGTTCCGGTGGGCGCCGGTTGTTCTCCGGGTCCTCGTACCACCGGTCGGCCTCCTCCTCCGACTCGGCGTACTTCTCCTTGAAGACGTCCGGGATGTAGTCGAACATGAACCGCTTGCCCTCGGAGTTCCTGAGCACCCCGCCGTCGCCGCGCACCGACTCGGTGACGAGGATGCCCTTCACCGACGGCGGCCAGACCATGCCGGTCGGGTGGAACTGCACGAACTCCATGTTCAGCAGGGGTGCGCCCGCGAGCAGGGCGAGGGCGTGCCCGTCACCCGTGTACTCCCACGAGTTCGACGTGACCTTGAAGGACTTGCCGATGCCGCCGGTCGCGACCACGACCGCGGGGGCCTCCAGGACGAAGAAGCGGCCGGTCTCGCGCTCGTAGGCGAAGACTCCCGAGACCCGGCCCGCGGCGGAGCCGCTGTCGGATGCCGTGTCCTTCAGGACCCGGGTGACCGTGCACTCCTGGAAGACCTTCAGCCGGGACTCGTAGTCCCCGGTCTCCTTGAAGTCCTCCTGCTGCAGGGCGACGATCTTCTGCTGGAGCGTGCGGATCAGCTCAAGGCCGGTACGGTCGCCGACGTGCGCGAGCCGCGGGTACTCATGGCCGCCGAAGTTGCGCTGGGAGATCCGGCCGTCCTTCGTACGGTCGAACAGCGCGCCCCAGGTCTCCAGCTCCCACACCCGGTCCGGGGCCTCCTGCGCGTGCAGCTCGGCCATCCGCCACTGGTTGAGGAACTTCCCGCCGCGCATGGTGTCGCGGAAGTGCACCTGCCAGTTGTCGTGCTCGTTGGCGTTGGCCATGGCCGCCGCGATGCCGCCCTCGGCCATCACCGTGTGCGCCTTGCCGAACAGCGACTTGCAGATCACCGCCGTACGGGCGCCTCGCTCGCGCGCCTCGATCGCGGCCCGCAGCCCGGCGCCGCCGGCACCGACCACGACGACGTCCCACTCCTGGCGGTCCACCACGGACATAAGACGGCTCACCTGTTCCTAGAAGAAGCGCGGGTCGGCGAAGACCCCGGACGCGACGAGATAGACGTAGAAGTCGGCGAGCGCCACGCTCAGCAGCGACGCCCAGGCCAGCTGCATGTGCCGGGCGTTGAGCCTGCCGACGAACTGCCACGCCTTGTAGCGCACCGGGTGTCTGGAGAAGTGCTTGAGCTTGCCGCCGACGATGTGCCGGCAGGAGTGACAGGAGATGGTGTACGCCCAGATCAGCACGATGTTGACCAGGAACACCAGGGTGCCGAGCCCCATGTGGCCCCAGCGGTAGTGCGTGTCCCGGAAGGACAGCACGGTGTCGTAGGTGAGCACGCCGGCGACCAGCAGGGCGGCGTAGAAGAAGTACCGGTGGACGTTCTGCAGGATCAGCGGGAAGCGGGTCTCACCGGTGTAGGTCTTGTGCGGCTCGGCCACCGCGCAGGCGGGCGGGGACGCCCAGAAGCTGCGGTAGTACGCCTTGCGGTAGTAGTAGCAGGTCAGCCGGAAGCCGAGCGGGAAGATCAGGATGATGATGGCGGGGGAGATGCCCCACCAGCTCCCGAAGAGATCGGCGTTCGGGCCCGCGTGCATGGTCCTGCAGTTGCTCGCCAGGCACGGCGAGTAGAACGGCGAGACGTACGGCGCCGCGTAGTAGTCCGCGTTGGCGAAGGCCCGCCAGGTCGAGTAGACGACGAAGGCCAGCAGACCGGCCGCGGTGACGGCGGGCGCCAGCCACCAGCGGTCGGTCCGCAGATGCGGAGCGGCGATCGCGGCGCGCGCAGTGGTCCGTACGCCGCCGCTGTTCTGTTGGGGTTCCGTACCAGTGGCCAAGGCAGGCTCCGGTCGTCAGGGATCAGGGGGCGTGCCGGTCGCGGGCGCCCAGGCCCTCGTCGTCCGAGCCCACCCACAGGCTGGTGTCGTACGGCGCGTCGGAGATGGTGACGAGGTCGGGGCGGCGCGGGGCCTCCCCGGTGGTGGCGGCCTCACGCAGCAGCGCCACGCTTTCACGCAGATGGTCGGCGTCCAGCCGGACCCTGCGCATCTCCAGGCCGCCGCTGCCGAGCTGGCGTTCCAGGCGCCCCAGCGACCGGTTCAGGTCGTCGAGGGAGCGCTGGACCGAGGTGATGTCGTCGTGCACGGACATGACTTGCCCTCACTTCCGCGGGTCCGGCGGGCCCTGGGCGGCAACGCTCATGCGCCTTGGAGTGTTGCGCGTCACACGTGCCGATGTGAAGGCATGTGCAGCGATTGGCGGAGGCGCACTGGTGCATCTCGGGTGGTGTTGCGCCGCACGGGTGGGGTTACCGCCCGTCGTCGCCGTGTCGCCCGTGGTGGCCGGATCCCTTCCTCTTCAGTGGGCCGCATAGATCTGATCAGCTCCAAATACCGCCAAAGGTGATCAGCTCCATATACCGACAAATGTGAGCATAAACCCGCGGCTTCCCGGAGGTAGCCAGAGATGTCCAACGACGGCCAGCGCCCCGTAGGGGCGCGGGGAACTGTGCGACCAGCCACGACGGTCCCGCAGACGAACGACGGCACATCGCGGCGCCTCCGGCGGAGCGTCAGCCGCTCGGTCTCCTTCCTGGCCACGGGCGCGCTCGCGGTGCCGTTCCTCGCCGGATGCGGCGGCTCCGACGAGAAGGTCCCGGGGCCCCTCGCCGGGCAGGACATCGCCCCGGTGGCCCGTGGCCGGGTCGCCGACGGCGGCACCCTGAAGTGGGCCGTCGACGCCCTGCCCGAGACCCTGAACACCTTCCAGGCCGACGCCGACGCCGGCACCAGCCGCGTCGCCCAGGCCGTCCTGCCGTCGATGTTCCGCCTGGACGCCACCGGCCGGCCGGTGCCCAACCCCGCCTACCTGGAGTCGGCCAAGGTCATCGAGACCGAGCCGCGCCAGGTCGTGCTGTACAAGCTGAACCAGCAGGCCGTCTGGAGCGACGGCCGGGAGATCGGCGCCCCCGACTTCGTCGCCCAGTGGCACGCCCTGGCGGGAAAGAACAGCTCCTACTGGACCGCCCGCAACGCCGGCTACGACCGCATCGAGAAGATCGAGCGCGGCGCCAACGACCTCCAGGTCCGGGTCACCTTCTCCCGCCCCTACGCCGACTGGAAGTCGCTGTTCTCCCCGCTGTACCCGAAGGACGTCATGGGCAGCCCGGACGCCTTCAACGACGGCGCCCGCCGCCAGCTGAAGGTCACCGCCGGGCCCTTCACCGTGGCCAAGGTCGACACCGCCGAGAAGGACGTCGTCCTGACCCGAAATCCGCGCTGGTGGGGCAGGCCCGCCAAGCTGAACGAGATCGTGCTGCACGCCGTACCCCGCGACAAACGGGCCGCCGCGCTCGCCGACGGCAGCGTGGACATCGCCGACGTCGACCCCGCCGACGCCGAGCGGATCGGGCTCGCCGCCCACGCCGCGAACCCGCTGCAGGGCTCGGGCAAGACCTCGGTGAAGAAGCTGCGGGACTGGGCGCGCGCGCACGACTTCGCCGCCGGCGACGTCAAGGCCGGCCGGGAGCAGCTGCGCAGGGCCGTCTCCGAGTACCTGGACGAGCAGCAGGCGCTGCGCGACGTCGAGGTCCGCAGGTCGCTGGAGCCCGCCTACACCCAGCTCGCCCTGAACGGCTCCACGGGCCCCCTCGCCGACGAACGCGTCCGCCGGGCCGTCGCCCGCGCCCTGGACCGCCGGGAACTGGCCAAGCTGGTGCTCACCCCGCTGGGCCTGCCCGCCGTCCCGGTCGGCAGCCATCTCGCCCTGTCCGGGCAGGCCGCGTACGCCGACAACAGCGGCGCGATCGGCGACCAGGACACCAAGGAGGCGCAGGCGCTGCTCACCGACGCCGGCTGGGTGGCCGGCGGCCCGATCAAGCAGCAGCCCAAGAAGAAGGGCGACAAGGCGGCCGGCCCCGAGCGCGAGAAGACGGCCAAGGAGGACAAGTCCGACGGCGGAAACGACGGCGAGCACGTCGTCGGCGGGGACGAGAAGAACGGCGGCCGCGGGGACGGGGGCGACCGGCACCTGGCGCGCGAGGGCAAGCAGGGCGGTGCACAGGGGGCGTACGCCCCCCAGGGCACGGCCGCGCCGGCCGCCGCGGCGGCACCGCAGCTCGCCAAGGACGGCAAGCCGCTCCTGCTCCGCTTCGTCCTCCCGTCCGGCCCCGGCTCTCAGACGCTGGACTCGGTCGCCGAGCGGATCTCGGCCATGCTGGAGCGGGTCGGCATCCGGACGACGATCACCAAGGTCCCGGACGCGAGCTACTTCAAGGACCACATCGCCTCCGGCGACTACGACCTCGCGCTGTACTCGTGGCCGTCCTCCGCGTTCCCGGCGACGGACGACCGGCCGGTGTTCGCGAAGCCGGTGCCGGCGGCGGACGGCTCGCTGAACGTCGAGCAGAACTACACCCGGGTGGGCACCGACCAGGTCGACCAGCTCTTCGACGAGGCCGCGGCGACCCTGGACGAGGACGAGGAGGTGTCGCTGATCCGCAAGGCGGACTCGCGGATCTGGGCCTCGGCGGCGTCGATCCCGCTGTACCAGCGGCCGCAGCTCGTGGCGGTGCGGAAGAATCTTGTCAACGCCGGGGCGTTCGGATTCCAGACGCCGGTCTACGAGGACATGGGCTTCCTGAAGAAGGGCGCGAAGGTCGCAGCCGGTCCCACCAGCACACCTTCGCCCAGCTGATCTTCATGGAGATCATCACACGGCCCTGAGGAGGCCGACTCCCTCGGGGCCACGTACCATGGGGTGAGGCCGTGGCGTGTCCAGCCCGGCAGGGCCCGCGCGACACACATGTACGCGCTGGGTGATCCTCACACCCCGGGAGTTCGTCGCACTATGGCCACGCGCCACGACATCCGCAACGTCGCCATCGTCGCTCACGTCGACCACGGCAAGACCACCATCGTCGACGGCATGCTGAAGCAGGCCGGCGCCTTCGCCGCCCACCAGCTCGAAGGCGTCGACGACCGCATGATGGACTCGAACGACCTGGAGCGTGAGAAGGGCATCACGATCCTCGCCAAGAACACCGCGGTGAAGTACCACCCGAAGGACGGCGGCGAGCCCATCACCATCAACATCATCGACACCCCCGGCCACGCCGACTTCGGCGGCGAGGTCGAGCGCGGTCTGTCCATGGTGGACGGTGTCGTGCTGCTGGTGGACGCCTCCGAGGGCCCGCTGCCGCAGACCCGGTTCGTGCTGCGCAAGGCGCTGCAGGCCCGCCTCCCCGTCATCCTGTGCATCAACAAGACGGACCGTCCGGACGCCCGGATCGACGAGGTCGTCAACGAGACCTACGACCTCTTCCTGGACCTGGACGCGGACGAGGAGCAGATCGAGTTCCCGATCGTCTACGCCTGCGGCCGTGACGGCATCGCCTCGCTGACCAAGCCGGACAACGGCACGGTCCCGGCCGACTCCGACAGCCTGGAGCCGTTCTTCTCCACGATCCTGGAGCACATCCCGGCGCCGACGTACGACGAGGACGCGCCGCTCCAGGCCCACGTCACCAACCTCGACGCCGACAACTTCCTCGGCCGTATCGCGCTGCTCCGGGTCGAGCAGGGCGAGCTGCGCAAGGGCCAGACGGTCGCGTGGATCAAGCGCGACGGGTCGATCCAGAACGTGCGCATCTCCGAGCTGATGATGACCGAGGCGCTCACCCGCAAGCCCGCCGAGAAGGCCGGCCCGGGTGACATCTGCGCGGTCGCCGGTATCCCGGACATCATGATCGGCGAGACGCTGGCCGACACCGAGAACCCGGTTCCGCTGCCGCTGATCACGGTGGACGAGCCGGCGATCTCCATGGTCATCGGTACGAACACCTCGCCGCTCGTCGGCCGCGGCGGCACCGGCAAGGGCGCGGACGCGAAGGCGGCCGTGAAGGACCGCAAGGTCACCGCCCGCCAGGTGAAGGACCGCCTGGACCGCGAGCTGATCGGTAACGTCTCGCTGCGCGTGCTGGAAACCGAGCGCCCCGACGCCTGGGAGGTCCAGGGCCGTGGTGAGCTGGCGCTCGCCATCCTGGTCGAGACCATGCGCCGGGAGGGCTACGAGCTGACCGTCGGCAAGCCGCAGGTCGTCACCAAGGAGGTCGACGGCAAGGTCTACGAGCCGGTCGAGCGCATGACGATCGACGTGCCCGAGGAGCACATGGGCGCCGTCACGCAGCTCATGGGTGTCCGCAAGGGCCGCATGGACAACATGTCCAACCACGGTTCCGGCTGGGTGCGCATGGAGTTCGTCGTGCCGTCGCGCGGACTCATCGGTTTCCGGACCGAGTTCCTGACCCAGACCCGCGGCACCGGTATCGGGCACTCCATCCACGAGGGCCACGAGCCCTGGTTCGGTGCGCTGCAGACCCGTAACAACGGTTCGCTGGTCGCCGACCGCTCCGGCGCGGTCACCGCGTTCGCGATGACGAATCTTCAGGAGCGCGGCGTGCTCTTCGTCGAGCCGGGCACCGAGGTGTACGAGGGCATGATCGTCGGCGAGAACTCCCGCTCCGACGACATGGACGTCAACATCACCAAGGAGAAGAAGCTCACCAACATGCGGTCCTCGACGGCCGATGTGGCCGAGTCGATCGTGCCGCCGCGCAAGCTGTCGCTGGAGCAGTCGCTGGAGTTCTGCCGCGACGACGAGTGCGTCGAGGTGACCCCGGAGGCCGTTCGCATCCGCAAGGTCGTGCTCGACCAGCGGGAGCGGGCGCGCGCCGCGAGCCGCGCCAAGCACGGCTGATCCCCCGGCAGTTGAGCCCGGGTGTCCCCAGAATGGGAACACCCGGGCTTTTTGCAACCCATTTTCGGAGGCCGCATGTCCGACATGCGGAGATCCCCGACCGATAGCCAAGTAACAAGTCCGTTTCGCGCCTTAATCCGTCGAACAGTTTGTCCAGATTTTGGAAGGTCTAGCCGTGAGCTGTGACTGAATTGAGATCTACGGGCAGTGGTCGGTGGTCGACCCATGGCAGATAGTTAGCCGCGTAGCGCTCGGGTCAATGGGTCTCGCGCTGTGGGGACAGCGCGCCGACTCGCGAGCACCAGAGGGTGTCTGGCCCTCCGTCAGGGGTGTCGGAGGCAGGACGGAAACCCTCTCCTGTTGGTGAACACGTGGAGTCATGAGGAGGAACCCCCATGCGCGGTGTCACAAACACCAGGCGCGTCTGTTCGTCACTTCCAGCGGTGTGATTCGGCTGTAGAACTACGCGCGTCCGCCTCGCGGTTACGCGCGCCCTAGGAGTACCCGGGCACCTCTCACACTCATACCTGTGAAACGGACGAACCGTGACAAGTCCTATCGACATTGAGGGCGGCGGGACTTCGGTCGTCGTCGACGGCGAACCAGGGCCGGAGGCGAAGAGCGAAGCCGTCAAGCTCGAAGGCCGGTCCCCCGGCCAGCTGATGTGGCTGCGCTTCAAACGCGACCGCACCGGTGTGATCTCGGCCTACGTCGTGGGCTTCTTCTTCCTGATCGGCCTGCTGGCCCCGCTGATCTCCAAGCTGTACGGCAAGAACCCGTACACGGTGTACGCGGACGAGCGCCCGGAACTCTTCGACAGCGCCGGCGTGCCGGTGCATCCCAACGGCGGTATCAGCAGCGAGTTCTGGTTCGGTCTCGAACCAGGCAACGGCTACGACGTCTTCACCAAGCTGATCTACGGCATCCGCACCTCGCTGATGATCTCGGTCGCCGTCACCGTCGCGGTCGTCCTGACCGCCATCCTGCTCGGCGTCACCGCCGGCTATATCGGCGGTAAGACCGACTATCTGCTCGGCCGGGTCATCGACTTCCTGCTCGCCTTCCCGGCGCAGCTGTTCTTCATCGCGAGCATGCCGGTCGTGGTGTCCCTGTTCGTCAGTCCCCGCGACGAGACGCCCACCTATGTCCGGGTGGTGGCCCTCATCATCGTCCAGTGGTTCCTGGGCTGGATGGGTCTCGGGCGTATCCTGCGCGGCACCGCACTCGCCCTGCGGGAACGGGAGTTCATCGAGGCGGCCAAGGTCAGCGGTGCCTCGCCGTGGCGGATCATCCGCAAGGAGATCCTGCCCAACATCGTCACCCCGTTGCTGGTGCAGTCGACGTATCTGCTGCCCAACTTCGTGACCGCCGAGGCCGGTCTGTCCTTCCTGGGTGTCGGCATCGTCGAACCGACGCCGGACTGGGGGCAGATGTTCTCCAAGGCGTCCACCGAACTGGTGATGCAGAACGACATCACCTACATGTTCTTCCCCGGCGTTTCGATGATCATCTTCGTCGTCGCGTTCAACCTGCTCGGGGACTCGGTCAGAGACGCCTTCGACCCCAAGACCGCGCGCTGACCGCAGCACGTCAACCACACGGAATGTCAGTTTCAAGGATGGGTGGGAAATTTCGTGATGAGTAGGGGCGGACGCCACGTCTCCAGCGCGCTCTCCGTGCTCGCGGCCGGAGCTCTTGTGCTCACCGGTTGCAGCAAGGGCGGCAGCGACACCGGCACCAAGGACAACAAGGACCAGCAGAACGCCAAGGCACAGCAGGCAGCCATCAAGTTCGGCGGCACCGCCGACTCCCAGGGCCCCGCCGCCGACGTGCCGGGCGCCAAGAGCGGCGGCAGCATGGAGGTGCTGCAGCGGGACAGCTTCGCGCACCTCGACCCGGGGCAGATCTACGTCTCCGACCAGATGGCGCTCGCCCAGCTGATCCACAGAGGCCTCACCGGCTACAAGGCCACCAGCAACGACGGCCACAAGCACGAGATCGTCGGCGACCTCGCCACCGACTCCGGTACCACCACGGACGGCGGAAAGACCTGGAAGTACACGCTCAAGGACGGCATCAAGTTCCAGGACGGCACCCCGATCACGTCCAAGGACGTCCGCCAGACCTTCGAGCGGCTCTTCGCGCCCTTCATCACCCAGGGCCCGCCCTACCTCCAGCAGTGGCTGGCCGACACTCCGGGCGCCGACTACCGCAAGCTGCTCCCCGACGGGCCGTACAAGGGCAAGCACCTGCCGAACAGCATCCTGGAAACGCCCGACGACAAAACCATCATCTTCCACTTCAAGAAGCCGCACGCGGACCTGCCGTACGCGCTCGCCATGGCCGGCTACTCCATCGTGTCCGCTAAGGGCGACACCAAGGAGAAGTACGACAAGGCCCCGCTCGCGACCGGCCCGTACAAGATCCAGTCGTTCAAGTCCGGCAAGTCGATGGTGCTGGTCAAGAACACCAACTGGGACCCGAAGACGGACCCGATCCGGCACCAGTACGTGGACCAGTTCAACTTCACGTTCAACCAGCAGTTCGAGACCTCCACCAAGGCCCTGCTGGCGGACAGCGGCCCCGACCAGACCGGCCTCAGCTTCAGCAACCAGGTCGACGCGGGCAACCTGTCCAGCGTCCTCAAGAACCCGCAGCTCAAGTCCCGTACCGTCTCCGGCTACCAGCCGTACGTCGGCCAGATGAACATCAACATGAGCAAGCCGGAGATGAAGGACATCCGGGTCCGCGAGGCCATCGCCTACGCACTGCCCGTCACCCCCTTCGTCCGTGCCTTCGGCGGCACCGACGCGATGGAGGTCGCCGGCGGCCTGCTCAGCCCGACCGTCAGCGGCTACGACGCCTCCTTCGACCCGTTCGGCAAGAAGAAGAAGCCGGCCGGTGACCCGGACAAGGCCCGCGCCCTGCTCAAGCAGGCCGGCAAGCTCAACATGAAGCTGACCTTCGGCTACACCAACACCCCCGAGGGCCAGCAGTACTCCACGGCCATGGCGGCGGGCCTGAAGAAGGCCGGCTTCGACGTCCAGCGCCAGGAGATCCCCTCCGAGACCTACTACGACCAGGTCTCCAAGCTCAACAACAACTACGACATCTTCCACACCGCGTGGGGCGCCGACTGGCCGTCCGCCTCGACGGTCCTCCCGCTGCTGTACGACGGCCGCATCATCGCCGACGGTGCGTCGAACTACTCGCAGATCAACGACCCCCACGTGAACAGCGAGATCGACCGCATCAACGCGATCACCGACCCGGTCAAGGCCGCGGCCGAGTGGGAGAAGCTCGACAAGTACCTGCTCACCAAGGTCGTCAACGTGGTCCCGACCGCGTACTACAAGCAGACCCAGATCGCCGGCTCCAAGGTCGGCGGCCTCGTCTACGACGACGTCATCGGCGGGGTCGACCCGCGTCGCCTCTTCATCAAGTAACCGTCCCCGTCCGGTACCCGGCACGCTCCCGAGCAGGGGGCGCGCCGGGTACCGCCAAGGCCGCCGACGTCTGAGAGCTGCCCTGTCATGCTGCGCTTCCTCGTCCGCCGGATCATCGGTGCCGTCGTCATTCTGTTCCTGCTGAGCATCGTCACGTTCGTGCTGTTCTTCGGGGTGCCCCGGGACCCCGCGCTGATGATGTGCGGCAAGACCTGCAACCCGGGCGCCATCGCGAACATCCACCATGTGCTCGGCCTGGACAAACCCATCACCGAGCAGTACTGGATCTTCCTGCACAACCTCGTCCTGGGCAGCAGCCAGTTCGCCCAGGGACCGTGCCCCGCCCCCTGCTTCGGCTACTCGTACCACACCAACGAGCAGGTCTGGGCCACCCTGATGGACCGGCTGCCCACCACGGTCTCCCTCACCATGGGTGCGGCCGTGTGCTTCCTGATCGTCGGCCTCGGCACCGGGCTGCTCGCCGCCTGGCGGCGCGGCACCCTGATCGACAAGACGGCGACCGCGGGGGCCATGGTCATCAGCTCGCTGCAGATCTACTTCCTCGGCCCGCTGGCCCTCGCGCTCCTCGTCTACCAGACCCACTGGTTCGACAAGCCCGCGTACAACGAGTTCACCCAGGACCCCGTGTCCTGGTTCACCGGCCTGATCATCCCCTGGGTGGTCCTCTCCACGATCTTCGCCGCGCAGTACACGCGTATGGCGCGGTCCTCGATGATCGAACAGCTCCAGGAGGAACACGTCCGGACCGCCCGCGCCAAGGGCATGTCCCGCGCCTACGTCTTCTTCCGCTACGCCTGGCGCGGTTCGCTGATCCCGATCGTCACCATCTTCGGCATCGACCTCGGCTCGCTGTTCGGCGGCGCCATCATCACCGAGTACACCTTCAGCCTGCCCGGTCTCGGCAACCTCGCCGTCCAGTCCGTCTTCTTCAGCGACCTGCCGCTGCTGCTCGGCGTGATGCTCTTCTCCGCCAGCATGATCCTGCTGTTCAACATCGTCGTCGACGCCGCGTACGCCTTCATCGACCCGCGCGTGCGGCTGTCCTAGGAGCACTGTCGTGACCACTCTGACCAAGGAAGCCGGTGCTCCGGTCCCGGCCGGCACGGGCACCCTGCTGTCCGTACGGGACCTGCACGTCAGCTTCAAGACCGAGGACGGCGTCGTACGGGCCGTGGACGGGCTCTCCTTCGATCTGGAGCGCGGCAGGACGCTCGGCATCGTGGGCGAGTCCGGCTCGGGCAAGTCGGTGACCAACCTGACCATCCTCGGCCTGCACAACCCCATGTTCACCACGGTCGAGGGCGAGATCCTGCTGGACGGGCGGGAGTTGACCACGGCCCGGGAGTCCGAGCTGGAGAAGCTGCGCGGCAACAAGGTCGCCATGATCTTCCAGGACCCGCTCACCGCGCTCTCCCCCTACTACACGGTCGGCCGGCAGATCGCCGAGCCGTACCGGAAGCACACCGGCGCCTCCAAGAAGGACGCCTGGGAACGCGCCGTGGAGATGCTCGGCAAGGTCGGCATCCCCAACCCCGGCGCGCGGGCGAAGGACTACCCGCACCAGTTCTCCGGCGGTATGCGCCAGCGCGCCATGATCGCCATGGCCCTGGTCTGCGACCCCGACCTGCTGATCGCCGACGAGCCGACCACCGCCCTGGACGTGACGGTCCAGGCGCAGATCCTCGATCTGCTCAAGGACCTGCAACAGGAGTTCGGATCCGGCATCATCTTCATCACCCACGACCTGGGGGTGATCGCCGACATGGCCGACGACATCATGGTCATGTACGCGGGCGGCGCGGTGGAGCGGGGCACCGCCCAAGAGGTGCTGCGCTCGCCCCGGCACCCGTACACCTGGGGCCTGCTGAACTCGATGCCGCGGCTGGACTCCGACCTCGGCGCCCAGCTCACCCCGATCCCCGGCACCCCGCCCTCGCTGCTCAACCCGCCGTCCGGCTGCCGCTTCCACCCCCGCTGCACCTTCCAGGAGCGGGTCGAGGGCGCGGGCCGCTGTGTGCGCGAGCGTCCGCTGCTGGCGCCGGACCGGGCCTCCGCGTGCCATCTCACGGCGGAGCAGAAGCGGACCATCTTCATCGAAGAGATCAAGCCCCGTCTGGGCTAGGAGGACATCGGCATGACTGAGGACATGGTTCTCCCGGCCCCGCGAGACAAGAGCGCCGCCATGGACGGCGAGCCGCTGCTGGAGGTCTCCGGCCTGACCAAGCACTTCCCCGTCAAGGGCGGCTTCCCGATCCGCCGCACGATCGGCGCGGTGCAGGCCGTGGACGGCGTCGACATCACCGTGCACGCGGGGGAGAGCTTCGGCCTGGTCGGCGAATCGGGCTGCGGCAAGTCGACCACGGGCCGGCTGATCACCCGTCTGCTGGAGCCGACGAGCGGCACGATCACCTACCGCGGGCAGGACATCAGCCACGCCACGCGGGGGCAGCTCGCCCCGATCCGCTCCGAGATCCAGATGATCTTCCAGGACCCGTACTCGTCGCTGAACCCGCGGCAGACGGTCGGCAAGATCATCTCGGGTCCGATGGAGATCAACGGGATCGAGCCGGAGGGCGGCCGGGAGAAGCGGGTCCGTGAACTCCTGGAGATCGTCGGCCTGAACCCGGAGCACTACAACCGCTTCCCGCACGAGTTCTCCGGCGGTCAGCGCCAGCGCATCGGCGTGGCCCGCGCGCTCGCCCTGGAGCCGAAGCTGATCGTGGCGGACGAGCCGGTCTCCGCGCTCGACGTCTCCATCCAGGCCCAGGTCGTGAACCTGCTCCAGGAGGTCCAGAGGGAACTGGGCATCGCGTTCGTGTTCATCGCCCACGACCTGGCCGTCGTCCGCCATTTCTCGCACCGGGTGGCGGTCATGTACCTCGGCAAGATCATCGAAGTCGGTGACCGCGATTCCATCTACACCCGGCCGCGCCACCCGTACACGCACGCCCTGCTGTCCGCGGTTCCCGAGGTGAACCTGTCGGACGAGGACTCGGGCGGGCGCGAGCGCATCCGCCTGGCCGGTGATGTGCCGTCCCCCATCTCCCCGCCCTCCGGCTGCCGCTTCCGCACCCGCTGCTGGAAGGCGCAGGACAAGTGCGCGACCGAGGAGCCGCCGCTGGTCCAGATCTCCGGCAACCGGGACGGCCACCTGACGGCCTGCCACTTCCCGGAGGAACCGACGACCGAGGCCCGGGACGAGGACATCGTGCTGGACCCGGCGCTGGCGGCGCTGGAGGAGGACGACAGGGCCTAGGCCGCCCGGGCCACGGTGATGATCTCAGGACTGGCGGGGGTGACCGGCCCCCGCCCCCAGTCGCCGTACTGCTCCACGACCCTCAGCCCGGCCTCGGCGAGAAAGCCCTCCAGGGACTCCTCGTCCAGGAAGCGAAGAACGCTGTGGCAGACCTGCGGGGCCGGCCACGCATCGCTGTCGTAGGTCTCGGTGAACCGCACGCGGCCGTCGACCAGGCCGTCACTCTGCACCTCGTGCCACACCCGCACCGGTTTCCCGTCCTCGGCGGTGATCTCGTACACCCGGTCCGGGGTCCAGCGCTCCCACGGGCGGGCGGCAGGGTTGCGGGTCTCGAAGACGAACCGCCCACCGTCGCCGAGGGCCGCCCGGGCCCCGCGCAGACAGTGCCGGATCTCCTCGTCCCCGACCAGCTCCTGGAAGGCGTGCCCGGTCATGACGACGAGGTCGAACTCCCCGTGCCACAGCCGGGTGCGCATGTCCCCGAGCACCCACTCGACGTCCGGCCGGGCCCGCCGCGCCCGTACGAGCATGGCGGGCGCCGGATCGAGCCCCATCAGCCGGCCTCGGTGCCCCTCGGTCCGTGCCCGCCGCAGCAACTGCCCGGTGCCGCACCCGATGTCCAGCACCGAACGGGCCTCCCGCACCAGACCGAGGTAGAAGTCGTCGCCCGGCCGCCAGGGGTTGAGGCGGTCATAGAGCGCGGCGAGCGTGAGATCGGTAAAGACATGATCTACCACCGCCGCAGTCTGACACATGATGTTGAACGGCGCGTCAGGTTCCGGTGCACTTCTTGAGCGACTCTCAATTTCCGGTCGAGGCAAGCCCGTTGTACGAAGAAGGCCCGCGCCTGGGGAGGCACGGGCCTTCGTCCCCTGGAAGCGGACGTTCAGGGCTCGGGTCAATGGGCCGGTGAAAGTCCGTTCCGCAAGGGGCGGCTGACGAAAAGGGGTGTGTCAGGCCGCCGCCTCGGGGTCCTTGGAGAGACGGTCCTGGGAGGCACGCGGTGCGGAGATCGTCTCCTGCGTCTCAGGATAGTGGCACGCCGTGAGATGGCCGGGCTTGTTGCCCTCCGCCTGCACCAGCGGCGGGGCCTCCGACGCGCACTTCTCCGTCGCCTTCCAGCAGCGGGTGCGGAAGCGGCAGCCGGAGGGCGGGTTGATCGGGGAGGGCACGTCGCCGACCAGGCGGATGCGCTCGCGCGGCTCCTCGTCCACCGTCGCCTCGGGTACGGCGGAGAGCAGCGCCCGGGTGTAGGGGTGGCGCGGGTTGCCGTACAGGTCGTCGCGGTCGGCGATCTCGACGATCTTGCCGAGGTACATCACCGCGACGCGCTGCGAGAAGTGCCGGACGATCGCGAGGTCGTGGGCGATGAAGACGAACGCGATGCCGAGTTCCCTCTGCACCTTCTGCAGCAGGTTCACGACCTGGGCCTGGATGGAGACGTCGAGCGCGGAGACCGGCTCGTCCGCCACGATCAGCTTCGGCTCCAGGGCGAGCGCGCGGGCCACGCCGATGCGCTGGCGCTGACCGCCGGAGAACTCGTGCGGGAAGCGGTTGTAGTGCTCGGGGTTGAGGCCGACGATCTCCAGCAGCTCGCGGACCCGCTTCTCGCGGCCGCCGGCCGGGTTGATGTCGTTGATCTCCATCGGACCCGAGATGATCTTGCCGACCGTCTGCCGCGGGTTCAGCGAGGCGTACGGGTCCTGGAAGATCATCTGGATCTCGGAGCGGATCGGCGCCAGGTCCCTGCGGCCCGCGTGCGTGATGTCCTGCCCGCGGTAGGTGATCTTGCCGCCGGTCGGCTCCAGCAGGCGGGTGATCAGCCGGCCGGTGGTCGACTTGCCACAGCCGGACTCACCGACGAGGCCCAGGCTCTCGCCCTCGCCGACCTGGAAGTCCAGCCCGTCCACGGCCTGCACCGCGCCCACCGTACGGCGGATCGGGAAGCCGCCCTTGATCGGGAAGTGCTTGGTGAGCCCGGAGACGTCCAGGAGGGGGTTCGTGTTGCTCATGGTCGTGAAGTCCCGTCTGCTGTCCGTCAGTTGTGCCGGGTTGTGGCGAAGTCGGCGAAGAGTTCCTGCTTCTGCTCCTGGGACAGGTGGCAGGCGGAACCTCGGCCCTCGGCCACCTCCAGCTTCGGGCGCTCGGTCGAGCACAGGCCGTCGGCGACCTTCTCGGCGAACGCGCAGCGCGGGTGGAAGCGGCAGCCGGAGGGCGGGTTGAGCAGCGAGGGCGGGGAGCCGGGGATGGGGGAGAGCGGCACGTCGACCGGGCCGTCCAGGCTCGGCATCGAGTTCAGCAGGCCCAGGGTGTAGGGGTGGTCCGGGGCGCTCAGCACCTGCTTCTTGGTGCCGCGCTCCACGCACCGGCCGCCGTACATCACCAGCACGTCGTCCGCGATGTCGGCGATGACGCCCAGGTCGTGCGTGATGAAGATGATCGCGGTGCCGAACTCCTGCTGGAGGTCCTTGAGCAGGTCCATGATCTGGGCCTGGACCGTCACGTCGAGGGCCGTGGTCGGCTCGTCGGCGATCAGCAGCTCGGGGTCGCAGACCAGCGCCATGGCGATCATCGCGCGCTGGCGCATACCGCCGGAGAACTGGTGCGGGTAGTCGTCCACGCGGACGTCCGGCTGAGGGATGCCGACGCGGCGCAGCATCTCGATCGCACGGGCCCGGGCTTCCTTCTTGGAGCAGCCGGTGTGCTTGCGGTACGTCTCCGCGATCTGTGCACCGATGGTGTGGTACGGCGAGAGCGAGGCCAGCGCGTCCTGGAAGATCATGGACATCTTGTTGCCGCGCAGCTTCTCCAGCTCGGCCTCAGTGGCGCTGATCAGCTCCTTGCCGTCGAGCAGGATCTCGCCGTCCATCGTGGTGTTCCGTGGGTCGTGCAGACCCAGGATCGCCATGTTGGTGACGGACTTGCCGGAGCCGGACTCGCCGACGATACCGAGGGTCTTGCCCTTCTCCAGGTCGAACGACAGCCCGTCGACCGCCTTGACGACACCGTCTTCGGTGGAGAAGTGGACGCGCAGGTCGCGCAGGGAGAGGAAGGGGGTGCTCACGGGTCTCTCTCCTTATGCGAGGCGCACGCGCGGGTCGATGAGGGCGTACACGGCGTCGACGATGATGTTGAAGACGACGATCGCAGCCGCGGCGACCAGGACGACGCCGAGCAGCATCGGCAGGTCGTTGGTGCTGACCGCCTTCACCGACAGCTTGCCTATGCCCTGAATGCTGAAGGTCGACTCCGTGATGATCGCGCCGCCGAGCAGCGTGCCGAGGTCGAGGCCGAAGATGGTGATGATCGGGCCCATCGCGCCGCGCCAGGCGAAGCGGAAGAACACCGTCCTGCGGGACAGGCCCTTGGCGCGGGCCGTGCGGACGTAGTCCTCGCTGAGTGACTCGACCATCTGGGATCGCGTCATACGGGTGTAGTTGGCGGTGAAGATCAGCGACAGCACCAGCCACGGCACCAGCAGGCCCGTGAACCACTTGCCCGGGTTGTCGGTGAACGGCGTGTAGTTGGCCCGGTCCAGCAGGTGCAACTGGTCCACGAAGAGGTACGTGGCGAAGACGCCGACGACGTAGATCTGCATCGAGGACGCGATCAGCGACGCGGAGCTGGCGATCTTGTCGAGCGCCTTGCCCTGCTTCACGGCGGCCAGCATGCCGGTGCCGACACCGAACAGGAGGAAGACCACCGAGCTGCCCAGGGCCAGCGAGATCGTGGCCGGGAAGCGGTCCCCGATGGTGCCCAGGACCGGCTCGCGGTTCTGGAACGAGTAGCCGAGGCACGGCGCGTCGCAGTGCCCGAAGGAGCTGTAGTCACGCCCCACGAACAGGCCCTTGAGCCAGTCCCAGTACTGCACGGGGAGCGAGTGGTCGATCCCGAGGTTCTTCTTCACCAGGGCCAGGGTCTCGGGCGTGCAGACCTTGCCGCACGCGAGGCGGGCGGGGTCGCGCGGAGCGGCGTAGAACAGGACGAACACCAGGGCGCTGATGATCAACAGGATCACAGCGGCGCCGAGGGTCCGGCGGATGAGGAAGCGGAGCATGGCAGTTGGGTTTTCCTGACGGATGCCGTAGGGGGTGAGACGGGCGGGGCGGCACTGGGGCCGCCCCGCCGGGGTTCGTACGTCAGGCCTTCACGAAGGTCTTGTACAGCAGGGTCGCGGAGAAGTTCGGGTCGAACTGGGCACCGCCCACCTTCGAGCCGTACACGTAGAAGCGGCGGGTGAACGTCTCGGGGATGATCGGCGCCACCTCCTGCATGATCTTCTTGTCCAGCGCCGCCCAGGCCTTGCCGGCTTCGGTCTGGTCCGCGATCACGGCGTTCTTCTTGATCGCGTCGTTGATCCAGCTGATGTTGGTCTGCGACACGTTGTTCTGGCCGTTGCCGATGGCAGCGCCGTCGAACAGCGGCTCGATCATCGTGTAGGCGGTCGGCCAGTCCGGGGACCAGCCGAACCACATCACGTCGAAGGTGTTGTTGATCTGCTGGATCTGGTCGTAGTACGACGTGGAGTCGATCGGCTTCATGACCGGCGTGAAGCCGGCCGCCTTCAGCGCGTTCTCGATGACGACCTTGGTCTTGAGGTAGGTCGGGTCCTGCGGGAAGGCGTAGACGACCTTCACGCCCTCCTTGCCGGCCTCCTTCAGCAGCGCCTTGGCCTTGGCCGGGTCGCCCTGCGGCTTCTGCAGCTTGCCGTAGAGGTCGTACTTCTCGTAGCCGATGATGTCGGGGCTGAGGATCGAGGTGGCGATGTCACCGGCGGACGGGCCGCCGTAGATCTGCCGGATCTGCTGCAGCGGCCAGGCGTGGATGAGGGCCTGGCGGACCTTCAGGTCGGTGACGCGCTTGGTGTTGATCGCGTAGTAGTAGGTGCCGGTCAGCAGGCCGTTGAAGGTGCGCTTCTTCAGCTGCGGGTCGGTGAGGACCTTCTGGATGCGCTCGGCCGGCACGCCCTTGTAGATCGACACGGCGTACTGGTCGTTGCCCTGGTCGGCGATCAGGCGGTCGGTGCTCTCGAGGGTCTCGACGCCGAAGTCGAACTCGAAGCCGTCCGGGTAGGCGTTGCGGATCGAGTCCGTGGCCGGGTCCCAGTACTTGTTGCGGATCAGCACCATCGACTTGTCGGTGGTGTGCGCCTTGATCTTGTACGGACCGCAGGCGGCCGGCTTCTTGTCGTACTTCTCCTTGGTGTCCAGCTTCACGGAGGTGGCGGCGTACGAGTGCATCGCCAGGGTGAAGTTGAAGTCCGGCTTCGGCTCGGCCAGGTGGAAGGTGATGGTCCGCTTGGCCTTGTCGGTGACGATCGAGTCCAGGTGCTTGCCCTTGTACGGACCCTCGTAGGCGTCACGCCACTTGGCGCCCTTGCCGGTCAGCGCCATCTGGACGTAGGTGCCGGACTCGGTGATGAACGGGGCCCACAGCCGCTCGATGCCGTGGCGCACGTCCTCGACGGTCAGCTCGCTGCCGTCCTCCCACTTCAGACCCTCCTTCAGCGTGAAGGTCCAGGTCTTGTTGTCCTTGGAGGCGGTACCGGTGTCGGTGGCCAAGTCACCGACGAGCTTCTGGTGACCGGAGGAGTCGATCTTGTAACCGGTCAGGCAGCGGTGCAGGAGCAGCGCGACCGTGGAGTTGTACGCGTAGTAGATGCGCTGCGGGTCGAGGTGCGAGAAGTCGTCGGGCGCGAGGCCGTAGATCGTGCCGCCCTTCTTCGCGCCGGCGATCTCGGGGGCCGGGCCGGTGGAGTCGGCCTTCGTGCCGATGGTGACCTTGGCGCCCGTGTAGGACGTGGCGCCGGCGCTCGGGGTGCCGTTGCCGCCCCCGCCGCCGCTGCTGCACGCGGACAGCAGCGTCGAGCCCGCGGCCGCGACAGAGGTGGCGATGACGAAGTTTCTGCGGGAGAGAGACATGGCTGACCCGTTCGTAGTGGATGACAAGTGGTGCTTGATCCCGGCCGGGCCCCGTCGCCCGGGCCGGGAGGAACTCAGCGCTTGGTCTTCGGGTCCAGGGCGTCGCGGACCGAGTCGCCGAGGAGGTTGAAGGCGACGACGAAGATCACCATGGCCAGGCCCGGGAAGAGCATGAAGGTGATGTCGTCCTGGTAGTACTTGGCGCCGTTCTGGATCATCACGCCCCAGTCGGGGGTCGGATCCTGGAGACCGACGCCGAGGAAGGCGAGCCCCGCTTCCGCGGTGACGTAGGTCGGGAGGAGGAGCGTCGCCTGGATCAGGATCGGCGTCCACAGGTTGGGCAGGAGCTCCTTGAAGATGATCCGGGCCGGGGAGGCGCCGGTGACCTTGGCCGCCTCCACGAACTCGCGCTCGCGCAGGGCGAGCACCTCACCGCGCAGCAGACGCGCGATGGAGGCCCAGCCGAAGGCCGTCATCACGAGGATGAGGCTGGTGACGGTCAGCCAGACAGGAGTGTTGTCCGTCGGCGGGACGAAGATCGCCATGACCACGGGCCAGAAGGCGATGAAGAACAGCGTCTGCGGGAACGCCAGCAGGATGTCGATGACGCGTCCGACGAGGTAGTCGGTCTTGCCGCCGAGGTAGCCGGCGGTGATGCCGATGACGACACCGAGCAGGGTCGTCAGCAGTGCGGCGGCGGTCGCGATCAGCAGCGAGTTGCGGATGCCGTAGAGCAGGAACGTGAGGACGTCCCGGCCGAGCTGCGGCTCGATGCCGAGCCAGAAGTCGGAGCTGATGCCGCCGTTGGGCTTGATCGGGTAGTTGAACTCGTTGAACAGGCCCGGGATGTTCATGCCGTACGTGGTGTACGGATCCTTCCCGTACACCTTGGCGATCAGCGGTGCGGCGATGCCGACGACGAAGAAGGAGATCACCACGAAGGCGGATATGACGCCCGTCCGGTCCCGCTTGAAGCGGGTCCAGGCCAGCCGTCCCGGAGAGCGGCTCTCGGTGCCCTTCGGGTTGCCGGGCTTCGCCGATGCGGCGCTGTCTTCTTCGGTCACCTCGAGTGCGGCGGCCGGGGAAGGGGATGCGGGGGTGGTCATGATGCTCCGTGCCTTGTGGGTCAAGGCTCCGCAGGGCGCTCCCCTACGGGCTACGCCGGACTTTTTCAACGCAATTCATGCAGGGTCAATAAATTCTCGATCGCCTTGGTTGCGTCTTTGCGTTCTTTACCCGTACTTGATCATTCCGTAGCTACGCGGGTAGCACGCCGTAATCAATCCGTGCTTCACATCGGGCCAATAGGGCCAATCGGGCGATGAGTTCGATATGCGGACGGTGGTGTGTCGAAATGCGTACATCGACACGTCCTAATCCAACGTTTCGGCATCGTTGCGCGAAGATCTGTTGCGCTGCCCCCCGGGATCGTCCGGGCGCTCCAGGTCGCTGCCTGCTTTCGGCTGACGCGTGCCGCTGACGGCCCCTCAATCCGGCGGTCGGCGTGCGGCATGTGATCGTATGAGCCGATATTGACCGGTATCGGATCTGTGCTCGCGGAGGAGGCAGCCATGCGGGGTATCAGGCACGCCCGATGGGCCGCCTGTGTGATCGCCGCCGGGCTCCTGGCCACCGCGTGCGGTGGCGCGAGCGGCTTCGGCGGCGCCGGGGTGCTGACCTCCTCCTGGGGCGACCCGCAGAACCCGCTCGAGCCCGCCAACACCAACGAGGTGCAGGGCGGCAAGGTCCTCGACATGATCTTCCGGGGCCTGAAGAAGTACGACCCGAAGACCGGCAAGGCCCAGAACTGGCTCGCCGCCTCCATCGACACCAGGGACTCGCAGAACTTCACGATCAAGCTGAAGAAGGGCTGGACCTTCTCCGACGGCGAGAAGGTGACCGCCCGCTCCTTCGTGGACGCCTGGAACTACGGGGCGAGCCTGAGGAACAACCAGAAGAACGCCTACTTCTTCGCCTACATCGCCGGATACGACAAGGTCCACCCCGACAGCGGCGCCCAGAGGGCCGACACCCTGTCCGGACTGAAAGTGATCGACGACCACACCTTCACCGTCCGGCTGGGCCAGAAGTTCTCCAGCTTCCCCGACACCCTGGGCTACGCGGCCTTCGACCCGCTGCCCCGCACCTTCTTCACCGACCACGCCGCCTGGCTGAAGAAGCCGGTGGGCAACGGGCCCTACCGGATCGAGTCGTACACCAGGGGCTCGGCCATGAACCTGAAGAAGTGGGACGGCTACCCCGGCCCCGACCCGGCGCGGAACGTCGGCGTGACCCTCCTGGTGTACACCGACAACAACACGGCCTACACCGACGTGCTGGCCGGCAACCTCGACCTGGTCGACGACGTGCCCTCCACCCAGCTCAAGAACGTCAAGACCGACCTGAACGGCCGCTACATCAACACCCCGGCCGGCATCCTGCAGACCCTCGCCTTCCCGTACTACGACCCGAAGTGGAACACCCCCGGGGCGCGCAAGGTCCGCACCGGCCTGTCCATGGCGATCAACCGCAAGCAGATCACCGAGACCATCTTCCGTAACACCCGCACCCCCGCCACCGACTGGACCTCCCCCGTCCTCGGCGCGGCCGGCGGCTACAAGCCCGGGCTCTGCGGCCACGCCTGCGACTACGACCCGGTGCAGGCCAGGAAGCTCATCCAGGAGGGCGGCGGGATCCCCGGTGGCCAGCTGAAGATCACCTACAACGCGGACAGCGGCTCGCACAAGCAATGGGTGGACGCCGTGTGCAACTCCGTCAACAACGCCCTCGGCAACAACAAGGCCTGCGTGGGCAACCCGGTCGGCACCTTCGCCGACTTCCGCAACCAGATCGGGCAGCACAAGATGACCGGCCCCTTCCGGGCCGGCTGGCAGATGGACTACCCGTTGATCCAGAACTTCCTGCAGCCGCTGTACTACACGGGCGCCTCCTCCAACGACGGCAAGTGGTCGAACAAGCAGTTCGACCGCCTCGTCGACCGGGCCAACGCCGAGACCGGACAGGCCACGGCCATCCGGCTGTTCCAGCAGGCCGAGGGAGTCGTCCGCGACAACATGGCGGCCATCCCGCTCTGGTACCAGAACGGCAGCGCCGGCTACACCTCCCGGCTCTCCCACGTGACGCTCAACCCCTTCAGCGTGCCGGTCTACAACGAGATCAAGGTGGGCTGAGCGACATGGGGCGCTATGTCGCGCGGCGGCTGCTCCAGATGATCCCCGTGTTCATCGGCTCCACCCTGCTGATCTTCCTCATGGTCAACGTGATGGGCGACCCCATCGCCGGACTGTGCGGCGAACGGGCCTGCGATCCCGCGACGGCCGCCCAGCTCAAGCGGGAGTTCGGCTTGGACAAGCCGCTCTGGCAGCAGTACCTCACCTACATGGGGCACCTGTTCACCGGCGACTTCGGTACGGCGTTCAACGGCCAGAAGGTCACCGAGCTGATGGGAACGGCGTTCCCCGTCACCATCCGGCTCACCATCGTCGCCATCCTCTTCGAGATCGTCGTCGGTGTGACGCTGGGCGTGCTCACGGGCATGCGGCGCGGCCGGCCCGTCGACACCGGGGTGCTGCTGGCCACTCTCGTGGTGATCTCGGTCCCCACCTTCGTCACCGGTCTGCTGCTCCAGCTGCTGCTCGGCGTCCAGTGGGGCTGGATCAGACCGTCCGTCTCGGCGTACGCGACCTTCGGCGAGCTGATCGTGCCCGGTCTGGTCCTCGCCTCCGTCTCCCTGGCCTACGTCACCCGGCTGACCCGGACCTCCATCGCGGAGAACAAGCGGGCCGACTACGTCCGTACGGCGGTCGCCAAGGGCCTGCCCCGGCGCCGGGTCGTCGTCCGTCATCTGCTGCGCAACTCGCTGATCCCCGTGGTCACCTTCATCGGAGCCGACATCGGCGCGCTGATGGGCGGCGCGATCGTCACCGAGCGGATCTTCAACATCCATGGCGTCGGCTTCCAGCTCTACCAGGGCATCCTGCGCCAGAACACGCAGACGGTCGTCGGTTTCGTGACCGTCCTCGTCCTCGTCTTCCTCGTCGCCAACCTCCTCGTCGACCTCCTGTACGCCGTGCTCGACCCGAGGATCCGCTATGCCTGAGCAGCCGTACGAGCCCGAGGGCGCGATCGCCGGAACCGGCATGGGAGGCGCGATGGACCTGGGCGCGAGCGAGGCCGCCACGCTGGAGCGGACGCCGGGGGGACCCGAGGGCACGGGCCCGGCGGGCAAGCCACGTTCCCTGTGGTCCGACGCCTGGCGGGACCTGCGCCGCAACCCGGTCTTCCTGATCTCCGCCGTGGTGATCCTCTTCCTGGTCCTCATCTCCGTCTGGCCCTCGGCGATCGCCTCCGGCAGCCCCCTCACCTGCGACCTCGCCAAGGCCCAGGACGGCCCGGGCCCGGGCGCGCCCTTCGGGTACGACGGCCAGGGCTGCAACGTCTACACGCGCACGGTGTACGGCGCCCGTACGTCCGTCACGGTGGGCGTGCTGGCGACGCTCGGGGTGGGCGTCCTCGGATCGGTCCTGGGGGCCCTGGCCGGGTACTTCGGCGGTGTCTGGGACTCGATCCTGTCCCGGATCACCGACATCTTCTTCGCCATCCCGGTCGTCCTGGGCGGTCTGGTCCTCCTGTCGGTGGTGACCAGCAACACGGTCTGGCCGGTCATCGGCTTCATGGTCCTGCTCGGCTGGCCGCAGATCGGCCGCATCGCCCGCGGCTCGGTCATCACCGCCAAGCAGAACGACTACGTCCAGGCCGCCCGCGCCCTCGGCGCCTCCGACTCCCGCATCCTGCTGCGCCACATCGCACCGAACGCCGTGGCGCCGGTGATCGTGGTGGCGACCATCGCGCTGGGCACCTACATCGCCCTGGAGGCGACCCTGTCGTACCTCGGCGTGGGCCTGAAACCACCCAGCGTCTCCTGGGGCATCGACATCTCCGCCGCCTCCCCCTACATCCGCAACGCCCCCCACGCCCTCCTGTGGCCCTCGGGCGCCCTGGCCATCACGGTCCTGGCCTTCATCATGCTCGGCGACGCGGTCCGCGACGCCCTCGATCCGAAGTTGAGGTGACGGCCGTGCGAGGCGATGGCGGCGTGCTGCTCGAAGTGCGGGACCTGCGGGTGGAGTTCCGGACCCGGGACGGGATCGCGCATGCCGTCAACGGGGTGAGCTACGAGGTGGACGCGGGGGAGACCCTGGCCGTGCTCGGCGAGTCCGGGTCGGGCAAGTCGGTGACCGCGCAGGCCGTGATGGGGATCCTCGACACCCCGCCGGGCAAGGTCACGGGCGGTCGGATCCTGTTCCAGGGACGGGATCTGCTCACACTGAAGGAAGAGGAGCGCAGGAGGATCCGCGGCGCCAGGATGGCGATGATCTTCCAGGACGCACTGTCGGCGCTCAACCCGGTGCTCTCCGTGGGGGACCAGCTCGGCGAGATGTTCGTCGTGCACCGCGGGATGTCCAAGAAGGACGCCCGGGGCAAGGCCGTCGAGCTGATGGAACGGGTGCGCATTCCGGCCGCCGCCCAGCGCGTGCGGGACTACCCCCACCAGTTCTCCGGCGGTATGCGCCAGCGCATCATGATCGCCATGGCGCTGGCCCTGGAACCGGCACTCATCATCGCCGACGAACCCACCACCGCCCTCGACGTCACCGTGCAGGCCCAGGTCATGGACCTGCTGGCGGAGCTGCAGCGCGAGTACCACATGGGGCTGATCCTGATCACCCATGATCTGGGCGTCGTCGCGGACGTCGCCGACCGGATCGCGGTCATGTACGCCGGGAAGATCGTCGAGTCCGCACCCGTCCGTGACATCTACAAGGCGCCGGCCCACCCCTACACCCGCGGCCTGCTGGACTCCATCCCGCGCCTGGACCAGAAGGGACAGCAGCTGTACGCCATCAAGGGCCTGCCGCCGAACCTGATGCACATCCCTCCGGGCTGCTCCTTCCACCCGCGATGCCCGCTCGCCCGGGACGTCTGCCGCACCGACGAACCCCCGCTGTACGAGGTCTCCGGCACCCGCGGCAGCGCCTGCCACTTCTGGAGGGAGTGCCTCGATGACGTCGACGACCGCGAGCACTGAGCCCATCCTCGAAGTGACCGGACTCGTCAAGCACTACCCCCTCACCCGGGGCATCCTCTTCAAGAGGCAGATCGGCGCGGTCAAGGCCGTCGACGGCGTCGACTTCACCCTCGGCAAGGGCGAAACCCTCGGCATCGTCGGCGAGTCGGGCTGCGGCAAGTCCACGCTCGCCAAGATGCTCTGCAGCCTCGAGCGCCCCACGGCCGGCTCCATCAGGTTCAAGGGCGAGGACATCACCAAGCTGTCCGGAAAGGCCCTGAAGGCCGTACGCCGCAACATCCAAATGGTCTTCCAGGACCCGTACACCTCCCTCAACCCCCGCATGACGGTCGGCGACATCATCGGCGAGCCCTACGACATCCACCCCGAGGTCGCGCCCAAGGGCGACCGCCGCCGCAGGGTCCAGGAACTCCTGGACGTGGTCGGTCTCGATCCGGAGTACGTCAACCGCTACCCGCACCAGTTCTCCGGCGGCCAGCGCCAACGCATCGGCATCGCACGGGGACTGGCGCTGCACCCGGAGGTCATCGTCGCCGACGAACCGGTCTCCGCCCTCGACGTCTCCATCCAGGCCCAGGTCATCAACCTCCTGGACCGCCTCCAGTCGGAGTTCGAGCTCTCCTACGTCTTCATCGCGCACGACCTGTCCATCGTCCGGCACATCTCCGACCGGGTGGGTGTGATGTACCTCGGGCGGATCGTGGAGATCGGCACCGACACCGAGATCTACGACCACCCCACCCACCCCTACACCCAGGCCCTCCTCTCGGCGGTCCCGGTCCCGGATCCCGCGGCCCGGGAGCAGCGCGAGCGGATCATGCTCAGCGGAGACGTGCCGTCGCCGACGAACATCCCCTCCGGCTGCCGCTTCCGCACCCGCTGCTGGAAGGCACAGGAGCGCTGCGCCCGGGAGGTGCCGGCCCTGGCGGTCCCGGCCGTCTTCCGCGACACCTCCGGCCCGGCGGCCCACGCCTCGGCCTGTCACTTCGCGGAGGAGAAGCAGGTGGTTCCGGCGGAGGACTCGTAGGGGTACGCGTACGGCAACGGGCCGGGGTGACATGGCGCACCCCGGCCCGTACACGGCACCCGCACGGCCGTACGCTGATCAGCCTCCCGCGTCCGTATATCGGTACCGCTTCCGTGAAGTTGCCTGCTTGTTAACGCAGTTCGCGGTTCATTTGCCCTGGTCGGGCAGGGTGCGCCGGAGGAAGTCCAGCTGGAGCAGCAGCAGGTTCTCCGCGACGGTCTCCTGCGGGGTCATGTGCGTCACGCCGGACAGCGGCAGGACCTCGTGCGGGCGGCCGGCGGCGAGCAGGGCGGAGGACAGCCGCAGGGAATGGGCGACGACGACGTTGTCATCCGCAAGCCCGTGAATGATCATCATCGGGCGGTGCGGCTCGGCCGGGCCGACCAGGCCCGCGTCGTCGATCACCGAGTTGCGGCGGTAGACCTCCGGCTGCTCGTCCGGCAGGCCCAGATAGCGCTCCTGGTAGTGGGTGTCGTACAGCCGCAGATCGGTGACCGGGGCGCCGACGACCGCCGCATGGAAGACGTCCGGGCGGCGCAGCACCGCCAGTGCCGCCAGATAGCCGCCGAAGGACCAGCCGCGGATCGCCACCCGGTCCAGGTCCAGCGGGAACTCACCGGCGAGCGCGTGCAGCGCGTCCACCTGGTCCTGGAGTACGACGGCCGCCAGCTCGTCGCGCACCGACTTCTCCCAGGCCGGCGAGTGCCCCGGAGTGCCCCGTCCGTCCGCCACGACCACCGCGAAACCCTGGTCGGCGAACCACTGGGAGGTGAGGTGGGCGTTGTGCGTGGCGAGCACCCGCTGGCCGTGCGGGCCGCCGTAGGGGTCCATGAGGACGGGCAGGGGAGTGTCACCGTGGTAGTCCCGTGGCATAAGCACGGCGCACGGAATTCGGCGTGCGCCCCCCTGGGTCAGCGTCACCCGCGGGGAGAAACCAGGACTTTCGGCGTACGAGCGGACAGTCGCCGCCGGTTTTCCGTCACGCAGCACCTGGACACGGGAGCCGGGAGTGTCCGGTGTCGCGGACACGAGCACGGTCACACCGCCGGCGCGCACCGCCGAGTGCACCCCGGGCTCCTGCGACACGCGCTCCACGCCCAGCTCGTTCACCCGGTACACATGGACCTCGCCGGTCTCCGGCGCCTGCGCCTCCGGGCCCGCCGAGGCGGAAACCAGCACGTCGTCGTCGCCCACGTCCAGCACCGCGCGGATATGCAACTGACCGCCGGTCAAAGGCCGTTCGCCGACCGTCAGCACCCGTGCGCCGCCCTCGTCCGTGATCCGGACAAGCTGCCCGGACGGGCTCCAGCAGGGCACTCCAGGGAAAAGTTCCAGCCAACTTGGATCTTCGTCGGCGTGCACCATCCGGGTGGCCCCCGTGTCCGGGTCCACCGCCAGGAACAGCTGGCTGCGCTGGTCCCGCGCCTGTACCAGCAACAGCGGCGCACCCGCCGCTGACCAGTGCACACGGGCCAGATACGGGTAGCGGGCCCGGTCCCACGCGACCTCCGTGCGCTCCCCGTCGAGCCCGAGCACGAACAGCCGGACGTCCGCGTTCGGCGTGCCCGCGGCCGGGTAGGCGATGTCGATCGGCTCACGTTCCGGGTGGGCCGGGTCCGCGATCCACCACCGCTTCACCGGCGTGTCGTCCACGCGCGCCACGAGCAGCCGGCGCCCGTCCGGCGCCCACCAGAAACCCCGCGAACGGCCCATCTCCTCGGCCGCGATGAACTCGGCGAGCCCGTACGTGACCCGCCCCGGTCCGTCGGTGGGCTCCGGCTCGGCGAGCGCCCGGTCGCCCTCGCCCTCGGCGCCTACGACCCGCAGCGCACCCTGCGCGACATAGGCGATGTGCGTGCCGTCGGGGGAGGGGCGCGGGTCGATCACCGGCCCCGGAACCCGGAGTTCGCGCGCCGTACCGGCCCGCAGCTCGGCCGTGAAAAGCCGCCCCGACAAGGCGAAAGACGCCAACTCCAGGGCGGTGTCGGTGGCATAGCCGACGATGCCGGCACCGCCCTCCCGGCTGCGCTCACGGCGCGCCCGCTCCTCGGCCGAGAGCTCTTCGGAGGCGCCGCCGAGGAGGGCGCCGGGATCGGCCGCCAGGCGCTCGGCGCGGTCCGGAAGGTCCATGACCCACAGGGAGTTGGCCCGGTCGGTGCCGGAGCCGGAGCGCAGGAACGCGACACGCGAACCGTCGGGCGCCACCGTGAACGCACGCGGCGCGCCGAGCGTGAACCGCTGGGTCCGGGCGTGCCGACGGGGGAAGGAGTCAGACTCGGTCGTCATACCCCGACCATATTGGCCATGCGCCCCCTTGTGCGGCCGTGCGCCGCGCGATGCGCGAGCACGGATAGTTATGATCACTACCGCTGTGTGGGTATTAACCTGCTGGCGTCTGCATGGATTTGCTCAACTGATCTAGATCTGACGATCTTTGGAGGTGAGCCGCCGTGGCACTCTCGATTTCGGCGGTGGTGCTGCTGGCGATCATCGTCTTCCTGCTGATCAAGAAGTCAGGGCTGAAGGGCGGCCACGCGGTGGTCTGCGTCCTGCTCGGCTTCTATCTCGCCTCCTCGACCGTCGCCCCCACGATCAGCCAACTGACGACCAACGTCGCCAGCATGATCAGCAGCATCAAGTTCTGAGGCGGGCCTCGGCGCCGTCACGACGTCTTTCCGGGCGCCTGCTGTGCAGTTGCCGTAGGGCCGCTCGCTTCTCGGCGATTGTCGGGCCTCCGCGAGGTGCGTCAAGGGCGCTGCGCGTCGCCTTCGGCGATGGCCCTCCGGGCCACCCTTGACCCACCTCACTCCGGCCCGCAGAAGAAGCGAGCGAGCGGCCCAGAGAGACGGTGGCCCTGCCCGGCACCGGCCCCTTGGGACGCCGCCCACCGCCGTTGCCTACGGAGGACGCGCTCGCACCTCACACGCACGCCGGGTGGGTTTGGCGGCGAACGGGGTTGGTGGGTGGGGCGCCCTCGGGGGGTGGCGGCACGCCGGGTCGGCTCGGCGGCGGACGGCCGGTGGGGGGGCGCTCGGGTTCGTGGGTCGGTGGGTGGGGGCGCGCCTGGCCTGCACGTCGGCGGGCGGGCTTAGCGGCGATCGCCGGCGGGCGGGTGGTCGGGTGCGTGGGTCGGTGGGTCGATAGGTGGGTGGGTGGCGGTGGGGCCCACGCGCAGGCGGGCGGCACGCCGGGTCGGCTCGGCGGCGATCGGCCGATGGGCGGGGGCAATCCCGCGCCTCGCCTGCGCGCCGGGGAGCTTAGCGGCTTGCGGGGGTGAGGGCCTTCCCTGGGCGGCCGTCGGCGGTCACACAGGCCTCACCGGCCCCAGCTGTGTGGTGGCGGGTGGTGATTGGCAGATTTGTTCCACGCGCAGGATGAAGGACCGAAGGTCAGCAGGGGACGGATGGCCTTCGGGTGGCACAAATCTGCCAATCACTCCCTACACGTGACCCATGGGACGGATGTGACTCCTCACCGCCCCCACGCCCCCACCACCCGCAAGCCGCTTAGCCCACCCGGCGTGCCCCCGACCCCGACCCCGCCACCGACCCCGACCCGCCCCCCGCCCCCCGACCGCCCCCCACCCCAACCAGCCCCAGCAAGAGCCCCCCCGCCTCGTAGGGTGGTCCCATGACGGAACTTCCCGCCCGGCGTCTTCTCCTGGTGCACGCGCATCCGGACGACGAGTCGATCAACAACGGCGCAACCATGGCCAGGTATGCGGCCGAGGGTGTGCATGTGACCCTGGTCACCTGCACCCTCGGGGAGCGGGGTGAGGTCATCCCGCCGGAGCTGCGGCACCTGACCGGCCCGGCGCTGGGCGCGCACCGGCGCGGTGAGCTGGCCGCCGCCGTACGCGCGCTCGGTGTGACGGATGCCCGCCTGCTCGGCGGCGCGGGCCGCTACGGCGATTCCGGGATGATGGGCATCCCGGACAATGCGGACCCGGGATGCTTCTGGCAGGCCGACCTCGACGAGGCCGCCGGGCACCTGGCCGAGGTGATCCTGGAGGTCCGCCCCCAGGTCCTCGTGACGTACGACGACAACGGCGGCTACGGCCACCCGGACCACATCCAGGCCCACCGCGTCGCCATGCGTGCCGTCGACCTCGCGGCCGAACGCGGCCACCGCATCGCCAAGGTCTACTGGAACCGCGTCCCGCGCTCGGTCGCCGAGGACGCCTTCGCCCGGCTCCAGGACGAGCTGGCCGAGCTGCCCTTCGAGAAGAGTGCCACCGTCGCCGACGTACCCGGCGTGGTGGACGACGAGCGGGTCACCACCGTCGTCGACGGGTCCGCCCACGCCGCCGCCAAGGCCGCCGCGATGCGCGCCCACGTCACCCAGATCGAGGTGGCCGAGCCCTACTTCGCGCTCTCCAACGAACTGGCCCAGCCGCTGTTCACCACCGAGTACTACGAGTTGGTGCGCGGCGCGGGCCGGCCCGGGGAGACCGACCTGTTCGCGGGCATCGAGGAGGCGGCGGCATGAGCGGCAACGGACAGGGCCCGCTGCTCGCCCAGCCGCTCCAGCGGCCCTCGGCGGGGCGGATCGCCGCCTATGCCGGACTCTTCCTGCTCGGCGCCGTCATCGGCCTCGCCGGGTCCCTGGTCCAGGCGGCCTGGTTCCCCGGCGGGCTGCTGCTCGCCCTCGCCGGCGCGGCCGGGCTGTTCCTCGGCGGGGCGTACGCCACGGGCGGCCGGGGCGGGGCCGTCGCCCCGGTGGCGGGCTGGATCGTCACCGTCATCCTGCTCACCACCTCGCGCCCCGAGGGCGACTTCCTGTTCGGCGCGGGACTCGGCTCCTATCTCTTCCTGCTCGGCGGCATGGCCATCGCTGTGATCTGCGCCACCCTTGGCGCCGGGCGGCAACCTCGCGGCGGTCCCGCCCGACTTGCCAAATGACGTACCACTTCGCCGTGCGGCGCAGGTGCGAGTCCGGTGTGGGTTTCCACTGCGGTCATGGGATACACGCCAGAAGTGGCCAGTATGGTGGTGCGCGCCGCCGAGCCGCCCGAGCTAGTTGAGGTCGTAAGGGCGGCGAAGCCAACTGGGAGAACCTGCCTTGAGTCGTGAAACTGACACTCCGTCCTCCGGGCCCGACGGGCGCGGCGGAGCCGCATACCCGTCCGGCACGCCGCCGTACGGGACCCCCATGGCTTCCGACGACGGTACGGACGCCGGCCGTGCGGCCACGCGGCCGGAGGAGAAGAAGACCGAGACGACGCTGACGACCCGGATCCGGATCAACATCCCCGGTTCCCGGCCCATTCCGCCGGTCGTCGTGCGCAAGCCCGTCGGGGACGCCGAGGGCGCCGCGGACGAGGCGCCCGCCCGCGACCCGCGACCCGCGGCCGACCGGACGGCCACCTCCGCCGCCGAGCCCCCCGCCGAGCCCGCGGCCCCGGCCGAGGAGAAGGCCAGCGACTGGTTCGCGCCCCGCAAGTCCTCCGCCGGCAAGGGCGGTCCGGGCGGCGGCGGCACGAACGGGACCGGAACGCCCGGCGGTTCCACCACCGCCCCCGGCGCGTCGGGCACCCGTCCGGGTGGTCCGGGAGCATCCGGTGCGTCCGGTACCACCGGTGCACGCCCCGGCGGTCGCCCCGGCGGTGTGGTCGGCTCCATGAGCGTCCCGGGTGCCTCCCGCTCCGGCACCGGCAAGGGCAAGGGCCTGCCCAGTGCCACCGGTGGCCCCGTCGCCCCCGGACACGGCGGCGGCACCGGCTCCTTCGACGTGACCGAGGCACTGAACGCGGGCCCGCTGGGCAACGGCTCCCGCCCCGGCGCGTCCGGCGGCGAACAGCGCCGCGACAACCTGCCGTACTTCTCGGAGAACGACGGCCAGGACGACTTCGGCGGCACGGGCACGGCCGGTGCGAGCGGCCACGAGGACTTCGGCGGCACCCCGGGCGCGCACGGCGGCAACGGCTTCCCCGGCCCCGGTGCGAACGGCCACGACGGCTTCGGCGGCCCCGCCGCCCCGAGCGGAACGGGCGGCCTCGGCGGCCCCGGTGGGCCCAGCGGCTTCAACGGCCAGAACGGGCACGGCGGCCCGGGCGGCCCCCAGGGCCCGGCCGGCCCCACCAGCGGCCCGGTCACCGGTGACGGCCGCCTCGGCCCGTCGGCCGGCGAACCCTTCGACGCCCGGTCCGGCATGGGCGGTTACGACGGTCCCGGCGGCCGGCACACCCAGGCTCCCCAGCCCCCGCGCAGCGCCCTCGCCGACCTCGCCGACCTCGAAGGGCCTGCCGTCCCGGGCGGCCCCGCCGGACCCGGCGCCCCGGCCACCGGCGCCGGTCCCACCGGTCTCGGTCCGGGCGGCGGACTCAGCGACGACACCGCGATCCTCACCCCGCAGAAGCCGGCCCCCGAACCGGGCACGCCCGGCTACCGCCCGGTCGACAACGTCTCCGGACACACCGTCACCAGCGGCATCCCGGTGGTCCCCGGGTCCGCCGGCTCCCCGTTCTCCGCCGACGCCTCGGCCGGGCAGACCCAGTCCCGGCCGGAGCCGGCCTCCGCCCCCAAGACGCAGGCCAAGCCGAAGAAGAAGGGCCGCAGCAAGCTGGTGCTGCTCGGCGTCGGCGCGGTCGTCGTCGTGGGCGGTGCCTACGGCGCCGGGCTGCTGATGAACCACACCGACGTGCCCAAGGGCACCACGGTCCTCGGCGTGGACATCGGCGGCGGCACCCGTGACGACGCCGTCAAGAAGCTCGACGACGCCTTCGGCAGCCAGGTGAACAAGCCGCTGAAGCTCTCCGTCGGCGGCAGGACGGTCACCCTCACGCCGGAGAACGCCGGTCTCCAGTTCGACTTCCAGGCCACCGTGAGCAAGGCCGCGACAAGCGACTACAACCCGGTCCACGTCATCGGCTCCCTCTTCGGGCAGAAGCGGGTGATCGAGCCCGAGATGCCGGTGGACGAGGAGAAGCTCCAGGCCGCGCTCCAGCAGGCCGGCGGCGGCTCCGGTTCGGTCGTCGAGGGCGGCATCGACTTCAAGCCGGGCAAGGCGGTCGCCGTCTACGGCAAGGCGGGCAAGGCCATCGACGCCGCCCAGTCCACCCAGGCGGTCGAACAGGCCTACCGCACCATGGTGGAGACGGGCACGCCGACCCCGGTCACGGTCCCGACGACCACCAGTCAGCCGACGGTGTCGAACGCGGCGGTCGACCAGGAGATGAAGCTGTTCGCGCAGCCGGCGATGTCGGCCAACGTGGTGGTGAAGACCGACGCGACGCACATGGTCCTGATGAGCCCGCAGAACTCGCTGTGGAAGTTCCTCCGGGTGACGGCCGTCGACGGCAAACTGGTCGACAAGCCCGACCTGGCCGCCCTGAAGCAGCTGTACGGCAAGACCTTCGACGGCGTGCTCATCACCCGCGCCAACGGCAAGAAGACGCCGGTCACTCCGCAGGACGTGTACGGCGCCCTGCGCCAGGCGCTGATCAGCAAGACCAACCGGGTCGCGGTCATCTCCACCAACCCGAGCTAGGCGAGCGGTACAAGGGGGCGTCCGGCGTTCGGCGGACGCCCCCTTCGCCATCCCTGTCACCCGGTCGGCATGACATCTGTCATCCGGCACTCAGGACCCCCGACACTGCCCCGCACCCGGCCCCCGCCGCGAGCATGGACGCCATGACGACAACTGCGGCACCGGCCACCACCACCCCGGTGGTCGGCTTCGACCAGGTGAGCAAGACGTACGGGAGCGTGCGGGCCGTCGACGGGCTCTCGCTCCGGCTGTACCCCGGCGAGACCGTCGCCCTCCTCGGCCCGAACGGGGCCGGCAAGTCCACCACCCTCGATCTGCTCCTCGGCCTCAAGCAGCCCGACGGCGGCACCGTGAGCCTCTTCGGCGGCACCCCGCGCGAGGCGATCGTCGCCGGGCGGGTCGGGGCGATGCTGCAGAGCGGCGGCCTGATGGACGAGGTCACCGTCGAGGAACTGGTCAAGCTGGGCTGCTCGCTGCACCCGAAGCCGTACAAGGCCGCGGACGTGATGACCCGCGCGGGCATCACACAGATCGCCGACCGCAAGGTCAACAAGCTCTCCGGCGGCCAGGCGCAGCGCGTCCGCTTCGCCCTCGCCACCGCCGGCGACAGCGACCTGATCATCCTGGACGAGCCGACCACCGGCATGGACGTCTCCGCCCGCCAGGCCTTCTGGGCCACCATGCGCGAGCAGGCCGACCAGGGCCGTACCGTCCTCTTCGCGACCCACTACCTCGAAGAGGCCGACGCGATCGCGGACCGCGTGCTCGTGCTGCACCGCGGCCGGCTGCTCGCCGACGGCACCGCCGCGGAGATCAAGGCCAAGGCGGGCGCCCGCCGGGTCTCCTTCGACCTGGAGGGCGGGATCGACGAGACAGCCCTGCGCGCCCTGCCGTTCCTGACCTCCATCGACGTGTCGGGCCAGACGGTCCGCATCCAGTCGTCCGACGCCGACGCCACCGTGCACGCCCTGTACGGCCTCGGTGTCTACCCCCGCAACCTCGAAGTCGCCGGTCTCGGTCTGGAGCAGGCCTTCGTCGCCATCACGGAGGCCGAGGAGGCCAAGCAGTCATGAACGCCCTGATCAAGCTCGAACTGACCCGCGCCCTGCGCAACAAGAAGTTCCTGTTCTTCTCGGTCCTCTACCCCGCGATCCTCTTCCTGATCTTCTCCAGCAGCTCCGGCTCGAACGAGAAGGTCGACGGCACCGGCCTGACCGTCGCCACGTACCTGATGGTCTCCATGGCTTCCTTCGGCGCCCTCACCGCCGTCCTGATGGGCAACAGCGAGCGCATCGCCAAGGAGCGCGAGAACGGCTGGGTACGGCAGCTGCGGCTGACCCCGCTGCCCGGGCGCGGCTATGTCCTCGCCAAGACCGCCGGCGCCGCCGTGGTGAGCCTGCCGTCCATCGTCGTGGTGTTCCTGGCCGCCGCCGCGATCAAGCACGTCCACCTGGACGCCTGGCAGTGGCTGGCCCTCACCGGGGTGATCTGGGCCGGCAGCCTGGTCTTCGCCGCGCTCGGCGTCGCCATCGGCTATCTCGCCTCCGGTGACTCGGTCCGCCCGATCACGATGATCATCTACTTCGGTCTGTCGATCCTCGGCGGCCTGTGGATGCCGTCCACCACCTTCCCGAAGGTTCTGCAGAACATCGCGAAGTGGCTTCCCACGCACGCGTACGCTGCACTGGGACGGGCGGTCGAACAGAGCCAGGCCCCGAACGCGACGGACATCGCCATCCTCGCCGTCTACTTCGTCCTCTTCGCGGGCGGCGCGGCCTGGCTGTACCGGAAGGACACGCTGAAGGCGTGAGCACGATGGCGGAAGAACCATGGGCTGACGATGCGCGGCAGGCACGTGAGGTGCGGATCGGCTGGCCGCCCCGCAACCGGCGTGAGCTGACGGTCAAGGTGCTGTGGATCGGCGTCTGGCTGGTCTTCCTCAGCTCGCCGATTCACGACCTGGTCAGCGGCCACCACACCACCGGTGCCACCGTGGCCGGCGCGCTCGGCCTCGCCGCCTTCGTCGGGGTCTACCTGTCGCTGGTCTTCCGCAACATCGGCCGGCCGTTCTCGGGCGCGGTCGTCGTGGTCCTGCTGGTCGTCCTCGGCATCCTCGCCCCCGTGCTGGCCTACACCCTCGGCAGCGCCTGGCTCGGCCTGTTCGTCTACCTGTCGGTCGCCTGCGGGGCCACCCTGCCGCTGCGGGCGGCCTACTGGGCCATCCCGGCGACGGGGGCCGTGTTGTACCTGGTGGGCCTGCACTCCAGCGAGAAGGAGGCCCGCGGCCTGCTCCTCCTGGTGGTACTGATCGGCTTCGCGATGACCGGCGTCGGCCAACTCGTCCGCACGACCATCGAGTTGCGCAAGGCCCGGGCCACCGTCGCCCAGCTCGCCGCCAACGAGGAGCGGCTGCGGCTCGCCCGGGACCTGCACGACCTGCTCGGCCACTCGCTCTCCCTGATCACGCTGAAGAGCGAGCTGGCCGGGCGGATGCTGCCCGACCATCCCGACAAGGCGGCCCAGCAGGTCGCCGACATCGAGCAGGTCAGCCGGCAGGCCCTGGTCGACGTCCGGGAGGCCGTCACCGGCTACCGGCGCCCCCGGCTCGCCGCCGAGCTCGCCGGCGCCCAGGTCGCCCTGACCGCCGCCGGTGTCATCGCCGAGGTGCCCGCCGAGCCCGACCTCGACGACGTCCCCGAGGAGTCCGAGTCCGCGCTCGCCTGGGCGCTGCGCGAGGCGACCACCAACGTGGTCCGGCACAGCGGCGCCGACAAGTGCCTCGTCCAGCTCACCCACCGCCAGACTCTGGACGGCGCGATGCTCGAACTCTCCGTCGAGGACAACGGATCCGGCGGCAGCGGCAGCGGGCCCGGCAACGGCCTGATCGGCCTCACCGAGCGGCTGGAGAAGGCCGGCGGCGCCCTGGAGGCAGGCCGGATCAAGCACGGGTTCCGGCTGGTCGCCCGCGTCCCGTCGGCTCCCCGGGGGGACGTAGGATCCGGGGCATGACGAGCACGATCAAGGTCCTGCTGGCCGAGGACCAGTCGATGGTCCGCGAGGCCCTGGCCGCGCTGCTCGGCCTGGAGGAGGACATCGAGGTCGTCGCCCAGGTCGCGCGCGGCGACCAGGTGCTGGCGGCCGTCGGCGCGCACGGCGTGGACGTGGCGCTGCTCGACATCGAGATGCCCGGCTGCACCGGCATCGCGGCGGCCGCGCAGGTCCACCGGGAGTTCCCGCAGGTCAAACTGGTCGTCCTGACGACCTTCGGCCGCCCCGGCTATCTGCGCAGCGCCATGGAGGCCGGCGCCGACGCCTTCCTCGTCAAGGACGCCCCGGCCGCCCAGCTCGCCGAGGCGATCCGCAAGGTGCTGTCCGGCGAGCGGGTCATCGACCCCACGCTCGCCGCCGCCGCGCTCGCCGAGGGCGCCAACCCGCTCACCGAACGCGAACGCGAGGTGCTCAACGCGGCCGCCGACGGCTCCACCAACGCCGAACTGGCCAAGGCCCTCCACCTCTCCCAGGGCACGGTCCGCAACTACCTCTCCACGGCCATCCAGAAGCTCGCGGTACGGAACAGGGCGGAGGCGGTACGGATCGCGCGGGAGAAGGGGTGGCTCTGAGGGGTCAGTTGAGCATCGCGCGGGCGGTGTGCGCCTGCTCCCGTACCTTCCGCGCGGCCGACTCGTCCACCACCTCGATCAACTCGGCGTAATACTCCAGTTCTTCCGCACCTGACGCGAACTCCCCCCGCTGCACGAGAAGTTGCCCGCGCTCATAGCGCAGCCGAGCCGGATGTGCGGGTACCAGCAGGGCCAGCTCCACGGCCCACAGCGCCACGTCCGACCGCTCCGGCCGGGCTGCGGCCCATGCGCGGATGTTGTTCAGGATCCGCTGGACGACCTCCAGCGGCGCCGCGGGCTCCAGCATCGAGGCGTCCAGCGGCGCCCCCGTGGCCCCCACCACGAGCATCTCCGCGTCTGCCCCGGTCAGCACCCGCCCGCCGTCGAACGGATCGGCCAGCACCTGCTCCTCCGCCGCCCCGAAGCCGACCACGAAGTGCCCCGGCAGCGCGATCCCGTACACCGGAGCCCCCGCCCGCCGCGCGACCTCCAGCCACACCACCGACAGCAGGATCGGCAGCCCGCGCCGCCGCCGCAGCACCTCGTGCAGCAGGGAGGACTCCAGTCGCTGGTAGTCGCCGGGCGTCCCGTGGAAGCCGTAGCGCGCCCCGAGCAGCCGCCGTACGGCCTCCGCCCACGCGCGCGGCCCACCGGGCCGGTACGGCAGCTCGCCCGCGAGCCGGTCCAGCTCCAGCTGGGCGGCGTCGATCCCGGCCTCGTCCAGCGTGCCGTCCCCCTCGGCGCCGATCAGCAGGCACAGCGCCGACAGATCCGGCCGCTCGGACCGTGCCTCCTCGGCGAACCTGCGGCGCAACTCGGCCGACCGCTCCGGCGGGGGCGGATACGGCGGCGGCAGATACGGGTGACGCATGCCAGGCTCATGCCCTTCCACGGCGGTTCTACGACCCGACCGGCCCGGAATCGTCCGGCTCCCGCCGTCCAGCCCCGACGACTGCCGGGCGCGGCGGCGCGGCTCCGGCGACCCGGCGCGCCCGGGGAGGTGTCCCGATCGCCGACCGTGTGCGTGGCGTGGACGGTGTGCGTGGCGTGGGCCGTGTGCGTGGCGTGGGCCGACGCGGCCGTGTTCGCAACCCCGGCCGCGTCGGCCTTGTCGGCGGCGTCGGCCTTGTCCGCAGTCCCCGCCGCGTCGGCTGTGGGCGCGTCGGCCGTGTCCGAGGTGTCGGTCGTATCGGCAGTGTCGGCTGTGCGCGAGGGGGCGGTCGTGTCGGCAGTGTCTGCCGTGTGCGCGGTGTCGGTCGCGTCCCGATCGCCGACCGTGTCCCCGGTGCCAGTCGTGTCCGCAGCCCCGGCCTCGGCCGCGTCGGCAGTGCTGGTCGTGTCCCGATCGCCGACCGAGTCCCCGGTGCCAGCTGTGTCCGCACCCCCGGCCGTGTCCGCACCCCCGGCCCCGGCCGCGTGGGCAGCACTGGTCGTGTCCCGATCGCCGACCGAGTCCCCGGTGCCAGCTGTGTCCGCACCCCCGGCCGTGTCCGCACCCCCGGCCCCGGCCGCGTCGGCAGTGCTGGCCGTGTGCCGATCGCCGACCGAGTCCCCAGTGCCAGTCGTGTCCGCACCCCCGACCGTGTCCGCACCCCCGGCCGTGTGCCGATCGCTGACCGCGTCCGTTGCCCGGTCCCGGCCCGCGTCCGCGTCCGCTGCCCCGCCCCGGCCCGTGGATGCGTGCGTCTCGCGGTCCTGGTCGGCGGGCCCTGCCACGTCCGGTGCCCGGTAGTGGTGGTACGCGTGGTGCGGTGTGAAGCCCAGTGCGGCGTACAGCGCGCGGGCGACCTCGTTGTCCGTCTCGACCTGCAGCCAGGCCGCCGACGCGCCCTCCGCCAGCGCCCGCCGGGCCAGCGCGGCCATCACCTCGGTGGCGAGCCCCTGCCGGCGCCGCCCGGGATCCACCTCGACCGCAGCGAACCCGGCCCACCGCCCGTCCACGACACACCGACCGATCGCCGCCGGGGGCTCACCCCCGGCACCGGGCACGGTCGCGAACCACACCGACGGGCTGCCGCCGAGCACCCGCAGGGCCACCTCGCTCACCCCCTTGCGCTGGTACCGGGCGAGCCACGCCTCGTCCGCCTGCCGCGACAGCACCACACCGGTGCCCTCGGCCCGGTCCGCGACCGGCGCCAGGCCGCCGGTCCACACCTCGGCGGTCACCTCCCGCACCCAGCCGCGCCGCTCCAGCTCCGCACACAGCAGCTCCTGCGTGCCCGCGGCTCCGGTGGCCGTCTGGACGTAGGCGGGCAGGCCGCGCTCGCGGTACCAGCGTCGTACGGCCGTCAGGGCCGCGTCGAGCGGAACGCCCGGATCGCCGAGCGGCAGCACACTGTTGGCACGCCGGGTGAACCCGTCGGCGGCCCGCAGCTCCCACTCACCCAGCCGCTCGGTCTCAAGCGGCTGCCAGCCGCGCGAGCAGACCCGCGCGAGTTCCTCGTACGAGGCGGCGGGGCCCCGGCGGCGCGCCGGAGCGGCCGGTACGACCTTGCCCGCGACCAGCGCGGACTCGGCGATCCGGACACTCTGCCCGTCCCGTCGTGTGATCACGAGCACGCCGCTGTCCCATGATGTGAGAACACCGACCGTGTCGGTGAACTTCTCCTGCGCCGCGCCAGGTTCGCTCAACCGCCGTACGGAGACACGTTTTCCCACGTCAGCAGGGGTGATGCGGACTTCCAGACGTCCTGTAGCCGAGATTTCCACTGGTCAGTTCACCCCTCCTGTTCGGATCATGCCCCGGAACGGAGATACTAGGGGCGGGCATCGACGACGCCGCGCTCCCGCGCGCCAGGCGGCGGAGCCTGAGGAGGCCCGCCAGCGCCCTATCGAGGAGGAACGACAGCGTGACCTACGTCATCGCGCAGCCTTGTGTCGACGTCAAGGACAAGGCGTGCATCGAGGAGTGCCCGGTCGACTGCATTTACGAGGGCTCCCGGTCCTTGTACATCCACCCGGACGAATGCGTCGACTGTGGTGCCTGTGAGCCGGTCTGCCCGGTCGAGGCGATCTTCTACGAGGACGACGTCCCCGAGGAGTGGAAGGACTACTACAAGGCGAACGTCGAGTTCTTCGACGAGCTCGGCTCTCCCGGCGGCGCCAGCAAGCTGGGCCTGATCGAGCGCGACCACCCGTTCGTCGCCGCGCTGCCGCCGCAGGGCGAGTGACCGTCTGAGCGCAAAGCGGCCCGCACCGACCGCGCCGCCTCGGTCCCGTACGGCCCGATCGCCCAGATCGTGGCCGTACGGGACCGAGGCGTTTGCCGCACCGTACGAAAGAGAGCCTGATTCCCGTGTCCGCAGTCTCCGACCGGCTCCCCACCTTCCCCTGGGACAAGCTGGAGCCGTACAAGAAGACGGCCGCCGCGCACCCTGACGGGATCGTCGACCTCTCCGTGGGCACCCCGGTCGACCCCGTGCCCGAGCTGATCCAGAAGGCCCTGATCGACGCGGCCGACTCCCCGGGCTATCCGACCGTCTGGGGCACCCCGGCGCTGCGCGACGCGATCACCGGCTGGCTGGAGCGTCGCCTGGGCGCCCGCGGGGTCACCCACCGCCATGTCCTGCCGGTCGTCGGCTCCAAGGAACTGGTCGCCTGGCTGCCGACCCAGCTGGGCCTCGGCCCCGGCGACAAGGTGGCCTACCCGCGCCTCGCCTACCCCACCTACGAGGTCGGCGCCCGCCTCGCCCGCGCCGACTACGAGGTCTACGACGACCCCCGCGACCTGGACCCGGCGGGCCTGAAGCTCCTCTGGCTGAACTCCCCGTCGAACCCGACGGGCAAGGTGCTGTCGAAGCAGCAGCTGACGGACATCGTGGCCTGGGCCCGCGAGCACGGCGTGCTGCTGTTCTCCGACGAGTGCTATCTGGAGCTGGGCTGGGAGACCGACCCGGTCTCGGTCCTGCACCCGGACGTCAACGGCGGCTCCTACGACGGCATCGTGGCCGTCCACTCGCTCTCCAAGCGCTCCAACCTCGCCGGTTACCGCGCGGCCTTCATCGCCGGCGACCCGGCCGTCCTCGGCCCGCTGCTGGAGATCCGCAAGCACGGCGGCATGATGACCTCCGCACCGACCCAGGCGGCGGTCGTGGCGGCCCTCGGCGACGACGCCCACGTCCACGAGCAGCGCGAGCGCTACGCCGCCCGCCGCGACGCCCTCCGGGGGGCCCTCCTCGGCCACGGCTTCCGCATCGAACACAGCGAGGCCAGCCTCTACCTCTGGGCCACAAGGGACGAGTCCTGCTGGCAGACGGTCGCCCGCCTGGCCGACCTGGGCATCCTCGTCGCCCCGGGCGACTTCTACGGCGAGGCGGGCGAAAAGTTCGTACGAGTGGCCCTGACGGCGACGGACGAACGCGTCCGGGCAGCGGTTTCCCGCCTGACGGCGTAGCACTGCCGCCGTGGCAGGCGAACGGGGCCCAGGGAACTCCCTGGACCCCGTTGGCCGTCGGCTCAGCGGCAGCGAGCCGTCAGCCACCCAGCGGCAGCCCCTGCACCGGTAGGTTGGGCACCCCGCCCTTCGTCACGTTGGACGTGGCGCCCCCGAGGACGTTCCCCGCCGCCCCGGCGGCCTCACCCGCGGCCTTCTGCGCCACCGGCGTCGTCTTCTTCACGGCACCGCCCGTGGTCCTGGCCGCGGCCGGCACGGTCTGCTCGACCGCCTTGCCGCCCGCGTGGCCCGCGAGGGAGGTGACGTTCTGCGCGGCACCGTCGACCGTGTTGCCGGCGTGTGCCGTGTCCAGCGCGGACAGGCCACCCAGGTTCGGTGCCGCCGCCGGCAGGTTCGTGGCCGCACCGGCGGAGCCGGCCGCACCGACCCCGGCTGCCGCTCCCGCTGCGACAAGCAGCGCGGCACGGGCGATCCGGCGGGTCAGAGGGAGGGACATGATGCTCCATTCGACGGGAGAGAACGGTGTCTGTGTCCGGGTCCGTGTCGTGGCCCGGACGCCGTGACTACCGCTCGAAGCCCGCGAAGGTTGCGGACGCCCCAGGTAAAGAATGGATAACGCATCGCATTATCAGGTGTGGATAAAAACGGGCAAAGAGCGTCTGCCCGAATTCCGCAGAATCCTTACGGCCCTTGATTTCCAAGGGGTTCCGGAGGCGGTGCCCGTACCGTCGGAACCGCCGCCCGAACCGGCGCCGCGCAACCCGTCGGCGTGATCTCCCGTACTACTGTCCGGTCACGATCCGGACGGCCCCCAGGGACGCCCCCGCACTGCGGGCGCCGTTCGAAGCGGCCGCCGTCCACCGCCCGCCGCCGCTTCCCGCGGCCCACTCCCGGCCCGCGTACGACACCCGCTCGATGTGCAGCGCCGAGGAGTTGGCCACGGCCCACTGCGCCAGCTGCCAGCCCCGCTGCCGCTCGCCGCGTCCGATCGCGTCCACCTTCGTGCCCTGCGGCACCGGCACGGTCACGGTCCGCCCCTGCGCGGTCGCGGTCACGCTCGGCGCGGGAGACGGCGACGGCACCGGCGTACCGCCCACCTCCGCACCGGTCTCCTGCAGCGCGTCCCGACCGAAGTCCCGTACCAGCGCGGCCCGCACCGCGTCCGGACCCGTCGCCGAGGCCGTCGTCTCCGGGCGACCGTCGCAGGTCAGCGTGGCCGCCGCGCGCCCGGTCAGCGCCGCCGCCAGCAGCTTCGCGTCCTGCTCGTGCTTGGCGTACGCCTCCGGGTAGCCGCTGCGCTGGACCTCCTGGGCCGCCCTGGTCAGCGGCAGATCGGTGTAGTTCGGCACCTTGGCCAGGTGCGCGTAGAAGATGCCGGCCGCGTACGCCGGGTCCATGATCTGCTGCTCGGTGCCCCAGCCCTGCGAGGGCCGCTGCTGGAACAGGCCCAGCGAGTCCCGGTCGCCGTGCTCGATGTTGCGCAGCCCCGACTCCTGCAGGGAGGTCGCCAGCGCGATCGTCACCGCCCGCTCGGGCATCCCGCGCCCGGTGCCGACGGCCGCGATCGTCGCCGCGTTCACCGCCTGCTCCGGCGTGAACTCGTACGACGTCGCGTCACCGTCGGCCGAGACCACCTTGCAGCCGCGTGCTCCGCCGCCTCCGGTGACGTACTGCACCACGAGGTACGCGGCGACGCCGCACAGGACCAACAGGGCCGCGCTGTAACGGAAGAGGCGGCCGCGACGTTTGGGACGGGTGGGGGACGGCTCTGGCACGCGTACAAGGTACTGGAGGCCCGCCGGACCCTCACGTGGGGTTGGCAGACAGCGCTTGCCCGCCGGCCCCGGTGAGCGGCGCGCTAGGGTCGACGCCATGGCCGACACCTCGCTTGACCTCACGCTCGACGCCGCCGCGCTCACCGCGCAGCTCGTGGACTTCCCCTCCGAGAGCGGCACCGAGAAGCCGCTCGCGGACGCGATCGAGACCGCCCTGCGCGCCCTGCCGCACCTGACGGTCGACCGCTACGGCAACAACGTGATCGCCCGCACCCACCTGGGCCGCGCCGAGCGCGTGATCCTGGCCGGCCACATCGACACGGTCCCGATCGCGGACAACGTGCCCTCACGTCTCGACGAGGACGGCGTGCTGTGGGGCTGCGGCACCTGCGACATGAAGTCGGGCGTCGCGGTGCAGCTGCGCATCGCGGCCACGGTCCCCGCCCCCAACCGCGACCTGACGTTCGTCTTCTACGACAACGAGGAGGTCGCCGCCGAGCTCAACGGCCTCAAGCACGTGGCCATGGCCCACCCGGAGTGGCTGGAGGGCGACTTCGCGGTCCTGCTGGAGCCCTCGGACGGCGAGGTCGAGGGCGGCTGCCAGGGCACCCTGCGCATGCTGCTGAAGACGAAGGGGGAGCGGGCCCACTCGGCGCGCTCCTGGATGGGCTCCAACGCCATCCACGCGGCGGCGCCCATCCTGGCCCGCCTGGCCGCCTACGAGCCCCGCTACCCGGTCATCGACGGTCTGGAGTACCGCGAGGGCCTGAACGCCGTGCGCATCAGCGGCGGGGTCGCCGGCAACGTCATCCCCGACGAGTGCGTGGTGACGGTCAACTTCCGCTACGCCCCCGACCGCACGGAGGAGGAGGCGATCGCGCACGTCCGCGAGGTGTTCGCGGACTGCGGAGTGACGGAGTTCGTGGTCGACGACCACAGCGGCGGCGCGCTGCCCGGCCTCTCCCACCCGGCCGCCGCGGCCTTCATCGAGGCGGTGGGCGGCACCCCGCGCCCCAAGTACGGCTGGACGGACGTCTCCCGCTTCGCCGCGCTCGGCATCCCGGCCGTCAACTACGGCCCGGGCAACCCGCACTTGGCCCACAAGCGCGACGAGCGCGTGGAGACGGCCAAGGTCCTGGCGGGCGAGGAACGCCTGCGCGCCTGGCTCACCGAGTAAGACGCCGTAAGACGCCGTACGACGTCGTAGGACACCCGTACGGCGCACGCGTGCCGGACATACGCATGTCCCCCCTCCGTAACCGGCGTGGATCTACGCTGAGGTGGAACCACCCCCGAGCGGAGGGAGCGCACATGCCTACCGGCAACCCCGAGGGGAAGAAGATCCCGCCGGACGAGCAGCGTCTGGGACCGGTCCTCCGCCGACGGGGGCAGGTGACGGCGAGCACGACGGACCAGCGGCTGCTGGACGCCGGCGGCCCCTCGGACTGGGTCCACACCGACCCCTGGCGCGTGCTGCGCATCCAGTCGGAGTTCATCGAGGGCTTCGGCACGCTCGCCGAACTCCCGCCCGCCATCAGCGTGTTCGGCTCGGCGCGTACGCCGGCGGACTCACCGGAGTACGACGCCGGGGTGCGGCTCGGCCGGGGCCTGGTGGAGGCGGGCTGGGCCGTGATCACCGGCGGCGGGCCGGGCGCGATGGAGGCGGCCAACAGGGGCGCGTGCGAGGCGGGCGGCGTCTCGGTCGGCCTCGGCATCGAACTGCCCTTCGAGCAGGGCCTGAACCCCTATGTCGACATCGGCCTGAACTTCCGCTACTTCTTCGTCCGCAAGATGATGTTCGTGAAGTACGCGCAGGGTTTCGTGGTTCTGCCCGGCGGTCTCGGCACCCTCGACGAACTCTTCGAGGCGCTGACCCTGGTCCAGACCCAGAAGGTCACCCGCTTCCCGATCGTCCTCTTCGGCAGCGAGTACTGGGGCGGCCTGGTGTCCTGGCTGAAGAACACCCTGGTGGCCCAGGGCAAGGCGGCGGAGAAGGACCTGCTCCTGTTCCACGTCACGGACGAGGTGGAGGAGGCGGTGGCACTGGTGTCGAAGGAGGCGGGCCGCTAGGACGGGGGTCCAGGGGGCGGAGCCCCCTGGTACCTAAGCCAGACCCCGCCGGGCCACCGCGGGGACCCGGTGCCCGGCGATGGATGCCACCATGTCCAGCACCTGACGCGTCTCGGCCACCTCGTGCACGCGGTACACCTGCGCCCCGAGCCACGCGGACACCGCGGTCGTCGCCAACGTACCGATCAACCGTTCCTTCACCGGCCGGTCCAGCGTCTCCCCGACGAAGTCCTTGTTGGACAGCGACACCAGCACCGGCCACCCCGTGGCGACCATCTCGTCCAACCGCCGCGTCGCCTCCAGACTGTGCCGCGTGTTCTTCCCGAAGTCGTGCCCGGGATCGATCAGCACCGACTCACGCGGCACCCCGAGCGCGACCGCCCGCTCGGCCAGACCCACGGTGACATCGAGGATGTCGGCCATCACATCGTCGTACGTCACCCGATGCGGACGCGTACGCGGCTGCACACCCCCCGCGTGCGTGCACACCAGCCCCACCTCGTACCGCGCGGCGACCTGAGCGAGCCCCGGGTCGACGCCACCCCACGCGTCGTTCAGCAGATCCGCCCCCGCCTCGCACACCGCCTCGCCGACCTCGGCCCGCCAGGTGTCCACGCTGATGATCACGTCCGGGAAGCGCCGCCGTACCTCCGCCACGAAGCCGACCGTCCGCCGCGCCTCCTCCTCGGCCGTGACCTCCTCGCCCGGCCCGGCCTTCACCCCGCCGATGTCGATGATCGCGGCGCCCTCGGCCACCGCCTGCTCCACACGCGCGAGGGCCGGCTCGTCACGGAACGTGGCTCCTTGGTCGTAGAAGGAGTCCGGAGTCCGGTTCACGATTGCCATGATCACCGGCTCATGGGGCCCGAATTCCCGCCTGCCCAGCCTGAGCATCCGCTGTGACCTCTCCTAGTACGTTCCACAGTGCGGCCGCCTGTGACCCTAACTGTCAGACTCGCATGGCACGATCGGACCCTGAGAGTTTCGACGGAGACATTCGACGTCCGGCCGAGCGTCCGGCAGAGAGCGTGGGGACCCTGGCGATGGTGATGTTCTTGTTCCTGGTCGTCGCGCTGGCCGTCGTGGTCGCCGCGGTGACACTGGGTGTGGTGGGCGGCGGCGGCAGCGGCCCGCTGCCCGAGGTGGCCCCGGAGCGGCTGCAGGACCCGCTGCCCCCGGACCGCCCGGTGAGCCGCGCCGACGTGGACGGCGTGCGCTTCCCGGTCGCCCCGCGCGGCTACCGCATGGCGGACGTCGACGACGTCCTCGGCCGGCTCGGCGCCGAACTCGCCGAGCGGGACGCCCGTATCGCCGACCTGGAGTCGGCACTGGCCGGCGCCAGAGCCGCGGCGGCACACGTCCGCATGGAGAAGCCCGATCACCCGGAGGACCAGCGATGAGCGACGGTGCCGCCCTCGCCGGGCCCGACGGCGCGCTGCGCTGCCCCTGGGCCCTGTCCACCGACGACTACGTGTCGTACCACGACGAGGAGTGGGGCCGCCCGGTCCACGGCGACGACGCCCTCTTCGAGCGGATCAGCCTGGAGGCCTTCCAGTCGGGCCTGTCCTGGATCACGATCCTGCGCCGCCGCGAGGGTTTCCGCGCGGCTTTCTCCGGCTTCCGGATCGAGAAGGTCGCCGCGTTCACCGACGAGGACCGCGAGCGCCTGCTGATGGACGAGGGGATCATCCGCAACCGCGCCAAGATCGACGCCACGCTGGCCAACGCGCGCGTGCTCGCCGACTGGGCGGACGGCGACCTGGACGAGCTGATCTGGTCCCACGCCCCCGACCCGGCCGGCCGCCCGGCCCCGCAGACCGTCGCCGACGTCCCGGCCGTGACCCCGGAGTCCACGGCGCTGTCCAAGGCGCTGAAGAAGCGGGGCCTCAGATTCGTCGGCCCGACGACTGCGTATGCGTTGATGCAGGCGTGCGGCCTGGTCGACGACCACCTGGAGGCGTGCGTGGCGAGAGGAGCGGGCGTCTGACAGCCATCGCCCCGACCCTGGCCGACATCCTGGACGCGGCGGCGCAGGGCCGCTTCCCGGCGCCCGACGGCGGTACGACCGTGGTGCCGCAGCCGAGCCGCCGCGACGCCGGGGTGATCGCGTTCACCGCGCACTCCGTGGTGTTCACCGACGAAGATCCGCAGTGGGTGCACAGCACGCTCGCGTCCCTCGACTGCGACGAGCTGGCGGCGGCGATGAACCCCCGCTTCCTGGCCGCGTTCCTGCACCGCACGGGCCGCACGACGGACTGCGTGGATCTGCTCTCCGTGGCGAGCTCCCTGCCCGGCGATCCCCCGGTGGACCTGCGCGAACTCACCGACCCGGACCATCCGCGCGTGCACAGCGCCCGTAAGCGCCGGGACGACGTGCGCGTCTGGGCGACGGACGGCGCAGTGGTCGTCCTCGGGCGGGGTGTGGCGGGCCGCTGGGAGACGGCGGTCGAGGTGGACGAGGACGTACGCCACCGGGGGCTGGGCCGGGCCCTGGCCACAGCCGCCCGGCACCTCGTTCCCCCGGGCCACTGGGTCTGGTCCCAACAGGCCGCCGGCAACGCCCGCAGCATCCGCGCCTTCCAGGCAGCCGGCTACCGCCCCGTGGCCGCGGAGTCCCTGCTCGTCGCACGCTAGCCCCCCGAGCCTGCCGCCCGGCCCGACCGCCTGGCCGGTGCAGAGGCTCCGCGCGCCGCGTGCGAGGGCCGCCCGGTCCGCGGTCGCTGCCGCCGGTCTGCTGCTGCCCGGCTCGCGGTTGGTGCTGCTGGTCTGCCGCCGCTCGCTCCGCCGTGGCTCCGCGGGTCGCCGCCGGCTCGACCGCCTGGCTGGCATGGAGGCCCTGCGCATCGCGTGCGAGGGCCGCCCGGTCCGCCGTCCGTGGCCGCTCGGTTCGCGGTCGCCGGGGCTGGTCTGCCGCCGCTCGGTCCGCCGTGGCTCCGCCGATCTGCCCCGGCCCGACCGCCTGGCCCGCACGGAGCCCCTGCGCATTGCCCCGAGGCGCCGAAGACGGCATGGCGCCGTCGGTCCGGCCGCCCCGCGCCGAGCGAGCGTGGGGCAGGCCGGGCGGCGGTCGCTGCGGTGGTCGGGGCTCAGCGGCCCAGGTACTTCGGCTTCTCCTTGTTCACGAACGCCTGGACGGCGATCGCGTGGTCCTCGGACTGGCCGGCGCGGGTCTGCAGGTCGTCCTCCTTGTCCAGGGTCTCGGAGAGGGAGTGCGTGAGGCCGTAGGCCACCGCCTCCTTGATGGCCGCGTACGCCACCGTCGGGCCCTCGGCCAGCGCCCGCGCCGTCTTCTCGGCCTCGGCGCGCAGCTCGGCCGCGGGGACGACCCGGTTGGCGATGCCCAGCTCCAGCGCGTCCTGGGCGCTGATGCTGCGCGGGAAGAGCAGCAGGTCGGCGGCGCGGCTCGGGCCGATCACCCGGGGCAGGGTCCAGGAGATGCCGGAGTCGGCGGTCAGGGCCACGCCCGCGAAGGAGGTGTTGAAGGCGGCCGTGTCGGCGACCACCCGGTAGTCCGCGGCGAGCGCGAAGCCGAAACCGGCCCCGGCCGCGACCCCGTTCACCGCGGCGACCACCGGCTTGGGCGCCCCGGCGAGGGCCCGCACGATCGGGTTGTAGTGCTCCTTGACCGTGCTCATCGTCTGCCCGGACCCGGTCTCACGGTCCGCCGCGAGCAGTCCGATGTGCTCCTTGAGGTCCTGGCCGACGCAGAACGCCCGGTCCCCGGCCGCTGTCAGCAGGATCGCCCGTACGGCCGTGTCCCCGGCCGCGGATTCCGCCGCCTCCCGCAGGGCGACCTTCGTCGCGATGTTCAGCGCGTTCATCGCCTCGGGGCGGTTCAGCGTGATCGTCGCGAGTCCGTCGCTCACCTCGTAGAGCACGGTGTCGGCCATGGCGCATCCCCTCCGGTTCGCGGGTGACGTACCGCTCAGTACGTCTCTGTACGAAGCACAGCATGGCGGAGATCGCCGCCCATGGGCCGGACCCGACATGTGACCTGCATCAAAGAAAACCGGAGCGGAGTCGGCCGGTCGATGTCGGTGCGGCGGTGCAGTATCGCAGCCACATCGCCGAATTGGGTGGTTTTGCTCGCGCGCGTTGCCCAAGCGATGCCTACTGACGTTGGTCATCGGGTCCTGCGATGCGGGATAATGGCTGGGAAGCAATGTGTTCGATGCCGGTGTCGCGTGTCCGTTTCGGAACCGCGGATGCCCTCCCAGGGCTCTCGGCAGACGATGAGCTGGTTTCAGGAAGGGGAACGAGCATGGCGGCCATGAAGCCGCGGACGGGTGATGGCCCGCTCGAGGTGACCAAGGAGGGGCGGGGCATCGTCATGCGCGTTCCGCTCGAAGGCGGCGGTCGACTCGTCGTCGAGCTGACCCCTGACGAGGCCGAGGCGCTCGGCGACGCCCTCAAGAAGGTCGTCGTCTGACGTCCCAGCGATCCTGTCCTTCGGACTGCCCCGGCATCGTACGCGGTGCCGGGGCAGTCGCGCTCCCGGACCCCGCGGCGGGTCTCACCTCTTGACCGCGCACAGGAGGCCGTCGCCCACCGGCAGCAGCGACGGGACCAGTTCCTGGCTCTCGCGCACCGCGCGCAGCAGCTCCCGCAGCCGCAGCACCTCCGTGGGCTGCGGTCCGGAGTCCACCGTACGGCCGTTGGCGAAGACGCCCTCGAACACCACCAGACCGCCCGGCCGCAGCAGGCGCAACGATTCAGCGAGGTAGTCCAGGTACTCCAGCCGGTCGCCGTCGCAGAAGACGAGGTCGTAGCCGGCGTCCGCGAGCCGGGGCAGGACGTCCAGGGCGCGGCCGGGGATGAAGCGGGCCCGGTTGCTGGCGAAACCGCAGGCGCGGAAGGCCTGCCGGGCGAACTGCTGGTGGTCCGGCTCCGGGTCGACCGTGGTGAGCACCCCGTCCGGGCGCATGCCGTGCAGCAGATGGATTCCGGATACCCCGCAGCCCGTGCCGATCTCCGCGACCGCCTTCGCGTCCACGGAGGCGGCGAGCAGTCGCAGCGCGGCGCCGGTGCCGGGCGACACCGAGCGCAGCCCTGCCTCGCGGGCCCGGTCGCGGGCCCACCGCAGCGCGTCGTCCTCGGCGACAAAGGCGTCGGCGAACGCCCAGCTCGTCTGCCGGTTGCCGGTAATGACCCTCTCCTGTCCCCGTGGTTGCCTGGGCGTGACTGTATCCGTTGGCGGCGGGAACCCGCAGATAGGACCAGGCGTTTAAAGGGTTGAGACGGTGGCCCGGGACGTGACGGGGGTAAGACGGGGGTGCTAGAGGTGGATGGGGACGCCGAGCAACTGCTGACGCAGCCGGATGAGCCGTATCAGCCCAGATCAAATTCTTGTAAAACCGCTTATGGGGAGCTAACGGGCGAGGTGGCTATGGTAGGGGCTCCACTGGACACCACCAGAGCTGACAGGGGAGGTGCGGCTGCGCCCCGGGACCGGGGTGGAGTGCTGCGGCGCTTCCTCGGGTCGGCGGGCAGGCCGAAATCCGTGACCGACACCGCTGCTGACCACCACGCCGGTTTCGCCGCAGGCGAGGCCCAGACCGCGACCTTCTCCACCGACGCGGACGGGCAGGCGTGGACTCCGCCCACGTGGGAGGAGATCGTCAGCACGCACAGCGGCCGGGTCTACCGGCTGGCCTACCGTCTGACGGGCAATCAGCACGATGCCGAGGACCTCACCCAGGAGGTCTTCGTCCGTGTCTTCCGCTCCCTGTCGACGTACTCGCCGGGCACCTTCGAGGGCTGGCTGCACCGCATCACCACCAACCTGTTCCTGGACATGGTCCGGCGCAAGCAGCGCATCCGCTTCGACGCCCTCGGCGAGGACGCGGCCGAGCGCCTGGCCAGCCGCGAGCCCACCCCGCAGCAGCTCTTCAACGACGCGCACTTCGACGCCGACGTCCAGCAGGCCCTGGACACCCTCGCGCCCGAGTTCCGCGCCGCCGTCGTCCTGTGCGACATCGAGGGACTGTCGTACGAGGAGATCGCCGCCACCCTCGGTGTGAAGCTCGGCACGGTCCGCTCCCGTATCCACCGTGGCCGCTCCCAGCTCCGCAAGGCGCTCGCGCACCGGTCCCCGGAGGCCCGCGCGGCCGAGCGGCGCTCCTTCGTGGCCCGTGTCCCCGCTCTGGGGGGAGGGGGCGCGACCGCGTGAGTGGATCCCGGCCCAAACCTGCGGAGGCACACCTCGCAGAGCAGCACCTGGGAGACCGGCTCTCCGCCCTGGTGGACGGAGAGCTCGGTCATGAGTCGCGTGAGCGGGTCCTCGCGCACTTGGCCACCTGTGCCCGGTGCAAGGCGGAGGCGGACGCCCAGCGCCGGCTGAAGAACGTGTTCGCGGAGACGGCCCCGCCGCCTCCCTCGGCAAGCCTCCTGGCCCGCCTCCAGGGCCTCCCCGGAGGAGGTGACCCGGACGGCGACGGCATGTCGCCGCCGGGGGGAGGACTCTTCGGCCGCGGCCCGGGTGACGACGAGACCACCGGGCCGGCGGGAACCTCCGGCGTCTTCGGAATGAGGCGCGGCGAGCGCTTCGCGTTCGGCTATGTCCCGGCCCGCCCGCACGGCTCCGCGCATCCGGACAGCCCGGTCCCGGCCGCCGAGGAGCGCGGCTTCCGTATCCACCCCGTCGGCCGCCCGGACGACGGCCGCTCCGCCTCGCGCGGACTGCGGTTCGCGTTCGCCGCCGCCGGCGCGGTGTCGCTGGCCGCGGTCGCCCTCGGCGGCGTGACCACCGCCGTCCCCGGTGACAACACCGCGGACCCCCGCGGCGGCTCCGGCACCGGCAGCAATGTCATCCCGGCGCGCTCGGCGGGCACCGGCGCGGGCTCGGCCACGCCCGACAGCCCGCGCCGCCGCTCGGTGGGACCGCTGCTCGCCCAGGGCGGTACCCAGTTCGGACCGACGCCGGCCGTCCCGACGTCGATGACCGCGCCGCTGGTGCCCGGACTGCCGACCCCCGGCTCCGGCGGTACCCAGGGCGACGGCGCCATGCGCGGCCTGACCGCGCCGGTGCTGGCCGGTGCGGCCGCGGTCTCCCCGCTGATACGTCCGCTCGACGACACCGTGGTCTACCCGCTCGCCGCCTGGTCCAGGATTCCCGGAGTGACCGGCTCCGGCCTGCTGCCCGCCCCCGTCCCCGGCACCGCCCCTGGCACCACCCCCGCTCCCACACCGCCCCCCTCCACCCCCCGCCAGAACCCCTGACCGGCCACTGCGCCACGGCCCGCGAACCTGGTTGAATCTGTGAGGGCCGTTCCCGCGGCGTTGACCCGGGGGCGTAGTCGACGTTCCGCGGCCACCGCCGAAGCGCGCGGCCGCGGCCAGCCGTGGGGAGAGCATGAACAAGGGCAACCGTGTCCCACCGCAGGACGCCCCGGAGGGAACGGCGGGGGTGACAGCGACCGGCCGAACCGACGCGGAGCAGCCGGAGAGCGCCGCGCAGCGTGGGACACCGGGCGACTTCGAGTTGGCACGCCCGAAGGCCGCGGCGGAGTCCGACTTCGAGCTGGCCAAGCCGGTGTCGGGGACGGCGGGCGGTGCCGGGGCGGATGGGGCCGCCGCGGCCGGAGGGTCGACCGAGCCCGAGGACGGCGCCTGGACGGCTTCCACCCAGCGGCCGAAGCCCTTGCACGACCCCGACCCCTACGGCACCCCGCCGTACGGCGAGCCGGGCCCCTGGGCGCCCGCACCGCCCGTACAGCACCCCGCGGTCACCACGGCCCAGGGAGCACCACCGGTAGTCGGCGCGCCCGCGCCCACACCCGCCCCCGTACCAGGGCCGCACACCCCCGGCGTCCCCGCCCCCGCAGGCCCCCTGCTACCGCCCCCCTCAGGGTCGGAGTCGGGTCCGCGGTATGACCCCTGGGCCACCGGGTCGCCCAGGGAGCAGGTGTTCGCTCAGGGGGCGCTGCAGCAGACCGGTGCCGGGGTGCTGACGGCTGAGCAGCGCAAGCGGCGTGGGCGGCGGCTGCTGGTCGCGTGGAGCCTTGTGGTCGCCGTTGTCTCCGCGGGCATCGGCGGGGTGGCCGGCGCCTGGGTCGAGCGGGAGGGGCTGGGGGACGACGTACACCTGCCGCAGGCCGGGCACGTGCCCGTCGGGCGGGCGCCGTACAGCGTGGCAGGGATAGCCGCCCTCGCGCTGCCCAGCGTCGTCACCCTCCACGTCACCGGCACCGACCAGTCGGACACCGGCACCGGCTTCGTGCTCGACACCCGGGGGCACATCCTCACCAACAATCACGTCGTCGCGCCGGCCGGATCAGGCGGCGAGATATCCGTGACGTTCAGCAGTGGCGACACCGTCAAGGCCAAGGTGGTCGGCCGCGACAGCGGCTACGACCTCGCCGTCGTCCAGGTCCACGGGGTGCACGGGCTCACCCCGCTGCCCCTCGGCAACTCCGACGACGTCCAGGTCGGTGACCCCGTCGTCGCCATCGGTGCCCCCTTCGACCTCGCCAACACCGTCACCTCCGGAATCATCAGCGCCAAGGAGCGGCCCATCACGGCCGGCGGGGAGAAGGGCGACGGGAGCGATGTCTCGTACGTCGACGCGCTGCAGACCGATGCCCCCATCAACCCGGGCAACTCCGGTGGGCCGCTGCTCGACTCGCGGGCCCAGGTCATCGGCATCAACTCCGCCATCCGTTCCGCCGACGGCGGCTCCGACTCGGACAGCGAACAGGCCGGTTCCATCGGTCTCGGCTTCGCCATCCCCGTGAACCAGGCCAGGCGCGTCGCCGAGGAACTGATCAACGACGGTCGCGCCACCCACCCGGTGATCGGCGTCACGCTCGACATGGCGTACACCGGTGACGGCGCCCGTATCGACAGCAGGAGCGCGGACGGCGGCCCGGCCGTGACCCGGGGCGGCCCCGGTGAACGAGCCGGTCTCAAGGCGGGCGACATCATCACCGAGGTCGACGGGCAGCGCGTGCACACGGCCGAGGAGCTGATCGTCAAGATCCGCGCCCACCGGCCCGGCGACCGGCTGCGGCTGACGGTCCGGCGCGGCGGCACGGACCAGGAGGTCCCGCTCCGACTGGGTGCGGCGGCGCGGAACTGACAGAAGTCTCACCTCGGGACGGTACCGGTCGGACAGGAACGGCGGGTACCGTTGAGCGACCGAGGACATCGCAAGGAGCGTCAGGTGTTCAATGACATAGGGCCACTGGAGCTGGTGACGATCATCGTGCTCGCCGTGCTCGTCTTCGGTCCGGACAAGCTCCCGAAGGTCATCCAGGACGTCACGCGCACGATCCGGAAGATCCGCGAGTTCTCGGAGAGTGCCAAGCAGGACATCCGCAACGAACTGGGTCCGGAATTCAAGGACTTCGAGTTCGAGGACCTCAACCCCAAGACGTTCATCCGCAAGCAGCTGGACAACGACGACCTGGGCCTGAAGGAGATCCGCAACGGCTTCGACCTGAAGAAGGAGATGGCCGAGGTCACGGACGCCGTCCACGGCCTGGACAGCGAAGCGTCGTCCTCGTCGGTCCCGTCGTCCGTGTCTTCTTCGGGTTCGGCCTCCTCGGGGCGGATCGACATGACCAAGAAGCCCGAGGAGTCCGGCAAGGACGAGCGGCCGCCGTTCGACGCGGACGCCACCTAGCGCACGCCCCGGCGCCGACACGCGCACGCGGGCGTATGCCGCGCACGTGACGCGTTTCATAGCACGCACCCGTCGCACACGGCTTGAACAGGTCGTTCGCGCGACCCACGCATCCAGCGCCTGCCCTGAGGCTCTCATCGGTGTGGATATGCTGCCGAGTTGTTGTGCGGACCGGCGAGTACGCCCGAAGGGGGGCGGGCCATCCCGGTCCGACGAGAGCGAGGAGGCGTCCGGGCAGATGGAGACGACGAGTCGGGTGGGCGCGCAGGCGCCGGCCGCGGAGGATGGACAGCAGCTCCCCTCCGCCCGGCGTACGGTCGACGGTTATCTGCAGGCACCCTTCCCCTGGTACGGCCTCGACGAGGCGTTCACGGGGCCGCGCTGGCTGATGCAGGTCGGTACGGCGGCCGACGGCGCCGTGGAGCACGGTTCGATCGGGCACGGCGACGAGCCCTCCGTACGGGGCGAGGTCGGCCCCGCCGGTGAGCCGCGGGAGAAGTTCGCGGTGGTCGTCACCGTGGCCGCGCAGCCGTCCCGGAGGAGCGCCGACGGTACGGGGCTGCTGGAGGCCACGTCGGTCTCCTCGGCGGCGTGGCTGGCCGGGGTGGGGCTGCTGTCGTTCACCTGGCCCGGGCAGATGGACCACAGCCTGCGGGACGACTGGCTGGAGCAGCAGACCGAGACCGCGTGGGCTTTGGCCGACGATCTGGAGGGGCCGGAGTGGAGCCGGCTCTCTCTGCCGGTGGATGGGGTTGCGGCCTCTTTCTATTACCGGGAGTCGGAGTTCGGGTGGGTGCTCGCCGGTACCACGGAGGCGGGGGTGCACTTGGGTGCGTACGGGCGGGGGATGAGTGCGTACGGTCTTGGGTTCGCCGTGGTGAAGGACGTTTCCGCTTACGCGTGACGTCCGCTCACGCATGAACGAAGGGGCGCCGATCGATTTCGGCGCCCCTTCGTCGTAGCTCTTCGGAACTCGTTCTTCTCTCTAGAACTTGTTCTTCGGGGTGAGCCCCAGCGACAGGCCCGAAAGCCCCCGCTGCCGACCGCCCAGCTTCCCGGCGATCGCCCGCAGGGCGGAACCCGCCGGGGAGTCCGGGTCGGTCAGGACCACCGGCTTGCCCTCGTCGCCGCCCTCGCGCAGGCGGACGTCGATCGGGATGTTGCCGAGGACCGGGACCGTCGTACCCGTCGTGCGGGTCAGGCCGTCGGCGACCAGCTGGCCGCCGCCCGTGCCGAAGACGTCGACCATCTCGCCGCAGTGCGGGCAGGGCAGGCCGGACATGTTCTCGACCACGCCGACGATCTTCTGGTGGGTCTGGACCGCGATGGAACCGGCGCGCTCGGCGACCTCGGCCGCCGCCTGCTGCGGGGTCGTCACGACCAGGATCTCGGCGTTCGGGATCAGCTGGGCGACGGAGATGGCGATGTCACCGGTGCCGGGCGGCAGGTCCAGGAGCAGGACGTCCAGGTCGCCCCAGTACACGTCCGCCAGGAACTGCTGAAGGGCCCTGTGCAGCATCGGGCCGCGCCAGACGACAGGGGCGTTGCCCGGGGTGAACATGCCGATGGAGATGACCTTCACGCCGTTCGCCGACGGCGGCATGATCATGTTCTCGACCTGGGTGGGACGGCCGTCCGCGCCCAGCATGCGCGGCACGCTGTGGCCGTAGATGTCGGCGTCCACGACGCCCACCTTGAGGCCGTCGGCGGCCATGGCGGCCGCCAGGTTCACCGTCACCGAGGACTTGCCGACACCGCCCTTGCCGGAGGCGACCGCGTAGACCCGGGTGAGGTTGCCGGGCTTGGCGAAGGGGACCTCGCGCTCGGCCTGGCCGCCGCGCAGGGCCGCCGCCAGCTCCTTGCGCTGCTCGTCGCTCATCACGTCGAGGGTGACGTCGACGCGGGTGACGCCGTCCACCCGGGAGACCGCCTCGGTGACGCGCTGGGTGATCGTCTCGCGCATGGGGCAGCCGGAGACCGTCAGGTACACGGTGACCGCGACCGCGCCGTCCTCCCCGATCTCCACCGATTTGACCATCCCCAGTTCGGTGATGGGTCGGTTGATCTCGGGGTCGTTCACCGTCGCCAGTGCCTCGCGCACCGCGTCTTCCGTAGCCATAAGCACGATGGTACGGCGCGCCGAGGGGCGTCCGGGATGCCCCTCAGCGGTCGTCTGTGTCACGTCCCGGAGACCGTTCTGACCGTTCCGCCGGGAATACGACATGCCCGTCGTGATGCCGTCGGTGCTCCAGCTCCTTGACCATGTCCTGCAGCTCCGAGCGGATCCAGTCGCGGGTCGCGACCTCGCCCAGGCCCATGCGCAGTGCGGCGATCTCCCGGGTCAGGTACTCGGTGTCGGCGATGGACCGCTCGTTCTGCTTGCGGTCCTGCTCCAGGTTGACCCGGTCGCGGTCGTCCTGCCTGTTCTGCGCGAGCAGGATCAGCGGGGCCGCGTAGGAGGCCTGCAGGGACAGCGCCAGGGTCAGGAAGATGAACGGGTACTGGTCGAAGCGCAGGTAGCCGGGTGCGGCGATGTTCCACAGCACCCAGAGGATGATGACGCCCGTCATCCAGACGATGAAGCGTCCGGTGCCCAGGAAGCGGGCGATCCGCTCCGACAGCCGGCCGAAGGCCTCCGGGTCCCACTCGGGCAGCACCCGGCGGCGCGGCGGGCGCGGCTGGTCCAGCCGGGGCGCACGGGGCCGGGTGGCGGCGGTGGCGCCCACCGGGTTGCGCTCGCGGGTCGCGGTGTCACGCTCAGGAGCCATAGCTGCCCACCCCCTCGTTCTCGTCGTTCAGGAGGAACTCCGTCTCCCGCCAGTCCTCGGGCAGCATGTGGTCCAGTACGTCGTCCACGGTGACCGCGCCGAGCAGCGATCCGGACTCGTCCACCACGGGCGCGGCGACCATGTCGTACGTGGCGAAGAACCCGGCGATGACGCGCAGCGCCGCATCCGGGTCGAGCGGCTGCAGGTCCGTGTCGACGATGGAGCTGACGAGGGAGTAGGGCGGCTCGCGCAGCAGCCGCTGGAAGTGGACCGTGCCCAGGTACTTGCCGGTCGGGGTCTCGTCCGGCGGTCGGCAGACATAGACCTGGGCGGCCAGTGCCGGGGAGAGGTCCGGGTTGCGGACCCGGGCGAGCGCGTCGGCGACGGTGGCGTCCGGGCGCAGCACGATCGGCTCGGTGGTCATCAGACCGCCGGCCGTGTGCTCCTCGTACGACATCAGCCGGCGCATGTCGGCCGCGTCGCCCGGCTGCATCAGGCTCAGCAGCCGTTCCTTGTCCTCCTCGGGCAGTTCGCCGAGCAGGTCGGCCGCGTCGTCGGGGTCCATGGCCTCCAGGACGTCCGCCGCGCGTTCCTCCTTCAGCTTGCCGAGGATCTCGATCTGGTCGTCCTCCGGCAGTTCTTCGAGTACGTCGGCCAGCCGGTCGTCGTCCAGGGCGGCGGCGACCTCGGCGCGCCGCTTGGGGGAGAGATGGTGCAGGACGTTGGCGAGGTCGGCGGGGCGCAGCTGCTCGAAGGTGGCGAGCAGGCTCTCGGCGCCCTGTCCGTGCTCCTCCAGGGAGAAGCCGGTGACGGCCGACCACTCGACGGTCAGCGTCTCGCCCTTGGCCCGCCGGAAGGCGCTCGCCTTCTTGCCCTTGCGGACGAAGACGCGGTCGATCTCCCAGTCGCGGCGGGCCGGCAGCTGCTGCACGGACACGTCGAGGACGGTGACCTCCTCGCGGGTCTCCACCAGCGTCACCCGCCGGTCCAGCAGCTCGCCGAAGACCAGCCGCTCGGTGGGCCGCTGCTCGAAGCGCCGGACGTTCATCACGCCGGTGATGATGACCTGCCCGGACTCGACGCCGGTGACCCGGGTCATGGGCAGGAAGATACGGCGCCGGGTGGTCAGTTCGACGACCAGCCCGAGGAGGCGCGGGGGTTTGCGGCCCACGCGCAGCATCACGACCAGGTCGCGCACACGGCCCACCTGGTCGCCGTTCGGGTCGAAGACGGGGACCCCGGCGAGGTGCGAGACGAAGATCCGGGGGGCGCCGGCTGCCATGGCTCTGCTTCCTCTGCTGACGTGGCCTGGGAATCCCCCTTTGGTGGGGTGTTCCGCTTTCTTTGTGAATGGATCGGTGAATTGCTCGGATTTGCCCGCTCGGGTGCGCTTCAGGCTAGCCCGTACCGGTCGGATACGCCCCGGTGGGGGGTCCGGACGGACTGGCTCCGCCGGGTGGCCGGGGCACCGGTACGCTGCCGTGCACCGCTCAGGAACCGTCAGAAAGGCGACCCCACCTGTGACTGCGATTCCCCAGGGCCGTACCCGCCGGGCCGCGCTGGTCGCCGCGATCTGCGTCGGCGCCGTGACGGGGACGGCGGTGCTGACCGGGTGCGGCGGCGAGGATCCGGACGCGGGGACGAACGGCGTGGGCAAGCTGCCCGCCGACCGGATCCAGGCGAAGACCCGGTCGGCCGCCCAGGGGGCATCGGCGGTACGGCTGTCCGGCACCGTGGTCACCAGCGGCCGCACGTACCAGCTGGACATGCGGCTGAAGGCCGACGGCGGGACCGGTTCGGTGACCTCGAAGGGGGCGACCTTCAAGCTGCTGCGGGTCGGGAAGCAGCTGTATCTGAAGGCCGACGCGGACTTCTGGAACCAGGCCGGCGGCAAGGACGGCGGCGACGGCGCGGGCGAGAAGCTGAACGGCAAGTACGTGAAGGTGCCGCAGGGCGACCCCGCGTACCGGAAGTTCAGCGGCTTCACGGACAAGGACGTCCTCCTCGACGGACTGCTCACCCTGCACGGCACACTGGCGACGGACGGCCACCACGACGACTCGGGTACCCGCACCATCCGCATCACCGGCGACAAGGGCTCCGGGGGCAGCCTCGACGTCTCCCTGGAGGGCACCCCGTATCCCCTCCGCCTGGTCCGCGGCGGCGGCGCGGGGACGCTCAGCTTCTCGGACTGGGGTAAGGACTTCGCTGTCGCCGAGCCTGCGAAGGGTGAGACCGTCGACTACGGCAAGCAGCTGCCGGCGTCCTAGGGGTTCGGGTGGGTCCGCTCAGGCGTGGGCTGAGCAGGGCTCGGCGCTACCGTCCCTTGCGGCGCTTGGCGAGAAGCTTCGGCAGGCCCGCCGGGATCGGTCGACGCGTAGTCGCCGGAGTCCGCGCAGGAGCCTCCGCCAGGCTGCCGGCGGGCAACGGCACCAAGGACCCGGCCGGAACCAGGCGCAGCACCCGGCACTCGCGGGCCCAGCGGGCCGGCATCTCCTCGCCGTCGGGGGCGTTCAGGCGCTTGCCCTTCAGCTCGGCGACGGCAGCCTCCCACTCCTCGGAGCCGGAGGGCAGCTCGGACACGGTCGCCGGGAACGTCACCAGCCGCCCGCCCTTGTCCTTGCTGCGCACCGTCACCTCGGCGGTGCCCCCGTCGACCAGCCCCTCCAGCGGCTGCTCACCGGGCCCGTCCCCGACCAGGCACACCGCGCCCTCGTGCCACACGTGCCACAGCGCACGCGCGGCACCGGCCCCGGCGCCCCTGACCCAGATGAGGCCGGACTTCTTGGAGGCCTCCTCGATGAGGGCCCGGTCGAGCAGCTCGCTTGTCATGCGCCCAGCCTATCCAGCGCCGCTCACAGCCAGCCGTTGCGCTTCAGCACCCGGTGGATGCCCACACACATGGCGATGGTGAGGCCCAGCACCACCGGGTAGCCGTACTTCCAGTGCAGCTCCGGCATGTGGTCGAAGTTCATCCCGTACACGCCGGTCACCATCGTCGGCACGGCGATGATCGCGGCCCAGGCGGTGATCTTGCGCATGTCCTCGTTCTGCGCGACGGAGGCCTGCGCCAGGTTGGCCTGGAGGATGGAGTTGAGGAGTTCGTCAAAGCCCAGCACCTGCTCCTGGACCCGGGCGAGGTGGTCGGCGACGTCCCGGAAGTACTTCTGGATGTCCGGGTCGACCAGCCGCATCGGCCGCTCGCTCAGCAACTGCATCGGGCGCAGCAGGGGAGCCACCGCGCGCTTGAACTCCAGCACCTCACGCTTGAGTTGGTAGATCCGCGCCGAGTCCACACCACGGGAGACCCCGCCCTTGCGGCCCGGCGAGAAGACCTCGGTCTCCACCTCGTCGATGTCGTCCTGCACCGCGTCGGCGACCGCGATGTAGCCGTCCACCACGTGGTCCGCGATCGCGTGCAGCACCGCCGAGGGGCCCTTGGCCAGCAGCTCCGGGTCGTCCTGCAGCCGGTGGCGCAGCGCCCGCAGCGAGCCCTGGCCGCCGTGCCGGACGGTGATGAAGAAGTCCCGGCCGGTGAAGCACATGACCTCGCCCGTCTCCACGACCTCGCTGTTGGCGGTGAGCCGGTCGTGCTCGACGTAGTGGATGGTCTTGAAGACGGTGAAGAGCGAGTCGTCGTACCGCTCCAGCTTGGGCCGCTGGTGGGCCTGCACCGCGTCCTCCACGGCCAGCGGGTGCAGCCCGAACTCGCTCGCGATACCGGCGAATTCGGCCTCGGTCGGCTCGTGCAGGCCGATCCACACGAAGCCGCCGTCGCGCCGCACCAGCCGCATCGCCTCGTGCGGGCTGAGCGGCTTGTCGCTGCGCACGCGCACGCCGTCGCGGTAGACGGCGCAGTCGACCACGGCCGACGGGGTGGCGGGGTCGCGGGTGGTGTCGTACGACACGCTCGACGCGCTCGTGGGCTTGCGCAGCGAGACGCGGGACGGACGGACCACGGCGCGCAGGTCGCGGATCATCGACATGGGCAGGCTCCTTCGCGACAGGCAACGAAAGACCGCCGGCGACGGGTGGAACTACCCGGAATGGGGACGTCCTGACTGCGGGATGTTTGGCACGTCCACAAAGCGGGGAGCACCGCACCGTCGCGGTGGCGACTTCGCTACTGATGCAGAACTGATGCGATCGGCAGATCTGGTGATCAGACGGATCGGGTGATCAGGCGGATCAGGCAAAGCGAAACGAAGTGCTCTTCCGAAGGGCAACGCGCACAGGAAGGCGTCAGACAGCCGGAAACCAGCCAGTGACTACATCAACGGGCGGAAGAGCGAGTGGTACTGCACGGTCGACTTCGATCCATGACAGCCCCACCTCCTCCGGCCGGTCCCTCGTAAGGGAGTCTCATCGGCGTCGGGACTCGATAGCGACGCTTCTGCGTGCTGTCCCGAACCACCGGCTCAGCGTAGCAGCCGCCCGATGTGTCAAGGCGCAGCTTTGCCCGCTACTGACGAGTTCTATGCTCACCGCATGGTTGATGTTCTTCCTCTGGTCGAAGCACGGTTGACCACCGCGCTGGGCGAGCCGGACGCACGCGCCGCCGTCACCTTCCTCGGCACGGACCGCATCGAGGTGCTCCGGTTCCAGGAGGGGGACGTCGTGCGGTACGCCACCCTCGGCATGTCCGCGCACCCCATGACCGACCCCACCGCGATGCTCGCCGACCCGGTCAAGGGCCCCCGCGCCGAGCTGGTCCTGTCCGTCCGCGCGGGCCTCGCCGACACCGACAAGGTGCTCCGGCCGCTGGCCGTGCTGGCCGCGTCCCCGCAGGTGGAGGGCTTGATCGTGACCCCGGGCGCCTCTTTGGACGTCGGTGACCCGCTGTGGCCCGGCGCCCCCTTCACCTCGGTCCTGGTGGGCGAGCCCGGCGGCCTGGTCGAGGACCTGGAGCTGGACGACCCGATGGAGCCCGTACGGTTCCTGCCGCTGCTGCCGATGACCCCGAACGAGGCCGCCTGGAAGCGGGTGCACGGCGCCCAGGCCCTCCAGGAGCGGTGGCTCGCGAACGGGACGGACCTCAGGGACCCCGCCCGCAGGTCGGTCCCGCTCGACTGATGCGGAAGTGACCGATCTCACCAACTCAAGGCTGGGTTCGGTCACTTGGCAAAGACGATGTCGCCGTTCACGGTGGCGTGCGGGCCCACGCGGTCCACGGCGGGAACGGTTCGACCAGGCCGCTGCCCATGAAGGCGGCCGCTCAGCCGATCAATGTAGGTGGCATCGAGTTTGCCGGACGGGTGATCGTCCTTGACGTGGGCGTGCGGGGGTAGGACCGTGGAGCCCTATGAGGGGCGAACCCAGTTGCCCGAGGTGCGGTGGCCGGGTCAGGGCGCCCGGTCTCTTCGCCGATGCGTGGCAGTGCGATGTGCACGGCACGGTGTATCCGCTGCAGCCCGTGATCCCGCCCAGTGTGGAAGCCCTCGCTGCCGTCGTGCACCGCACGCATGTGCCGTTGTGGATGCCCTGGCCGCTGCCCGTCGGCTGGCTCTTCACGGGCGTGGCCTACGCGGGCGACGACCGCAGCGGCGGCCGCGCGACCGCCGTCGCCTGCTCCGGGCCCGGCCCGCTGGGCGGCCCCGGTGAGCTCATCCTGGTGGCCGAGGAACTCGGCGTCGGCCTCGGCGCGCGGTACGCGGGCATCGACGGCCCGGACCCGGGGTCGTACATGAACGTCGAGAAGCCGCCCCAGGCCAAGGTGCTGGCCGCCGGCCGTCCCACCCCGCTGTGGCACGTCTACCGCACCCCCGACGACCGCGCCGTCTTCGCCGGCGAGGCCCTCGGCATGTGGCTGTGGGCGGTGATGTGGCCCGAGCAGGCGGGCCTGCTCATGTACGACGAGCTGGTGCTGACCGATCTGCGGGACGCGGGGGCGGAGCTGGATCTGGTGCCCTTCGGAGCGTTGTCGCCGCGCTTGCTTCGGCCGTGACGCCTGCTGGGGTGCCGGGTTCTCGTCGTTGGCGGCTGCGGGTCTCGTTGTGGTTGCTCGCGCCCACGCGGCGGAGCCGCATATCGAACACGGCCCCGCGCCCCTTTGGGTTCGTCCAGTAAAGGGCGCTGAACGGTTGCGGGTGTGACAGTGGGCTTGAAAACCCCGGTATCCTTAGGTGTCCCCTTCCGTCCGTCATCGCCTGGAGTCTGCGTGCGTATCGATCTGCACTGTCACTCCACGGCCTCCGACGGTACGGACACCCCGGCCGAGCTGGTGCGCAATGCCGCCGCTGCCGGGCTGGACGTCGTCGCGCTCACCGATCACGACACCACCCGTGGGTACGCCGAGGCGATCGCCGCGCTGCCCGAGGGGCTCACCCTGGTCACCGGCGCCGAGCTGTCCTGCCGTATCGACGGCATCTCGATGCACATGCTGGCCTACCTCTTCGACCCCGAGGAGCCCGCGCTGCTCGCCGAGCGCGAGCTGGTGCGGGACGACCGGGTGCCGCGGGCCAAGGGCATGATCGCCAAGCTCAACGCGCTGGGCGTGCCGGTCACCTGGGAGCAGGTCGAGCGGATCGCGGCCGGCGGTTCCGTGGGGCGCCCGCATGTCGCGACGGCGCTGGTCGAGCTGGGCGTCGTACCGACGGTGAGTGACGCGTTCACCGAGGAGTGGCTGGCCGACGGCGGCCGGGCCTTCGTGGAGAAGCACGAGACCGACCCCTTCGAGGCGATCCGGCTGGTCAAGAACGCGGGCGGGGTCTGTGTGTTCGCGCACCCGGCCGCCGCCAAGCGCGGCCGTACGGTCCCTCAGGCGCGGATCGCGGAGCTGGCCGAGGCCGGTCTGGACGGCATCGAGGTCGACCACATGGACCACGACGCCGACGCGCGCGACCGGCTGCGGGGCCTGGCGAAGGACCTGGATCTGCTGGTCACGGGCTCCTCGGACTACCACGGCAGCCGCAAGACCGTGGCGCTGGGCGCGTACGCGACCGACCCCGAGGTGTACGGGGAGATCACGCGGCGGGCCACCGGGGCGTTTCCCGTGCCGGGGACCGGCGGGGCCTGAGGCCGTCAGCGGCCCTCACACGCCCCTAGTCAACCCTTTCCAGCAAGGCCAGTACTTCCCCATGTTCGACCTCGCCGTCTTCGGCTCTCTGTTTCTGACCCTTTTTGTCATCATGGATCCCCCGGGGATAACCCCGATCTTCCTCGCCCTCACCGCCGGCCGTCCGGCCAAGGTGCAGAAGCGCATGGCCTTCCAGGCCGTGTGCGTGGCCGGCGGGGTCATCGCCACCTTCGGCGTCCTGGGCCACCAGATCCTCGACTACCTGCACGTCTCCGTCCCCGCGCTGATGATCGCGGGCGGTCTGCTGCTTCTGCTGATCGCACTGGACCTGCTCACCGGCAAGACCGACGAGCCGAAGCAGACCAAGGACGTGAACGTGGCGCTCGTACCGCTGGGCATGCCACTGCTGGCCGGGCCCGGTGCGATCGTGTCCGTGATCCTGGCCGTGCAGAAGGCCGACAGTGTGGCCACACAGGTATCGGTGTGGTCCGCGATCCTCGCGATCCATGTCGTGCTGTGGCTGGTGATGCGTTACTCGCTGCTGATCATCCGGGTCATCAAGGACGGCGGTGTCGTGCTGGTGACGCGGCTCGCGGGCATGATGCTCTCCGCGATCGCCGTGCAGCAGATCATCAACGGTCTCACTCAGGTGATCCGGGGGAGCTGAGCCCTCGTAGGCTCGGCTCCCCCGGAAAGCTTGAGTGGCGCGCAGCGCGTGAGCGTTACGAGGCCTGGGTGTCGGCCGGGCGGATCCACAGGCGCTGTCCGATGGCGGCGGCCTGCTGAACGATCCGGTTGACGGAGGCGGCGTCCACGACGGTGCTGTCCACGGTGGTGCCGTCGACCTCGTCGAGTCGCATGATTTCGAAGCGCATGGGCTTCTCCCTTCGTCTGGTCATCCTCCTGAGGAGAACTACTTGGCGGGCCGGAAGTGTCTTCCGGCCTCGTGAGTAGTCAACCTGCCGCGTGTTACAAACATTCCCTACGCTAAAGAAATTTTTCGAACGTCTAATTACCGACCGGTAAGTAGAGGGTGCGGAACCGATCGGGAGCGGTTGTGTTCGCAGCGTGACCACCGGGACAATGGAGGCAATGAACGACGACCTGGCGGCCCTGGGTGCCCGCATCGACCGCACGAACGAGCTGCTGGAACGCATGCTCGCCGAGGTGGCGAAGACGCCCTCCACCCACGCGATCTTCGTCGACGCGGGCTATCTGTACGCGGCCGCGGGCCGGCTGGTCGCCGGGACCGAGGACCGCCGGGCCTTCGATCTCGACGCCGAAGGCCTGATCGAGGCCCTCATCGACCGCGCCCGCCAGGTCTTCGCGGACAGCCGCCTGCTGCGTGTGTACTGGTACGACGGCGCCCGCCGGCGCATCCACACCGCCGAGCAGCAGTCCATCGCCGAACTCCCCGACGTCAAGGTCCGCCTGGGCAACCTCAACGCCAACAACCAGCAGAAGGGCGTCGATTCCCTGATCCGCAGCGACCTCGAATCACTGGCGAGGCACCGCGCGATCAGCGACGCGGCCCTGCTCGGCGGTGACGAGGACCTGGTCTCGGCGGTCGAGGCGGCGCAGGGCTACGGCGCCCGCGTCCACCTGTGGGGCATAGAGGCCCCCGAGGGCCGCAACCAGGCGGAACCCCTCCTCTGGGAGGTCGACAGCCAACGCACCCTCGACCTGGAGTTCTTCAAGCCGTACGTCTCCCGCCGCACGGCCATCGCCTACGACGCCACCGCCGGCACCCGCCCCACCCGCGAGGACGTCCGCTTCGTCGGCGCCCAGATCGCCGCGAAGTGGCTTGTGTCCCGAGGCCGCGAGGCCCTGGTCGAGCTGCTCCCCGGCCATCCCTACCTCCCCGGCTCCGTCGATCAGGACCTGCTGGTCGAGGCCGAGGGTCTGCTCCAGTACTCCCTGCGCGGCCAGGCAGACCTGCGCCGCGCCCTCAGGGACGGGTTCTGGGAGCATCTGCAGACGCAGTACTAGCCCTGTCCGACGGCGCTAGCCCTGTCCGACGGCCGTGTCCCAGAAGTCGGCGATCGCGCGGGCCGTGGCGAGGGGCTGGTCGGTGTTGGGGGAGTGCTCGGCGTCCTCGATCACCGTCCGCCGTGCGTTCAGCCGTACCGCCATGTCGTCCAGCAGGGGCAGTGGCCAGGTGTCGTCCCGCGCGCCGGACAGGACATGGAACGGCAGCGGCAGCGCGGCCAGTTCCGTGACACGGTCCGGTTCCGCGCACAGCTGGCGTCCGGTCGCGATGAGTTGGGCGGGCTTGGTGGCCAGCCAGCGGCGCTGCAGGTCGTCCCGGTCGTCGAGGCCGCCGTCGAGCGTCGCCGTCTCGGTCTCCTCGGGCGTCTCCATCGCCCGCATCGCGTCCCACACCTGGCCCATGGTCATCACCGCGAGTGCGTCCCGCAGCAGCTTCACGCGCTGCTGCTGGGATTCCGAGATGTGCGCGGGGCCGGAGGCCATGAGGGTGAGCGACCGGAAGGGCGCGTGGTCGAGCAGTACGGCCGCGCGCGAGATCTGCCCGCCGAGGGAGTGGCCCAGCAGATGCACCGGCTCCGCGAGCGCCTCCGCCTGCGCCAGCACATCCCGCGCCAACTCCTGCTGCGCATAAGCCGATTCGTCGGTCTCGGGCCCGTCCGACTCGTACTGCCCGCGCCCGTCGACGGCCACGGTCCGGTACCCGCGCCGCGCGAGCGGCACGTGCAGCGGATTGAAGTCCTCCTTGCTCCCGGTGAACCCCGGCAGCAACAGCGCCACCCCTCGGGGCGCGACCCCGTCGGCCACGGGAGCGTCGACGACGGCGAACTCTCCGCGCGCGGTCCGCAGCGAGTACGCACGGGCACCGGGAGGCGGGACGAAGGTGGCGGGCCTGCTCATGGGGAGAGGTTATCGGGCGCGGCGGGTGCGCTGTGCTGTGGCTGGGCGGGGTGCGGGGCTCTGTTTGATGTACGGCTCCGCCGCGGACGTCCGGAAACGGCGACGGCCCGGTCCTCATCAGGGACCGGGCCGTCGCTTGGCGTGTGCCGGATCAGCTCTCGGCGGCCTCGACGGCCGCCGTGGCCTTACGGGTACGGCGACGCGGCTTGGCCTCCGGCTCCTCGGTGGCCTGCGCCGGAATCTCCGCGGTGACCGCCTTGGCGACGGCCTTACGGGTCCGCCGGACCTTCGGCGCGGCCACCTCGGCGTCCCCGTCCGCCTCGACGACGGCAGCGGCCGTCTTGCGGGTGCGGCGGGGCTTGGCCTCGGCCTCGGGTGCCTCGGTCGTCTCCGGTGCGGCGGCGGCCTTCTTCCGCGTGCGGCGCGGCTTGGCTTCCGTGCCCTCGGCCGCGTCCACCGCGGCTTCGGCGGCGGCAGCCGTCTTGCGCGTCCGGCGGGGCTTGGCCTCGGCCTCGGGTGCCTCGGTCGTCTCCGGTGCGGCAGCGGCCTTCTTGCGGGTGCGGCGCGGCTTGGTTTCCGTACCTTCGGCCGTGTCCACGGCGGCCTCGGCGGCCTCCGGTGCGGCGGCGGCCTTCTTGCGGGTGCGGCGCGGCTTGGGCTCCGCCTCCGTGTCCGCCGGTGCTGCCTCGGCCGGTGCTGCCTCGGCCGGTGCTGCCTCAGTCGGTGCTGCCTCGGTGACGGCGGCGGCCGTCTTCCGGGTGCGGCGCGGCTTTGCCTCCGCGCCCTCGGCGGTGGCGACGGCCGTCTCGGCGGCGGGCTCGGCCGTCTTGCGCGTACGGCGGCGCGGCTTCACCTCCGGGGCCTCCAGGGGCGCGGCCACGGCCTGCGGCTCGGCGGCCACAGGTGCCGGCTCCGGCTCCGGCGCGATGGTCTCGGGCGCCGTCTCGGTCACGACCGGCTCCGCCGACTTGCGGGTGCGGCGGCGCCGCGGCTTCTCCGGAGCCTCCGGGACCTCAGGGGTCTCCAGCTGGGCCGGGCCCTCCGCCGTGTCCACCGACTCGACGGCGGCCTCGGTGGCCGTCACCGGCTGCGCCGGCGCCCCGCCGCGGGTACGGCGACGGCGGCGCAGGGTGCGAGGCGCACCGGGCTCCTCCACGCCGGCGGTGTCCGCGGTGCCCGACTCGGTGGCCGGCGCCGCAGGGGTCGTAGCTTCGTCGACCAGTGCCCCGCCACGGGTGCGGCGGCGACGGCGCGGCGTACGGGCCGTACGCTCGCGCTCGGCGGCGCCGGACTCGGGACGGCCGTCACGCTCGCCCCGGCCACCACGGCCGCGGCCGCGAGCGGCACGCCCGCCGGTCTCGCCGAGGTCCTCCAGCTCCTCCGCGTCCAGACCGGCACGGGTCCGCTCCGAGCGCGGCAGGACGCCCTTGGTGCCCTCGGGGATGCCGAGGTCGGAGAACAGGTGCGGGGAGGACGAGTACGTCTCCACCGGATCGTTGAAGTCCAGCTCCAGCGCCTTGTTGATCAGCTGCCAGCGCGGGATCTCGTCCCAGTCGACGAACGTGATCGCCGTACCCTTGGCGCCCGCGCGGCCCGTACGGCCGACGCGGTGCAGGTACGTCTTCTCGTCCTCGGGGGTCTGGTAGTTGATGACGTGGGTCACGCCCTCGACGTCGATGCCGCGCGCGGCGACGTCGGTGCAGACCAGGACGTCGACCTTGCCGTTGCGGAAGGCGCGCAGCGCCTGCTCGCGGGCGCCCTGGCCGAGGTCGCCGTGGACCGCGCCGGACGCGAACCCGCGGCGCTGCAGCTGCTCGGCGATGTCGGCGGCCGTGCGCTTGGTACGGCAGAAGATCATCGCCAGTCCGCGGCCCTCGGCCTGCAGGATGCGGGCGACCATCTCCGGCTTGTCCATGGAGTGCCCGCGGTAGACGAACTGCTTGATGTTCGCGACCGTCGCGCCCTCGTCGTCCGGCGCGGTGGCGCGGATGTGCGTGGGCCGGGACATGTAGCGGCGCGCGAGGCCGATGACCGCGCCCGGCATGGTCGCCGAGAACAGCATGGTCTGGCGCTTGACCGGCAGCATGTCGATGATCTTCTCGACGTCGGGCAGGAAGCCCAGGTCGAGCATCTCGTCGGCCTCGTCGAGGACCAGGCACTTCACGTGCTTCAGGTTCAGCTTCTTCTGGCCCGCGAGGTCCAGCAGCCGGCCCGGGGTGCCGACGACCACGTCGACGCCCTTCTTCAGTGCCTCCACCTGGGGCTCGTAGGCCCGGCCGCCGTAGATCGCGACCACGCGTACGTTACGGACCTTGCCCGCGGTCAGCAGGTCGTTGGTGACCTGGGTGCACAGCTCGCGCGTGGGGACGACGACGAGCGCCTGCGGGGCGTCGGTGAGGGCTTCGGGGGCGGCGCGTCCGGCCTCGACGTCGGCGGGGACGGTGACGCGCTCGAGGAGCGGGAGACCGAAGCCCAGCGTCTTGCCGGTGCCGGTCTTGGCCTGGCCGATGACGTCCGTGCCGGAAAGGGCGACGGGAAGCGTCATCTCCTGGATGGGGAAGGGAGTGGTGATGCCGACGGCCTCCAGGGCCTCGGCGGTCTCGGGGAGGATCCCAAGGTCTCGAAACGTTGTAGTCAGGGTCATGCCTCTTCTGTGTGCGCGGCGCGAGGCGAGCGCGGGGGTCATGTGCGACCGTGCCGGGGACGTCGGCCGCCGTACGAGCGAGCCACTCAAGGCAAGCCGTAAGACACGGGACCTCTGCCGACGCTCTAGCGCTCGTACCGCTGAGGGTGTCCCTCCGGTCGTCGTACGTACTGTGCCGCACGGCCAGGGAGGGCTGTCGGGTCGGAGCCGATCGGGCCACCGACCGGGCATCCTCATGCATGCAGCCTGTTCGGAGCCGTCGAACACCGTCGACGCACTCTGGCAGGCGCATTACCACCATACCCCGGATTCGCGCACATGCGATGGCCGATTTGGTCACGTCATGGTCGTCACACTGATCGGCCACGACCTTCCGACGCCGCGCAAGCGGGCTATTGTGCGCCTCATGACTAGCTCTGACAAGCCTGAGAACGCGTCCGCCGCCTCCGCCGAACCCACCGGTGTCGCCGCCCAGGACTGGGCGCAGGCCTCCGCCGACCCGCAGTACCGCGCCGCCGTCGTGGACCTGCTCGGCGCGCTCGCGTACGGGGAGCTTGCGGCGTTCGAGCGGCTCGCGGAGGACGCGAAGCTCGCGCCGACCCTCGCGGACAAGGCGGAGCTGGCGAAGATGGCCTCGGCGGAGTTCCACCACTTCGAGCGGCTGCGGAACCGGCTGACCGAGATCGGCGAGGAGCCGACGGCCGCCATGGACCCGTTCGTCGCCGCACTCGACGGCTTCCACAAGCAGACCGCGCCCTCGGACTGGCTGGAGGGTCTGGTCAAGGCGTACGTCGGCGACTCGATCGCGAGCGACTTCTACCGGGAGGTCGCCGCCCGTCTCGACTCGGACACGCGCGAACTCGTCCTCGCCGTCCTCGACGACACCGGGCACGCCGGGTTCGCGGTGGAGAAGGTGCGGGCCGCCATCGACGCCGACCCGCGGGTCGGGGGCCGGCTGGCGCTGTGGGCGCGGCGGCTGATGGGCGAGGCGCTGTCGCAGTCCCAGCGCGTGGTCGCCGACCGGGACGCGCTGTCCACGATGCTCGTGGGCGGGGTTGCCGACGGGTTCGATCTCGCGGAGGTCGGGAGGATGTTCTCGCGGATCACTGAGGCGCACACGAAGCGGATGGCTGCGCTGGGCCTCGCGGCCTGAGAGCGGTGCGCTTCGTGGGGGGTGGTTGCGGGGATTTGCGCGGCTGCGGGTGTGGTGTGGTTGCTCGCGCCCCGCGGCGGAGCCGCATGTCAAACACAGCCCCGCGCCCCTTCAGCTTCGGCTACGCCGTCGCTGATCGGCGCAGTCCGCCCGCCGGGCGGATGAGCAGGGACAGGGATGCCGCCGAGATGATCGCGGCGCCCAGGAGGCTCAGCCAGGCGGCGCCGGGGCCGAGGGCGGTGTGGGTGACGAAGTCGCCGAAGAGGGCGCCGGCGATGCCCGTGCAGAAGACCAGCGGGCGGGCCGGCAGGCGGTGGGACAGACGGTGTGCCGCCGCCCAGGCGAGGATCAGACCGAGCACTGCGGACGCGAGTGCTTCCAGGATCATGTCGGGGTTCCTCCCACGGCGGCCTGCCCACGTGCGGTCGTAGCTCGTCATACCCGTGACCTGCGGAGTGCAATCCTCCGCTGTGGAGGAGTTGTGCTCCGACTGTGTGCCCCGCACACGCAGAAGGGCCCGGCGGCACACGGCCGCCGGGCCCTTCTCACGACGTCGGCCTACAGCGCGCCGAAACCCACCTTGCGCACGGTCGGTTCGCCGATCTCCACGTACGCCAGGCGGTCCGTCGGCACCAGGACCTTGCGGCCCTTCTCGTCCTGGAGGGTCAGCAGCTGCGTCTTTCCGGCCAGCGCGTCGCTCACCAGGCGCTCGACCTCCTCGACGCTCTGACCGCTCTCCAGAACGATCTCGCGGGGCGCGTACTGCACGCCGATCTTGACCTCCACGGCTATGTCCCTCCGACGGTCAGTGATGTGCGCGATCTTCCGCGCCGTACCCAGCACACATTAGCCCGGTGAGAGGACCCGCACGCCGCGGGCCGGAACGCCGTCAGCGAACAGCGCACGGGAACAAACGGCCGTCAGTGGTGTTCGCTGCCGTGCAGCGGGAAGCCCGCGATGCCCCGCCAGGCCAGCGAGGTCAGCAGCTGCACCGCCTGGTCGCGCGGCACGCTGCGGTCGCTGTGCAGCCAGGAGCGGGCCACCACCTGGGCGAGACCGCCGAGGCCGGAGGCGAGCAGCATCGACTCCGCGCGCGACAGACCCGTGTCCTCGGCGATGACGTCGCAGATCGCCTCGGCGCAGTCGTTGGTGACCTTGTCGACGCGCTCGCGGACCGCGGGCTCGTTCGTCAGATCCGACTCGAAGACCAGCCGGAAGGCGCCGCCGTCGTCCTCGACGTAGGCGAAGTAGGCGTCCATGGTCGCCCGGACCCGCTGCTTGTTGTCGGTCGTCGAGGCAAGCGCGTTGCGCACGGACTGGATCAGTGACTCGCAGTGCTGGTCCAGCAGGGCGAGGTAGAGGTCGAGCTTGCCGGGAAAGTGCTGGTAGAGCACCGGCTTGCTCACGCCGGCCCGCTCGGCGATGTCGTCCATCGCCGCCGCGTGGTACCCCTGCGCGACGAAAACCTCCTGGGCGGCGCCCAGCAGCTGGTTCCGTCGGGCTCGGCGTGGCAGACGGGTGCCACGCGGGCGTGCTGCCTCAGTTTGCTCGATGGCTGTCACGCCGCCTCCCAAAGTCGTCCATATCGCGGTGTCAGCCGCGCGGCCATCGTACTTTTCGGTAACCGTGGTGTGCGCGCTGCGAGCGCAGAATTTCACGTACCGGACGGCGGCGGAAGCTGCAGCCGGGCGTTCGAGGACTTCGCGGACGCGCTCCTCGCGAGCTGCAGCGGGCGTCCCGTGCGGCCGCGGGGGTCGGCGAGGTCAGCGGTAGTCGTCCTCGTCGAGCGAGACCACACGCGCCTGTTCGACCAGATCGGCCTCGTTCGCGCGGGCCGGATCCACGCCCGTCAAGGGGTCGTCACGGTCCGGCTTGATATCGGTGTGCTGTTCGGCGGCGTCGACCTCGTTGGCTTCGACGTCGATCTCCGGCTCCGGAACCGCGTCGGCCTCCAGGTCCTCGATCGTGTCGGGTTCGGTGGGGTCATAGGCCATGGTGGGCTCCCTTCCTACGAACGTCCCTGGAAACAGCAGGGGCCACATACCGGGTGCCCTCTGTACGAGCCTATGAGACGGCGGAACCGGACGCCATGCCGTCTCGCCCGTTCGCAGCGGACCTGTTCGTATCCGGTTTCGGATCCGGTTGGGATCCGGTCCGGATCCGGTTGGGATCCGGTCCGGATCCGGGTTCGGTTCCGCTCCACCCGTCACCCGCGGTGCACTCTGTGACGGCGAACACATGAACCACGACGTGATCACCTCGTAACATTGCCGCATGTCTTCGACCGAGTCGCCGTCCGTGCCGGCCGCCAGTGTGCTTCCCCGGGTGGCGCCCGTCCGGGTCGGTGAGGGCGAGCGGCTGCGGTCCGTGGGACTGCCCGGGGTCACCCTGTCGATCCGGTCCCGCCGTCCCACGCGCGAGGGCCTGCCGCCCGCGCTGTACGTCCACGGGCTCGGCGGTTCCTCGCAGAACTGGTCGTCGCTCATGGCCGAGCTGGACGGCGTCGTGGACAGCGAGGCGGTCGACCTGCCGGGCTTCGGCGACTCACCGCCCCCGGACGACGGGAACTACTCCGTCACCGGGCACGCGCGTGCGGTGATCCGCTATCTCGACGCGGCCGGCCGCGGCCCGGTGCACCTGTTCGGCAACTCGCTCGGCGGCGCGGTCGCCACGCGCGTGGCCGCCGTACGCCCCGACCTCGTCCGTACGCTCACGCTCGTGTCCCCGGCCCTGCCGGAGCTGCGCATCCAGCGCACCGCGGCGCCGACCGCGCTGCTCGGGGTGCCCGGCGTCGCCGCCCTGTTCACCCGGTTCACCAAGCAGTGGACGGCCGAGCAGCGGGTGCGCGGGGTCCTGGCGCTCTGTTACGGCGACCCCGGGCAGGTGTCGCCCGAGGCGTTCCAGCACGCCGTGGAGGAGCTGGAGCGGCGGCTGCAGCTGCCGTACTTCTGGGACGCGATGGCCCGATCCGCGCGCGGGATCGTCAACGCCTACACGCTCGGCGGACAGCACGGGCTGTGGCGCCAGGCCGAGCGCGTGCTCGCGCCGACCCTGCTGATCTACGGCGGCCGCGACCAGCTGGTCGGCTTCCGCATGGCCCACCGGGCCGCCCGCGCCTTCCGCGACTCGCGCCTGCTGTCCCTGCCGGACGCCGGGCACGTGGCGATGATGGAGTACCCGGACGTGGTGGCCAACGCGTTCCGGGAACTCCTCGCGGAGACCGGGGACACCGGCACCGACTCGGGCACGGGGAGCTGAGGCCGACGTGGGACGCCACAGCCGCCGCGGCCCGTCCCCGAAGGGCGACTCCGCGGACGCACCCCCCGCCGGGCGGACCAGCGGCGCCCGAGGCGGGCAGCCGCTGCTACCCGGCCAGCGACAGGCACCGACGAGCGCTCCCGGCACCGCCACCGGCTCCCCGCCGCGCGGCCCGCAGGACTTCCCGCCCGGCACTCCTACAGGCGGTGCCCCGAGGTTCCCCGGCGGCCCGCCCGCGCGTGGTGTTCCGGGGCTTCCTGACGGCACTCCCGTGCAGGGGTTCCGCAGGCTTCCTGACGGCACTCCGGCCCAGGGTGTACCGAGGCTTCCCGACGGCACTCCCGTGCAGGGGTTCCGCAGGCTTCCCGACGGCACTCCGGCCCACGGTGTTCCGAGGCTTCCCGACGGCACTCCGGCACATGGTGTCCCGAGGTTCCCGGACGGCATGCCGGCCCAGGGTGCGCCGCGTTTCGGGGAGGGAACCCCGGCGCGCGGCGTGCCGCGCCTTCCTGACGGGACGCCCGTGCGTGGTGTTCCCAGGCTGCCTGACGGGACGCCCGCGCGTGGTGTTCCGGGGCTTTCCGACGGCACTCCCGTGCGTGGTGTGCCCCGCCTTCCGGACGGCACCCAGGCGCACGGTGTCCCGAGGCATCCTGACGGGACGACCGCGCACGGCATGCCTCGTCTTCCCGACGGCACCCCCGCACAGGGTGTCCGCAGACTTCCCGACGGCACCCCCGCGCACGGTGTTCCCCGTCTTCGTGAGGGCGCTCCGGCTGCTCGTGGTGGGCACCCCGAGCAGCGGGAAGCCGGTGGTGGTTGGGGCGAGTTCGCGGGGGCGGCCGGTCCCGGTGTCGTGCTTCCGCGGCAGCGGCCGGCCGGTCCGGGGGCCGGGGCCGGGCCCCGGCAGGAGTATCTCGACGCCTTCACCGGCGGGCACGGCGGCGTCGGCCTCGACGACGACATCGACGTCTTCACGCCCCGGCCGGGCAAGCCTCGCCCAGCCGAGGGGCACCCGGCCGACGCCCCGGAGGCGGACCCCGGCGACGCACCCCCGACCGGCCCGCCCGCGCAGCCCTCCGTCGGCCTGCCCGCGCAGCGCCCCGGCGGCAAGGGACGGGCCTTCACCGGTATCGCGGCGGCCGCCGTCACCACCGTGCTCGCGGTGATCGTCGCCGGCCAGGTCACCGGGTCGCAGCACGACGGCGGCGGACAGCCGAGCGCCGCCACCGACCAGGCCCGGGACGCACGTACCCCCGGCAGTGAGGCCTCCTCCGCCTCGCCCGGCACGGTCGCGCTGTCGTACGAGCAGAAGATGGACCGGAAGTACCCGCTCAGCGCCACGCTGAAGGGCTCGGGGAAGTTCGAGACCGTGCCCGGTTCCGCCAAGGCGCCCGGCAAGGGGCAGAAGTACACCTACCGCGTGGACATCGAGCAGGGACTCGGCCTGGACGGCGAGCTGTTCGCCGAGGCGGTGCAGAAGACCCTGAACGACGACCGAAGTTGGGCCCATGGCGGCGCCCGTACCTTCGAGCGGGTCTCCTCCGGCAAGCCCGACTTCGTGATCACGCTGGCGAGCCCCGGTACGACCGCCAAGTGGTGCGCCAAGTCCGGGCTCGACACCGCCGAGGACAACGTCTCCTGCGACTCGGCCGCCACCGAACGAGTGATGATCAATGCATACAGGTGGGCCCAGGGCAGCACGACATACGGGGACAAAATCCACGCCTACCGGCAGATGTTGATCAACCACGAGGTCGGTCACCGGCTCGGCCACGGCCATGTGACGTGCCAGAAGGACGGCGAACTCGCCCCGGTCATGCAGCAGCAGACCAAGTTCCTCGACCATGACGGAATCCACTGTCTGCCCAACCCCTGGCCGTATCCCAGGAGTTGACGGGCGCCACTCATGTCACATTGACGTGAGCCGTATGTTCGTTCATATTTCTGCCCATGTGGTCTAGTCATGCCGTCCGTGGGAGCGCAGCCATCGAGCTGGCGCTCATCGGCGTGACCGCACTCTGCGTGGCCGACATCGACTGTCGCTGACGCCGCCTCCCCGGCGTTCACGTCGCGACCCTTCTCCGCTTTTTGCGTCCGTGAGTCAGTCACGGACTGAGTCACGCATTTTCGACGACCCGACGCTGGGGCTGACGTCTGCCCGCAATCGTCTCACTTCTTGTCCATCAGTCTCAGTATTCGAGAGGTCGTCATTCCGATGCGTCAACCGTCCGTCATAGCGCGCCGCGTGGCAGCGGCATCCGTCAGCCTGGTCGTGGCAGCGGGCGCCGCCGCCTGCGGCCCGAAGGACAGCGATGCCAAGGGCTCCGGTGGCGACTCCACGCCGCACAAGGGCGGCACCCTCACGGTGCTGAACTCCGAGCCGCAGACCGACTTCGACCCCGCTCGCCTCTACACCTCCGGCGGCGGAAACGTCCCTTCGCTGGTCTTCCGCACCCTCACCACGCGCAACCGCGAGAGCGGCGCGGCCGGCGCCAAGGTCGTCCCCGACCTCGCCACCGACACCGGGCGCCCCAGCAAGAACGCGACCGTGTGGACGTACACCTTGAAGAAGGGCCTCAAGTACGAGGACGGCACGCCGATCACCTCGGCCGACATCAAGTACGGCATCGAGCGCTCCTTCGCCCCCGAACTCTCCGGCGGCGCCCCCTACTTGAGGGACTGGCTGGTCGGCGCGGCCGACTACCAGGGCCCCTACAAGGACAAGAAGGGCCTCTCGGCGATCGAGACACCGGACGCGAGGACCATCGTCTTCCGTCTCGACAAGCCCGAGGGCGAGTTCCCGTTCCTCGCCACGCAGACGCAGTTCGCCCCGGTGCCCAGGAGCAAGGACAACGGCACCAAGTACGAGGAGCACCCGATCTCGTCCGGCCCCTACCGGGTCGTCAAGAACGAGAACGACGGCGAGCACCTGCTCCTGGAACGCAACAAGTACTGGTCGACGGCTGTCGACGACCAGCGCAAGGCCTACCCGGACACCATCGACGTCCGCTCCGGGCTCGACTCCTCCGTGATCAACCAGCGGCTGTCCGCGTCTCGGGGTGCGGACGCGGCCGCGGTCACCACGGACACCAACCTCGGCCCGGCCGAACTCGCCAAGGTCAGCGGCGACAAGGAACTGGCCGCGCGCGTCGGCACCGGCCACTTCGGCTACACGAACTACATCGCGTTCAACCCGACCGTGAAGCCCTTCGACAACCCGAAGGTGCGGCAGGCGATCGCTTACGCCGTCGACCGGTCCTCCGTGGTCAACGCGGCCGGCGGCAGCGCGCTCGCCGAGCCCGCCACCACCTTCCTGCCGAACCAGAAGTCCTTCGGCTACACGCCGTACGACCCGTTCCCGGCGGGCGCATCCGGCAACCCGGCCAAGGCCAGGGAGCTGCTCGCCCAGGCCGGCTACAAGAACGGGCTCACCGTCACGCTGACCCACTCCAACGCCAAGGACTTCGAGACCAGCCCGGAGATCGCGACCGCCGTCCAGGACGCGCTCAAGAAGGCCGGCATCACGGTCAAGCTGCAGGGCCTGGAGGACAACGACTACCGGGACACGATCCACAGTGTGAAGACCGAGCCCGGTTTCTTCCTCGCGCACTGGGGTGCCGACTGGCCCTCCGGCGGCCCCTTCCTCGCCCCGATCTTCGACGGCCGGCAGATCGTCAAGGACGGAGCGAACTTCAACACAGGTCTGCTCAACGACAAGTCGGTCAATGCCGAGATTGACGCGATCAACAAGTTGACCGACCTTGACGCCGCCGCCAAGCGGTGGGGCGCACTGGACAAGAAGATCGGCGAGCAGGCCCTCGTCGTGCCGCTGTTCCACCCGGTCTACAAGCGTCTGTACGGCCAGGACGTCAAGAACATCGTCATCAGCGACTGGACCGGCGTGCTGGACATCTCCCAGGTCGCGGTGAAGTAGCACCGTGAGCGAGGCACTCGTCGCCGTCGGGGCCGGGGGGGGGGGGGGGGGTGGTGGGGGGGGGGAGGGGGGGGGTGGGGGGGGGGGGGGGGTGGGGGGGGA
>NZ_JBVIEB010000002.1:609009-845758 GCF_055572075.1 Streptomyces sp. NPDC030820
AGGAGGATTGGAACTGCTCGAGGGATCGAGGGAAAGACACCAAAGACACACCCCCCTTCTTTCTTGAGGCACCCGAAAACCCCCCCCCCCCCCCCCCCCTCCCCCGGGGGCCCGTCGGTTCTGGCGGCGGCTGCGTGCGCAGCGCGCCGCCCTGGTCGCCGCGGCCGTCGTCGCGCTGCTCGTCCTGGTCGCGCTCGCCGCGCCGCTGCTCACCGCCCTGGAGGGCCAGGACCCCACCACGTACCATCCGTCCCTGATCGACTCCGCGCGCGGCGGCGTGCCCGTCGGCTCCCTCGGCGGCATCGACGCCGACCACTGGCTGGGCGTCGAACCGCAGACCGGCCGCGACCTGTTCGCCCGCCTGGTCTACGGCGCGCGGGTGTCGCTGGGCGTCGCGTTCGCGGCCACGGTGGTGCAGGTCGCCATCGGGGTCGCGGTCGGTGTGGCCTCCGCGCTCGGCAACCGATGGGTTGATCAACTGTTGAGCCGCGCCACGGACGTCATCGTGTCGATGCCGCTCATGATCATGTCGTTGGCACTGCTGGCCGTCGTGCCGTCGAGTTTTCCGCGGCCGGTCCTGGTCACCCTCGTCATCGGCCTGATCGCCTGGGGCAACATCGCGAAGATCGTGCGGGCCCAGACCCTCTCCCTGAAGGGGCTCGACTACGTCTCCGCCGCCCGGCTCAGCGGCTGGGGCGCCTGGCGGGTCGCCCACCGCGAACTGCTGCCCGGCCTGGCCGCGCCGGTCATCACGTACGCCGCACTGCTGGTGCCCACGAACATCTCCGTCGAGGCGGCGCTGTCCTTCCTCGGCGTCGGCGTGAAGCCGCCCACCCCGTCCTGGGGACAGATGCTGACCGCCGCGGACGTCTGGTACCAGGCCGCGCCCCAGTACCTGCTGCTGCCGGCCGGCGCCCTGTTCGTCACCGTCCTCGCCCTGACCGTCCTCGGCGACGGCGTGCGCACCGCCCTCGACCCGCGCGCCGCCTCCCGCCTGCGCGTCGGCACCGGCCGCAAGGACGCCGAGGAAACCGAGGACGCCAAGGAAACCGAGGACGCCAAGGACGCCAAGGGCCTCAAGAGCGACAAGGAGGCAACCGCATGAGCGGCCTCGGTGGCTTCCTGCTGCGCCGCGCCGTCGGCGTGGTGGTCACCCTGCTCGCCATCTCGGTGATCGTCTACGTCGTCTTCTACGTCACCCCCGGCAACGTCGCCCAGATCACCTGCGGCCCGCGCTGCTCACCGGAACAGGTGCGCCAGGTCGCCGAGCAGCTGAAGCTGGGCGACCCCCTCTACCTGCGCTACTGGCACTTCCTGGAAGGGCTCGTCGCCGGCCAGGACTTCTCCACGGGCACATCGGTCGTGCACTGCGCCGCGCCCTGCCTGGGGCAGTCGTACCAGACCGACCAGCAGGTCCTGGACATCATCCTGACCAAGCTGCCGGTCAGCCTGTCGCTGGTCCTCGGCGCCATGGTGGTGTGGCTCGTCCTCGGCGTCGGCACCGGTGTGCTCTCCGCGTGGCGGCGCGGCCGGATCTCCGAGCGCGTGCTGACCGCGATCACCCTCGCGGGCACGGCCACGCCCGTCTTCGTCATCGGTCTGGTGCTGATGATCGTCGTCTGCGGCGAACTGCAGCTGCTGCCCTTCCCGCAGTACGTGAACTTCTCCGACGATCCCGAGCAATGGGCCTGGAACCTGCTGCTGCCCTGGCTGTCGCTCGCCCTGATCGAGGCGGCGGCCTTCGCCCGCCTCACCCGTGCCGCCATGTTGGAGACCCTCGCCGAGGACCACATCCGCACCTTCCGGGCGTACGGCGTCGCGGAGCGTTCCATCGTCGGCCGGCACGCCCTGCGCGGCGCCCTGGCGCCCGTGATCGCGCTCAACGCCAACAACGTCGGCTCGGCCGTCGGCGGCGCCGTCCTCACCGAGACCCTCTTCGGGCTGCCCGGCATCGGCCAGGAGCTGGTGCACGCGGTGAAGGTCGTCGACCTGCCGGTGGTCGTCGGCATGGTCCTGGTCATCGGGTTCTTCGTGGTCCTCGCCAACGCCGTCGCGGACGTCCTGTACGCGGTGGCCGACCGACGGGTGGTACTCCAATGAGTCTCGTGGAAGTCACCGACCTGACCGTGGAGTTCGGCGCGCTGCGGGCCGTGGACGGACTCTCCTTCAGCCTGGCGAAGGGCGCCGCGCTGGCCCTCGTCGGCGAGTCGGGCTCCGGCAAGTCCACGGTCGCGGGCGCCCTGCTGGGCCTGCACCGCGGCACCGGAGCCCGGGTCACCGGCTCGGTCCGCGTCGCCGGCACGGACGTACAGGCGGCCCCCGACGAGGAGTTGCGGCGGCTGCGCGGCGCCAGGGCCGCCATGGTCTTCCAGGACCCGCTGTCGTCGCTGGACCCGTACTACGCGATCGGCGACCAGATCGCCGAGGTCCACCGCGTGCACACGCGCGTGTCGCGGCGCGCCGCACGCGCGCGTGCCGTCGAGGTCCTGGAGCGGGTTGGAATTCCGGATGCGGCACGGCGGTCCCGGTCCCGCCCGCACGAGTTCAGCGGCGGCATGCGCCAGCGCGCCCTCGTCGCCATGGCCCTCGCCTGCGAGCCCGACCTGCTGATCGCCGACGAGCCGACCACCGCCCTCGACGTCACCGTCCAGGCCCAGATCCTCGACCTGCTGCACACGCTGCGCGAGGAGACCGGCATGGGCCTGCTCCTCGTCACCCATGACGTGGGCGTCGCCGCCGAGAGCGTGGACGACATCCTCGTCATGCGGCACGGCAGGGCCGTCGAGCACGGCCCTGTCGGCACGGTCCTCGCGTCGCCCGCCGAGGCGTACACCCGCGAACTCCTCGACGCCGTCCCGCGCGTGGACACCCGCCGCACCGGCTCCCGGGCCTGCGACGACGTCGTGCTGGAGGCCACCGGGGTGCGGCGCGAGTTCGGGCGTGGCAGGCGGGCGTTCGCGGCCGTGGACGACGTCTCGCTGACCGTCCGCCGCGGCGAGACGCTCGGGGTGGTCGGTGAGAGCGGCAGCGGAAAGACCACGCTCGGTCGGATGCTGGTCGGCCTGCTGGAGCCGACCGCCGGCGCGATCCGCTACGAGGGCCGCCCGCACACGGGGGTGAACCCGGCCGTCCAGATGGTCTTCCAGGACCCCGTCTCCTCCCTCAACCCGCGTCGCAGCGTGGGCGAGTCCATCGCCGATCCGCTACGCGCGCGTGGCGAACGCGACGAGGAGCGCATCCGAGGGCGCGTGACTGAACTGCTGGAGCGCGTGGGGCTCGAAAGGGCGCACTACGACCGCTACCCGCACGAGTTCAGCGGCGGTCAGCGCCAACGCATCGGCATCGCCCGCGCACTCGCCGCCGACCCGCGCGTCATCGTGTGCGACGAGCCGGTCTCCGCGCTCGACGTCACCACACAGGCCCAGGTGGTCGAGCTGCTCGGCGAACTCCAGCGGGAACTCGGCCTCGCGCTGGTCTTCATCGCCCACGACCTCGCCGTCGTACGGCAGGTCAGCGACCGGGTCGCGGTGATGCGGCAGGGCCGGGTCGTCGAGTACGGGCCCGCCGACGAGGTGTACGACAGCCCGCGCGAGCCGTACACCCGGCAGCTCCTGGCGGCCGTACCGGCGCTCGACCCGGACCTGGCGGCGCAGCGGCGCGCGGCGCGTCGCGAACCTGCCGTGGCGTAACGATTCGTACATGGCTGATCGCCCTGTGAAGCCTTAGCGCGGCGGAACGCGACCCGCACGCGAAAGTTACGACCGTTCACCCCTTTTGGTGGCGTGATGGACAACCGTCCGTCGCGCCACCGCCTTGTCCGCTTACGTTCATCCCGCTGCGAGCCGCCGGGGGAACGGCGGCTCACCGGACAGGAGATCGGGGGTGCACACGTGCGCATCGGACTGCTTACGGAAGGCGGCTACCCGTATGTGAGCGGTGACGCCGGACTCTGGTGCGACCGGCTCGTGCGCGGGCTCGACCAGCACGAGTTCGACATCTACGCGCTCAGCCGCACCCGGCGCCAGGAGGACGACGGCTGGGTCGCACTCCCGCCGCAGGTCAGCCGGGTGCGTACGGCGCCGCTGTGGACGGCCGAGGACGACGAGGCCGGCTACTCCCGGCGCACGCGTCGGCGCTTCACCGAGTGCTACGGCGAACTGGTCGCCGCCGTGTGTGCCGGCGTCGACCCCGGGTCCGGGGGCGGGCCCACCGACATGGCGGACCGTTTCGGCGGCGCGCTGTACGGACTCGCCGAACTCGCCCGTGAGGAAGGCGGACTGGTCGGCGCCCTGCGCTCGGACGCCGCCGTACGCACGCTCGAACGCGCCTGCCGCGCCCCCGGCGCGCTGCGCACGGCGCGCGAGGCGCGCGTACCCGAGCTGCTCACCGTCACCGCACACCTCGAACGCGCCCTGCGCCCCCTCTCCCTCGACTGGTACGGCGACGAGGACCTCGGCGCGGCCGACCTCTGCCACGCCGCCGCCGGCGGCCCCGCCGCCCTCACCGGGCTGCTGACCCGGCACTTCGCCGGCGTACCGCTGCTCGTCACCGAGTACGGCGTGCAGCTCCGCTCGCACTACCTGGCCCTCGGCCCCGACACCGCCGCCCCCGCCGTACGCGCGCTGCTCGCCGCCTTTCACGGCCGGCTCGCCGCCGAGGTCTACCGACGCGCCGAGGTCCTCACCCCCGGCAACGCCCACGCCCGCCGCTGGCAGGAACGCTGCGGCGCCGACCGGGCCCGGATCCGCACGGTCTACCCGGGCATGGACGCCGACCGCTTCACGGAGGTCGGCGAGGCCCCGGACCGCGCCGACCCCGACACTCTGGTCTGGGTCGGACGGGTCGAACCCGCCAAGGACCTGATCTCGCTGCTGCACGCCTTCGCCGAGGTCCGCAAGGAGGAGCCCAAGGCGCGCCTCAGGGTCGTCGGCGCGCCCTCCGGACCCGAGGGCGCGGCCTACCTCGGTCACTGCCGGGCGCTCGCCGCGCAGCTCTTCCCCGACGAGGCGGAGGGTGTGCACGCCGTCGGCGACAACCCGGTCTCCTTCGAGGAGATCGGCGGCCCGGAGGCGCCCACGCTGCCCGAGGTGTACGCGGCCGGCGCGGTCGTCGTGCTGTCCAGCGTCGTCGAGGGATTCCCGGTCGGCCTGATCGAGGCCATGTTCTGCGGCCGGGCCACGGTGTCCACCGACGTCGGCGCGGTGGTGGAGGTCATCGGGGGCACGGGACTCGTCGTGCCCCCGCGCAATCCGCGGGCGCTCGCCGAGGCGTGCGTGGCGCTGCTGCGCGACCCCGAGCGCCGTGAGCGCCTCGGCGCCGCCGCGCGCGCCCGCGCGCTCGAACTGTTCACCGTCGAGCAGAACATCGCGGCATTTCACGGCATTTACCTGCAGATCGTCTCGCACTGCCCGGTCCGCAGGGTCGTCCTCGACGAGGCCGGCGCACCCCTGCCGTTCGCCACCCCCGCCGAGTCCCACGTCCCCGGCCACTGGACCGGCCCCATGGCCCGCGTCCTGCCCCGGACCGCCCCCGGCTGGGCCACGGCCCCACCGGTGCGCGCGACACGACTGGCCGCGGAGGGGGCGTGATGGACACACGGGACGACCACACGGGCGGAGACCACACCGTGCCGGTGGACGAGCCGACCGAACCGGGCACGACGGGAGAGCGCGGCCCGCAGGGCACTGGGGTGCGGGGCGGGCTGGGCGCGTGGGGCACTGAAGTGTCGGGCGGGGCTGAGGGCTCCGGTGCGAATGGTCTGCCGGGGGCTTTCGATGACGGCGGTGGGGTGGCGAGTGGGCTGGACCGGCTCGGGACGCCCAGTGCCGCTGAACCCTGGGACTCGCGGTCGGGGCAGTGGTTCGAGGCACAGCGGGGCGATGAGGGCGCCCGGTCCGGCGAGGCCTCGTCGGCGCGGTCCGCCTCCGTGCCGCCCGGTGCGTCAGGCTCCGCCGGTGTCGCCGAGCCGGACGGGTGGCCGGGCCGTCCCGGAATGCCTGCCGCGGGCGCCGTCACCCAGGCGGAATCGGACGGTTCACCGTCGGACAACTACCGGTCCGGCAACGGTGACTCGGGCAAGCGGCGCGTCGCCACGCCCCGGCGTGGCGCCGCCGACCCCGTGAAAGCCCTGCTGCACCGGCACCGTGAGCTGTGCGAGCGGGCCGTGGACCCGTTGGAGATCGCCGCCGGGCTGGAGGCGCACGGTGTCACCGACCGGACCGCCGCCCGTTTCCGCCACCGCGACGTCTTCTCGCTCGCCGAGGAGCTGTACGCGCGCGTGCCGCGAGGCGGCGAGCAGGGCCCGGAGGCCGAACCCCTGCCCGTACCCCGCGTGCACGCGGACTGGATCCTGCTCACCCTCCTGCCCGGCGCCCTCGGCGCGGCCACCGTGGCCGGACTGCGCCTCACCCACGGACACCCCCGCCTGCTCGCCGCCGCCGTCGGCATCCTCGCCGTAGCCCTCGCCACGCGTGCCGCACTGCGCCGCGGCCCCCTCGCCGGACCGCCCGGCACGCACGCGTGGCGGGCGGCGAATGCCACGTGCGCGTGGACGGTGTGGCTGCTCGGATACGCCCTCCTCGGCGACGGCCTCCTCCACGCGGTCACCACCGGTGGCCCCGATGCCCTGCCCACCGGCGCCCCGGACGGCCCCTGGCCCACGGCCCTCGCGCCCGCCCTGGCCCTCACCCTGGCCTGCGCCCCGGCGGCCTGGTGCGCCCACCTGCTCAGCGCGGGCGCCCGCCGCAGGCTCGCCGGCAGCCGGGGGCTGGAGGACTTCACAGCCGCCGCCAAACCGTTGCTGTTCGGCACGTTCGCCCTGTTCCTCGGCGCCCTCACCGCCCTGCTCCTGGTGTGCGGCACCCTCCTGCACGAACCCATGGCCTACCCGCAGACCCTGGCCCTGGGTGCCCTGCTGCTGCTCGCCCGCGTGCTCACCGTGCACGGCCACCGGCACGCCCCGGCCGTGGCGCTCGGCGCCGCGGCGGCCACGGAGGTGGTGGCCCTCGCCCTGCCGCTGGCCGGAAGGCTGCCGGGCTGCGCTGTGCTGACGACCCCCGTCGGGACCCTCGTCGAGGCCTGGGGTGAGGCCGCCGTCCCAGCCCTCGCCTGCGGTACGGCCGCGCTGGCCCTGTTGTGCCATGCCGGCCACACCCTCACCCAGGCCTCGGCGCACGCGCCCGCGGGAGCCCCCGACTGAATCTTCCGCCACCGGCCCGAACCGCCGCCGGCAGCGACCGTATTACCCCTTTTGAAGGAGAACACCAGATGACCACCTCCCGACCCGGAGCGTCCGGAGCCCCCGGAACCTCCGGCGCGTCCGCAGCAGTCGCAGCCGCGGATGCACAAGCCGGGACCGCCGGAGCCGGAGTCCGGGGAACCACAGAATCCGCCGGCGCCGCGAATCGGCCCATCGCACCCTCCTGGCCCAGCGCACCCTCCTGGCCCATGGCGCCCATCGGCCGCGAGGGCCACACCGGTGCCGCCGTCACCCACACGTGCCACATCGGCCCCGCCGGTCACGCCGGCGCCCACACCCAGGGAGCCGCCCGATGAGGGTCCTGCTGATCGGAGCCAACGGATACATCGGCCGCTTCGTCGCCGACCGCCTGCTCGCCGACCCGGCCGTCCAGCTCACCGCGCTCGGCCGCGGCGACGACGCCGACGTCCGCTTCGACCTCGCCACCGGCAGCCCCGGCGCCCTCACCCGCTTCCTGGACGCGGTCCACCCCGGGGTCGTCATCAACTGCGCCGGCGCCATCCGCGGCGGCGCCCGCGAACTCACCCGGCACAACACCGTGGCCGTCGCCACCGTCTGCGAGGCCCTGCGCCGCAGCGGCTGCGGAGCCCGTCTGGTGCAGATCGGGTGCAGCTCCGAGTACGGGCCGAGCCAGCCCGGCTCCTCCACCGCCGAGGACGCCGTACCGCGCCCCGGCGGCCCGTACGGCGTGAGCAAGCTCGCCGCGACCGAGCTGGTCCTCGGCTCCGGACTGGACGCCGTCGTGCTGCGGGTCTTCTCCCCGGCCGGCCCCGGCACCCCGGCCGGGTCCCCGCTGGGCCGGCTCGCCGAGGCGATGCGTCGCGCGATGCAGTCCAGCGACGGCGAACTCAAGCTGGGCGGCCTCGGGGTGCAGCGCGACTTCGTCGACGTACGAGACGTCGCCCGCGCCGTGCACGCCGCCTCGCTCTCCGCCGCGCAGGGCGTCATCAACATCGGCTCCGGCCGCGCCGTCCGCCTCCGCGACGCCGCCGCCGTCCTCGCGCGCGTGGCGGGATACGGCGGCGCCCTGCACGAACTCGACGCCCCGCCCGGTCCGCTGCGCAGCGCCATCGGCCACCCCCGCGCCGACTCCGACCACGCGGCCCCGGTGGCGTACCCGTACCCCGACGGCTGCGGCAGCTGGCAACAGGCCGACGTGCGCACCGCGCGCGACCGGCTCGGCTGGCGGCCCCGCATCAACCTCGAAGAATCCCTGGCCGACATCTGGATGGAGGCGGCATGCCGCATCTGACCAGCACCACAGCAGGCGCCACGAGCACCGGCCTGCGCACCGCCATCGGCGTACCCGGCTACGCCCACCCGCTCGTCGCCCCCGCCCAGTGGGCCGAGCTCGCCCGCCCGGGCACCCCGCTGGACTGGGTGGTCCTGAACGTGGCCGCCGGCCCCGGCACCCGCCCGGACCCGCACTGCCTGGAGGCCGCCGGCCGGCTGCGCGGAGCGGGCGTCCGCGTCCTCGGCCACCTGGACCTCGCCCACGGCACCCGCCCCTTCGCCGACCTGCTCTCCGACGCCCACCGCTACCTCGACTGGTACCGGGTCGACGGCTTCCTGCTGGACCGCTGCCCCACCGACCGCACCGCGCTGCCCGAGGTCCGCCGCGCGGTCACCACCCTCCGGACGATCAGTGACACTGCCCACATCGTCCTCGGCCACGGCAGCCATCCGCACCCCGGGTACGCGGAGACCGCCGATCAACTGGTGACCTTCTCCGGCCCCTGGTCCGACTACCGCTGGTCGCAGGTCGCCGAGTGGACCGCCGACTACCCGCCCGACCGCTTCTGCCACTTCGTGCACGGCGTGCCCCGCGGCCACCTGGAGGAGGCGCTGCGCATCGCCCGCTGGCAGGGCGCGGCGACGATCTACTTCACCGACCGCACGGACCGCGGCGGCAGCATCGACCCCTGGGAGACCGTGCCCGGCTACTGGGACGAAATCGTCTCGCGTATCGGAACAGGTGTCTCGGAATGAAGAAGGCCGTGGCAGTGTTACGGAGAGAACAACTGTAGTGATTGACCGACCAACGGAGTCCCCGTGTCGCTGCCACCCCTGGTTGAGCCAGCCTCTGAGCTCACCGTAGACGAGGTCCGCAGGTACTCCCGCCACCTGATCATCCCCGACGTGGGCATGGACGGGCAGAAGCGGCTGAAGAACGCCAAGGTGCTCTGTGTGGGCGCCGGCGGCCTGGGCTCGCCGGCGCTGATGTACCTGGCCGCCGCGGGCGTGGGCACCCTCGGCATCGTGGAGTTCGACGAGGTCGACGAGTCGAACCTGCAGCGCCAGATCATCCACAGCCAGTCCGACATCGGCCGCTCCAAGGCCGAGTCCGCCCGTGACACCGTCAAGGGCATCAACCCGTACGTGAACGTGATCCTTCACGAGGAGCGGCTCGAGGCCGACAACGTGATGGACATCTTCAGCCAGTACGACCTGATCATCGACGGCACCGACAACTTCGCGACCCGCTACCTGGTCAACGACGCGTGCGTGCTGCTGAACAAGCCGTACGTGTGGGGTTCGATCTACCGCTTCGACGGCCAGGCCTCCGTCTTCTGGTCCGAGCACGGCCCCTGCTACCGCTGCCTCTACCCGGAGCCCCCGCCCCCCGGCATGGTCCCCTCCTGCGCCGAGGGCGGCGTCCTGGGCGTGCTCTGCGCGTCCATCGGCTCCATCCAGGTCAACGAGGCCATCAAGCTCCTCGCGGGCATCGGCGAGCCGCTGGTCGGCCGGCTGATGATCTACGACGCCCTGGAGATGACGTACCGCCAGGTCAAGGTCCGCAAGGACCCGAACTGCGCGGTCTGCGGCGGGAACCCGACCGTCACCGAGCTCATCGACTACGAGGCCTTCTGCGGCGTCGTGTCCGAGGAGGCCCAGGCGGCGGCCCTCGACTCCACGATCACTCCGAAGCAGCTCAAGGAGTGGATCGACGACGGCGAGAACATCGAGATCATCGACGTCCGCGAGCCGAACGAGTACGAGATCGTCTCCATCCCGGGCGCCAGGCTGATCCCGAAGAACGAGTTCCTCATGGGCACCGCCCTGGAGGGACTCCCGCAGGACAAGAAGATCGTCCTGCACTGCAAGACGGGTGTCCGCAGTGCGGAAGTCCTCGCCGTCCTGAAGTCCGCGGGCTTCGCCGACGCCGTCCACGTCGGCGGCGGCGTCATCGGCTGGGTCAACCAGATCGAACCGCACAAGCCGGTCTACTGATCAAGGGTCTCGCCGACCAGCGGGACTGACGAAGCCCACGGCTCTGAACTGTTCGGATGCCGTGGGCTTCGGTCGTTGTCGGTCGGTGTTCGGACGGCGATGTCGAGAACCCGCGTCCGGCTCCGTCCCCGGGGTGAACGCGACCACAATGGGTCGCACGAGCACCGAGGAGAACCACGATGGCCAAGTACCTGCTGCTGAAGCACTACCGCGGCGCCCCGGCTCCGGTCAACGACGTGCCGATGGACCGGTGGACCCCGGAGGAGATCTCGGCGCATGTGCAGTACATGAACGACTTCGCGGCCCGGCTGGAGAAGACCGGCGAGTTCGTCGACGGTCAGGCGCTCGCCCCCGAGGGAGCGTGGGTCCGCTACGACGGTGAGGGGCGCCCGCCGGTCACCGACGGACCGTTCGCGGAGACCAAGGACCTCATCGCCGGCTGGATGATCATCGACGTCGACAGCTACGAGCGCGCCGTCGAGCTGGCCGGGGAGCTGTCGGCCGCCCCTGGGGCGGGCGGCAAGCCGATCCACGAGTGGCTGGAGGTACGCCCGTTCCTGGCCGCGCCGCCCACCATCACGGAGTCATGTCACTGATGGACGAGGTCCTTCTCAGGAGCCTCACACCGAGCGTGCTCACCGTCCTCGTCCGCCGCGGAGCCGACTTCGCGGCGGCCGAGGACGCCGTGCAGGACGCTCTGGTCGAGGCGCTCCGGGTCTGGGCGGCCGACCCGCCGCGGGATGCCAAGGGCTGGCTGATCACCGTGGCCTGGCGCAAGTTCCTCGACGCGGCGCGCGCCGACGCCGCCCGCCGCCGGCGTGAGGACCGCGTCGAGGAGGAGTCGGCGCCCGGGCCGGCGCCCGCGGTGGACGACACGCTCCAACTCTACTTCCTGTGCGCCCACCCGTCGCTGACCCCGGCATCGGCGGTCGCGCTCACGCTGCGCGCCGTCGGCGGGCTGACCACCCGCCAGATCGCCGAGGCCTACCTGGTGCCCGAGGCGACCATGGCGCAGCGTATTAGCCGGGCGAAGCGCACCGTCTCCGGCGTGCGCTTCGACCGGCCCGGCGATGTCGCCACCGTGCTGCGCGTCCTCTACCTCGTCTTCAACGAGGGCTACTCCGGCGACGTCGACCTCGCCGCCGAGGCCATCCGGCTCACCCGGCAGCTCGCGGCCCAGGTCGACCACCCCGAGGTGGCCGGGCTGCTCGCCCTCATGCTGCTCCACCACGCCCGGCGCGCCGCCCGGACCGCGCCCGACGGCAGCCTGGTGCCGCTCGCCGAGCAGGACCGCGGCCGGTGGGACACACGGCTGATCGCCGAGGGCGTCGCGATCCTTCAGGCCGCCCTCGCCCGCGACCGGCTGGGCGAGTTCCAGGCCCAGGCCGCCATCGCGGCACTTCACGCCGACGCGCCCACCGCCGAGGAGACCGACTGGGTGCAGATCGTCGAGTGGTACGACGAGCTCACGAGCCTGACCGACAGCCCGGTCGTCCGGCTCAACCGCGCGGTCGCCGTCGGGGAGGCCGACGGACCGCGCGCCGGCCTGGCGGCGCTCGCGGCGCTGGACCCCTCACTGCCCCGCCACGCCGCGGTGGCGGCATATCTCCACGAGCGCGACGGCGACCTGGAGACGGCGGCACGGCTGTACGCCGAGGCGGCCCACAAGGCACCCAACCTCGCCGAGCGCGACCACCTGACCCGCCAGGCCGCCCGGCTCAACGCCCGCCGCCGTCGCTGATGGCCTGCCCCAGCCCGTTGATCTTGCCGGTTCCGATGCGGGAGTCTAAGCCGATCGGATCGGAGGGAGACGTGACGTGGCTGCCCCATGGGGACTCCTGATATCCACTGCGGGAGGTATCGCCGCCACCGTGGTGGGCGTCATAGCCGGTGGCGTCGTAGGACGGCGCGGCCAGAGCCGACAGTGGCTCCTGGACCCACGGACCGCTGCCTACGAGAAGTTTCTTCAAGCCTTCGGCGCCGTGGAGATGGAGCTCCGTGAGGCGTTCGTGGACAGACGCGCACCTGCCGTCGCCTGGGCGCCGTTCAATGCCTCCCTGCATTCGATGTCCTTGGTGGCAAGCCAGGAGGCCATGGCAGCGGCAGAGCGGATCTGTGAACTCATCGAGGACTTCACGATCCTGTTCCACGGCCGGCAGCCAACGGATCTGGAACAGCTCCGGCCGATCCATGAAGGGCTCGACGAGGCCCACGCCGGGTTCGTCAACGCCGCCCGCCGTTCGCTCGATCCCTCGCAGGAACACCTCGTGCGGGCATTGGGCGGGCCGTCCCCGTGGTACGGGGTCGAGTCCATCTGGAGCGCCGGGGGCGGAGAATCGGGATAGGGCGCTACCCCTCACGGATGCAACAGCTTGATCCTCATGTGCGTACGGGGCCCGGGGCCCCGTCCGCGTCAGGAGCAGACCTTGCCGTCCTTCGGCACCGTCCCGTTCAGCAGGTAGGCGTTCACCGTCGAGTCGACGCAGTCGCTGCCGTTGCCGTACGCCCCATGCCCCTCGCCCTTCCAGGTGAGTTCGACGCCGACGCCCTTGCCCAGCTCGTCGGCCATTCTGCGGGCGCCCTCGTAGGGTGTGGCCGGGTCGCCGGTGTTGCCGACCAACAGGATCGGCGCCGCTCCCGGTGCGCTGACCTCCGGGGTCGTGAACTGGCCCGGCACCGGCCAGTCGTGGCACCAGCCGGCCGTGTCCCAGCCCAGGAAGTCCCCGAACACCGGCGAGATCCGCTCGAACTCCGCCAGCCGCTTCCTCGTCTCGGCGAGCGTCGGCCGCTCCTTCTCGTCCAGGCACGATATGACCCGCTGGGAGTGGGACGTCGTGCCGTAGTGCCCCGAGGAGTCCCGCTCGTCGTAGTCGTCCGCGAGCGCCAGCAGCGGTGAACCGTCGCCCTTCTCCGCCGAGTCGAGCGCGGCGGTCAGCCTCGGCCAGCTGGATTCGCTGTACAGCGGCAGAACGATCCCGGTGACCGCGAGGCTGTCGGTCAGCTTCCGCCCGGACGACGTGGGCAGCGGTCGAGCGTCGATCCGCTTCAGCAGGGCCGCGATCTTCCGGGAGCCCTGTGCGGGGTCCTGTCCGGTGGACTTCAGGTAGTCGTCCAGTGCCCGCTGGAAGCCGCGGGTCTGGTTCTCGGCCTGGCCCACCGTGTCCGCGGTCGGGTCGACCACCGCGTCGAGGATCAGCCGTCCCACCCGCTTCGGGAACAAGTGGGCGTACACACCACCGAGTTCGGTGCCGTAGGAGATGCCGAAGTAGTGCATCCGCGCGTCGCCGAGGACCTGGCGCATCAGATCCATGTCGCGTGCGGTGTCGGTGGTGGAGACATGAGCCAGCAGCCGGCCGGCGGTCTTCTGGCAGCCCTTGCCGAAGTCGGTGGCGTCCTGGAAGAACGCCTTCTCCTCCTGCGGGCTGTCCGGCGTGGCGTCCACGTCCTCGGCGGCCTCGGTCTGCCGGTCGCCGCGGCAGCGGACGCCCTCGCTGGCGCCGACCCCGCGCGGGTCCCAGCTCACCAGGTCGTAGCGCTCACGGAGTTTCGAGACGGTGTCCGCGTAGTACGGCATCATCTCCAGGCCCGAGCCGCCGGGCCCGCCGAAGTTGAACAGCAGGGAGCCGATACGGTTCCCGCCCGTCGCCTGCGCGCGGATCAGGGCCAGGCCGATCGTCGCACCGTCCGGCTCGGACCAGTCCAGCGGCACCTTGAGCGTCGCGCACCGCCAGTCGCCGCTCGGCGCGGGGGAGTTGCCCGTGGCCTTGCACCCGTGCCAGTCGAGGTGCTGGGAGGTGAGGGAGGCGGGCAGGTCCGTCGCCGGAGCCGACGGGGGATCCGCGCTCGTACCCTTGTCCTCGCCGCCCTCGTGCCCCTTCCCGTTGCCGTGCCCGTCCGGCGAGCCGCTGCCGCAGCCGGCCATCAGCAGTGCCGCGGCCAGCGCGGCCGTCCAGCGCAGGATTCGCCTCATACGCACCCCCCTCACAGGCCCTGCGCGTCGTGCCGCGCCGGGCGTCCAGGCCATGGTAGGCACACCCGGCCGATCCCGTGGCAGCCTGTGGATAACGTTCTGACCTGCGGTTTCTTGGCGGATGCGGGATGTTTCAGGCTCCTGCCTGTTTCCGGCTCCGGGCTGTTTCAGGTGCAGACCGTGCCGGCCTTCGGTTCCCTCCCGTCCAGCAGATAGCCGTTCACCGCGCCCTGTACGCACCTGTTCTTGCTGTCGTACGCACCGTGCCCCTGGCCCTTGTACGTCAGCTCGACGGCGACGCCCTTGCCGAGCGCGTCCACCATCTTCTTGGCGCCCTCGTACGGGGTGGCCGGGTCGCCGGTGTTGCCGACGACGAGGATGGGCGCCGAGCCGGGCGCGCTGACATCGGGATGGTCGGCGGCACCCGCCACGGGCCAGTCGGCGCAGCTGAGCATGCCCCAGGCCAGGTAGTCCCCGAACAGCGGGGAGGCGGCACGGAACTCGGGCAGCTTCTGCTGGACGTAGCCGGCGGTGTACCGCGGCTTCTCGTCGGCGCAGTTGATGGCGATGTTCGCCGCGGTGATGTTGCTGTACTCGCCGTTCTCACTGCGGCCGTTCATCGAGTCGGACAGCAGCATGAGGATCCTGCCGTCGCCCGCGTACGCCTGCTCCAGGCCCTCGGTGAGGTACTGCCAGAAGTCCTTGGAGTACAGGGACTGCGCGATGCCGTTCGTCGCGGCGGTCTGGGTGAGCTGGCGCGGCGCGATGCCGGGGATCGGCTTCCTCTCCAGGTCGTTCAGCAGTTTCGCGATGCGGTTCTTCACATCCTGCGCGGTGGTGCCGACCGGGCATTCCGTGGTCTTGGAGGTGCAGTCCACGGCGTAGTTGTCCAGCGCGAGCTGGAAGCCCTTGGCCTGGCCGAGCGCGCTCTGTTCGGGGTTCTGTGTGGGGTCGACGACCGCGTCGAGCACGGCCCGCCCGACGTTCTTGGGGAACAGGTGGGCGTACACGCCGCCGAGTTCGGTGCCGTAGGAGATGCCGAAGTAGTGCAGCTTGTCGTCACCGAGGACCTGGCGCATCAGGTCCATGTCGCGGGCCGCGTCGGTGGTCGCCACGTGCGGCAGGATCTTCCTGGAGTTCTTCTCACAGGCCGCGTTGAACTGCTTGGTGCGGTGGAGCAGCGCCGTACGCTCGGCGCCGTTGTCGGGGGTCGAGTCCTGCTGGAAGTACACGTCCAGCTGGGAGTCGCTCTCGCACTCCACCGGCGCGCTGCGGCCGACCCCGCGCGGGTCGAAGCTGACCAGGTCGTAGCGGGTGCGCAGGGCGGCGTAGTCCGGGGCGAACGCGGGCAGCGAGCTGACGCCGCTGCCGCCGGGGCCGCCGAAGTTGAACACGAGCGAGCCGATCCGCTGGCTCGCGGGGCCGCTGGCCCTGGCGCGGATCAGGGCGATGCCGATGGTGTCGCCCTTCGGATTGCTCCAGTCCAGGGGTGCCCTCATGGTGGCGCACTGCCATGTGCCGCCGTTCGGCAGCGGAGACGGGGCGCTGCCGCCACCTTCGGCCTCGGACGGCGCCGGGCAGTCCTTCCAGTTCAGCTTCTGCGCCGAGAGGTCGCCGCTCTTGCTGCCGTCGCCGCACCCGGCCAGCAGAGCCGAGAGCATCAGGGCAGCGGTGGTCAGGGCGGCGGCGCGCAGCCGGGAGGGGTTCGCCATGCTCCCATCCTGGAGGCGTGCACGCCGGGGCGCGCGGGGGCACGAGCCGTACGAGGTACGGGAACCCCGTGCCCTGAGGCGACCCCCTACAGGGCTCCCTTGCGGGTGAGCTGGTTGAAGGCCAGCCAGCCCGGCAGCACCGGCAGCCACAGCGTCAGCAGGCGGTACAGCAGGACGGCCGGGGCGGCGACCTCCTTGGGCAGGCCGACGGCGATCAGGCCGACCGTCAGGGTCGCTTCCACGGCGCCGACGCCGCCCGGGGTGGGCGCCGCGGAGCCGAGCGCGTTGCCGGCGAGGAAGACCACGGCGACGCTGGCGATGCTGAGCGAGGTCGAGCCGTGGCCGAACGCCCGGACGGAGGCGTCCAGGCACATCACGAAGCAGAACGTCAGCAGAAGAATGCCGCCGATGCCGGTGATCAGCTTCTGCGGCCGCTGCAGCACGTCGAGCATGCGGGGCACGACACCCGCGAACAGTGACCGCACGCGCGTGACGAGGAATTTCCGCAGGAACGGCACCGACGTCACCACGAGCACCAGCACCGCCACCGTCAGCAGGCCCGCGATGACCGTCCGGGACGGCGACAGGGACGGCGTCTTCTCGGTGCCGGTGAGATAGCCGAAGGACAGCAGCATCAGGATGTGGAAGCCGAGCCCGGCCAGCTGCGAGGCGCCGACGCTCGCCACCGCGAGCCCCGGCCGGACCCCCGAGCGCTGCAGGTACCGCGTGTTGAGGGCCACACCGCCGACGGCGGCCGGTGCCACGATCTTCACGAACGAGCCGGCCACCTGGGCCGCCACGGCCCGCAGGAACGGCACCCGCTCCGGCACGAACCCCAGCAGCTGCATCGCCGCGGCGACATAGCTGAGCGCCGAGAACAGCACGGCGGCGACGACCCAGCCCCACTGGGCGTTGGCCACGAGCGGCCCGAACTCGATGTGTGTGAGCTGCGTCAGCAGGAAGTACGCGCCGATGGCACCGGCGATGACGCTGATCAGCGTGCGCGGCCGCACCCGTTCCAGCCGGGCCGGCTCCACCGGCGCCTGGGGCCTGATCAGCAGCACCTCGTGGCGGATCTGGGTGAGCAGATCCTCCTCACGCGCTTCCTCCAGGGCCTCGTCCACGGCCCGCTTCTCGGCCCGCGCCTGGGCGCGTACGGCCTTCTTGTCGGCCTTCCCGAGGACCTCCGTGCCCTGCGCTCCGGCTTCTTCCGGACGTGCCTGCTTGGCCTGCCGGGATGCCTCCAGGACGGCCTCGCGCTCGCGCTGGGCCTGCTCCCGGGCCAGTTTGCGCAGCGTCGCGCGCGTGGAGCGCGTCAGGGCGATCGGCTGGAGCAGCGGCAGGCAGTCGGCGACCGCGTCGGGCCCGAGCACCCGGACCGCCGAGGCCACCGCGCGCTCGGCGCCCACCCGCAGAGCGAGCGTCGTGACCAGCTGGGCCACGTCCATGCGCAGCAGCAGCTCGCCGGCCGCGATCTCACCGCCTCGCAGTTCGGTGAGGATCACTCTGCCGGAACGATCCACCAGAATGGCGTCACCTGCGAGCCTGCGGTGTGCGATGCGCCGCGACTGCAGCGCCTGCACCTGGTGCCAGGTGTTGCGCAGCAGCTCGTCGGTGATCTCCTCGTCGGCCAGCGAGTCCAGCGTGCGCCCGCCGGTGTGCTCGTAGACGAGCATGACGGCGTCGGGGCCGAGTTCGGAGGTGGCGATCAGCTTGGGCGCGTTGGCGCCGGCCGCGATCGCCGCGTACGCCAGCAGCGCCTCCTGTTCCAGCGCCTGGCGCAGCGACTGGAGGCTGGAGCGGGTGGCGAAGCCGCGCAGGGTGAGATTGCGCCACGCGCGGTAGAAGAAGCCCTGAGCCTGCTGTTCCCGGTCCACGACCGTGACGTCCAGCGGCGGGCCGTCCTCCAGGGTGACGAAGTAGCGCCGGCCGCGGTCGCCGTTCTCCGTCTCCACGGCCTCCTCGCGGGCCGCGCTGACGGGGTGGAAGCCGACGTGCCTGAGGCCCGCCATCAGGGTCTGCCCGGTGGGGCGGACGTTGGGGGAGCCGACCGCGTACAGGGTGCCGTAGGCGATGGTCCAGCCGATGAGCACCGTCAGGATGATCGAGAACGGGGTCGTGTAGCCGGTGACCAGCATCGAGAACGCGTCGAGCAGCAGCACGATCCACAGCACCGCCCGCCATCTGGGTCTGCGGGACATGCCGACGGCCGTCATGTAGGCGATGACGGGTGCCAGATAGCCGTGCACGGGGTCGGTGAGGGCGTGGATGTCGCCCGGGGAGGGCTGGGTGAGCGCCTCCTGGATCGAGTCCGGGGCGGCCCTCGCGACCCACAGGTCCGTCGCGAGGGTCACTCCGTGGGCGAGGACCGCCGCGAGGACGCCGTCGGCGATGCGCAGCCCGTCGCGTTTGATCAGCCGCTCGATCGCGAAGGCGACCGGCACCAGCAGGATCGCGATGCTGGACGCCAGACCCGCGATCTTGATGAGCAGGTCGGGGGCCTGACCGGTGCCCTTGTGGATGTCCTGCTCGAAGCCGGAGGTGGTGCCGTGCGCGAACGCGGCGATCGCGAGCAGCACCACGATGGCGAGCATGCCCACCAGGAGCCGCATGAGGTCCGAGGGGCGGTGCACGCGCGCGGGGAGCAGCGGTTCGTCGCCCTCCACGGCCTCGGCGTGCGGATCGTCGTCTGCGCGGGGACCGTGGCCGGGGGGCGTGTTCTCCGGGACGTGCGCTCCCTCGGTGTCGTCGTTTCCGTCGGCCGCGCTGTTCTCACGCGCGCGCGTGCTGCGGTCTGCGCTGTTCTCACGCGCGCGCGTGCTGTCGTCTGCGCTGTTCTCGGGCGCGCGCGGGCCGTCGTCCTCCGCGCCGCCGGCGGTGTCGGGGCGCGCGGCGGCGTCAGGGGTGCCCGCCGCGCCTTCGGGGTGCACGCCCTGCTGCTTCATGGTCTCTTCTTGGTCTCGTATCACCAGTCACCGCCCGCACGATGGTGGCATGCCCGACCGGCACACGGGGGCATCAGGGTGCGGATGCGCGGGCGCACAGTCTGCCGGAAGCGCCGTCCGTGGGCGAGAGGGCCGTTCCTCGCGGTCCGCGCCGCGATGTCGGTGGGGTGCGGCAGGATGGGTCGAATGAGCGAGCAGAGCCCTGCCGAGGACACCCGCGAGGAGTACGCGCACGCGTTGCCGGAGTACGCCGAGCGGGTCCTCGAGGTCGCCGAGCGGATCCCGCCGGGGCGGGTCATGACGTACGGCGATGTCGCCGAGTGGCTCGAGGAAGGCGGACCGCGTCAGGTCGGCCGGGTGATGTCGCTCTACGGAGGCGCCGTCCCGTGGTGGCGGGTGGTACGTGCCGACGGGGTGCTGCTGCCCGGCCACGAACTGCGCGCGCTCGCTCACTACCGCGCGGAGGGCACGCCGCTGAAGGAGGCGGCCAGGAGTGCCGAGGGGCATCTGCCGCGGATCGACATGCGGCGGGCCCGATGGGACGGCGGGACGGGCGCGGTGGGTCACACCTGACAGCTTCCGCCATTCGATGCCCTCGGGGAGAGCCTGTAGCCCGTACGGGTGATATGGGGGACGTCCGTGGCATGACGTACGTTCGTGGGTTGTGGGACGCGCGTGGCATGAGCGCCGCGAGGGAAGAAGCGGAAGCCCTGCTTCCGTCCGGTGCGGCGGCGTAGTGTCGGCTGCACGCGTCCCCCTCACTCCGCGGTCACCGCCTCGCGCGCATGACCGCCCGCCCACCAGCACGAACACCAGGACCGGCCGATCACGTGAGCTCCTCCTCCACCAGGCGCCTGCCGCACCCCCCGGTGCGGCAGGGGGGCCGTGGCGCTTACCGACTGGTCCGTACCCCGCCGGCCGCCATGGACCCCCCTCGTCTGGACGCGGCACAGCGCGCCGTGGTTGACCACCACGGCGGACCCCTGCTCGTCCTCGCCGGACCCGGCACCGGCAAGACCACCACCCTCGTCGAGTCCGTGGCCGCGCGGATCGCCCGCGGCGCCGACCCCGAGCGCATCCTGGTGCTGACGTTCAGCCGCAAGGCCGCCGTCGACCTGCGCGACCGCATGGCCCTGCGCATCGGCGCCGCCCGCGCGCCCCGCGCGACCACGTTCCACTCGTACTGCTACGCACTCGTGCGCGCCCACCAGGACAGCGGCCTGTTCACCGAGCCGCTGCGGCTGCTCTCCGGCCCGGAACAGGACGTCACCGTCCGCGAGCTGCTCGCCGGGCAGCCGGAACTGCAGCGGCTCGGACTGGCGCATGTGCGCTGGCCCGACGAGCTGCGCGCCTGCCTGACCACACGGGGCTTCGCCGACGAGGTCCGCGCGGTCCTCGCCCGCAGTCGCGAGCTGGGCCTCGGCCCCGGCGCACTGGACGCCTTCGCCCGCCGTATCGGCCGCCCCGACTGGCGCGCCGCCGCCGCGTTCCTCGCCGAGTACCTGGACGTGCTCGACATGCAGGGCGTGATCGACTACGCGGAACTGGTCCACCGCGCGGTCCTGCTCGCCCGCCGCCCGGAGACCGCCGCACGGCTCGCCGCCCAGTACGACGCCGTGTACGTCGACGAGTACCAGGACACCGACCCCGCCCAGGTACGGCTCCTGCACGCGCTGGCCGGCGGCGGACGGACCCTGGTCGCCTTCGGTGACCCCGACCAGTCGATCTACGCCTTCCGGGGTGCCGACGTGAACGGCATCCTCGACTTCCCGGCGGCCTTCCCGCGCGCGGACGGCCGCCCCGCCCCCGTCGAGGTGCTGCGCACCTCCCGTCGTTCCGGTGCCGCCCTGCTGGCCGCCACCCGGCTGATCACCCAGCGCATGCCGCTGCCCCGGCTGCCCGCCGACAAGGTCCGCGCCCACCGCGAGCCGGCCGCCGTACGGGACGGGGGCCGCGTCGAGGCCTACACGTACCCGACGGCCGGTACAGAACTGGACAACATCGCGGACATCCTGCGCCGCGCACATCTGGAGGACGGCATCGCCTGGAGCGACATGGCCGTCCTGGTCCGGGCCGGCTCCCGCACCCTGCCGACCCTCCGCCGCGCCCTCACCGCGGCCGGTGTTCCGCTGGACATCGACGGCGACGACCTGCCCCTGCGCCACGAGCCGGCGGTGGCCCCGCTGCTGACGGCCCTGCGCGCGGTGGCCACGGCGGAGGCCCGGCGCCACGAGGAGAACGCGAGCGCGTTCTCCCCTGCTGACGAACCCGAGGGAACCGCCTGCGAAGAGGCCGACGCGGACGCCGCTCCCGAGGACGCCGCCCCCGAAGAGACCGCAGAGCCGGCCCCGGACCTCTCCTGGCTCGACACCGAGACCGCGCTCACCCTGCTCGCCTCCCCTCTCGCCGGTATGGACCCGGCCGACCTGCGCCGCCTCGGCCGCGCCCTGCGCGAGGAGGAGCGGGCGGCCGGCAACCCGCTGCCGCCCCCCTCCGACGTACTGCTCGCCCAGGCGCTCGCCGAACCCGAGCGCCTGGCCGTGCACGACCCGGCGTACGCGCGCGGGGCCCAGCGCCTCGGCGCGCTGCTGCGCAAAGCCCGCGAGCGCCTCGCGGGCGGCGGTACGGCCGAGGAGGCGCTGTGGGACCTGTGGGAGGGCACGCCATGGCCGACGCGTCTGGAACGGGCCGCCCGGCGCGGCGGCGCGGCCGGCCGCAACGCCGACCGGGACCTGGATGCCGTGTGCGCGCTGTTCGCCACCGCCGCGCGCGCGGAGGAGCGCACCGGAGGCCGTGGCACGCTGAACTTCCTGGAGGAGATCGAGGCCGAGGACATCGCCGCCGACACGCTCGCGCGCCGCGCGGTACGCCCCGACGCCGTCCGGCTGATGACCGCGCACCGCGCCAAGGGCCTGCAGTGGCGGCTGGTCGTCGTCGCCGGTGTCCAGGAGGGCCTGTGGCCCGACCTCCGCCGACGCGGCTCCCTCCTGGAGGCCGACCGCATCGGCCGCGACGGACTCGCCGAACCGCTCACCCCGGGCGCACTGCTCGCCGAGGAGCGCAGGCTGTTCTACGTGGCCGCCACACGCGCGCGTGAACGCCTCGTCGTCACCGCGGTGAAGGCACCGGCCGACGACGGCGACCAGCCGTCCCGCTTCCTGACCGAGCTCGGCGTCGAGCCGAAGGACGTCACCGGCCGCCCCCGCCGCCCGCTGTCCGTGGCCGCGCTCGTCGCCGAGCTGCGCGCCACCACGGTCGACCCGCGCGCGTCCGCCGCCCTGCGCGAGGCCGCCGCCCGCCGCCTGGCCCGGCTCGCCGCTCTCGCCGACGAGGACGGCCGCCCGCTGGTGCCCTCCGCGCACCCCTACCGCTGGTGGGGCATGTACGAGCCGACGGAGAGCAAGGTGCCGCTGCGCCACCGCGACCGGCCGGTCGTGCTCTCCGGCAGCGCCCTCGACCAGCTCGCCAACACCTGTGCGCTCCAGTGGTTCCTGGGCCGCGAGGTGAAGGCCGACGCCCCGGCCACCACCGCACAGGGCTTCGGCAACGTCGTCCATGTCCTCGCCGACGAGGTCGCCTCCGGCCGTACCCCGGCCGACCTCGACGTCCTCATGGAGCGCCTGGACTCGGTGTGGAACGCGCTCGCCTTCGACGCGCCCTGGAAGTCGCAGCAGGAGAAGGACAACGCGCGCGTGGCGCTCGAACGCTTCCTGAACTGGCACGTGCTGGACCGCACCGGGCGCACCCCGGTCGCGAGCGAGCAGGACTTCGACGTCACCCTCGAAGCGGGCGACTACCAGGTCCGCATCCGCGGCCAGATGGACCGTGTGGAGACGGACGCCGAGGGCCGCGCCTACGTGGTGGACTTCAAGACCGGCAAACAGGCACCCAGCGCCGCCGAGGTGGCCCGCCACCCCCAGCTCGCCGTCTACCAGCTCGCCGTCCAGGAAGGCGCCGTCGACGAGGCCTTCGACGGCACACGTCCCGAACCCGGCGGCGCCGAACTGGTGCACCTCAGGCAGGGCGCCGCCAAACGCGACGGCGGCGACAGCCTGCCCAGGACGCAGACCCAGGAGCCGCTGTCGGGGGAGTGGGTCGGCGAGCTGCTGGCCACCGCCGCCGGCAAGGTCCTCGACGAGAGGTTCGCGCCGAACACCGGCCAGCACTGCACGCACTGCGCGTTCCGGGCCTCGTGCAGCGCCCGCCCCGAGGGACGGCACGTGGTCGAGTGAGCCACCGGGAGCTGCCGGAGTCCACCGGGAGATACCGGAGTGACGCACGGCACCACAGGGGCTGACCTGCGCTTCTTCCTCCCCGGACGGCCGACCCGGGCTCGACTGTCAGTCCCCGCCGCTAGCCTTTTGCGACATGCCCGCCCGCATCACCGACCCCGAGCAGCTCAAAGAGCTCCTCGGCATCCCGTTCACCCCGGAGCAGACGGCCTGCATCACCGCGCCGCCCGCCCCGCAGGTGATCGTGGCCGGAGCCGGGTCGGGCAAGACCACCGTGATGGCCGCCCGCGTGGTCTGGCTGGTCGGCACCGGCCAGGTCGCCCCCGAACAGGTCCTCGGCCTGACCTTCACCAACAAGGCCGCCGGCGAGCTGGCCGAACGCGTCCGCAAGGCCCTGATCAAGGCCGGCGTCACCGACCCGGACGTCATCGACCCGGACAACCCGCCCGGCGAGCCGGTCATCTCGACGTACCACGCCTTCGCCGGCCGCCTCCTCACCGACCACGGACTGCGCCTCGGCCTGGAGCCCACCTCCCGGCTGCTCGCCGACGCCACCCGCTACCAGCTCGCCGCGCGCGTGCTGCGCGAGGCCCCCGGCCCCTACCCCGCGCTGACCCGCTCCTTCGCCGACCTCGTCAGCGACCTGCTCGCCCTCGACTCCGAACTCGCCGAACACCTCGTCGACCCCGAGGAACTGCGCTCCTGGGACGCCGACCTGCTGCGCACCCTCCAGAGCGCCAAACTCACCAACGCCGATCTGCTCAAGGTCCCCGAGACGGCCGCCGCCCGCCGTGAACTCGCCGACCTCGTCCGCCGCTACCGGACGGCCAAACGCGAACGCGACCTGCTCGACTTCGGCGACCAGATCGCCCTGTCCGCCCGCCTCGCCCGCATCCCCGAGGTGGGCCGGCTGCTGCGCGAGGAGTTCCGCGTGGTGCTCCTGGACGAGTACCAGGACACCTCCGTCGCCCAACGCGTCCTGCTCGCCGGCCTGTTCGGCGGCGGTACGGGACATCCCGTGACCGCGGTCGGCGACCCCTGCCAGGCCATCTACGGCTGGCGCGGCGCCTCCGTCGCCAACCTCGACGACTTCCCCGCGCACTTCGCGCACGCCGACGGCCGCCGAGCCACCCGGCAGGCTCTCAGCGAGAACCGCCGCAGCGGCGGCCGCCTCCTCGACCTCGCCAACGGCCTCGCCGAACCCCTGCGCGCCATGCACGCGGGCGTGGAGGCCCTGCGCCCGGCCCCCGGCGCCGAGTACGACGGCACGGTCCGCTGCGCGCTGCTGCCCACCCACGCCGAGGAGATCGACTGGATCGCCGACTCGATCGCCCACCTCGTGCACACCGGCACGGCCCCCGGAGAGATCGCCGTACTGTGCCGCACAGCGACCGACTTCGCCGAGATCCAGGGCGCCCTCGTGGCACGGGACGTCCCCGTCGAGGTGGTCGGCCTGTCCGGGCTGCTGCACCTGCCCGAGGTCGCCGACCTCGTCGCCGTCTGCGAGGTCCTGCAGGACCCCGGCGCCAACGCCGCCCTGGTCCGCCTGCTGACCGGCCCGCGCTGGCGCATCGGCCCCCGCGACCTCGCCCTGCTGGGCCGCCGCGCCCGCCTGCTGGTCGCCCACGCACGCGTGGACGACACCGACGACCCCGACCGCCGGCTCGCCGCCGCCGTCGAAGGGGTCGACCCGGCCGAGGTGATCTCGCTCGCGGACGCCCTCGACACCTTCCTCGAAGCACCCATGGACGCCGAGGCGGACGACGACGGCCTGCCGTTCTCGCCGGACGCGCGCGTGCGCTTCGCGCGCCTCGCCGCCGAACTGCGCGACCTGCGCCGCTCGCTGTCCGACCCGCTGATGGACGTCCTGCACCGCGTGCTCGCCGTCACCGGCCTGGAGGTGGAGCTGTCGGCGTCCCCGCACGCCCTGGCCGCCCGCCGCCGCGAGACCCTGTCCAACTTCCTGGACGTCGCCGCGTCCTTCGCGGCGAGCGACGGCGAGGCCACCCTGCTCGCCTTCCTCGGCTTCCTGCGCACCGCCGCGCAGTACGAGAAGGGCCTCGACAACGCCCTGCCCGGCGGCGAGAACACCGTCAAGGTGCTCACCGCCCACAAGTCCAAGGGCCTGGAGTGGGACGTCGTGGCCGTACCCGGACTGGTCAAGGGCACCTTCCCCAGCGCACAGGGCCGCGAGAAATGGACCGCGCAGGCCAAGGTGGTGCCGCACGCCCTGCGCGGCGACACCGACACCCTGCCCGACGTCGACAGCTGGGACGCGCGCGGCATGAAGGCCTTCCACGAGGCCATGAAGGACCACCAGCACACCGAGGAGCTCCGCCTCGGCTACGTCACCTTCACCCGCCCCCGCTCGCTGCTGCTCGGCTCCGGCCACTGGTGGGGGCCCAGCCAGAAGAAGCCACGCGGCCCCTCCGACTTCCTCCAGGCCCTCCACGACCACTGCGCCGCCGGACACGGCGAGATCGAGGCCTGGGCCGAGGAACCCGCCGAGGACGCGGAGAATCCCGCCCTGCACACGGCCGGCGCCGACCAGGTGTGGCCGCTCCCGCTGGACGCCGCCGCCCTGGCCCGCCGCCGCGCGGCCGCCGAGACCGTCCTCGCCCACCTGGACGCCCTCGCCGCCCAGGACACCACCCACCCGCCGGCCGCCCACGACCCCGCCGCCCTCGACGACCCGGACTGGCCCCCGCCCCCGGACGAAGAGGACGGGTACGACCAGGACCCGTACGGCGAGCAACCGCACGAGGACATGCCCGAGGATCCGTACGGGGACGAGTTCCCGTACGACGACGGCGGCCCCGATGCGCACGATCCCGACAGCCGGCACTCCTGGAGCGCCGGGCGGCCGGCCGTTCCCCACCAGGCGCCCGCGCCCGGCGCACGCGCTCCGCGCACCCCCGATCCCGCACCCGAGACCTCTCTCACCCCCGAGGAGGCCCGCACCATCGCCTCCTGGGACCGTGACCTGGACGCGCTCAGTGGAGAACTGCTGCGCGCCCGGCAGACCGTCACCGACGTCCCGCTGCCCGCCACGCTCACCGCCTCCCAGCTGCTGCGCCTGGCCGAGGACCCGGACGGGCTCGCGCAGGAACTCGCACGCCCCATGCCACGCCCTCCGCAACCGGCCGCGCGCCGGGGCACCCGGTTCCACGCCTGGGTCGAAACCCGCTTCGAGGAACTGACGCTGCCCCTGCTGGAACCGGACGAGCTGCCGGGCAGCGACGCCGAGATCGCCGACGAACAGGACCTGGAAGCCCTGAAGGAGGCCTTCGAACGCACCGAGTACGCCCGGCGCACCCCCTACCGCGTCGAAGCGCCCTTCCAGCTCACCCTCGCCGGCCGCGTCGTACGGGGCCGCATCGACGCGGTCTACAAACACGGCGACGGCGACGGGGCGACGTACGAGATCGTCGACTGGAAGACCAGCCGCACCCGCACCGCCGACCCGCTCCAGCTCGCCGTGTACCGGCTGGCCTGGGCCGAGCAGCAGGGCGTGCCCCCGGAGTCCGTCACGGCCGCCTTCCTGTACGTGCGCACCGGCGAGGTCGTACGGCCGCGGGACCTGCCGGACCGGGCCGCCCTGGAACGGCTCCTCACGGAAGACGCCGAAACGGCGCACCTGGCAACCTGAGTGTGACGAACCGCCCGCCGAGGATGTCGGTGGGGGCCGATAGGCTCGTGAGCATGAGCCAGACCCCGGACAGCGCCGTCCGCGCGTACATCGAGCAGCACCGCGCCGCCTTCCTCGACGACCTCGCGGCATGGCTGCGCATCCCCTCCGTGTCGGCCCAGCCCGACCACGCGCTCGACGTGCGGCGCAGCGCCGACTGGCTCGCCGCCAAGCTCAAGGAGACCGGCTTCCCGACCGCCGAGGTCTGGCAGACCCCCGGCGCCCCGGCCGTCTTCGCCGAGTGGCCCTCCGGCGATCCCGAGGCACCCACCGTCCTCGTCTACGGCCACCACGACGTGCAGCCCGCCGCCCGCGAGGACGGCTGGGACAGCGACCCCTTCGAGCCGGTCGTCCGCGGAAACCGGCTCTACGCGCGCGGGGCGGCCGACGACAAGGGCCAGGTGTTCTTCCACACACTCGGCGTCCGCGCCCACCTCGCCGCCACCGGCCGCACCGCCCCCGCGGTCAACCTGAAGCTGCTGATCGAGGGCGAGGAGGAGTCCGGCTCCCCGCACTTCCGGGCCCTGGTCGAGGAGCACGCGGGACGGCTCGCCGCCGACGCCGTGATCGTCTCCGACACCGGCATGTGGTCCGAGGACACCCCGACCGTCTGCACCGGCATGCGCGGCCTCGCCGAGTGCGAGATCCGGCTGTACGGCCCCGACCAGGACATCCACTCCGGCTCCTTCGGCGGCGCCGTACCCAACCCGGCCACCGCCGCCGCCCGCCTGGTCGCCGCCCTGCACGACGAGCACGCGCGCGTGGCGATCCCCGGCTTCTACGACGGCATCGTGGAGCTGACCGACCGCGAGCGCGAACTCTTCGCCGAGCTGCCCTTCGACGAGCAGCGCTGGCTGGACACCGCCAAGTCCCGCGCCACCCACGGCGAGGCCGGATACAGCACCCTCGAACGCATCTGGGCCCGCCCGACCGCCGAGGTCAACGGCATCGGCGGCGGCTACCAGGGCCCCGGCAGCAAGACGATCATCCCCTCCTCGGCCATGGTGAAGCTGTCCTTCCGGATGGTCGCCGGCCAGGACCCCGACCACCTCGAGAAGGCCGTCCGCACCTGGGCCGAGACACAGGTGCCCGCCGGGATCCGGTACGAGATCGGCTTCGGCGCGGCCACCCGCCCGTGCCTGACACCCCTCGACCACCCCGCACTGCAGTCCGTGGTCCGCGCCATGGGCCGCGCCTTCGAGAAGTCGGTCCGCTTCACCCGCGAGGGCGGCTCCGGACCCGCCGCCGACCTCCAGGAGGTCCTCGGCGCACCCGTGCTCTTCCTGGGCATCTCCGTCCCCTCCGACGGCTGGCACGCCCCGAACGAAAAGGTCGAGCTGGACCTCCTCCTCAAAGGCGTCGAGACCAGCGCCTACCTGTGGGGTGACCTGGCCGAGCACTGGCGTCACACGCCCTGACCGGCCGGTGCCGTACGGGAGGGCAACGCGCGCGGGGCACACTGGAAGGACCGTCCCGCCCGTCCCACCCGCGCCCGGCCCGGTGCCCTCCCGCCCACGTCCCGCCGAACCGCCCGCCGAACGAACCGCTGCACTGGGGGAGTTGGAAGCACCCGTGACCACCTGGACCGACGACACAGCCGATCGACCCATCACGCTGACCGCCCCGAGCGGCATCGACCGCGCCGCCCACCACCGGCTCGACGAGGCCTGGCTGGCTGCGGCATGGAGCCACCCCACGACCCGCTGCTTCGTGGTCTCCGGCGGCCAGGTGCTCATCGACGAGGCCCCGGACGGCCGCACCGAACTCGTCATGACCCCCTCCTTCGAGGCCCCGCTCACCGAGGCGCACCGCTACTTCCTCGGCATCGACGAGGACGGCGTCAGCTACTTCGCACTCCAGAAGGACGCGCTGCCCGGCCGTATCGACCAGTCCGCCCGCCCCGCCGGGCTGCGGGAGGCCGGCCTGCTGCTCTCGCCGCGCGACACCGGGCTGATGGTGCACGCGGTCGGCCTGGAGAACTGGCAGCGCACCCACCGCTTCTGCTCCCGCTGCGGCGAACGCACGGTCATCGCCGCCGCCGGTCACATCCGCCGCTGCCCGGCCTGCGGCGCCGAGCACTACCCGCGCACCGACCCGGCCGTGATCATGGCCGTGACCGACGCGGACGACCGCATCCTGCTCGGCCGCCAGGTCCACTGGCCCGAGGGCCGCTTCTCCACGCTCGCCGGCTTCGTCGAACCCGGCGAGTCCATCGAGCAGGCGGTGCGCCGCGAGGTGTCGGAGGAGGTCGGCGTCACCGTCGGCTCCGTGGAGTACGTCGCCAGCCAGCCCTGGCCCTTCCCGTCCAGCCTGATGCTCGGCTTCATGGCCCGTGCCACCTCGACGGAGATCGACGTCGACGGCGACGAGATCCACGAGGCCCGCTGGTTCTCCCGCGAGGAACTGCACGACGCCTTCGAGTCCGGCGAGGTGCTGCCGCCCTACGGCATCTCCATCGCGGCCCGCCTGATCGAGATGTGGTACGGCAAGCCGCTGCCGACACGCAGCTTCGTCTGAGACACAGCAGGGCGGCCCCTGACGATCTCAGGGGCCGCCCTGCCGCGCGGTCACCGCGGAAACCCGCGGCGCGTCAGGCGGCGAGCTTCTGCTTCACCTGGGCGAGCGACGGGTTCGTCAGCGTGCTGCCGTCCGCGAAGAGCACGGTCGGGACCGTCTGGTTTCCGCCATTCGCCTTCTCCACGAAAGCGGCGGACTCCGGGTCCTGCTCGATGTTGATCTCGGTGTAGGCGATGCCCTCCCGGTCCAGCTGGCTCTTCAGCCGCCGGCAGTAGCCGCACCAAGTCGTGCTGTACATCGTCACAGTGCCCTGCATGTCTCTCGCGCTCCTCAGGCAGCTCGGAAAATCGTCCGGGGGGAAGAACGTACGCGAGCCGCCCGCCATTCCCGCCCGGGGTATCCACAAGCGGCTGTGACGCCTGCCGCATTCATACGACTATCTGTGCCCGCCTGTGGACAACCGGCACGGCGGTCCCGGGCGACCTGGCAGCATGGCGGTGTGACAGCAGCAACGCACTCCCCCCTCTTCCCGCAGGCACCGGACTCTGCCGACGCGGTGCTCGAAGGGCTCGACCCCGAGCAGCGCGCGGTGGCCACCGCCCTGCACGGCCCGGTGTGCGTCCTGGCCGGAGCGGGCACGGGCAAGACCCGGGCGATCACCCACCGCATCGCCTACGGCGTACGCGCCGGCATCCTCCAGCCCCCCAGCGTGCTCGCCGTCACCTTCACCAACCGCGCCGCCGGAGAGATGCGCGGCCGGCTGCGCCAGCTCGGCGCCCACGGCGTCCAGGCTCGCACCTTCCACTCCGCGGCGCTGCGCCAGCTCCAGTACTTCTGGCCGAAAGCGATCGGTGGCGGCATGCCCCGGCTCGTCGACCGCAAGATCCAGCTCGTCGCCGACGCGGCCGCACGCCTGGGCACCCGGCTCGACCGGGGCGAGCTGCGGGACGTCACCGCCGAGATCGAATGGTCCAAGGTCACCCAGACCATCCCCGCCGACTACCCGTACGCGGCCGCGAAGGCCGGCCGCGAGGCCCCGCGCGACCCCACCGAGATCGCCCACCTCTACGCGGCCTACGAAGACCTCAAGCGCGACCGCGCCGTGATCGACTTCGAGGACGTCCTGCTGCTGACCGTCGCCGTCCTCCAGGACCGGCACGACATCGCCGAACAGGTCCGCGCGCAGTACCAGCACTTCGTCGTCGACGAGTACCAGGACGTCAGCCCCCTGCAGCAACGGCTGCTGGAACTCTGGCTCGGCGACCGCGACAACCTGTGCGTCGTCGGTGACGCCAGCCAGACGATCTACTCGTTCACCGGAGCAACGCCCGACCACCTCCTCGACTTCCGCACCCGGCACCCCGGCGCCACCGTCGTCAAACTCGTCCGTGACTACCGCTCCACCCCCCAAGTCGTTCACCTCGCCAACGGCCTGCTCGCCCAGGCCCGCGGCCGCGCCGCCGACCACCGGCTGGAACTGGTCTCCCAGCGGGCCCCCGGCCCCGAGCCCGTCTACACCGAATACACGGACGAACCGGCCGAGGCCGAAGGCGCCGCCCGCCGCATCCGCGAGCTGATCGACGCGGGCGTCCCGGCCGCCGAGATCGCCGTGCTGTTCCGTACGAACGCCCAGTCCGAGACCTACGAGCAGGCCCTCGCCGACGCCGGCGTCCCCTACCAGCTGCGCGGCGCGGAGCGCTTCTTCGACCGGCCCGAGGTGCGCAAGGCCGGCATCGCCCTGCGCGGCGCGGCCCGCTTCGGCGGCAACGACTCCCTGCTGGACGACGCCGTGGACCTGCCCTCCCAGGTGCGTGCCGTCCTGTCCGGAGAAGGCTGGACCACCGAGCCCCCGGCCGGCTCCGGCGCCGTCAGAGAACGCTGGGAGTCACTCGCCGCCCTCGTCGGCCTCGCCCACGACCTCGCCGCCGCCAGACCCGGCGCCACCCTCGGCGACTTCGTGGCGGAACTCGACGAGCGGGCGAACGCCCAGCACGCCCCGACCGTCCAGGGCGTCACCCTCGCCTCCCTGCACGCCGCCAAGGGCCTGGAGTGGGACGTCGTCTTCCTGGTCGGCATCACCGAGGGCATGCTGCCCATCACCTACGCCAGGACCGACGAGCAGATCGAGGAGGAACGCCGGCTGCTCTATGTCGGCGTCACCCGGGCGCGGGAACGGCTCCACCTCTCCTGGGCGCTGTCCCGCTCACCCGGCACCCGCCCCAACCGCAGACCCAGCCACTTCCTCGACGGTCTGCGCCCCGGCACCACCCCCACCGTCGGCCACGCCGGCACCGCCGTCGCCGGAGGCATCGAGCGCGGGACCAGCACCGGCACCCTCGCCGCTCCCCGGCGAACCCAGCGCACCCCCGCCCGCTGCCGGGTCTGCGGCCGCACGCTCACCGACGCCGGCGAGATGAAGCTGATGCGCTGTGAGGACTGCCCCTCGGACATGGACGAAGGGCTCTACGCACGGCTGCGGGAGTGGCGGGCGGTCCAGGCCCAGCGCAGCGGACAGCCGGACTTCTGCGTCTTCACCGACCGCACTCTGATGGCCATCGCCGAGGCGCGGCCCGAGAGTTCCGCCGAACTCTCCCGCATCCCCGGTGTCCTCAGCCGCAAGCTGCGCAGCTACGGAACCGACGTTCTGGCCATCTGCGCAGGCCACGAGGTCGGGGAAGGCGACGAGGGCGACTGACACGAACTCGTCGAAAAAATAGTTTGCGCATGCCCAGCGATCCCCATAGGTTCTAGGCACGGAAGCAGCGGCCTTCTCGAAGGGCCCTGCTCCGTGATGTACTTGCATATCCGAACGGACTGGTTCACCCCAGTCCCTTGAGACGCCGAGAGGAGGCGAGTCCAGTGATCAGCATCAACACCAGCACCATCAGCACGGCCAAACTGACCGATCGCTCGACCGTCTCCCTGTGCATGCTCGGCGCCTCCCACCAGGGCACCGGTCTGTCCGGCATTCGTGCCGACCGTCCGGCGTCCTCCCTCGCTGTCACGGGCCTCCCCGTCCGTGAGCGCAATGAGCGACCGACCAAGGCACTGGAAGCGGTAGCGGCACAGGCGCAGGCCTATGCCTTTGCGGCGGCCGGTGCCGGATTCCGGAAGCAGACGACGCAGCACCACCTGATGTGGGCCTTCCGTGGGCCAGAACCCTGGAGTGATCCAGCCTGATCCGATCAGGCCGGCGCCTTCAGGGCCGCGGAACCCCATCCGGGATCCGCGGCCCTTCTGTTTTCCCCGAACGGGGACGACGGAGCGAAGGGGCCTCGGGACAAGAAAAGAACCCGGTACCAAGCCGACACCCGGTCAACCGGCCGGACCGACCAGACGAGGAAGACCAACCGTGCAACTCGAAGCGCACGCCCCGTCCGTACCGCCTTCGCAAACGATCCCCCCGCCCGGCCTCACGGAGGACTCCACCTTGACCCCCCTCACCGCGCTCACCGCGCTCGACGACGCCATCGAGAACCTCGGCGTACCCGTCCCCTGCCGCTCCTACGACCCGGAGGTCTTCTTCGCCGAGTCGCCGGCCGACGTCGAGTACGCCAAGTCCCTCTGCCGCACCTGCCCGCTGATCGAGGCCTGCCTCGCCGGCGCCAAGGAGCGGCGTGAGCCCTGGGGCGTCTGGGGTGGCGAGCTGTTCGTCCAGGGTGTCGTCGTCGCCCGGAAGCGGCCGCGTGGTCGCCCGCGGAAGAACCCGGTCACGGCATGAACACCGCAGGAACGATCGACCGTCCCCTCACGCACGACCCCCAGAAGCAGGCCCCGATGAAGCCGTCCACCAGCGAGCCCGCAGGCTCCGCGACTCCAGACGTCACCACCACCGGCGCGACCGAAGCGCGCCAGAACAGGACCCGAGAGATGCAACTCATGCAAGAAGCCCTGGCTCGTGCGCATATGCACGAGCGACTCCATGGCGCCGCGCGGGAACGCCGGGCCGTGCGCCTGGCGGTCGCCCAGCGGATGCAGCGCCGGGCCGAGCGCGCCTCGCTGCGCGCCCGGCGCGCGCTCGCCATGGCGGTCATGCAGTAACGATCACACCTGCAGAAGCGGTGGCCTCCCGGCCCGGGAGGCGAAGCCTTCTTGAGCGGGGGCCGGTCCGGCTGAACGGACCGGTCCCCGCGGTGCGTTGTACGGCGTTCCGCCGCCTGCGGAGTTATCGTCGCCAGGTGACGAGTCTTCCCGGACGAAGTGATCAGGGCGGCTCCACCCCGGAGCGCCGCGTGCTCGTGTGCGCCCGCTGCGGAACCCCCGCCGAAGGCCCCCAGCCGGCCACCTGGACCTGCTCCGTGGAGAACGGCGTCCGCCAGTACTTCTGCGACACCTGCTCCAGGGAGAACCTGAGGGCGATCGAGGGGCGGCTGGACTCGTCCTGGTGGTGAGCCGCTTCTTGGGGGCCCCTCCCCCCGCCCCCTCCCCCTCCCCTCCCGCCCCACTTTCAAGAAACGCCGGTCACCCGATCGGAGGCACCCCCGATCACGCCTCCGCCGCAGGCTCCTCCTCGGGCAGTTCGTCGTCCGCCAGTTCGTCCTCGGGCATGTCGGGGACGAACCCGGGCAGCCAGTCCTCCAGCTCCTCGCGGAGCCGTACCGTCGCTCCCAGTTGGCACAGGACGCCGATGGTGCTCAGGGTCACCCGGTGGATCAGCAGATAGGCGGGCGGCAGGTTGAGCCGCTTGCCCAGCTGATAGGCGGGGGAGCGGGGGTCGGCGATGCGGGCGGCCTGGTTGCGCATCCAGGTGCGGTTGAAGGTGAACGCCTCGATCCGGGCCGGTTCGATGATCGGCAGCAGGTAGTCGAGGACCGCGTCGGGGTCCAGCTCTATGGACTCCTTCACGAATCCTTCCTCGCAGAGGAGTTCGTAGACCGGCTCGGCCTCGCCGTCCAGCGTCATCCGGAGCGAGATGCCGATCGGTGTCGGCAGACCGCCGGGCAGCCGGTCGACCGTGCCGAAGTCCAGGACGCCCAGGCGCCAGTCGTCCTCGCCGGCCGGGCCGCCGGGCAGCAGCCGGAAGTTGCCGGGATGCGGGTCGGCGTGCAGCAGGCCGGTGCGGGCCGGGCCCGAGAAGAGGAACCGGGCCAGGAGCTGCCCGGCGCGGTCGCGCTGCTCCGGGGTGCCGTCCGAGATCACCTCCGACAGCGGGATGCCGTCGATCCACTCGGTCACCAGGACCTGATCGCACTGGTGTACCACCGCCGGGACCACCACGTCCGGGTCGTCCGCGAACTCCTCCGCGTGGACGGTCTGGGCCTGCGCCTCCAGTTCGTAGTCCAGCTCCTCGGAGACGCGGTCCTTCAGCTCCGCGATGAGCGGCTTGATGTCCATGCCGGGAATCAGCGGGCCCAGGAGGCGAGCGAAACGGCTCAGTTGGCCGAGGTCGGAGAGCAGGGCCTCGCCGGCGCCCGGGTACTGCACCTTGACCGCCACCTCGCGGCCGTCGTGCCACACGGCCCGGTGCACCTGCCCGATCGAGGCCGCCGCGGCCGGCTTGTCCTCGAACTCCTCGAACAGCTCACGCCAGTCCGGACCGAGCCGCTCCGCGAGCACCGCGTGCACCGTGCGGGTCGGCATCGGCGGCGCCGCCTCCTGGAGCTTGGTCAGCGCGGCGCGGTAGGGCCCGGCGATCTCCTCGGGCAGTGCGGACTCGAAGACGGACAGGGCCTGCCCGAACTTCATCGCACCGCCCTTCAGCTCGCCCAGCACCTTGAACAGCTGCTCCGCCGTGCGCTGTTGCAGTTCCCGGCCGACGATCTCCGCGGACTCGCCCACGATCCGCTTGCCCAGCCCCCAGGTCGCCCGGCCGGCGAAGCCGAGCGGGAGCGCGGCGAGCTTGGCGGTACGGGTGACCGCCTTCCGGGGAAGATCAGACATGAGCCCTCCAAGTCCCAGTCGGCCGCGCCGCGCCTGACTTGCGTCGTCGCTCCGTCGACGGCCGTTGCACCGCCATTGTCGCGCGTACTTCGCCGCCGGTTGAGGAGTGCTCCTCTTTAGGTCTGTCCGCAGCGCCGCACCCGCATGCCGGATGCGGCCGGACCGGCCGGGCATGCCAGTTCAGGCCGGGGGTGGTCACCTCCCAGCGGGTGCCCGTGCCGGACGGCGACTCCCCGTCGAGGAAGGCCAGCGCGTGCGCCGCGGCCAGTCCGGCGACCGCCGTGGCGAGCGTCAGATCGCAGGCCCCGACCCGGCGGGCCCTGGCACACCGCCACTGGGCGGTCAGCCGCGGCCAGGCCGGATCCCGGTCGCCGCGGTCGAGGTGCAGACAGCCGGCGCAGCCCGACGCGCCGGGCAGGACGAGCGGTCCGACGACGCCGGTGCCCTCGACGACACCGGCGTACAGGTGGGGCGTTCCGGAGGCCATGAGCGGCTCGGCGTCGGCCGGGTCCGGTGCGTGCACCGCGACTTCGTCCCGGGGGGTGAGGACCACCAGGGAGAACCCGGGGTCCTGGGCGCCGGATCCGGGGGAGTGGGCGCGACGGGGTGGGCGGTCGGGTGCTGCCCGGCGCACGGCGGCCCGCGCCGCCGTGTCCCGGCGCTCGCCGAGCGACTCGGCGGGCAGCCCGCCCGGTGCCACGTCCCAAGGCTCCACGCGTCCCTCGTCGCGCACGTCGACCTCGCCGACTCCGGTGCCCGACAGCGCCGATGCCAGCATGGCGCCGACGCGGCCCGCGCCCCGCACCTGGACGCGCAGTGCGCGGCGGGCGGCGAGCCGGGCGAGCGCGCCGCCGGGCTCGGCCGTGGTCAGGGACAGCGCGGCGAGGTCGGGGCGCAGCCGCTGCAGGACGTCCGTCTTCGCGCGCAGCGCGTCGGCGGCCGGTCCGCCGCCGCGGGCGTCGTCGACGAGGCCTGCGCGGGTCAGCTGTCCCAGCAGGGTGTCGACATGGGCGTCCGGGAGCTGCAGGCGGCGGCCCTCCTCGCGGAGCAGCGGCAGCCCGCGCGTGCCGTTGAGCAGATCCAGGAAGCCGCGCGTGGCCGGGTCCATCGGTCCCAGTGTCAGTGCGTGCGCCGGGGTCATCCCGAACTGCACGGTCTCGCGATCACGCCAGCCGCGCCGCAGCGCGGGTTTCATCACCGGATGCATGTGTGGCCCCCGTATCCGTGGAAAGCGTCCCGAACATCTCGTCGTCGGTGGAACCGGTCACGTTCCACCGACGCCTGCCAGCATGCCGTGCCCGTCCGCCGGGCGCCGAGGGTTATCCACAGGCTGGGGGTATTTGTCGTATAGGCCGACCGGGTAAAGCGCATCAAATCGGTCGGATGGTGGCGGCAAACCGCTCGTGCGGAGCCCCGTTTAACCGGATGTGCGGATCAGTCGTAGGAATCATAGGAATCAAACGCATGGTGGGGGATCGGCATCGAACCCTTCCGGAGCCGGGACTTCGGCCCGGCCCAGCGGGTAACGTCGGGGCGTGCCCGCCGACCCACTGCACCGCGCCGGAAATCCACAGCGCAGCACGACGAGCCAGCCGCCCGGCGGCTCGGGGGCGAGCGCGATCGAGGTCCGCAGGAGTTCCCGGCGCCGCCGGACGGTCTCCGCGTACCGCGAGGGCGATCGCACCGTCGTACTGATCCCCGCCCGGATGTCGAAGGCGGAGGAACAGCGCTGGATCACCGTCATGCTCGACAAACTCGCTGCCCAGGAGAGCAAGCGGGTGCTCGGCGACGCCGAGCTGGCCGAGCGTGCCGAGCGGCTGTCGGCGCAGTACTTCGACGGCCGGGCGCGCCCCGCCTCCGTACGCTGGGTCACCAACCAGAACACGCGCTGGGGTTCGTGCACCCCGGCCGAGGGCAGCATCCGGCTCTCGCACCGGCTGCAGGGGATGCCCGAGTACGTCGTCGACTACGTCCTCTGCCATGAGCTGGCCCATCTGCTGGTCCCCGGTCACGGGCCGGACTTCTGGCGGCTGCTGGAGGCGTATCCGCGCACCGAGCGGGCCCGCGGCTACCTCGAAGGGGTGGTCGCCGCGGAACGGCTGCCGCATGTGCCCGGGGCGCGCGGGGGGTGAGCCCGGCGCCGTCCGTCCCCCTCCGGGCGCGGTTGTGTACCGGGTCTGTACCGCCTGCGTCCGCTGTCGGACTTTGCCGTTAGCCTGGCGCGACGCACTCATATTCGGGATGGGGGACGGTCGTTACGCATGGCCAGGGAATTCCAACGCGGCCACAAGGCCAGGATCAGTGACCTCACGGCGGGCACGGATCTGTACGTAGGCGTGCAGATCTCCGGCCCCGGGCTGACCTTCGACATCAGCTGCTTCGGTCTGGACGCCGACGAGCGCCTCTCGGACGACCGGTACTTCGTCTTCTTCAACCAGCCGAAGTCCCCGGAGGAGTCCATCCAGCTGCTGGGTGCCCAGGCGGGCGACACCGAGTCGTTCCGGGTCACGCTGGACCGGATCCCCTCGCACATCCACAAGCTGTCCTTCACGGCGACCATCGACGGCGCCGGGCAGATGTCGCAGATCGCCCCCGGCTACCTGCGGATCGTGGCGGGCGGTGAGGAGGTCGCGCGGTACTCCTTCACCGGCGCGGAGTTCTCCACCGAGCGGGCCGTGATGGTCGGCGACATCTACCTGAAGGACGTGTGGCGGTTCGCGGCCGTCGGGCAGGGCTTCGACGGCGGACTTGAGGCGCTGCTGAAGAACTTCGGCGGCGAAGTGCTGGAGGAGGAGGCGCCCGCCGCCCCGCAACAGCCGCAGACCGGTGCCGCCCCCGGCTTCGCCCCGCCCGCCCAGGGCACGACCCCGCCCGCGTTCGCCGCCCCGGCCGCCCCCGCGCCCGCCCCTGCCCCCGCGCCACAGCCCGCCGCCCAGGGCTTCGCGCCGCCGTCCGGAGCAACTCCCGCGCAGGGCTTCACACCGCCGCCCGGACAGACCCCGCAGGGCCACACCCCGCCCCCGGCACCCGCCCCGGCGCCCGCGCCGAACGTGCATGCCGCGCCGACGGTCATCGCCCCCATGACCCCGCCCGTGGGCGGCACCGTCCCGCCGCCGGCCCCGGCTCCCGCACCGTACGGACAGCCCCAGCAGCCGTACGGCCAGCCGCCCCAGCAGCCCTCCTACGGCGGTCAGCCCGCCGCGCCGATGCCCCCGGGCTACGGCCAGCAGCCACCCTCCTACGGCGGTCGGCCCCCCGCGCCCATGCCCCCGGGATACGGGCAGGTCCCCGGCCAACAGCCCGCCGGCACCGGAGTACCGCAGGGCGGCGCCGGTGTGACGGCCGCGCTCCAGGCGTTCAAGGAGACGCCCACCGGGCAGCGCTGGACGCAGCAGAACAAGAAGCTCATCCGGGTCGACCTCGGCATCGGCGGGCAGCCCGTGCTGGCCCGGCAGGGCAGCATGGTGCTCTACCAGGGCAAGGTCGACTTCAGCTACAAGGGCGCCGGATTCGCCGGGCGGATCGTCGGCAACGCCACCGGCCAGGAGATGCAGCTGATGCGCTGCACCGGCAACGGCCAGGTGTTCCTCGCCGAGAACGCCACCCATGTGCACCCCGTCGAACTGCAGGGCGACGCGATCTGCGTGTCCGCGGAGAACGTCCTCGCCTTCGACGAGAGCCTCCACTACGAGGTCCGCCGCATCGAGGGCCACGGCATCCCCGGTGGTGCGCTGTTCACCATGCAGTTCCAGGGCACCGGCACGATCGTCGTCAAGACGCACGGCACGCCCGTGGTCCTGCCGGTCACGCCGACCACCTTCGCCGACTGCAACGCGGTCGTCGCCTGGTCGGCCGCCTCCCAGGTGATCGTCTCCAGCCAGGTCCGCATGCGCCGCAACGCCTACCCGGGCGACACCGGCGAGAGCGTCAACCTCCAGTTCCGGGGCGCGCCCGGCAACTTCATCGTCGTCCAGCCGTACGAGGTCTAAAGGGAGCCCGTCATGAACCAGCCGCTCGCGGGCTACGCCCCCGCACCCGTCACCGCCCGCATGGAGAACCACGGCAGCCACATGCTGAAGGTCGCCATGCAGACCGGGAACGACCTCCTCGCGCGCGTGGGCTCGATGGTCGCCTACGAAGGCTTCATCCAGTACGAGCCCAACCCGCCGGCCGTCCGCCAGATCGCCCGCGACTGGATCACCGGCGAGGGCGCCCCGTTGATGAAGTGCACCGGCGTTGGCCTGCTCTACCTCGCCGACTACGGCGCCAATGTCGTCGTGATCAACCTCAACGGCGACGGCATCTCCGTCAACGCCACCAACCTGCTCGCCTTCGACGCCCACCTCAGCTGGGGCGTGGAGCGGGTCAAGGGCCTCGCGAAGTTCGCCGGGCAGGGGCTGTGGAACACGAGGATCTCCGGGCAGGGCTGGGTCGCGCTGACCTCCCGGGGCAAGCCGATCGTCGTCGACTGCGGCGGCGGCGAGGACGAGACGTACGTCGACCCGGACGCGCTCGTCGCCTGGTCGCCGAACCTGAAGGTGAAGGGCAAGCGCAGCTTCAAGGCGCAGTCGCTGATCGGCCGGGGCAGCGGTGAGGCCTACCAGATGGCCTTCTCCGGCCAGGGCATCGTCGTCGTCCAGCCCAGCGAGGACAGCACCGACCGCCTCCGGATCCGGGGCTGAGGGAGAGTCAGTAAGTCATGCAGAGCCCGCTTTTCGCGCACAACGACGTCCAGACACAGGAGCGCTGGAGCCTGCAGAACTCGCAGCTGCTCCGCGTGACCCTGGAAGGCCACGACGACATCCTCGCCCGCAAGGGCACCATGGTCGCCTACCAGGGGCTGATGGAGTTCGACGCCGAGTACCGGAGCAACAACCAGGCACGCGCGCGTGCGTACACCGGCGAGGGCCTGGACCTGATGCGCTGTCATGGGCAGGGCACGGTGTATCTCGCCAACCTGGCCCAGCACGTGCACATCATGGACGTGGAGCAGGACGGGCTGACCGTCGACAGCTCCTACGTCCTCGCCATGGACTCCTCGCTGCACTACGAGGTCGTCGCCGTCGACAGCCTCTACGGCATCTCCGGCTCCGGGAAGTACCAGCTGAACATCACCGGGCGCGGCAAGGTCGCCCTGATGACCTCGGGCGCGCCGCTGCTGATGCAGGTGACGCCGGACAAGTACGTCAACTGCGACGCGGACGCGATCGTCGCCTGGTCGACCGGGCTGCGCGTGCAGATGCAGGCGCAGACCCATTCCTCCGGAGTGTGGCGCCGGCGCGGCAACACCGGTGAGGGCTGGGAGCTGAGCTTCATGGGGTCCGGCTTCGCGCTGGTCCAGCCCAGCGAGCTGCTGCCGCCGCAGAACGCGGTGATCGGACAGGGCCTCGCCGCCCAGTTCGGCATGGGGCAGCACGGGGCGCGCGGGCAGAACCAGGGGAACGTCTGGAGCTGAGCCGGCGGGTAAGGGGTGGCCGCCATGGCAGCCACCCCTTGCACCGGGCCGTCCCTCACACCGTCACAGCCTGGCCCGCGTCGCCTCCAGCAGGCGTACGACCGACTCGTCAGCCACCTCGGCCACCTCGTCGTACGGAAACCAGCGCAGGTCGAGCGACTCGTCACTGATCGCCTGCACGGCGCCGGGCGGCGCCAGGACCGCGTACTGCACGTCGTAGTGCCAGTGGCAGGGCGCCGGGATCGGATGCCGGTCCAGGCGCACCGGGCCGCCGGGCAACAGGGCCAGCCCGGGGACGCCGGACTCCTCCGTCGCCTCGCGCAGCGCCGCCGCCTCCAGGGACGGGTCGCCCGGCTCGCAGTGGCCGCCCATCTGCAGCCACATCCGCAGCTTCCTGTGCAGGGTGAGCAGCACCCGGCCGTGCTCGGGATCGACGACCAGGGCGCTCGCCGTCACATGGCCGGCCTCACAGGCCTTCCACATGCCGTCCGGGTGGGCCGCGAGATGGTCGAGGTAGGCCTGACGCAGCTCGTCCTGGCCCTCGTACCCCTTCAGGACGAGGACCGCGTCGTCGTGGAGGCTCACTGGGCGTCGTCGCCCTCTGCCGCGCCGTCGTCCTTCTTGCGCAGGTCCGGCTTCTCGGCGGCTTCCCCGAGCATCTTGTCCAGCTCGGAGAAGTCCAGCTGCTCGCGGTGCACGAAGCCGTCCGGGTCGTCCAGGTCGGTCGCGGTCGGCAGCATGTCCGGGTGGGCCCACAGGCCGTCCCGACCGTCGACCCCGCGCGCGTCCGTGAGCGAGGCCCACAGGCGGGAGGCGTCGCGCAGCCGGCGCGGGCGCAGCTCCAGCCCGATCAGGGTGGCGAAGGTCTGCTCGGCCGGGCCGCCCGTGGCACGGCGACGGCGCAGGGTCTCGCGCAGGGCGTCGGCCGACGACAGACGCGGCTTCGCGGCCGCGTGCACCACCGCGTCCACCCAGCCCTCGACGAGCGCCAGCGCGGTCTCCAGCCGGGCCAGGGCGGCCTTCTGCTCCGGGGTGTCCTCCGGCTGGAACATGCCCTGCTGCAGGGCGTCCTGCAGCTGCTCGGGGTTCTGCGGGTCGAACTGGCCGACCACGTCCTCCAGCTTGGCGGTGTCGACCTTGATCCCGCGCGCGTACCCGTCGACCGCGCCGAACAGGTGCGAGCGCAGCCATGGCACATGCGCGAACAGTCGCTGGTGGGCCGCCTCCCGCAGGGCCAGGTACAGCCGCACCTCCTCCTGCGGCACGCTGAGGTCCTTGCCGAAGGCCTCCACGTTGGAAGGGAGCAGCGCGGCCTTGCCGGCCGGGCCGAGCGGCAGGCCGATGTCGGTGGAGCCGACGACCTCGCCCGCGAGCACGCCGACGGCCTGACCGATCTGCGTGCCGAACATGGCGCCGCCCATCGAACGCATCATGCCGATCAGCGGGCCCGCCATGGCCTGCATCTCCTCCGGCAGGACGTCGCCCATGGCCGCGCCGACCCGCTCGGCGACCGGGTCGACCAGCTCCTGCCAGGCCGGCAGGGTCGCCTCGACCCACTCCGCGCGGGACCAGGCCACCGCCGAGGCCGAGCCCGACGGCAGGGACGTCACGTCGTCCAGCCACAGGTCGGCCAGGCGGACGGCCTCCTCGACCGCCTTGCGCTCGGCCGGGCCCACGCTGGCGTCCTTCGTGCCGTCCGGGGTGCCCTGGGCGACCGTCTGGCGGGCGATCTGCTTGGCCATGTCCCAGTTCACCGGGCCGCCCTCGTAGGAGAGCATCTGGCCCAGCTGCTGGAACGCGGCGCCCAGGTCGGTGGGGTTCAGCGACCCGAACATGGCTGCGAGCGGATTGTCGGCGCCGGGGCCGCCAAAGCCTCCGGCTCCGGGCAGGCCGCCGAAACCGAACGGGTTGGCCGGTCCCTGCCCACCACCGCTCTCCTGGTCCTTCTTCTTGCCCTCGTCGCCGTCTTCCGGCTCCTCCGGCGGAAGGCCGAATCCGAATGGGGTGTCACTCACGGGATTCCTCGGCTGGTAAGGCCGCCGGTTCTCTCCGGCGGCGCGGCTGCCCGACAACACCAAGCGTAGACACCCGGACCCGATCGGGCCTCGGTGCTTCGCCCACGGCAGGCCTGCGGCAGGATGGATGCACCTGGTACGGACGCGTCACTCGCGCTCGTACTGAAGACAACCGCTGGAGACGCCCGGTGAGTTCCCCAGATCCGCAGGTTCGCGCAGCGCGAAACCCGTCTACCTCTCCCGCCGTGCGCGGCCCCGTCGTCGCGGTCACCGGCGCCGCCGGCGGGGTCGGCGCCCTGCTCACCGAGCGGCTCGCCGCCTGCGAGGAGATCAAGCAGGTCATCGCCATCGACGAGCGGCGCGGGGAGTGCGCCGCGGCGCAGTGGCACATCCTGGACGTGCGCGACCCCGCCATCGCGGACCGGCTGCGGGGCGCCGACGTGGTCGTCCACCTCGCGCTCGACCTGGACCTGGAGACCGATCCGGCCGCTCGCACCGCTTACAACGTCCGGGGGACGCAGACCGTCCTGACGGCCGCCGCGGCGGCCGGCGTGCACCGGGTCGTGCTGTGCACCTCGGCGATGGTCTACGGCGCGCTGCCGGACAACGAGCTGCCCCTTTCGGAGGACGCGGAGCTGCGCGCGACCGCCGAGGCGACCGGCGTGGGGGACCTGCTGGAGATCGAGCGGCTGGCCCGCCGGGCGCCGCGGGCGCATCCGGGGCTGAACGTCACCGTCGTCCGGCCCGCCGTGCTGGTCGGGGGTACCGACACCGCGCTGACCCGGTACTTCGAGTCGCCGCGGCTGCTCGTCGTCGCCGGGTCGCGGCCCGCGTGGCAGTTCTGCCATGTCGAGGACCTGTGCAGCGCCCTGGAGTACGCGGTCCTGGAGAAGGTCGACGGGGAACTGGCCGTCGGCTGCGACGGGTGGCTGGAGCAGGAGGAGGTCGAGGAGCTGAGCGGGATCCGGCGGATGGAGCTGCCCTCGGCGGTGGCGCTGGGCGCGGCGGCCCGGCTGCACCGGATCGGGCTCACGCCGTCCCCGGCGGGGGACCTGGCGTACACGATGTACCCGTGGGTGGTCAGCGGGAGCCGGCTGCACGACGCCGGGTGGCGGCCGCGGTGGACCAATGAGGAGGTGCTCGCGGAGCTGCTGGAGGAGGTCTCCGGGCGGCACACGGTGGCCGGGCGGCGGCTGGGACGCAAGGACGCCACGGCCGCGGGGGCCGCGGGGGCGACGGTGGCTCTGCTCGGCGCCGCCGCTGTGGTCCGGCGGGCCCGGAAGGCTCGGCGGCGGGTCTGAGCCCGGGCGAGGCCGGGCGGGGTGGGCCTCGTGCCGCAGCTGCGTCGTACAAGCATCCAAAACGCCCCGCGCGCGTGCCTGGTGAATCTCGTATTCCCCGGTGTCACAGGCGTGCGGCACGATGGGGGGTATGGCACATGCGAACGAGCACCCCGGTGAGCAGTCGGCACAGGATCCCGTCAAGTTGATCGGTGTCCGGGAGACCGCGCTCTCCGTGGACGAGGTGTTCCAGGCCGTCGGGGACGACGCGGCCGGCGGCATCGCCCTGTTCGTGGGGACGGTGCGGAACCACGACGGGGGTGCGGATGTGGACGCCCTCGGGTATTCGTGCCATCCCAGCGCCGAAGCCGAGATGCGGCGGATCGCCGAGAAGGTGGTGGCCGAGTATCCGGTGCGGGCGCTGGCCGCCGTGCACCGGGTGGGGGACCTGCGGGTCGGGGATCTCGCCGTGGTCGTCGCCGTCGCCTGTCCGCACCGGGCCGAGGCCTTCGACGCCTGCCGGAAGCTGATCGACGACCTCAAGCACGAAGTGCCCATCTGGAAGCACCAGAAATTCTCCGACGGTACGGATGAATGGGTCGGCGCGTAGCGCCGTCGTCGGGGGGCGTGGGCGGGTCGGCGCCTGCTGAGCTGGGTCACTCGGAGCACACGGGCTACCCCGTGTTGCGTAACCGGCACCCTCGCGTGAGCGTTGTCAGTGCGGATGGTTAATCTGCTGATCAGTCAGTTGCGGACGCTCATGGCGTTGGGAGGTCGGCATGGGGGCGCTTGTCTGGCTGCTGATTCCGCTGGTGGCCGCGGTCGGCGGCGGACTGTGGGGCAGTTGGGCCAATCGGACTCGTAAGGTGCGCGGCGACGGTCCGGAGCTGGACGGATATGCCCGGTTCCGCGAGGCCATGGAGAGATCCCACACGGGTGCCGGGGGTGCGTGACGGGGGTGCCCTGACGGTGCGCTGACAGAGGCGTCCCGTACTGTCGTGGCATGCCACGCCGCACCGCGACGATGCTCGCCTCCACCCTGATGCTGATCGCGCTCCTGTGCGCGGGAGTGCTCATCCCCGTGCCGTACTCGGAGATGTCCCCCGGCCCGACCGTGAACACGCTCGGGGACCACGACGGCGAGCCGGTGCTGCAGATCACCGGGCACGACACGTACAAGACCAGCGGCAACCTGAACATGACGACCGTCCGGGTCACCAGCGCGGACTTCCGCATGAACCTGGTGGAGGCCGTCTACGGCTGGCTGGACCACGACACCAAGGTCGTCCCGCACGACACGCTGTACCCGAACGGGACGACCGAGGAGCAGTCCTCGCAGCAGAACGCCGAGGAGTTCAGCCAGTCCCAGGAGAGCGCCAAGGTCGCCGCCCTGAAGGAGCTGGGCATCCCGGTCAAGTCCTGGGTGATCGTCTCCACCGTCGTCAAGAACTCGCCCGCCGAGGGCAGGCTGCACGCCGGTGACGTGATCAAGGCCGTCGACGGCACGGCCGTGAAGCAGCCCACCGACGTCGCCAAGCTCGTCACCAGGCACAAGCCCGGGCAGAAGGTCGTCTTCACCGTCGTCCCCGCCAAGGAGCAGGCCGCCGCCGAGAAGGCGCACCGGACGGCGACGAAGACGCAGGACGTCACCATCACCACGGCCACGTCCGACGACAGCGGCGCCAAGCGGGCCATCGTCGGGATCTCCGCCGGGACCGACCACACCTTCCCGTTCAGCATCGACATCAAGCTCGCCGACGTCGGCGGGCCCAGCGCCGGTCTGATGTTCGCCCTCGGCATCTACGACAAGCTGACCCCGGGCAGCCTGACCGGCGGCAAGTTCGTCGCCGGCACCGGCACCATCGACGACAACGGCACCGTCGGGCCGATCGGCGGCGTCGAGATGAAGACCGTCGGCGCGCGCGACAAGGGCGCCCAGTACTTCCTGACGCCCGCCGACAACTGCGCGGCCGCCGCCAAGGACACCCCGAGCGGGCTCACCCTGGTCAAGGTGAAGAACATCGGCGACGCGCTCGGCGCGCTGAAGGACATCCGCAGCGGGAACACCGCGGCGCTGCCCAAGTGCACCACCAAGGGCTGAGCGGCCCCCGCGCGCGACGCTGACCCGGCCGGGGCGTCCCCCCGGGGAAACCGTCACGCGGCTGGGGCGCCCCTCACCGGCAGGGGCGCCTCCATCGCCGTACCGAACCGGTCGGTATCAGTCCTCGAACGTCGCCGCCAGGGCCGCCGCCAGGCCGGGCACCAGGTCCGGGCCGGTCAGGACCTCCGTCGGGGAGTCCTTCTCGCGCAGCCGCAGCGCCGACTCGCGGCCACCGTCGCGCAGCACTGCGACCGTCATGCGCACCTCCTGGCGCTCGGGGTGGTCGGCCACCCACTTGGCCAGCTCGGCCTCGCTCAGGTTCTTCGGGACCTGCGCCTCGGCGGTCGGCGGCAGCATCAGGCGCTCCACCGAGAGGGCGCAGCCGGCCACGGCGTCGGGCCAGGCGATGGTGCCGAGGAACTCGTCCAGCGGCTTGCCGGACGGGATCTCGTCCTGCTCGATCGGGGTGAGACCGGCGGAGGCGGACTCGTCCTCAAGGCCCAGCTGGGCCGCGAGCGCGGGTTCCTGAGCCCGCAGCCGTGCGGTGTCGACAAGGGCGAAGAGGCGAGCGGGCTGGTCCCAGCCGAGGCCGGAGACGTACTCGTCGATCTCGAGTACGGCCCGGGTGAGCGGGCTCGCTGCCATGGGAGTGTTGGACATGGTCACAATCCTGCCTCGTTCCACATCGGAATCGGGAACCGAGGAATGCGTGAGTAAGTTGCATAGGTGTGGGTCCGCGATCACGGGGGCCACGGCGGGTCCGCGAACACGAGGGCCTGACGGATCGACAGCGAACTTCGAGGTGCGCACCTTGGCTTTCCAGATGCCGGACCGCGGCGGAGGCCCGACGGGGCCGCGGATCAGAGCGGGACGACCGTCCCGGGGTGTCCGGACCCTGCTCATGACGCTGGGCGTCCTGGCCGTCCTCGGCATGGCGTTCACCATGTTCGCGGGCTTCTGGACGGACTGGCTGTGGTACCGGTCGGTGCACTTCTCGTCGGTGTTCACGACCATGCTGTGGACCAAGATCGGCCTCTTCTCCGTCTTCGGTCTGCTGATGGCGGTCGCGGTGGGGGTCAACATCTGGCTGGCGCACCGCCTGCGGCCCCCGCTGAGCGCCATGTCCATGGAGCAGCAGAGCCTCGACCGCTACCGGATGGGCATCGCGCCGTACAAGAAGTGGCTGCTGCTCGCCGTCACCGCGCTCGTCGGGCTGATCGCCGGCGCCTCCGCGGCCGGCCAGTGGCGGACCTGGCTGATGTGGGTCAACGGCGTGCCCTTCCACCAGAAGGACCCCCAGTTCCACCTCGACGTCTCTTTCTACGCCTTCGATCTGCCCTGGTACCGCTTTCTGCTCGGCTTCGGCTTCGCCGCCGCCGTCCTGTGCCTGATCGCCGCCGCGCTCACGCACTATCTGTACGGCGGGCTGCGCGTCACCAGCCCCGGCGCGCGGGCCACCGCCGCCGCGACCGGCCATCTGTCGGTGCTGCTCGGCATCTTCGTCGCCCTCAAGGCGGTCGCCTACTGGCTCGACCGGTACGGCCTCGCGGTGAAGTCCAGCGACTTCAAGGCGACCGGCAACTGGACCGGCCTGCGCTACGTCGACGCCAACGCCTATCTGCCGGCGAAGACGATCCTGTTCTGCATCGCCGCCATCTGCGCGCTGCTGTTCTTCGCCACACTGTGGCGGCGCACCTGGCAGCTTCCGGTCATCGGCTTCGGCCTGATGGTCCTCTCGGCGATCCTGATCGGCGGCCTGTACCCGGCGATCGTGCAGAAATTCCAGGTCCAGCCCAACGAACAGGCCAAGGAAGCCCCGTACGTCCAGAAGAACCTCAAGGCGACCCGCGAGGCGTACGGCATCGATGACACCAAGGTCACCGAGTACGCCGGCAAGTCCACGACCTCGGACACGACGAGGCTGCGGGGTGACGCGGACGACGCCGCGAGCATCCGGATCGTGGACCCGAACATCGTCTCGCCGACGTTCCAGCAGGCGCAGCAGATGAAGAACTACTACGCCTTCCCCACCAATCTGGACGTCGACCGGTACCCCGCGAAGGACGGCGAGGACGCCAAGAAAGACACGGTTATCGGCCTGCGCGAGCTGAACCTGGACGGCGTCCCGAAGAACAACTGGATCAACGACCACTTCCGTTACACGCACGGCTACGGCGTGGTCGCCGCCAAGGGCACCGAGGCCGATGACCAGGGCCAGCCGGTCTTCACCGAGTCCAACCTGCCGTCCAAGGGCGACCTCGGCACGTACGAACAGCGCGTCTACTACGGCGAGAAGACCACCACGTACTCCATCGTCGGCGGCCCGCAGAAGGAGGTCGACTACTCGGCGGACAACGGCGACGAGAAGACCACCAGCTACACCGGCAAGAGCGGCGTCAACCTCGACAACCCGATCAACCGGGCCGCGTACGCGGTGGCGTTCAACGAGCCGCAGATCCTCTACTCCGGCGCGATCGGCAAGGGCTCGCGGATCCTGTACAACCGCACGCCCAAGGAGCGTGTGGAGGCGGTCGCCCCCTGGCTGACCATCGACGGGGACGCCTATCCGGCGGTCGTGGACGGTCGTATCCAGTGGATCGTCGACGCGTACACGACGTCGAACGGCTACCCGTACTCCTCCCGTACGACCCTGGGCGATACGACGGCCGACTCGCTGACCGCCACCAACAACAACCGCGCGGTGGTGGCCCAGCAGAACCAGGTCAACTACATCCGCAACTCGGTGAAGGCGACCGTCGACGCGTACACCGGCGAGGTCAAGCTGTACCAGTGGGACACCCGTGACCCCGTGCTGAAGACCTGGATGAAGGCGTTCCCGGGCACGGTGCAGCCGAAGAGCGCCATCTCCCCCGACCTGCTGGCCCACCTGCGCTATCCGCAGGACCTGTTCAAGGTCCAGCGCGAGCTGCTCACGCGCTACCACGTGACCGACGCGCAGACGTTCCTCACCGGCAGCGAGGTCTGGCAGGTGCCCGACGACCCGACCAACGACTCGGGCAGCGCGGTGCCGCCGTACTACCTGAGCATGAAGATGCCGGACCAGAGCAAGCAGTCGTTCTCGCTGACGACGACGTTCACGCCGAACGGACGTGACAGCCTCAGCGCGTTCATGGCGGTCGACTCCGACCCGGGCACCAGTGACTACGGCAAGATCAGAATCCTGAAGCTGCCGACCAGCACGACGGCCGACGGTCCCAAACAGGTGCAGAGCCAGTTCAACTCCCGGCCGGACATCGCGGAGACGATCAGCCTGCTCACCCGGGGACATTCCAAGGTCGAGTACGGCAATCTGCTGACCGTGCCGCTCGACGGCGGACTGTTGTACGCGGAGCCGGTCTACGTCCTCGGCGGCAAGCTGAAGTATCCCTTGCTGGGCAAGGTGCTGGTCACCTACAACGGCAAGACGGCCTTCGAGAACACCCTGGACGAGGCGCTGAACAAGGTGTTCGGGGTGCAGGGTTCGACCACCCCGCCGGGCACCGGCACCACCAGTCCGCCCACGTCCGCCAACCCGACCGTCCAACAGGCCCTGAACGACGCCCAGAAGGCGTACGACGCAGGGCAGAAGGCCCTGCAGGCGCCGAGCGGGCCGGACTGGACCGCGTACGCCAAGGCCCAGAAGGACCTGAAGGACGCGCTGCAGCGGGCGCAGGAGGCGGAGGCCAAGGCCGGTCGGTCCGGCAGCGGCAAGAACGCCGACAAGAACACCGGCAAAAAGGGCACTTGATCAAGGGCTCCCCACGTCGTGGTACGGTTGACATGCAACGGCGCGGGGTGGAGCAGCTCGGTAGCTCGCTGGGCTCATAACCCAGAGGTCGCAGGTTCAAATCCTGTCCCCGCTACTGCAGTCGAAGGCCCGGATCCTCAAGGGATCCGGGCCTTCGTGGTGTGCGAACTCATGTGCTGAGGGGAGGGACGGCCGCGCCGCCGTGGGGAGTTCAGGGGTGTGTGTTTGACTTGTCGTCCTGTGGGCATGTCGACAAAACGCTGAAGTGACCTCACGGGCTGCGGTATACCGGGTGTACCCAGGTTGCAGGTGGTGCGACGATGGACGTTATGGGGGACAAGGCAACTCTGTTCGAGTCAGGGCGATTTGTGCAGCCTTCCGGTGAGGAAGCGTCCCGTGACGAGATGACCGACATGGGGGACGCCGCCGAGGAGGTACGCCTCGGACTCGCCGCGCAGAGCGGCGACGCCGAGGCCGCGAGCGTCCTCGGAGCCATGCTGCTGCGCCGCGGCGACCTCGACGGAGCCGAAACCCATCTGCGAGCCGCCACCGCGGCCGGCGACCGGGCCGCCGCCAACAACCTGGGTGTCCTGCTGCACCAGCGCGGCTACCCCGAGGAGGCCGCCGGCTGGTGGCGCATCGCCGCCGTCGCCGGTTCCGCGGCCGCCGCGCACGCCCTGGGCCGCTACCACCGGGAGCGCGGGGACGAGCCCGCCGCCGAGTACTGGCTGCGCCAGTCCGCCGAGCAGGGCCATGTCCTCGGCGCCTACGCACTCGCCGACCTGCTGGAGCACCGCGGGGATGTCGGTGCCGAGCACTGGATGCGGGTCGCGGCCGAGCGGGGACACCGGGAGGCCGCCTACCGGCTGGCGCGCGCGCTCGACACCGCCGGGCGTGAGGACGAGGCCGGGGCCGACAACGCTGTCGCCGAGGCCGAGCAGTGGTACCGGCAGGCCGCCGCGCGCGGCCACCGGCGTGCCGCGCTGCACCTCGGGGCGATCCTGGAGAAGCGGGGGGAACTGAAGGAGGCCGGGCGCTGGTATCTGACCTCCGCCAAGGACGGCGAGGCCCGGGCCGCCTGCGCGCTCGGCTTTCTGCTGCGCGACGCCGGGGACACCGAGAGCGCGGCCGTGTGGTGGCTGCGCGCGGCCCAGGAGGGCGACGGCAACGCGGCCAACGCGCTCGGCGCACTCCACGCCGAGCGCGGCGAGACCCAGACCGCCGAGCGCTGGTACCGGGCGGCGCTGGACGCCGGTGACGACAACGGCGCCTACAACCTCGGGCTGCTCTGCGCCGAGCAGGGGCGGACCGCGCAGGCCGAGCAGTGGTACCGGCGGGCCGCGTACGCCGGGCACCGGGAGGCCGCCAACGCGCTCGCCATCCTGCTGCTCCAGGGCAGCGACACCACCGGCGCCGAGCCGTGGTTCTCCAAGGCCGCCGAGGCCGGCAGCGTGGACGCCGCGTTCAACCTCGGCATCCTCTACGCCGGACGCGGCGAGGAGACCATGGCGCTTCGCTGGTACGAGCGGGCGGCCGCCGCCGGGCACACCGAGGCCGCGCTCCAGGTCGGGATCGCCCGGCTGCGCGCGGGCGAGGAGCAGGAGGCCGAGCGGCATCTGCGGTGCGCGGCGGGCGGGGGCAGCGCGGAGGCGGCGTACCGGCTGGCGGCGCTGCTCGACGCGCGGCGGCCGCCGGAGCCGGCGCACGAGCTGGGCGAGACCGTGCACGAGAAGACCGAGTGCGAGGAGTGGTACGAGCGGGCGGCTACCCAGGGGCACCGGCGGGCACAGGTGCGGGTCGGGATGCTTGCGGCGGCCCGTGGTGACGTGGTCGAGGCGGCGCGCTGGTACCGCGCGGCGGCGGAGGCCGGGTCGCGCAACGGCGCCTTCAACCTCGGGCTGCTGCTCGCCCGGGAGGGGAGCGAGCCGGAGGCCGCGGTGTGGTGGACGCGGGCGGCCGACGCCGGGCACGGCCGGGCGGCGCTGCGGCTGGCCCTTGTCTACGCGCGTCGGGGGGAGCTGGCGGAGGGGCAACGGTGGGCCAACCGCGCGGTCGAGCTGGGGCCGGCGGAGGTATCGGAGCGGGCCGGGCGGTTGCGGGATGCACTGCGGGAGGAACTCTCGGCGTGAGCCCCGCCACGTCCCCGGTAACTGATTTGCTTCCGTCGACCTCCCTCGCGTAATGTCGTGTTCACCGACGCGGGGTGGAGCAGCTCGGTAGCTCGCTGGGCTCATAACCCAGAGGTCGCAGGTTCAAATCCTGTCCCCGCTACTGAAGGCCGAGGGCCGGAATCCAGAGATGGATTCCGGCCCTCAGTCGTATTCAGGAACAGCGTAAAAAAGGGGGCTTTCGCCCCCCTCTCCGGCGTTCGCTTACGCCCGAGCGCAGTCCGGGCACAGCCCCCGGTACGTCACCTCGACGTCCGACACCGTGAAGCCGAAGCGCTCGGTGTCGGGGAGGTCGGCGAGCGGGTTGCCCGTCGGGTGGACGTCGCGGATCGCGCCGCACCGGGCGCAGACCAGATGCTGGTGCGGCCGGTGCGCGTTCGGGTCGTAGCGCTTGGCGCGTTTGTCCGTCGCGACTTCCAGCACCTCGCCGAGCGAGACCAGCTCGCCCAGTGTGTTGTAGACGGTCGCCCGGGAGATCTCGGGCAGCTTCGCGACAGCCCGTGCGTGGACCTCGTCGGCCGTCAGATGGACGTGCTCGCCGTCGAGGACCTCGGCGACGACGCGCCGCTGCGCGGTCATCCGCCATCCGCGTCCACGCAGCCGTTCCAGAAGGTCGCTCATGGACACCAGCCTAACAGCAAGGGGGACCAGGACGGGAATAGGTGTGAGTTTGGATCGATCTCTGACTTAGAACTTATCCAATGTTGGATGATGGCAGCCGTGGCGCCCCGCAGGCGGCACGCTTGTGCCCAAAGGGCCTGGGAGGTGCCCCCAGGCGGGCCGGACCCCCTGGTGCTCGGGGTCCGGTCCGTTCCGTTTTTCTCTGCGCTCGCTCAGAACGCCGCTGCGGGCTCCGGGGCCGGGGCCCAGCAGCGGATGATGTCGCGGACCGAGACGATTCCGGCCACCTCGCCGCGGTCGAGGACGACCAGGTGCCGGAAGCCGCCGTGGGCCATGGCGCGTGCGGCCTGCTCCAGGGTCCAGGTCGGGGCGGCGAAGACGACGTCGGTGGTGGTGTGTGCGTGGGCGCGTTCCGTGTCGGGGTTCTGGCCGAGGCCGACGGAGTTGAGGATGTCGCGTTCGGTGAGGATGCCGATGCCGCCGGCGTCCGGGTCGAGGACGACGGCGGCGCCGACCCGGCGGGCGGACATCAGGGCGGCTGCCTGGCGGAGGGTGTGGGCGGGTCCGACGGTGAGGATCACCGTGCTCATGGCGTCACGGACGAGCATGGGTGGGGCCACCTCCTAGGAATCCAGTGCGCTAGTTCCTGGATTCACAAGTTCACAAGTGGGGGTGGCTTCAGAGTGACAGGTAAAAGGCGGGTCAACAAGGGGGCGCGCGACGCCAGTTGAGGGCGTATCGGGACTAGTCCCGTACCTCAGCGGCGCGGGTTGAGATACCCCAGCAACTCGTCGTGCAGCAGACCGTTGGACGCCGCCGCGTTGCCGCTGTGCGGGCCTGGGCGGCCGTCGAGGCCGGTGAAGCTGCCGCCGGCCTCCGTGACGACGATCGCGGTGGCGGCCATGTCCCAGAGCGACAGCTCCGGCTCCGCGCACATGTCCACGGATCCCTCGGCGACCATCATGTACGGCCAGAAGTCGCCGTACGCGCGCGTGCGCCACACCTGGCGGGTGAGGTCGAGGAAGCCGTCGAGGCGGCCCTGCTCCTCCCAGCCGGAGAGGGAGGAGTACGCGAAGGACGCGTCCGCGAGCTTGCCGACGGCGGAGACGTGGATGCGGGTCGCGGAGGTCAGGCTGCGGCCCGTGAAGGCGCCGTGGTCCTTCGCGGCCCACCAGCGGCGGCCGAGGGCGGGGGCGGAGACGAGGCCGACGACGGGGTGGTAGCCGCCCTCGCCCGCCTCCATCAGCGCGATGAGGGTCGCCCAGACGGGGACGCCGCGTACGTAGTTCTTGGTGCCGTCGATGGGGTCGATCACCCAGCGTCGGGGGCCGGAGCCCTCGACGCCGTACTCCTCGCCGAGGACCGCGTCTCTCGGGCGGGCGCGCTGGAGGTGGCCGCGGATCAGTTCCTCCGCCGCCTTGTCCGCTTCGCTCACCGGGGTCATGTCCGGCTTCGTCTCCACCTTCAGGTCGAGGGCCTTGAAGCGGTCCATGGTGGTGGCGTCGGCGGCGTCCGCGAGGACGTGGGCCAGGCGCAGATCGTCGAGGTAGTCCGGCATGTGACGAACGGTATCTGCCGGGGTCGGTACGGGGCTACCAGGGGAGGGGGGCGGTGTCGGGGGCTTGTGGTGCCACTGGGGGTGGTGTGACAAGAGTTTCAGTCCGACGGCCCGTACCCCCGCGAACCCTTGACAGTGCATACAAGCGCGTCAAATCTGGGCGCAGAGCCGCTCCGCCCCAGGGAGGCGATGATGCCTGCTGCCCGGGAGTCCCTACTGGACGCCGCCTGTACGGCGCTCGCGCGCCGGCCGTGGTCCGCGGTGCGGATGGTCGACGTGGCCGCGGCGGCGGGAGTGTCCCGGCAGACCTTGTACAACGAGTTCGGGAGCAAGGACGGGCTGGCGCGGGCGCTGGTGCGGCGGGAGGCCGACGGCTACCTCGCCGGAGTCGAGCGGGCGCTCGCCGGGCCGGGCGAGCCGAGGGAACGGCTCACCGCCGTCGCCGAGTGGACACGCTCCGCCGCATGCGACAACGCGCTGATACGGGCCATGCTCACCGGCTGCTGGAGCGAACGGCTGCCCGCCCCGCCGCTCGCCGCCGTACCGTCCTCTTCCTCGGTGCCGGCCCAGCGCCGCGCGGACGGGCCGCTGCCCACGCCCCGCGACTTCGTACGGATCGTGCGGGACCGTGCCGTCACCGCCCTGACCGGCCCCGCCGCCACCGCCGCGGACCCCGCCGAGCTGACCCGCCCCTGCGAACTGGCCGTACGCCTCGCCCTGTCCTGCGTCGCGGCACCGCCGGGGGAGGGCGGCATGGCGGAGCTGATCCAGGCGGTCGTCCCACGCCAGGCGGTGTGATCCCCCAGGTCTCGGTACGGCGGTGCACCTTCCTAGTGCGCCGACCCCGAGAGCTGCAGCCCGATCACCCCGACGATGACCAGGCTGATCGAGACGATCTTCAGGGTGGAGACCAGGTCGCCGAGGAAGACCATGCCGTAGATCGCGGTGCCGGCCGCGCCGATGCCGGTCCACACGGCGTAGGCGGGGCCCACGTCGAGCTTCTTCAGGGACAGGGTCAGCAGGCCGAAGCTGCCGAGGGCGAACGAGGCGAAGGCGATGGTCGGCCAGAGGCGGGTGAACCCGTGCGAGAGCTTCAGGCACACGGCGAAACCGGTCTCCAGCATCCCGGCCACGATGACCAGCAGCCACGCCATGTGCGGTCCTCCCGTTGATCCGGATCTCCGGCTCGGTGCGATTATGCACTTACCGAACCCGGGCCCCGGCAAACAACGCAGAGCCGCTCAGTCGCCTTCCTTGCGCTCCCGCGTGGCCAGCAGGCGGCGCAGCGAGTACAGGCGCGCCGGGTCCGCGTGGCCCTCCTCGACCCACGCGTCCAGCGCGCAGTCCGGCTCGTCGTGGCTGCACGCGCGCGGGCAGCCCTCCGTGCCGGGTTCGAGATCCGGGAAGGCGTGGATGACACGGGACGGGTCGATGTGGGCCAGGCCGAAGGAGCGCACGCCCGGCGTGTCGATCACCCAGCCGTCCGCATCGGTCAGGGGCAGGGCGAGGGCCGACGTCGTGGTGTGGCGGCCGCGGCCCGTCACCGCGTTGACGTCCCCCGTCAAACGCCGGCGCTCCTTGGGTACCAGCGCGTTGACCAGGGTCGTCTTGCCGACGCCCGAGTGGCCGACGAACGCCGTCACCCTGCCGTCCAGGTGCTCCCGCACCCGGTCCGCCGCGTCGCCGTTCTCCAGTTCCTCGCGGCTGGTGACGACGTACGGGATGTCGAGGGCGCCGTACAGCTCCAGCAGCTTGTCCGCCGGGGCGAGGTCCGACTTGGTCATCACCAGCAGCGGCTCCAGGCCGCCGTCGAAGGCGGCGACCAGACAGCGGTCGATCAGACGCGGGCGCGGTTCCGGGTCGGCCAGGGCCGTGACGATCGCCAGCTGGTCGGCGTTGGCGACGACCACCCGCTCGTACGGGTCGTCGTCGTCGGCCGTGCGCCGCAGCACCGACGTGCGCTCCTCGATCCGCACGATCCGGGCGAGGGTGTCCTTCTTGCCCGACAGGTCGCCGACCAGGGCCACCCGGTCCCCGACCACCGCCGCCTTGCGGCCCAGCTCGCGGGCCTTCATCGCCAGCACGGTCCGGTCGTCGACCAGGCAGGTCAGCCGGCCACGGTCGACCGTGAGGACCAGGCCCTCGGCGGCGTCCTCGTGCTTGGGCCGGATGTTCGTACGCGGCCGGGTGCCCCGGCGGCCGGGGCGGGTGCGGATGTCGTCCTCGTCGGTGTGCTTGCCGTAGCGGCGCATGGCGTACGTCCCTACTGCCCGAGCATCCCGGTCCACAGCTCGGGGAAGTCCGGCAGGGTCTTCGCCGTGGTCGCCACGTTCTCGATCCGCACGCCCTCGACCGCCAGGCCGATGATCGCGCCGGCGGTGGCCATGCGGTGGTCGTCGTAGGTGTGGAAGACGCCGCCGTGCAGCGGGCGCGGGCGGATGTGCAGCCCGTCGGCGGTCTCGGTGACGTCACCGCCGAGTTCGTTGATCTCCTTGGTGAGCGCGGCCAGCCGGTCCGTCTCGTGCAGCCGCAGATGGGCCACGCCCCGCAGGGTCGAGGGGGAGTCCGCGAGGGCGGCGACCGCCGCGATGCCCGGGGTCAGCTCACCGACGTCGCCCAGGTCGACGTCGATGCCGTGGATGGCGCCGGAACCGGTGAACACCAGCCCGAACTCGGTGAGTTCGCAGGAACCGCCCATCTCGGTGAAGATCTCCCGCAGCCGGTCACCCGGCTGGGTGGTGCGCTCCGGCCAGTCCGGGATCAGCACCTTGCCGCCCGTCACCAGGGCCGCCGCCAGGAACGGCTGGGCGTTGGACAGGTCCGGTTCGATCGTCAGGTCCCGGCCGAGCAGCGCGCCCGGCGTCACCCGCCACACGTTCGGCTCGCCGCCCGACTCCGGGGTGTCGACCTGGGCGCCGACCGCGCGCAGCATGTCGACGGTCATCCGGATGTGCGGCATGGAGGGCAGGGTCGCGCCGGTGTGGCGGATCTCGACGCCCTGGTTGAAGCGGGGTCCGGAGAGCAGCAGGGCGCTCACGAACTGGGAGGACGAGGAGGCGTCGATCGACACCGGGCCGCCGTCCAGGGCGCCGCCGCCGTGCACCGTGAGCGGCAGTGCGCCCCGGCCGTCGTCGTCGATCCGGGCGCCGAGCACGCGCAGCGCGTCGATCACACCGTGCAGGGGCCGCTCGTACGACCGCGGGTCGCCGTCGAACCGGATGGGGCCGTCGGCCAGCGCGGCCACCGGCGGCAGGAAGCGCATCACCGTGCCGGCGTTGCCGACGTCGACCGTGGCCGGGCCGTGCAGGCCCGTCGGCAGCACCCGCCAGGCCTCGCCGGTGCCGTCGGGGCCGACCCCCTCCTCGATCTCCACGCCCATCGCGCGCAGGGCACCGGCCATCAGCAGGGTGTCGCGGGAGCGCAGCGGGCGGCGCAGCCAGCCGGGCTCGGAGGCGAGGGCGGCCAGCACCAGCGCGCGGTTGGTGACCGACTTGGACCCGGGCACGTGGACCGTCGCGTCGACGGCTCCGCTCGCGTGCGGGGCGGGCCAGAGGGCGGTGGGTGCGGGGTTAACGGTCATGCGCCCCACTTTAGTGGCTGGGGGCGGCCGGAGATCTCGTTCAAAAGCGGCGAAACCCCCAACGAGAACCCGACAGGCGCCGTCGCCTGCTGCTGCGCCACCTCCCGGTGTTCACACCTCCAGCAGCCAGCGGCCCCCGCCGATCAGCGAGCACAGCGACACCGCGTGGAACAGGAACAGCCACAGCGCCGCCGGTACGTGCGTGAGCCGCGACAGCTGGTCCGCGTCCGAGTCGCCCGCGCCACCCCGCGACCGCTTCAGCTGCAGCTCGAACGGCGGCCGTACCCCGCCGAACAGCAGGAACCACACCACCGCGTACGCGAACGCGGCCTGCACCTGGGGCCCCGCGAGCCAGGACACCAGCAGGAAGGCGCCCCCCGTCAGCACCACGGTCAGCACGCCGTACGCGTTGCGGATCATCACCAGCATCACCACCAGCAGCGCCGTCGCGGCCCAGAGCAGCAGTGTGATGCGGCCCGCGGCCAGCAGGGCGGCGCCGCCGAGGCCCAGCAGCGAGGGGGCCGTGTACCCGGCGGCGGCCGTCAGGATCATGCCGAGCCCGTACGGCTTGCCCCTGCTGACCGTGAGCCCGCTGGTGTCGGAGTGCAGCCGGATGCCGGTGAGCCGGCGACCGGTGAGCAGTGCGATCAGCCCGTGGCCGCCCTCGTGCGCGATGGTGATCGCGTTGCGCGATATCCGCCACAGCGCGTGCGGGACGACCACGCTGAGTGCGGCCACCGAGGTGGCGAGCACCACCCACTGGTCGGGATCGGGCTGGGTACCGGTGAGCCGGTCCCAGATGTCGGGCAGCGCGGTGGCGGCGAGGCTGTCCATGTGTCCGAGAGGCCCCCTGTTCTGGTGCGGAGTCTGGCAGTGTGGCACGTCTGTGCGGACGGTATCCGAGACGGATACGTAGCAGCAGTACGGCCGCCCTCACTCACGCCGCCCGGCTGCCTCGTGTCAGTGCGGTGCGCTTCACTGTCCGCCATGGAGCTCACGCAAGCGACCGTCAATGACCTGCTGGCCCAACTCGGCCCGGGGGACGGCTACATGTACCTGCCCGGCGACCTGGACCCGCAGGACCTGACCGACCTGCTCAGCGGCAGGTACGGCGCCCCGCGCACCCTCGTCCTCGACGGCTTCACCGATCCGACGGTCGACGAGTCCAGGGGCGCGGCCCTCCTTGTCCCCTTCGAGGACCGGGCCGTGAAGATACGGGCGTGGGCGTACGGGGATCAGTGGGTCGGCACGGGTACGGTGCGCGACGCCGAGGGGGTCGAGCGGCCGGTGTTGGTGGTCGCTCACAGGGAGGTGCCAAAACCCTTGGCGGTCGCTCCGGACGAGGACGAGGACGTCGACTGGATGGAGCGGCTCAGACGGATCACCGGCTGGACGCAGCCCGCCCAGCGGCCGGACGTGGACTGGGCGGAGGTGGAGTCGCGCCTGGGCACGGCACTGCCGAGCGACTACAAGTGCATGGTCGAGACGTTCGGCGTCGGCGCCTTCGACGGATACCTGGACCTGAACCAGGAGCCGTGGACCGATCTCAGCGAGGACGGGCTGCTGATCTGGGCGGGCACCGAGCACGAGGACCTGTACTGCTGGCGGGCCGACGGCGACGACCCCGACCGTTGGCCCGTCGTGGTCCGGTCCTTCGACGGCGAGGACGTCTCCTTCGACTGCCAAGCCGCGGAGTTCGTCTGCCGCATCCTCATCGACCCGCACCACCGGTTCACGATGGCCGACTATTTCGACACCCACTGGTTCATGAGCTACCAGGAGAGCCTCTGACCGACCCGAAGGCCGCGCGTGCCCGCCGTCCCGCCCAGCGGTGCGACCGTGGGCGGGACGACGGGGTTGCTGGTCAGCCGATGGTTGCGATGCCGTCGGTGGTGACGGTCGGGCGGCCCGAGGTGCCGACCACGACGATCTTCAGGGTGTGTTTGGCGGAGCTGGACCACGTCTTCGTCCAGATCGCCTGGCGGTAGAGGGTCGTCGAGGACTTGAGGTCCACCGTGGTGACCTTGGTGCCGTCGACGTAGACGTACGCCTGGCCGGAGGTGGAGGCCCGCGAGACGATCCAGGCCACCGAGCGGCCGGTGAAGGTCCAGCTGATCGAAGCCCCGGCGGAGGAGGAGCTGTAGGAGTAGCCGCCCAGGTAGCTGGTGCTGCTCTTGTGCGTCCAGGTGCCGGTGCGGGTGGTGGAGGTCTCCTGGATGATGTTCGGCGTCCGGTAGACGGAGGCGCCGAAGCTGTTGCCCGCCACGTCGTACGCCTTCAGCGCGAACAGGTCCGAGCTGCCGGGCTTGGCGGTGGTGTTCCAGGAAGTGGTGGTCGGTCCGAAGGAGGCGGAGGAGGGCGCGGTCGCAAGGACCTTGGCCAGCGCCGCGTTGTCGGATGCCTGCCAGGTCACCGTGACCGGAACCGCTGTCGAACTCACCGTGCCGGTGCGCGTCTTGACGCCGGGAGCGGTCGGGAAGGCGGGCGCGGTGGTGTCGCCGACCAGGGTGACCGAGCCGGACAGGGTGGTCGAGCCGCGGACGTGGGTGGCACGGACCTGGACCGTGTGGCTGCCGGCCGCGACCGAGATCGAGGCGGAGCGGGCGGAACCGGAGGTGTGTGCCACGGCCTTGCCGTCGACCAGGACGTCGAAGCCGGAGATCACCTGGGACGGTGTGGCGGTCGTCCAGCTCACCGTTGCCGCGCCCTTGGTGTAGTAGCTCGTGCCGGACTTGGTCGCCCCGCCGGACATTCCGGTGACGGTGACGGCACTGACCGGGCCGGCCGCGTAGGAGCGGACCGTGCTCAGGGCGTTGTAGAGCTGGTTGCCGGGGCAGTCGGTGGCGTAACCGTTGCGGTGCCCGGAGATGACGTTGAAGTTGTAGCTGTTGCCCTGGGTGAAGCCGTAGCTGTCGGAGGCGCCCTCGGGCAGGGAGGCGGTGCCGGTGCCCGGGTTCACCCCGGTCATGCCGAACTTCCAGGCAGCGATCCGGGCGATCGAGCCCAGCATCGCCTGCGTGGGCGTGGCCCCGGGGAAGGTGCTGGCCGTGGAGTCACCGCCGCTGAAGTCGGTGTACGTGCCGATGGCGGCCACGCCCATGCTGTTGGTGTTGAACCCATAGGTCTGGGCGCCGACGACGGGCAGTGCCATCCCGCCGAAGCGGCCCTCGAAGATGGTGCCGCACTTGTCGACCAGGAAGTTGTAGCCGAGGTCGCGCCAGCCCTGGTTGAGGTGCTCGGCGTAGATGCCGCGCACGATCGCCGGGGAGTCGGAGCAGGAGTAGTTGTTCGTGGTGTCCGTGTGGTGGACGAACATCACCTTCACCGCCGACCCGTACAACGGATAACCGTTCTCCCGGGCGCACTCGTCCGCGCCCCAGCCGGCCCGGGTGACCACGGTCGGCGGCGCCACCGTCGAGGTGGTCGAGGCCGGCATCGGGTCCGGCGGGACCGGCGATGCCGACGCGGAGGGGCTGGCCGAGGAGGCCGGGCAGGACGGGTACGCCTGGTCCATGGTCGGCAACTGGCTCGGCCAGGACGTCGGCGAGGCGCTCGGCGAGGTGGAGCCGGAGGCGGAGGGCGAGGTGCCGGTGGACGGTGCGGCGGAGGTGGAGTCCGTGGCCGTGGGAGTGGCCGTGTCCGTCGCCGTCGCTGAGCCGGTCGGGGCGGCGCTGTCGGTGGCCGTCGCCGTGTCGGTCGCGGCGGTCGTGTCCGTCGGCGTGGTCGCGTCGGTGGCCGTGGCGGTGTCGGTGGCCGTCGCGTCCATCGCGTAGCCGGCCGGGGCCATGCCGGAGCCCGTGGTGCCCGTGGCGGCCTTGCCCGGGTCGATCAGATCCACCCGCAGCCCGGCGGGCAGCGCGGCCGTGCGGTGCGCGCCGGCCGCGCGGACCTGGATGCCGTTCGACGGCCCCGCCCACATCGGCGACATTCCGCCCCGTACCCCGGGACGGTTCAGCTCGGCCGCGTCGGGGATGTCGTCCGGCTGCTGCATCTTCAGCCACTGGGTCCAGTGGCCGTCGGCGGCGGAGCGGGTGCGTACCTCCACCGTGCCGCGCAGCGAGGTGTGCGCGCCGTTCCAGGTGACGCCCACCATGCTGAACGGGGCCGTGGACCGGGCCCCCAGCGTCTTGAGCGACGCGCTCGACCCCGTCAGGGCCAGCGAGTGCACATGCGTCTTGATCGGCCCCGCCGCCGCCCCGGAACCGCCGCCCTGCCCGGCCGCCGCGACGGCTGCCACCGCCAGGCCGCCTCCCGCGACGACCGCTCCCAACGCCACCCAGGCGCGCTTCTTCAGTCCGGAGGGACGCGCTCGCCGGCCCCTGTATGCAGTTCTCATGCCCCACCCTGTGGAAACGTGGCATCCCTTGCCACACGTCGAACCTATGGGGACCGGATGACGTGGCCCGGCCGGCCCGTGACCGCCGGACCCTTACGCGATCCCCGAGAGATCCAGCGCATCACCTGTCACTTTCGTTTCTCGGACTGCTCGTCTTCCTTGCGTAAGGTGGTGAAGACCCTGGGTCACTGGGCAGGTCGCGAGGGGTGGTTTCAGATGTGCGGACGGTATGCGTCGAGTCGTAGGCCCGAGGATCTCGCTGGAATCTTCGAGATCGAGAAGTGGGAGCCCGAGGAGACCCTGGAGCCGGACTACAACGTGGCTCCGACCAAGGAGGTCTACGCCGTCCTCGACCGCCCCCTGAAAGACGCGGACTCCCCGCGTCCGGTTCGCCAGCTGCGCAAGCTGAAGTGGGGTCTGGTGCCGTCCTGGGCCAAGACACCCGAGGGCGGCGCCCGGATGATCAACGCGCGTGCCGAGACCGTGCACGAGAAGCCCGCCTACCGCCGTGCCTTCGCCGCCCGGCGCTGCATCGTCCCCGCCGACGGCTACTACGAGTGGGTCACCGGCACGCAGGAGCGCGAGCTGGAGGTCGAGGGCAAGAAGAAGCGGCCGCGCAAGCAGCCGTACTTCGTGCTGCCGGCCGACGGCTCGGTGTTCGCGATGGCCGGGCTCTACGAGTTCTGGCGCGACCGCACCCTGCCCGACGACCACCCGCAGGCCTGGTGGGCCACCTGCTCGGTGATCACCACGGAGGCGGAGCAGACGCCGCTGGCCGTGGCCCCCGCCGAAGGCCCGTACTCGCTGGTCGACATCCACCCCCGGATGCCGCTGATGCTCACCCCGGACCGCTGGGACGCCTGGCTCGACCCGGCCCGCACCGACCCGGACGCCCTGCGCGACCTCCTCGCCCCGCCCCCGCCCGGCCTGATGCGCGCCTACCCGGTCTCCACGGCCGTCAGCAACGTCCGCAACAACGGCCCGGAACTGCTGAAGGAGCTGGAGGCACCGGAAGCGGGCACACTCTTCTAGCGTGATCGAGATTGTCGAGACCGACGCCGGGACCGCACGCATCACCTGGCACAAGGCGAAGAAGGCACGGCTGGTCCTGGCCATGAGCCACGGCGCGGGCGGTGGCATCGAGGCACGGGACCTCCAGGCGCTCGCCCGGGTGCTCCCGGAGCACGGCGTGACCGTGGCCCTCGTGGAGCAGCCCTGGCGCGTCGCCGGGAAGAAGGTCGCCCCCGCGCCGAAGACCCTGGACACCGGCTGGCACGGCATCTGGCCCGCGCTGTCCGGGATGGAGCTGCCGGTGGTCTCCGGCGGGCGCAGTGCCGGGGCCCGGGTCGCCTGCCGTACGGCGACCGAGCTGGGCGCCCGCGCCGTGCTCGCGCTGAGCTTCCCGCTGCACCCGCCGGGCAGGCCGGAGAAGTCCCGCGCCGAGGAGCTGCTCGGCGCAGGAGTCCCCACGCTGGTCGTGCAGGGCGGCAACGACCCCTTCGGCAAGCCGGAGGAGTTCCCCAAGGGTGAATTCGAGCTGATCGAGGTGCCGTACGGCGATCACGGGTTCGCGATCCCCAAGCGCGCGGAGATCACCCAGGAGCGGGCCCTGGAGATCATCACCGAGGGCGTCGTGGAGTGGTGCGCGTCACTCGGGTGACCCCCGGGAATGTTGCGGGGTGGACCTCTGTTGAGCGGGACAGAAGTGCTGAGGCCTCGGCACCGACGTCGTAGGAGAGGAAGTCCGCCGCATGGGTTCGACCATCTGCCCGAGCCAAAAGCGCAGCGCTGACCTGGACTGGACGGTGCTGCACGCGGCCAAGGCCACTCCTATTCGAGGGGCGGCAGGCACGGGTCGTGTTCTATCCTCCGAAACGAGTGGGACCGGTTTCGGTCCTGCCCGGGATCTTGAGGAGGTGGGTCCGGTCACCGGTACCGACGCAGGGACCGACAACGGCCAGGCGGAGCAGCCCGAGGGCCAGGGCGTGAGCGCGGAGGCGATCTCCGAGTCCACCGCCGAGCGCAGTGCGCGCTTCGAGCGGGACGCGCTCGAGTTCCTCGACCAGATGTACTCGGCCGCGCTGCGCATGACGCGCAACCCGGCCGATGCCGAGGACCTGGTGCAGGAGACGTATGCCAAGGCGTACGCGTCCTTCCACCAGTTCCGCGAGGGCACCAACCTCAAGGCGTGGCTGTACCGGATCCTCACCAACACGTTCATCAACTCCTACCGCAAGAAGCAGCGCGAGCCGCAGCGCTCCGCCGCGGAGGAGATCGAGGACTGGCAGCTCGCCCGCGCCGAGTCGCACATGTCGACGGGTCTGCGCTCCGCCGAGTCGCAGGCGCTCGACCACCTGCCCGACTCGGACGTGAAGGAGGCGCTGCAGGCGATCCCCGAGGAGTTCCGCATCGCCGTCTATCTCGCGGACGTAGAGGGCTTTGCGTACAAGGAGATCGCGGACATCATGGGGACACCCATCGGTACGGTGATGTCCCGGCTGCACCGGGGCCGCCGTCAACTGCGCGGCATGCTGGAGGACTACGCCCGTGAGCGTGGTCTGGTCCCGGCGGGCGCCGGAGAGTCGAACGAAGCGAAAGGCTCGGGCTCATGAGCTGCGGAGAGCCGCACGAGACGGACTGCAGTGAGGTCCTCGACCATCTGTACGAGTTCCTCGACAGTGAGATGCCGGACGTCGATCGCGACAAGTTCCAGCACCACTTCGAGGAATGCTCTCCGTGCCTGGAGAAGTACGGCCTGGAGCAGGCCGTGAAGAAGCTGGTCAAGCGGTGCTGCGGACATGACGACGTACCCGCGGACCTGCGCGCCAAGGTCATGGGGCGGATCGACCTGATCCGTTCCGGCCAGACCGTGCCCGAGCACGACGTGACTGCCACCCCGCAGGAGAGCTGACCGCCGGGTCGTCACCCGAACGTGCTAATCCTCAGGTCATAGGCCCCACACCCCCCGATCCCCGCCTTAGGCTCCGAGCCCGGGCAGGCATGGTCGGGGAGGGGCGTGATGGAGGCGGTACCGGCGAGGGCACGCGGCTATGTGGCCTGTGTCGCCCTGCTGGCGCTGCTCTGCCTCCTGCCGCTGCCGACGATACGCACCCCCTGGTGGGCGCTCGGCCTGCTCTCCGCGCTCTACGCCGTCTGCGAGCACGTCGTGCGCCGGCGCTTCGGCGGCACCTTCTACCCCGTGCTGCTCGCCGGGGCGTTCCTGCTGCCGCCGCCGGCCGCCGCGCTGGTCCCGCTGCCCGCGGCCCTGCTCTCCCCGGGCGAGCAGGCCGGGCACCGGCCCGCGCCGCTCCGGCGCCTGTGGCGGGCCGCGCAGCCCGCGCTCGCCGTGTGGGGCGCCGCCCGGGTGCACTGGGCGCTCGGCGGCCGGGACGCCGTCGTCGCCTCCGACTTCCCGTACGCGCTGCTGCCGGCCGGTGCGGCCGTCCTCGCCTTCTGCCTGATCCTCACCGTCCTCGACGGCGGCATCCGCGTGGTCGCCCTCGGCATCCCGCCGCGCCGGGCCTGGCGCGGGCTGCTGTCCCGCTGCCTCGCGCCGGTCGCGGTGCACGGACTCGCCGGGCTGATGATGGCCGTGCTGTGGCGCAGCCCGTACGGCCCGGTCGCCGCGCTGCTCGTGCTGCTGCCGATGTGCGTGTCCTGGTGGGTCTTCGCCCAGTACCACCGCGAGCGCGCCGCCCACCAGGCCACCATCCGTGCCCTCGTCCAGGCCGTCGACATCAAGGACGGCTACACCCGCGGCCACAGCGAACGCGTCGGACAGGCCTCCGTGATGATCGCCCGCGAACTCGGCATGGACGACGACCGCGTCGAGGTGCTGCGCTTCGCCGGCATCCTGCACGACGTCGGCAAGCTCGGCGTCCCGACGAGGCTGCTGCGCAAGGACGGCCCGCTGACCCCGGAGGAACGCCGGATCATCGAGCTGCACCCCGAGTACGGCCATGAGATGGTCCGCGGGATCTCCTTCCTCGGCGAGGCCCGCGCCGCGATCCTGCACCACCACGAACGCCTCGACGGCAGCGGCTACCCGTACGGCCTCGCCGGCAGCCAGATCCCCGAGTGCGCCCGCATCGTCGCCGTCGCCGACGCCTTCGACGCGATGACCTCCACCCGCTCCTACCGCCGGGCCCGGCCGGTCGAGGCGGCCGTCGCCGAGCTGGAGCGCTGCGCGGGCGCGCAGTTCGATCCGCGCATGGTGGACGCGTTCCGGCGCGCGCTGGGCCGATGGGGGTGCCCCCGCTCGAGCGAAGCCGAGAGTGGGGGAGGCCGGCACCCCACGGTCACCTCCGAGGACACCCGGACGCCGTACGAGAGCCAGGGCCGGGAGCCGGTCACCAGGGCACCCCGATGACCGCCCTGCGGATCGTCCACGGCGCCGCCGCGCTCACCGCGGCCGGCTCCCTCGGCGTCACCCTGTGGACCGGGCTCGACGAACGGGGCGTCGCCCTCGCCTTCGGGGTGCTCATAGCCGTCGGCGAGCTGACCCGGTGGAGCGACGCCGAGGTACGGCAGGCCGCCCCCCTCGCCACCGCCGGCTCGCTGTCGTACGCCCTGCTCGGAGCGGAGGCCGGACGGCCCACGCACCATGACGCGGCACAGGTCGTCACCGTGGTCCTGGCGGCCGCCCTGCTCGGCGCCGTCCCGCACATCTGGCACGGACGCACCCCCACCCTCGACCATCTGGCCCGCCGGGTGCTCACCGTCGGCTTCGCCGCCGTCTGCTTCCAACCCCTCTACAACAAGGGTGTGTTCACCTCCTGGAGCGGCCCCGCCTACGCCCTGCTCCTGGTCGCCCTGCTCTGCCTCACCGCCCTGTGCGACGCCGTCCTGGCCGCCGCTCTCGCCCACTCCCGCACCCGCTGGCCGTTCGGCCCGCTGCTGCGCGAGGAACTGCGCGGGCTGCTCGGCATCGGCTCCGCCGTCTGTGCGACCGGCGCGGTGATGGCGCTCGGGGTCGCCGTCGCCGGGCTGTGGGCGCTGCCCGTGTTCTGCCTGCCCCTGCTGCTCACCCAGTTGTCCCTGCGCAGATACGCGGCCGTCCGCGCCACCTACCGGCAGACCATCGCCTCCCTCGCCCGCGCCACCGAGATCGCCGGCTGCACCCCCGCCGGGCACGCCCGCCGGGTGGCCGCGCTCAGCCTCGCCGTCGGCCGGGACCTCGGCCTGACCGGGGGCGCACTGACCGTCCTGGAGTATGCGGCCCTCATGCACGACATCGGCCAGCTCAGCCTGGTCGACCCGGTCCCGGGCGGCGCCACCGCCGGTCTGCCGCCCGCGCAGCAGCGGCGGATCGCGCTGCTCGGCGGGGCCGTCGTACGGCAGACCGGTGTGTCCGCGGCCGTCGCCGTGGTGGTGGAACGGCAGGCGGACCCCTACCGCGAACAGCCCCTCGCCGCCCGGATCATCCGGGTCGTGAACGCCTACGAGGAGAAGACCCGGGACGCCGGCCCCGAGGGGCCCCTGCGAGCGCTGGAGGACCTGCGCCTCGGCACCGCCGGGGACTACGCCCCGGAGGTGGTGGAGTCCCTCGCCCGGGTCCTGGCCCAGCCACGGGCCTGGCGGGAGAGCGCGCCGGTGGCGGGCGACGGGAGACGCACGGCACTGTCTGACCCCCCTCGCGGCTGGGTAACCCATGGGTAATGAGCGCCTTTCCCACCGTACGTGGTTGGATGCGAGGGAGAGGGTGTCCGGGGGCACAAGCCAGCCCACTGAGCGGAACTGGAACTGGCAGGCGGGAATCGTGAGGATCTTCGGCAAGGGACGGCACCGGCCCTCCGCCTCCTGGCGGCAGGCCACCGACCGGGCGTTCACGCTCATCGGCGACGGCCGGTACGAGGACGCGGGCGAGCTGCTGACACGGGCCGCCGACCTGGAGCCCTGGCTGTCGGAGTCCTGGTTCAACCTCGCCCTGCTGCACAAGTTCCGGCACGACTGGGAGCAGGCCCGCGCGGCCGGTCTGCGCGCGGTGGCCCTCCTCGACCGGGAGACCGGGGCGCCCGACTGGTGGAACGTCGGCATCGCCGCCACCGCCCTGCAGGACTGGCCGCTGGCCCGCCGCGCCTGGCAGGCGTACGGGCTGAGGGTGCCTGGGGGCCCCTCCCGGCCGAAGGCTGGGGGAGGCGCCGTGGCCGGGGAACCGGTCGGCATGGAGCTGGGCAGCGCGGCCGTACGGCTCTCCCCGGAGGGCGAGGCCGAGGTCGTGTGGGGCCGCAGGCTGGACCCCGCGCGGATCGAGGTGCTGTCCATCCCGCTTCCCTCGTCCGGGCGACGCTGGGGCGAGGTCGTGCTGCACGACGGGGTCCCGCACGGCGAGCGCACGACGTCCACCGGCCATGCGTATCCGGTCTTCGACGAGATCGAGCTGTGGGCGCCCTCACCCGTGCCGACCTGGGTGGTTCTGCTGGAGGCGGCCACGGAGGCGGACCGGGACGCGCTGGAGCAGCTCGCCGCGGACGCGGGGTTCGCCGCGGAGGACTGGTCGTCGTCCGTGCGGCTGCTGTGCCGGATGTGCTCGGAGTCGCGGATGCCGTCGGACGAGGGCGAGGGTGATCATCTGGACCCGCACGACCACAGCGAGCCGGGTCATCCCGGGCCGCTGGGGCATCGGACGGACGGGCAGCTGTGGGTGCCGGAGCGGGAGTGCGGGGTGGCTGCGCCGGCTTCGCTGGTGCGGGGGCTGCTGGACGGATGGGTTGCCGACAGTCCGGATTCGCGTGACTGGCGGGATCTCGAAGAGGTTTGCTGAGCCGTCGGTGACCAGCCGCCTTTAGGCTGTACCCGAGACTTTTCCAAGGTTTGCAGGAAGGCGTACGTCGGTCATGGCGCAGCAGGACACCGATCAGCAGCACGCGGGCGTGCTCCCCGTCGACGAGGAGGGGTACGTCGTCGACACGGAGGACTGCGAGGAGCGCGAGAAGGCCTGGCGGGAGCGCGGGACCTCGCGGCCGATCACGGTCGTCGGCAACCCGGTGCTGCACAAGGAGTGCAAGGACGTCACCGATTTCGGCGAGGAGCTGCAGCAGCTCGTCGCCGACATGTTCGCCAGCCAGCGCACCGCCGAAGGCGTGGGCCTGGCCGCCAACCAGATCGGTGTCGACCTGAAGGTCTTCGTCTACGACTGCCCCGACGACGAGGGCGTCCGGCACGTGGGCGTGGTGTGCAACCCCAAGCTCGTCGAACTGCCCGCCGACCAGCGCCGCCTCGATGACAGCAACGAGGGCTGCCTGTCGGTGCCGACGGCGTACGCGCCGCTCGCCCGTCCCGACTACGCCGAGGTGACCGGCCAGGACGAGCAGGGCAACCCGATCAAGGTCCGCGGCACCGGCTACTTCGCACGGTGTTTGCAGCACGAGACCGACCACCTCTACGGCTACCTGTACATCGACCGGCTGTCCAAGCGGGACCGCAAGGACGCGCTGCGGCAGATGGCCGAGAACGAGCCACGTTATCCGGTGGTCGCCAACGACTAGCCGACGCGGTGGACTTGGGCGTCCGGCCGGGATCACTCCCGGTCGGGCGCCCTTTGTATGTCTGGCCTCGCTCGTCCGTGCGTCGTACAACCGATCCGTTCTGCCCTCCTGGTGATCCTTAATCGGTCACACAAGGGGGGATTCTCAGCACCTCGGGGTAGTGAGTGAAGCAAATCCGTTCCCACGACGGTCAGTTGTGGTGCTGAATGTAAGTGCGGGGATACGCAACGGCGCACGCCCGGTACGACAGGAGGGGTGTGCGCTTCTGGCGGCGGAGAGGGGTTTGTACGTGCATGCTTTCCGACACGGCACCACAGCGACGCCGACGGCGGTCGTAGTACCACCCTCACTGGCACTCCCGGTGATCGAGTCCGCCTTTCCTCGGCAACTGCACCCGTATTGGCCTCGGCTCCAGGAGAAGACACGGCTCTGGCTGCTGGAAAAACGGCTCATGCCGGCGGACAAGGTGCGGGAATATGCCGATGGACTGTGCTACACCGACCTCATGGCGGGCTACTACCTCGGTGCCCCCGACGAGGTCATGCAGGCCATCGCCGACTACAGCGCGTGGTTCTTCGTCTGGGACGACCGCCACGACCGGTACGTCGTCCACGGCCGGGCCGACGACTGGCGGCGCCTCAGGCACCGCCTCCACACGGCCCTCGACGCACCCCGGCACCATCTGCACCACCCGGACGCGCTGGTCGCGGGGTTCGCGGACAGCGTGCTGCGGCTGTACGGCTTCCTGTCGCGCACCTGGAACCAGCGGTTCGCCCGGCACTTCCACGCGGTGATCGAGGCCTACGACCGCGAGTTCCGCAACCGCGCCAAGGGATACATACCCGGCGTCGAGGAATACCTCGCCCTGCGCCGGCACACCTTCGCGCACTGGATATGGACGGACCTGCTGGAGCCGAGCGCCGGGCTTGAACTCCCGGATTCCGTGCGGAAAAACCCGGCCTATCGCCGGGCCGCGCTGCTCAGTCAGGAATTCGCCGCCTGGTACAACGATCTGTGCTCGCTGCCGAAAGAAATAGCGGGCGACGAGGTCCACAATCTCGGCATCAGTCTCATCACCCATGCGGGGCTGACCCTTGAGGAATCGGTGGACGAAGTGAGGCGGCGTGTCGAGGAATGCATCAGAGAATTCCTCCAGGTCGAGCAGGACGCCCTGCAGTTCGCCGACGGCCTTGCCGACGGCACGGTCCACGGAAAGGAACTGAGCGCCGCGGTCCGCGCCTGCGTCGGCAATATGCGGAACTGGTTCAGCTCCGTCTACTGGTTCCACCACGAGTCCGGCCGGTACATGGTCGACACCTGGGACGACCGGTCCACGCCCCCGTACGTCACGAACGAAACGGCAGGTGAGAAATGACCGTCGAGTCTGTGCACCCCCTGGCCCCCGAGACCGCCGAGCTGCGTGAACCGCCGCTGGCCGGCGGCGCCGTGCCCGGCCTCGGGCACGGTCTGCAACTGGTCCGCGACCCGCTCGCGTTCATGTCCCGGCTCCGCGACCACGGCGATGTCGTACGCCTCAAGCTCGGCCCCAAGACGGTGTACGCCGTCACCGCCCCGGAGCTCACCGGCGCGCTCGCGCTCAACCCCGACTTCAAGATCGACGGACCCTTGTGGGAGTCCCTCGAAGGGCTGCTCGGCAAGGAGGGCGTGGCCACCGCCAACGGCCCCCGGCACCGGCGTCAGCGGCGCACCATCCAGCCCGCGTTCCGGCTCGACGCGATCCCGGGCTACGGGCCGATCATGGAGGAGGAGGCGCACGCGCTGACCGAGCGCTGGCGGCCCGGCGAGACCGTCGACTGCACCTCCGAGTCCTTCCGGGTGGCCGTCCGCATCGCCGCCCGCTGCCTGCTGCGCGGCGAGTACATGGACGAGCGCGCCGAGCGGCTCAGCGTCGACCTCGCCACCGTCTTCCGGGGCATGTACCGGCGGATGGTGATCCCGCTCGGGCCGCTGTACCGGCTGCCGTTCCCGGCCAACCGTGAATTCAACCGGGCACTGGCCGATTTGCATCTGCTGGTCGACGAGATCGTCGCCGAGCGCAGGGCATCTGGTCAAAAGCCGGACGATTTGCTGACGGCATTGCTGGAGGCAAAGGACGACAATGGCGACCCCATCGGGGAACAGGAGATCCACGACCAGGTCGTCGCGATACTCACCCCCGGCAGCGAAACAGTGGCGTCCACGATCATGTGGCTGCTGCAGGTCCTCGCGGAACACCCGGAACACGCCGAGAAGGTACGGACCGAGGTCGAATCCGTGACCGGTGGTCAACCGGTTGGCTTCGAACACGTCCGCTCACTCAGGCACACCAACAATGTGGTCGTCGAGGCCATGCGACTCAGGCCCGCCGTATGGATATTGACGCGACGAGCGGTGACCGACACCGCTCTCGGTGACTATCGCATTCCGGCCGGGGCGGACATCGTCTACAGCCCCTACGCGATCCAGCGCGACGCCCGCTCCTACGACCGCCACCTCGACTTCGACCCCGACCGATGGCTGCCGGAGCGGGCCAAAGAGGTGCCGAAGTACGCCATGAGCCCCTTCAGCGTCGGCAACCGCAAATGCCCCAGCGACCACTTCTCCATGACCCAGCTGAGCCTGATCACCGCGGCGATCTCGGCGAAGTACCGCTTCGAGCAGGTCGCGGGGTCGAACGACACCACCCGCGTGGGCATCACGCTCCGCCCGCACAACCTGCTGCTGAGGCCGCTGCCTTGGTAGGAGTGTCCGCGTAGGACACACCTGGTACCGGCGCGCGCCCAGGCGGCCTCAGGGCCCCGGAACGCGCGCCGGTAGGCGTATCCCCGAGAAGGAGCGCCGGCTCAGAAGTCCTCGTCCAGGTCGACGGTGCCCTCCACCGCGACCTGGTACGCCGACGGGCGGCGCTCGAAGAAGTTCGTCAGCTCCTGGACGCCCTGCAGCTCCATGAAGGAGAACGGGTTCTCCGAGCCGTAGACCGGGGCGAAGCCGAGGCGGGTGAGGCGCTGGTCGGCGACGCACTCCAGGTACTGCCGCATCGACTCGGTGTTCATGCCCGGCAGGCCGTCGCCGCACAGGTCGCGCGCGAACTGCAGCTCGGCCTCGACGGCCTCCCTCAGCATGTCGGTGACCTGCTGCCCCAGCTCCTCGTCGAACAGCTCCGGCTCCTCCTTGCGGACGGTGTCGACCACGTCGAAGGCGAAGGACATGTGCATCGTCTCGTCGCGGAACACCCAGTTGGTGCCCGTGGCGAGACCGTGCAGCAGGCCCCGGCTGCGGAACCAGTAGACGTACGCGAACGCGCCGTAGAAGAACAGGCCCTCGATGCACGCGGCGAAGCAGATCAGGTTGAGCAGGAAGCGACGGCGGTCGGCCTTCGTCTCCAGCCGGTCGAGCTTCTCGACCTCGTTGATCCACTTGAAGCAGAACTCGGCCTTCTCGCGGATGGAGGGGATGTTCTCCACGGCGGCGAAGGCCGCCGCGCGGTCGTCCGGGTCGGGCAGGTAGGTGTCCAGGAGCGTCAGATAGAACTGGACGTGTACGGCCTCCTCGAAGAGCTGACGGCTCAGGTAGAGCCGCGCCTCGGGGGAGTTGATGTGCTTGTACAACGTCAGCACGAGGTTGTTGGCGACGATCGAGTCACCGGTCGCGAAGAAGGCGACCAGGCGGCCGATGAGGTGCTGCTCGTCCGGCGTCAGCTTCGCGAGGTCCGCCACGTCCGAGTGGAGGTCGACCTCCTCGACGTGCCAGGTGTTCTTGATCGCGTCGCGGTAGCGCTCGTAGAAGTCCGGGTAGCGCATGGGGCGCAGGGTGAGTTCGAAGCCCGGGTCGAGAAGGTTCTGGGGACGGTTGGACATTACTGGCAGGCCTCGCAGGACTCGGGGTTTTCCAGGGAGCAGGCGACCGCGTCGGGGTCGGCGACCTGCTGGACGGGGATGGTGGCGGGGTTCTGCGCCTGGGCGGCGCGGGCGATGCGGGTCGCCGGGCGGGAGCGCAGGTAGTACGTCGTCTTGAGGCCCGACTTCCAGGCGTACGCGTACATCGAGGAGAGCTTGCCGATGGTCGGCGTCTCCATGAACAGGTTCAGGGACTGCGCCTGGTCCAGGAACGGGGTCCTTGCCGCCGCCATGTCGATCAGGCCGCGCTGCGGGATCTCCCACGCCGTGCGGTACAGCGCCCGTACGTCGGCCGGGATCCAGGCGAAGTCCTGCACCGAGCCGTTCGAGTCGCGCAGCGCCTCACGGGTGCGGGCGTCCCAGACGCCCAGCTCCTTCAGGTCCTGCACCAGGTAGGAGTTGACCTGGAGGAACTCACCGGACAGCGTCTCGCGCTTGAACAGGTTCGACACCTGCGGCTCGATGCACTCGTACACGCCCGCGATGGAGGCGATGGTGGCGGTGGGCGCGATGGCCAGCAGCAGGGAGTTGCGCATGCCGACCTCGGCGATACGGCTGCGCAGGGCGGCCCACCGCTCCGGCCAGGTCAGCTCGACGCCGTAGTGGTCGGGGTGCAGCACGCCCTGGGCCGTACGGGTCTTCTCCCAGGCCGGCAGCGGGCCGTTGCGCTCGGCGAGGTCGGCGGATGCCTCGTACGCGGCGAGCATGATCCGCTCGGCGATCCGCGTGGACAGGGCCTTGGCCTCCGGCGAGTCGAAGGGCAGGCGCAGCTTGAAGAAGACGTCCTGCAGACCCATCGCGCCGAGGCCGACGGGACGCCACTTGGCGTTCGACCGTCCCGCCTGCTCGGTCGGATAGAAGTTGATGTCGACCACGCGGTCCAGGAAGGTGACGGCGGTGCGGACGGTGTCGTCCAGCCGCTGCCAGTCGAGGTCACCGGTCGTCGTGTCGACAAAGGCACCCAGGTTGACGGACCCCAGGTTGCACACCGCCGTCTCCCCGTCGTCCGTGACCTCCAGGATCTCCGTGCAGAGGTTGGAGGAGTGGACCACGTGCCCCGGCAGGGCGGTCTGGTTGGCGGTGCGGTTGGCCGCGTCCTTGAAGGTCATCCAGCCGTTGCCGGTCTGCGCGAGGGTGCGCATCATCCGGCCGTACAGCTCGCGGGCCGGCATGGTCTTCTTCGCCAGGCCCGCCTCCTCGGCCTTGCGGTAGGCGGCGTCGAACTCCTCGCCCCACAGGTCCACCAGCTCCGGCACGTCCGACGGGGAGAACAGCGACCACTGCGCGTCGGCGTTGACCCGGCGCATGAACTCGTCCGGGACCCAGTGCGCGAGGTTCAGGTTGTGCGTACGCCGGGCGTCCTCGCCGGTGTTGTCCCGCAGCTCCAGGAACTCCTCGATGTCGGAGTGCCAGGTCTCCAGGTAGACCGCGGCCGCGCCCTTGCGCCGGCCGCCCTGGTTCACGGCGGCCACCGAGGCGTCCAGGGTCTTCAGGAACGGCACGATGCCGTTGGAGTGCCCGTTGGTGCCGCGGATCAGCGAACCGCGGCTGCGGATCCGGGAGTACGACAGACCGATGCCGCCGGCGTGCTTGGAGAGCCGGGCGACCTGGTGGTAGCGGTCGTAGATGGAGTCCAGCTCGTCCAGCGGGGAGTCGAGCAGGTAGCAGGACGACATCTGCGGGTGCCGCGTGCCGGAGTTGAAGAGCGTGGGGGAGGACGGGAGGTAGTCGAGCCGGCTCATGAGCCCGTAGAGCGAGGCCACTTCGTCCACGGAACGGGTCGTGTCGTCCTCGGCCAGGCCGCTCGCGACCCGCAGCATGAAGTGCTGGGGCGTCTCGATGACCTTGCGGGTGATCGGGTGCCGCAGGAGGTAGCGGCTGTGCAGGGTGCGCAGGCCGAAGTAGCCGAAGCGGTCGTCGGCCCGGCGGTCGATCAGCGCGTCGAGCCGCTCGGCGTGCAGCCGTACGAAGTCGGCGGTGCGGTCCGCGATGAGCCCCTCGCGGTGCCCCACGGCCACGGACCCGGTGAAGGACGTCACGCCCTGCGAGGCGGCCTCGGCGCGGATGGAGAGGGTCAGCAGCCGGGCGGCCAGCCGGGAGTAGGCGGGGTCCTCGGAGATGAGCCCGGCGGCGGCCTCCGTGGCCAGCTCGCGCAACTCCGCCTCGTCGGCCCGAGCGGACCGGCCGCGCAGCGCGGCGGCGGCGACCCGGCCGGGGTCGGCGTCGGGGAGGTCGGCGGTCAGCTCGGTCAGGGTCCGCAGCAGCGCGGCACCGGGACCGTCGGTCTCCAGGCCGCTGGCTGAAGCCGGATCTGCTGGCGCGATGGTCACGTGGGGCTCTCCCTCGCTCGGCACGGGGGCCTTGTGGAGGGCAGGGGGCAGCCACGAGCGCACACGGCGTCGCGTCCACCGGCCCATCCCACGAGGCCCGGACGTCTCAGGGCACCCGAACCGGACGGCCGGGTGCGCTGCCGGCAGGTCCTCGGACTGACTCCTGAGCGCAGACGCGCACAAGTACACCGTTGCGGGACAGTTCCGGATTCGCACCGGATTCCCCTGCGGCGACAGCGAGCATGAGCATACATCTAGTGCCGGGCTGTCGTGGCACCCCCAGATGTTGTGTCGGGGCGGTGTCAGAGAGTCAACTCGTAGGTGAGCAGGGTGATGTCGGCGAGCTCCGGGAGCGGGGTCCAGTCGCGTTCGGGGACGCGGACGAACCCCAGGCGCTCGTAGATGCGGTGGGCGGCGTGCATGGTGCGCTGGGTGGACAGGACGAGGGCCGTGCAGCCCTCCGTGGCCCGTGCGCGGTCGATGCAGGCCTGGACGAGGGCCTCGCCGGCACCCTGTCCCCGCCCCGCGTGCGCGACCGCCAGCATGCGGATCTCCGCCTCTCCGGGGCGGGCGATGTCGGCCATGGGGCCGGGGGACGGTACGAAGGTGACTCCGCCGAGGAGGGTGTCGTTCTGCGTGGCCACGAGGACGTGTGCTGCGGCCGCTCTCTTGGCCACGTTCTTGAGTTCGGCGAGGTATGCGTCGCTCTCGCCGAAGTCCAGGAGGCCGTCCTGGAGATAGGCCTGGGCGGTGATCTCGCCCAGGGTGTCGTATTCGGCGGGGGCTGCGGGGCGGATCCGGATGTCCATGGCACCGAGTCTGCCGGAGGGCAACGACGACGGGCCGCCGGATTTCCTCCGGCGGCCCGTCGTACGGCGGTCGCTCAGTGACCGGTGCCCGCAGTCGCCGGCGGCAGCTCCACCTGCACCCCCGGGTCGCCCGCGTCCGCCGTGTAGTCCTCCGGCTTGGTCTCGTCGACGCCCTCGGGGGCCTTCACGGCCTTCAGGACGAAGGTGAGGACCACGGTGACCACGACGTTGAGGACGAAGGCCGTGAGGCCGATGTAGCCGATCTCGCCGATGCCGGGGATCTCCTTCGCCGAGCCGCCGAAGTGCTTCTGGGTCGGGGAGGCGACACCGTACGCGGCGACCGTGCCGTACGCCATGCCGACCGCCCAGCCGGCGAGCAGGGCCCAGCGGTGGAACCAGCGGGTGAACAGGCCGCCGACCAGGGCCGGGAAGGTCTGCAGGATCCAGATGCCCCCCAGGAGCTGGAAGTTGATCGCCACCGTCTTGTCCATCGTCAGGACGAAGACCAGGGCGCCGACCTTCACCAGCAGGGAGACGAGCTTGGAGACCTGGGCCTCCTGCTTCGGCGTGGCGTCCGGCTTGATGAAGTCCTTGTAGATGTTGCGGGTGAACAGGTTCGCCGCCGCGATCGACATGATCGCCGCGGGGACCAGGGCACCGATGCCGATCGCCGCGAAGGCGACGCCCGCGAACCAGTCCGGGAACATGTCCTCGAACAGCTGGGGGATGGCCAGCTGGCCGTTGGTGACCTTGACCCCGGCCGCGATCGCCATGAAGCCCAGCAGCGCGAGCAGACCGAGCATCAGGGAGTACAGCGGCAGGATCGTGGTGTTGCGGCGGATCACGTTACGGCTCCTGGAGGACAGGGTCGCGGTGATCGAGTGCGGGTACATGAAGAGCGCGAGCGCGGAGCCGAGGGCCAGGGTGGCGTACGTCCACTGGCCGGCCTCCGGCGGCACGAGCGCGCCGCGCGGCTTGCCCGTCGCCGGGTTGACCTGGCTGAACGCCTGGCTCGCCTTGGCGAAGATGTCGTCGAAGCCGCCCAGCTTGATCGGGATGTAGATGATCGCCACCGCGATGACGATGTAGATCAGCGTGTCCTTGACGAAGGCGATCAGGGCGGGCGCGCGCAGACCGGAGGAGTAGGTGTACGCCGCCAGCACGCCGAAGGCGATCAGCAGGGGCAGGTCCCGTACGAACCAGTTGGTGCTGCTGTCCCCGCCGATGCCCATCACGTCCAGCACCGCCTGGATGCCCACGAGCTGGAGCGCGATGTACGGCATCGTCGCCAGGATGCCGGTCAGCGCCACCGCCAGCGACAGGCCCTTGGAGCCGAAGCGGCCCCGGACGAAGTCGGAGGTGGTGACGTACCCGTGGCGGTGCGAGACCGACCACAGGCGCGGCAGGAACGTGAAGATCAGCGGGTAGACCAGGATCGTGTACGGCACCGCGAAGAAGCCGGCCGCGCCCGCCGCGTAGATCGCCGCCGGTACGGCGACGAAGGTGTACGCGGTGTACAGGTCGCCGCCGAGCAGGAACCATGTGATCCAGGTGCCGAACGACCGTCCGCCCAGGCCCCATTCGTCCAGGGAGTGCTCGTTCTCGGCCCTGCGCCAGCGGGCGGCGAGGAAGCCCATGACCGTGACGGCCAGGAAGAAGAAGATGAAGACGCCGAGCGCGACGCCGTTGACGCCGTTCTTCACTTGGCCTCACCGCCCTGCTGAGCGCCGCGGGCGCGCTGGTCGCGCTGCCAGAGCTTGTACGCGGTCGTCGTGAGCGCGGTGGAGATCAGCACCCAGAGCATCTGGTACCAGTAGAAGAACGGGATCCCGACGAAGGCGGGGTCCGTCTTGACGTAGGAGCCGACCCAGAGCATCGCCACGAAGGGCGCGACGAGACACAGGCCGATGATCACACGCACCGGCGTCACCACCGGTGGTTTCACTTCAGGCGTTTCGGACATGCCACGGCTCCGTCCCCTCGCTGATCACCTGTGTAATGCGCAGGCAATGTAGGTGACGGTGTCGGGGAAGCGGAAGACCTCGTCCGGATCTCGGTATATCGATTCAGCGACGGTCGGCGGATCCTACTCGGCAGGCCGCTTCAGCCGCGCGACGAACTTGTACCGGTCGCCCCGGTACACCGAGCGCACCCACTCCACCGGCTTGCCCTCGTGGTCCAGGGAGTGGCGGGAGAGCATCAGCATCGGCAGGCCCACGTCGGTGCCGAGCAGGCCCGCCTCGCGCGGGGTGGCCAGCGAGGTCTCGATGGTCTCCTCGGCCTCCGCGAGGTGCACGTCGTAGACCTCGGCGAGGGCGGTGTAGAGCGACGTGTACTTCACCAGGGAGCGGCGCAGGGCCGGGAAGCGCTTGGCGCTCAGGTGGGTGGTCTCGATGGCCATCGGCTCGCCGTTGGCCATGCGCAGCCGCTCGATGCGCAGCACCCGGCCGCCGGCGGTGATGTCGAGCAGCCCGGCGAGCCGGTCGTCGGCGGTGATGTACCCGATGTCCAGCAGCTGCGAGGTCGGCTCCAGACCCTGGGCGCGCATGTCCTCGGTGTAGGAGGTGAGCTGGAGCGCCTGGGAGACCTTGGGCTTGGCGACGAAGGTGCCCTTGCCCTGGATGCGCTCCAGGCGTCCCTCGACCACCAGTTCCTGCAGGGCCTGGCGGACGGTGGTGCGGGAGGTGTCGAACTCGGCCGCCAGCGTGCGCTCGGGCGGGACCGGCGTGCCCGGCGCCTGCGTCTCCGTCATGTCGAGCAGGTGCTTCTTCAGGCGGTAGTACTTGGGCACGCGCGCCGTACGGACGGTCGTCGCGGCCTCGTTCTCCGCACTGCTGACGTCGGTGCTCATGCTCTGCCTTCCCGGCTCCGGATGCCGAAAGCGACCGACTGACATCGGCCACGGCTCACATCGTGGCACGGGTTCTTCTGTCAGGGCTCCACCCGCACGCTCCGTGATCTCCTCTATATACAGCGGTGACCGGGTTTGGTCTAGTCCATGGCGGCGAGCGGGCGTCAGATCCCCTGCCAGTCCGGCTTGCCCGCGTAGGTGTGCCGGAAGTAGTCGGCCAGCTTCAGCTTGGCGGCCGCCGCCTCGTCGACGACCACCGTGGCGTGCGGGTGCAGCTGGAGCGCGGAGGCCGGGCAGACGGCCGCGACCGGGCCCTCGACGGTCGCGGCGACCGCGTCCGCCTTGCCCTCGCCGGTCGCCAGCAGCACCAGGTGGCGGGCCTCCAGGATGGTGCCGATGCCCTGGGTGATGACGTGGTGCGGCACCTGCTCGATGTCGCCGTCGAAGAAGCGGGCGTTGTCGACGCGGGTCTGCTCGGTCAGTGTCTTGATCCGGGTGCGCGAGGCGAGCGAGGAGCACGGCTCGTTGAACCCGATGTGCCCGTCGGTGCCGATCCCGAGCAGCTGCAGGTCCACCCCGCCGGCCGCGGCGAGCGCACGGTCGTACGCCGCGCAGGCCGCCTGGATGTCCTCGGCGGTGCCGTCGGGCCCGAGGAACTTGTCCATGCCGATGCCGAGCGGCTCCAGGACCTCCCGGCGCAGCACCGAGCGGTAGGACTCGGGGTGTTCGGCGGGCAGTCCCACGTATTCGTCGAGCTGGGCGATGCGCGCCCGCGAGGTGTCCACGGCGCCGGAGCGCACCTTCGCGGTCAGTGCCTGGTAGATGGGCAGCGGGGTGGAGCCGGTGGCCACGCCGAGCAGGGCGTCGGGCTTGCGGCGCAGCAGCCGTGCCATGGCCTCGGCGATCAGTTCGCCGCCCGCCGCGGCGTCCGGAACGATGACAACTTCCACGCTGGGCCTGCCGTTCTGAAGTGGGCTCTGGACGTCTATGTGGTTTAGACCAATCTAACAGAACCGGGTCCGCCGGCGGTGCACTTCTCCCGGCCGGCGCATTTCTCTAGGGCCCGCTATAAAATACCCTCCATGGTGAGCGCTCAGGAGACGAGAACACGGGCCGGGGCCTTGGGAACGCGGGGTCGCCCGCGCTCCTTCGATCGTGCCACCGCCCTGGAGAAGGCACTCATGGCCTTCTGGGAGCACGGCTACGAGGCCACCTCGGTCGCCGACCTCACCCGGATCATGGGGATCGGCGCCCCGAGCCTGTACGCCGCCTTCGGCGACAAACGGACGCTGTTCGAAGAGGTCGTACGGCTCTACACCGACACGTACGGCGCCTTCGGCGATCGCGCCCTCGCCGAGGAGCCCACCGCCCGCGCCGCCGTCGAGCGCATGCTGCGCGAGGCCGCCGCCGAGTACACCGACCCCGCCCACCCCTGCGGCTGTCTGGTCGTGCACGCCGCCACCAACTGCACCAGTCCCGAGGTGGTGCGGTTGCTGCGCGAGCGGCGGAACGCGAACATCGCCGCCCTGGAGTCCCGGATCCGGGCGGACCTCGCACAGGGACGGCTCCCGGCCGGGACCGACGCCGCCGCGCTCGCCCGGCACACCGGTGCCGTGATCCAGGGCATGTCCCAGCAGGCCCGCGACGGAGCGAGCCGGGGAGAACTGGAAGCACTCGCGGAAATTGCCATGTCCATCTGGCCCCACGGCTGACTCAGGCGGGCTAGGCTGCGTGGCATCGGGTGCCATCAGTCGTGCCTGCCGACAAAGTCATGGACACATCGTTGTGGTCTAGTCCACAATCGACCACAACGGATCCGACGACGTATCCACGTGAACAAGCCTCCGTCTTCCCCGCACAGGAAGGCGGATCGAGGACCCGGAGCTCTCTGCCCTGACTGCCCCGGCTCCTCGACCTTCGGCCGACCGGGACCGCACACCCCACGGCCGATGATGCTCCGGGCTGCGGTGCCGGGAGGGTTGAGGGTCCCTTCCAGGCGCCGCGGCCCGCGGGTGTTTCCGGGGCCGGTCGCGGATGTTTTCAGCCATGTTCGCCGTCCGGGTACGCTCGCAGACGTGCCCTCCATGAACGAACTGGTCCGCCAGCACACCGCCCTCGACGACTCCGACCTCGAGTGGCTCCATCTGCTGGTCTCGGAGTGGCAGCTGCTCTCCGACCTCTCCTTCGCCGACCTGGTTCTGTGGGTCCCCACCCGGGACGGCACCCGGTACGTCTCGGTCGCCCAGATGCGCCCCAACACCGGCCCCACCTCCTACCAGGACGACATGGTCGGCCACCTGGTCCCGCGCGGCCGGCGGCCCATGCTGGACGCCGCGCTGGACGAGGGCCGGATCGTGCGCGAGGGCGACCCGGAGTGGCGCGAAGAGGTCCCCGTACGGGTCGAGTCCATCCCCGTGCGGCGCGAGGGTCGCGTCCTCGGTGTGATCGCCCGCAACACCAACCTGCTCACGGTCCGCACCCCGAGCCGGCTGGAGCTCACCTACCTCCAGAGCGCCTCCGACCTTGCGCAGATGATCGCGGCAGGATCGTTTCCCTTCCCCGACCAGCAGGTCGACATGGACGCCTCGCCGCGCGTCGGCGACGGCCTGATCCGGCTGGACGCCGACGGCATCGTCCAGTACGCCTCCCCGAACGCGCTGTCCGCCTACCACCGCCTGGGCCTCGCCGCCGACCTGGTCGGCCACCACCTCGGGCAGACCACCGCCGAACTCGCCCCGACCCGGGGACCGGTCGACGAGGCGCTCGCCAAGGCGGCCAGCGGCTGGGCGCCGCGCGAGTTCGAGATCGAGGCCAACGACGGCGTCATCCAGTTCCGGGCGATCCCGCTCAAGCCCAAGGGCACCCGCATCGGTTCGCTGGTGCTGTGCCGGGACGTGACCGAACTGCGGCGCCGCGAGCGCGAGTTGATAACGAAGGACGCGACCATCCGGGAGATCCATCACCGGGTGAAGAACAACCTCCAGACGGTCGCCGCGCTGCTGCGGCTGCAGGCTCGGCGCATCGAGTCCGAGCGCGGCCGGGAGGCCCTGGAGGAGGCCGTCCGCCGGGTCGGCTCGATCGCGATCGTGCATGAGACGCTGTCTCAGAACCTGGACGAACGGGTGGAGTTCGACGACATCGCCGACCGCGTGCTGGCGATGGTTGCCGAGATCTCGCCGGGCAAGGTGACCGGCCGGCGCAGCGGGCGGTTCGGGATCCTGGACGCCGAGGTGGCCACACCGCTGTCGATGGTTCTCACCGAGATCCTGCAGAACGCCCTGGAGCACGGCTTCCGTGAGGGCGACACCGGCACGGTCGAGGTCTCCGCGGTCCGTGGCGGTACGGCGAAGGAGGCCCGCCTCCTCGTCACGGTCCAGGACGACGGCGTCGGCCTGCCCGAGGGCTTCGACCCGCACCGCTCGGGCAACCTCGGGCTGCAGATCGTACGGACGCTGGTGGAGGGGGAGTTGGGCGGCACCTTCGACATGGTCCCGGCGCCGGGCCGGGGGACCAGGGTGATCCTCGACATTCCGGTGCGGGCGCAGAAGCAGTAGCCCGATCGCCGTACAGCGGCGGCCGGTTGCAGCGGCGGCCGGTCGCGGACAGCAAAAAGCCCCGGACCGCCGTCGGTCCGAGGCCTGTGCTCGTTGCTGCTCTGCTTATATCGCTAAGCGCATCGGGGGATACTGCGCGCTGCGGCTCGGGGGCGGGAGATGCGTGCGTGCTGCACGCGCCGCCAAGCTCAGGCTGTCAGCAGGGGTGGGTATGTCAGGCGGAGGCCTGACGGGCCCGGTTGCGGGCGGCGCGGCGCTTCATGGCGCGGCGCTCGTCCTCGCTGAGACCACCCCAGACGCCGGAGTCCTGACCGGACTCGAGCGCCCACTGCAGACACTGCTCGATCACCGGGCAGCGACGGCAGACGGCCTTGGCTTCCTCGATCTGCAGCAGCGCAGGACCGGTGTTGCCGATGGGGAAGAAGAGCTCGGGGTCTTCCTCGCGGCAAACGGCGTTGTGACGCCAGTCCATGGCTGCTACCTCTCCTAGGTTCTCTGAACGTATTACGTGCAGGTTGCTTGTGAATGTGAACGCTTTCACGAATCCCTCAACAAGTGAAGGGCCGACCGCCGAGTCTTCCCCGGCGTGGTCCTTGGTTTGAAGAGGGGTTCCGGTGATCAGTGGAGGCCGGTGTTGCGGGCCGTCCCGATCGCCACGTAGAGACTCGCAAACCTCAGCGACGGATACAACCCCTTCCGGAAAGTTTTTTTTGATTCCTCGGTGTCGACTAGGTCACAGCCGTACTTCCATGGGGTGGATCCTGGCCTAAACGTTCGAGTGAAAGGACTTTTGCCTGTTCCGCTCACACAATCACACGCAGTGCACGGCGTACGCCTGTGAACGTCACGCTCGTACGCAGTCCCAGGTGGTCACCGTCCATCTGCAGGGGCAGAGGCACCTTCGAATGCAAGGTGAACCGGTCCAGATCGTGCAGCGAGACGACATGTCGACCATGGGGTCCGCGCTCGGGGGACGAAGTGAGCAACTGGGTGCCATACCGGGCAACCGCGGCCGTCGACAGACGGCTGAGACCGAGTACGTCGACGCCGGTATCGAACGAGGCCTTAGGTGATGTGTACATGGGGCGATTGCCGAGATACGTCCAAGGGGACGTGTTCGAGACTATGGCCACCACAAGATCGGCAATCGGGTCCTCGCCGGGTTGCTCCAGCGTGATCGAGCCGTGCCGGCGGTTCGGCTCACCGAGGAACTGCCGGATCACCTGACGTACGTACAACGCGTGTGTCGACTTCTTCCCGCGCTCGCGCTGCTGCTCCACCCGGCCGACGACACCCGCGTCGAAGCCCAGTCCCGCGTTGAAGGTGAACCAGCGGTCCGGGACCGCCTCGTCCTCGGTGCCGGGCGTGCCCGAGGTCAGTCCGAGGCCGACGACCCGCTCCCGGCTCTCGCGCAGCGCGTCCAGCAGGGCGCCGGTGGCCTCGACCGGGTCGTTGGGCAGGCCCAGGGCGCGGGCGAAGACGTTGGTGGAGCCGCCGGGTACGACGGCGAGACCGGGCAGGCGCTCGGGGTCCGGACCGGCGTGCAGCAGGCCGTTGACGACCTCGTTGACCGTGCCGTCGCCGCCGAGGGCCACGACCAGATCGATGTCGTCGCTGTCCGCCGCCTGCCGGCCGAGATCGCGCGCGTGTCCGCGGTACTCCGTGGTGACCGCCTCCAGCTTCATCTCGCTCGCCAGCGCATGGATCAGCACGTCACGCCTGCGTGCGCTTGTGGTGGTTGCCGCCGGGTTGACCACGAGAAGTGCACGCATGGATGGCAGCGTACCTACTGGGGGGTACCGGGCCCACAGTGAGGTAGGGATCGGGTAAGAGAGACGGGCGTGAGCCTGGACACCCCGTTGGTCTGCGGGCCGCCCCTTCGGGGCGCTGACACCACCCCCCGCTACCCTGCTGGGGTGAGCAGTGAGCAGAACCCCGCCCAGGAACCCCGTCCCCGTCGGCTGACCTGTGCCGCTGTGCTGGCCGGACTGGAGGGCGTCGCCCTCGGGGTCGGCGGGCTGTGGGTGCTCGTGCTCGGGGTCACCGGTTCGCCGGACGACCGGCAGCAGGCCGTGACCCTCGGTGTCACCCTTGTCGTGCTCGCGCTGCTGCCGCTGCTCGCCGCGCGCGGACTGCTGCTGCGGCGCAGCTGGAGCCGAGGCCCCGCGGTGATCACCCAGGTCATGGCGCTGCCGATCGCCTACAACCTGCTCAAGGCCGACAGCATGGCCATCCCGGCCGGGATCGCCCTCGCGGTGGTCGCCGTGGCGGCGCTGATCCTCCTCGTCAACGGCGAGACGACCCGGGCCCTCGGCATCAAGGGACCGGGCCGCACCGAGTAGGCAGGCGCTCTACTCCTCCACCAGCAGCTTCTCCCGCAGCTGGGCCAGCGTACGGGCCAGCAGCCGGGAGACGTGCATCTGGGAGATGCCGACCTCCTGCGCGATCTGCGACTGGGTCATGTTCCCGAAGAAGCGCAGCAGCAGGATCCGCTTCTCGCGCGGCGGCAGATCCTCCAGCAGCGGCTTGAGGGACTCCCGGTACTCCACTCCCTCCAGCGCCTCGTCCTCCGCGCCGAGGGTGTCGGCGACCGCGGGGGACTCGTCGTCGGTGTCGGGGACGTCCAGCGACAGCGTGGAGTACGCATTGGCGGACTCCAGGCCCTCCAGGACCTCCTCCTCGGAGATCGCGAGCTTCTCGGCCAGCTCGTGGACCGTGGGGGAGCGGCCGTGCAGCTGGGACAGCTCGGCCGTCGCCGTGGTCAGCGCGAGCCGCAGCTCCTGCAGCCTGCGCGGCACGCGCACCGCCCAGCCCTTGTCGCGGAAGTGCCGCTTGATCTCGCCGACCACGGTGGGGGTGGCGTACGTGGAGAACTCCACGCCGCGCTCCGGGTCGAACCGGTCGACGGACTTGATCAGCCCGATCGTGGCGACCTGGGTGAGGTCGTCCAGCGGCTCGCCGCGGTTGCGGAACCGGCGGGCCAGGTGCTCCACGAGCGGCAGATGCATACGGACCAGCTGATTGCGCAGCTCCGCGTACTCCGGGCTGCCCTCCTTCAGCGTGCGCAGCTCCACGAACATCGCCCGCGCCCCACTGCGGTCCGCCGGGTCGTGCTGTACGGCCTGCACGGCTTCCGCGCCCGGCGCGTCGGCCCCGGCGTACCGCTCGTGTTCGCTCATCGTCCCGCCCGTAGCCCTTCCCCGAGCCCTGGCCCCCGTGCGGCCGGCGGACCCGGCGCCGCCGGAGCCTTCCGGCGGTACGCCCTGCGCGGCGCCGTCACCTCCGGCCCGCGCGGAGTCGTCCTCCGGGTGTGGTCTGGCCTGCTCGGGGATGCCGTCGATGCCGTCCGCCATGCGCCGGGAACCGTTCTGGGGAGCCTCCTCGGAGAGATCGCCCGTGCTCGGCCAGGGGGCACCCCCGTCCCCGGCCGGCAGCTCCCGTGTGCCGCGCTCTTCGTCCCGCACCGGACCGTCCCCGTTCCTCACGCCGGGCCGGGGCCCGCGCCGCGCTGTTTGTAGAGGCTGATCGACACGGTCTTGTCCTCGTCGACGGCGGACGAGACCTTGCCCGCGAGGGCCGAGAGTACGGTCCAGGCGAAGGTGTCCCGCGAGGGGGCGTGACCGTCCGTGGTCGGCGCCGAGACCGTGACCTCCAGCGAGTCGTCGACGAGCCGGAAGACACAGCTGAGCACAGAGCCGGGCACAGCCTGCTGCAGCAGGATCGCGCAGGCCTCGTCCACGGCGATGCGCAGGTCCTCGATCTCGTCCAGGGTGAAGTCCAAACGGGCCGCGAGACCGGCCGTGGCCGTCCGCAGCACCGACAGGTAGGCACCCGCGGCCGGCAGCCGGACTTCCACGAAGTCCTGATTCGCCGCGGGCTCGCCTGCGATCTGGGACACCCTCACCTCCATGGTGGTACAAGCTTTACGGGGCCGAGGGTCGCCCCCCGGGGGTAACGCGTACGTGGTTCCGCGGTGACGCTATCGCGCTCCGAACGGTCCTGTCCCGGGACCCCAACCCCCCTGGCGTCACTCACAGTAAAGCTGTGCATACGCTCCGTGTCTAGGGGGTTTGCGGGCCCAAATGGGAAGAGCGTGCGCCGGGTTGACGTACCCAGACGTCAGACACTCGAACCGTCGTGCGGCAGCCGCCGCATGCAGTGTCACACGAGAACACGGTCGAACGGGAATGCGATCACTCGAGAACCCGCTCGCAAGAGGGTCAGACGAGCACGTGGTCCACGAAGCACCACCGCCAGTCCTCGCCGGGTTCGAAGGTTCGCATGACCGGGTGACCGGACGACTCGTGGTGCTGCGTCGCGTGCCGTCCGGGCGAGGAGTCGCAGCAGCCGACATGGCCGCAGGTGAGGCACAGCCGCAGCTGCACGGGGTGCGTGCCGTCGCGCAGGCACTCCGGGCAGGTCGGGTCGAGCGGTTCCGGCTCCGGGTGCGGCAGCGCGTCGGCGTGCGTGCACTGTTTCATGATTGCCAGATTACGACGGGCGTGCGGGTGGCCGCGCGGAAAACGAGGGTGGGCGAAGAGCATGGACGTGATGCCGCTGCTGTTGCTGGTGGCGGGCAGTGCGGGGGTCGCGGGGGCCGCCCGGCGCACCCCGGTGCCGGCGCCGCTGCTGCTGGTCGCGGTCGGCCTGGCGATCTCGTACATCCCGGGCATCCCGCACTACACCCTGGACCCGAACATCGTCCTGCCGCTGGTGCTGCCGCCGCTGCTGTACAAGGAGGGCACCGAGAGCTCGTACCTGGATCTGCGCGCCCAGATGCGGCCCGTGGGCATGCTGTCGATCGGATACGTGCTCTTCGCGACCTTCGCCGTCGGCTGTGCCGCCTATCTCGTCGTACCGGGGCTGCCGCTGCCCGCCGCGCTGGTGCTGGGCGCCGTGGTCGCGCCGACGGACGCGGTCGCGGCCGCGGCGATCGCGCGTCGGGTCGGACTGCCGTCCAGGATCACCACCATCCTCCAGGGCGAGTCCCTGCTCAACGACGCCACCGCGATCACCGCCTACCGGGTGGCCCTCGCCGCGGCCGTCGGCGAGGGCGCCACCTGGGCGGGCGGGATCGGCGAGTTCCTGCGGGCCGCCATCGGGGGTGTCGTGGTCGGTCTGGTGCTCATGGTGCCGATCCACTGGCTGCGCACCCACCTGAAGGAGGCCCTGCTCCAGAACACCCTCTCCCTGCTGATCCCGTTCGTCGCCTACGGCGTCGCCGAGCAGTTCCACGGCTCCGGCGTCCTCGCCGTCGTCGTGGTCGCGGTCTATCTCGGGCACCACGCGTGGGAGGTCGACTTCGCCACCCGGCTCCAGGAGGACGCGGTGTGGCGGATGGTCGCCTTCGTGCTGGAATCGGCGGTGTTCGCGCTGATCGGCCTCCAACTGCCCACCGTCCTCAAGGGGCTGGGCGCCTACCAGGGCGCCGACGCGGCCTGGTACGCGATCGCGGTCTTCCTCGTCGTCGTCGCGGCCCGCTTCGTGTGGGTGTTCCCGGCGACCTTCTGGCCCCGCCTGCTCTTCCGCCACATCAGGGAGCGCGAGGACAACCCCACCTGGCGGGCGCCGGTGGTGACCGGGTGGGCCGCCATGCGGGGCGTGGTGTCCCTGGCCATCGCCTTCTCGATCCCGCTCACGGTGCACGGCGGCGCCCCCTTCCCGCAGCGGAACCTGATCCTGTTCCTGACCTTCACCACGGTCATCGGCACCCTCGTGGTGCAGGGACTGACCCTCGCGCCGCTGATCCGCCTGATGCGGTTCCCCGGCCGCGACCCGCAGGCCGAGACCCTCGCCGAGGCCAACGCCCAGGCACAGGCCTCCCGGGCCGCGGAGAACCGCCTCGACGACCTCCTCGCGGACGAGCGCAACGAACTGCCCCCGCCGCTCGCCGACCGCCTGCGCACCGTCCTGGAGCGCCGCCGCAACGCCGTCTGGGAACGCCTCGGCCAGACCAACCCCATCACCGGCGAGTCCGTCGACGACACCTATCGCCGCCTCTCGCGCGAGATGATCGGCGCCGAACGCGAGGTATTCGTCACGCTCCGCGACCACCGCTACATCGACGACGAGATGCTGCGCACGCTGCTCAGACGCCTGGACCTGGAGGAGGCGGCGGCCTACCGGGAGGCGGAGTAGCACTACGGGAACGGCCGCCCGGTGACGACGGCGGCGACCGTCGTCCCGCGCGCGAAGGCGCCCTCCGCCGCGAGGGCGGCAAGTCCGTAGAGCAACTTGGCGACATAGAGACGTTCGACGGGCAGCCCGTGGCGGTCCTCGAAGTCCTCGGCGAACGCGTGCAGTTCCGGTGGGGTACGGGCGTAACCGCCGAAGTGGAAGCGCTCGTCGAGGGACCAGGAGCCGGTACGGCCGCCGAAGGCACGTTCCTGCAGGGCCTGTACGTCGCCTTCCAGGAAGCCGCCCCTGAGGACCGGCACGCCGAGTGCCCGCTGCCCCGGGGCCAGTCCCGCGGCCAGCCCGGCGAGCGTGCCCCCGGTGCCGCAGGCGACGCCGACGACCTCGGCGAAGTCGCGCAACTCCGCTCCCAGCACCCGGCAGCCGCGCACGGCCGCGCTGTTGCTGCCGCCTTCGGGCACGACGTACGCCTCCTCGGCCCCGGCCGCACGCAGGATGGCGCCCAGCGTCTCCGGCTCGTTCTTGTGCCGGTACGTCGATCTGTCGACGAAGTGCAGCCGCATGCCATCCGCCGCGCACCGGGCCAGCGAGGGGTTGAGCGGGCGGTCGGCCAGCTCCTCGCCGCGGACCACACCGGTGGTCGGCAGCCCGAGGACGCGGCCCGCGGCGGCGGTGGCCCGCAGGTGGTTGGAGTAGGCCCCGCCGAAGGTCACCAGCGGTCGGCCTGCCGCCGCCTCGATGTTCGGCACGAGCTTGCGCCACTTGTTGCCGACGAGGTCGGGGTGGATCAGGTCGTCCCGCTTGAGCACCAGACGCACTCCGTGCCGCTCGAACCGGTCGTCCCTGACCTCCTGGAGGGGGGAGGGGAGGCGGGGGGTGAGCGGGGTACGGCTGGCCACTGCTCCATTGTCGCAGCGCCCCGAAGGGGCGGGGCCCCCTCGACATGCGGCTCCGCCGCGCGCGGACAGAATCCCTACGGCGCTACGCCTTCAGCCGCTCCGCCACGCGATCGCGCAGCCAGTCCATCCCGAACCCCCGCGGATCCACCTTCCCCGGCTGCCATTCCAGATGGCCGATGACCGACCGTTCCGACCACCCGTGCCGTCGGCACACCGCGGCCGCGACCCGTTCGATCGCCTCCAACTGGGCCTGAGGCCAGGGGTCCTCCCCGTCGCCCATGTTCTCGCACTCGAAGCCGTAGAAGTGCCGGTTGCCGTCGGTGTCGGCCTCGTTGTCCGGCGGCAGCCCCTTCTCGGCGATGACGGCGCGCAGCACGTCGTCGTCGCCGAGGCCGGCGTGGTTGGCGCGGCCGTAGCCGACCAGGTGGACCGTGCCGTCCTTGGTGATCACACCGTGGCACAGCGGGCCCGGCAGCGCCGGGTGGCCGTCCCGGCAGATCTGCACGGTGTGCGCGCTGCCCCGGGTCACCGTGTGGTGGATCATCACGCCGTGGACGGGCCCCCACGGGCCCTTGTGGTTGCGGTTGTGGTTCCGCCAGTCGCCCACCTCGACGACCGTGACGCCCTCCGTGCGCAGTGCGTCCAGAAACCCGCTCGCGGACATGGGTGGGGCCATGCCGCCTCCTTCGTGCTATGCCGATCTGCCGATTTACCATGAAACGTCTACCGAAACCGGACGTCGCGGACCACATCGTTCGCACGCTGTGCGAGCGGATCCGGACACGCGACGCAGGTCACCGGCGGCACAAGCGCTGCACGGAGGTCCTCTTCGTGCCCGGTAATCCGATGATCCATTCCCGCTCTTTTGGGTAATGGCGCGAACACGCTCCGTGATGGAAGGCTCGGATACCGAGACCGGTGCCCCCTGCAATTCGGTACCGGGCATACCTGGGAGGCAATTCTCTATGTCGGTAGGCGAAGAGGTCCGCACGGATCAGGGCAAGCCGCAACAGTCCCTCGGGACGGCGGCCGCGCGGAACCTGGCCACCACGACCAAGTCCGTTCCTCAGATGCAGGAGATCAGCTCCCGCTGGCTGCTGCGCACACTCCCGTGGGTCGACGTCCAGGGCGGCACGTACCGCGTCAACCGGCGGCTGACGTACTCCGTCGGCGACGGCCGCATCACCTTCGTGAAGACCGGGGACCAGGTCGAGGTCATCCCGGCCGAACTCGGCGAGCTGCCGGCCCTGCGCGCCTACGAGGACGAGGAGGTGCTGACGGAGCTCGCCCGGCGCTGCCGCCAGCGCGACTTCGCGCCCGGCGAGGTGATCGCCGACTTCGGCAACCAGACGGGCGAGGTGTACCTGCTGGCGCACGGCAGGGTCGAGAAGATCGGCACCGGCCCCTACGGCGACGACGCCGTCCTCGGAGTCCTCGCCGACGGCGCCTATTTCGGCGAGCAGGCGCTGCTGGACCCGGACGCCATCTGGGAGTACACCGTCCGCGCCGACACCGCCACCACCGTGCTGATCCTCAGCCGCCAGGACTTCCAGCAGGTCGCCGAGCGCTCGGACACCCTGCGCGAGCACCTCGAACAGCTGCGCTCGGTGCCGGAGCAGCGGACCAACAAGTACGGCGAGAAGGAGGTCGAGCTGGCGGCCGGTCACTCCGGCGAGCCCGACATCCCGCACACGTTCGTGGACTACGAGGCGCGGCCCCGTGAGTACGAGCTGAGCATCGCCCAGACCGTGCTGCGCATCCACACGCGCGTGGCCGACCTCTACAACCAGCCGATGAACCAGACCGAGCAGCAGCTCAGGCTCACCGTCGAGGCGCTCAAGGAGCGCCAGGAACACGAGCTGATCAACAACTCCGACTTCGGCCTGCTCCACAACTGCGAGTACGACCAGCGGATCCAGCCGCACGACGGCGTGCCCGGCCCGGACGACATGGACGAGCTGCTCAGCCGCCGGCGCAGCACCAAGCTGTTTCTGGCCCACCCGCGCGCGATCGCCGCGTTCGGGCGCGAGCTGAACAAGCGCGGACTGGTCCCGGAGACCGTCGAGATCGGCGGCAACCGCATCCCGACCTGGCGCGGAGTGCCGATCTACCCGTGCAACAAGATCCCGGTCACCCCGGAGCGCACGACCTCGATCATCGCGATGCGTACCGGCGAGCAGGACCAGGGTGTCATCGGCCTGCGGCAGTCGGGTATCCCGGACGAGATCGAGCCGAGCATGTCCGTGAGGTTCATGGGCATCAACGAACAGGCCATCGTCAAGTACCTGGTGACGGCCTACTACTCGGCCGCCGTACTGGTGCCGGACGCGCTCGGCGTGCTGGAGAACGTCGAGATCGGCCGTTGGAGGTGACGTTTGCGCACCTCGCGGCCGTGTCCCCGCCCGCCGGGCCGGGTAGACCCTCGGAATATGCGTCCGGCCGGGCCGGCGACGCCGGTGTCCGCGGACCTGGCGAGGGGGAGACATGGCCGAGTTCATGACGGAGAGCGAACAGCGTTCCCCCGCTGTGCCGCACCCCGGCACGGCGGGGGAGCGGCGGCATCCCGACGGGGAGCTCGAAGGGCAGGAGGCGCCGGCGCTGCTGGAGCGCACCCGGGCCGTCGTCGACCCGGAGCTGCGGACGGCCCTGGAGTCGCTGCCCGCCCCCATGCGCCGGATCGCGCTCTACCACTTCGGCTGGCAGCACGCGGACGGCAGCCCGGCAACGGGCAACGCCGGCAAGGCGATACGGCCCGCGCTCGTCCTGGCGGCGGCCGCGGCCCTCGGCGGACCCGAGGCCCGCACGGCGGCGGTCCGGGCGGCGGTGGCGGTCGAACTGGTCCACAACTTCACTCTGTTGCACGACGACGTGATGGACCGCGACACCTCCCGCCGACACCGGCCCACGGCCTGGAGGGTGTTCGGCGACGCCGACGCGATCCTCGCCGGTGACGCCCTGCAGGCACTGGCCCTGCGGCTGCTCGCGGAGGATCCGCACCCTGCCTCCGGTCCGGCCGCGGCCCGGCTCGCGGACTGTGTCGTGGAGCTGTGCGCCGGCCAGCACACCGACACGGACTTGGAGCACCGCGCCCCGGACGAGGTCACCCTCGACGAGGTGCTCGCCATGGCGGAGGCGAAGACCGGCGCGCTGCTGGGCTGCGCCTGCGCCCTCGGCGCGCTGTACGCGGGCGCCGGTCGGGAGGACGTGGCGGCGCTGGACGACTTCGGACGCCAGGCGGGGCTCGCGTTCCAGCTGATCGACGACGTCATCGGCATATGGGGTGACCCACGGCGCACCGGGAAGCCGGCGGGTGCCGATCTCGCCGCCCGCAAGAAGTCACTGCCCGTGGTGGCGGCCCTGTCCTCCGGCACCGAGGCGGCGGCCGAACTCGCCGAGCTGTACGGGAAGCCGTACGTCTCCGGTGACGCCGAGGGCATCGCGCGTACGGCCCTGGTCGTGGAGCGGGCCGGCGGCCGGGACTGGGCGCAGGCCGAGGCGGCCGACCGGATGGCCCGCGCCATGCAGGAGCTGTCCCGCGCGGTCCCCGCTCCCGAGGCGGCGGGCGGCCTGCTGGCGCTCGCCGAGTTCGTCACCCGCCGCAGCAACTGAGCGCTGCGGGCACCGGGAGTCGGAAAGACCCCGGTCCCCCTGCCGGCACCGGGAGCCGGAAGAGCCTGGAGTCTCTGTCGGCACCTGGGGCCGGAAGGGCCTGGAGTCTCTGCCGGCACCTGGGGCTGGAAGAGCCTGGAGTCTCTGTCGGGATCGGTGGCTGGAAGGGCCTGGAGTCTGGGCCAGGACAATCCTCGTCAACGAGCCGTCGCGCCGTGGAGCCCCGTCGGCCTGCTCGGCCGTGGCGATCGTCGTCAACGAGCCGTCGCGCTGTGGAGCCCCGTCGGCCTACTCGGCCGGGACGATCGTCGTAACGATCCTCTCGACCAGCCCCTCCGGCACGCTCACCCCTTCCAGGGCTCCGTCCAGGACGCCCGGCAGCGTCAGATGTTCCAGGATGAGGCCGAGCATCGCGAGGTAGAGGACGGTGACGGTCTCGTCGCCGCCGGGCAGGCCGCTCTGGCGGTGGAACGCCATGCCCTGTTCCAGGTCCCCGCGCACCGACCTGGTGAAGGAGGCGCGCAGTTCGGGGCGCCGGGTGGCCTCCAGACGCATCTCCAGCAGGGCCAGATAGCCGGTGCGGTCGCGGGTGGCGCGGTCCATGAGATCCCGCATGAAGGCCATCACCAGGGAGCGGTCGCGGGCCCCGCGCAGCAGCCTCTCCACCACCTCCGGATCGGGCGCGAGCCGGAGATGCAGCCGGGCGTCGATCTGACGGAGCAGGTCGTCGCGGTTGGTGAAGTAGTTGGAGGCGGTACCCGTGGGCACGCCTGCCTCGCCGTCCACCGCGCGGAACGTCAGCCCGCGTGCGCCCTCCCTCGCCAGCACCGCGATCCCGGCGTCCACCAGCGCCGCCCGCCGTTCCGGATTGCCCGCCATGCGGAATCCCTTCTCCCACTTGCCCTCGGTCCCAACAGCATCCCTGAAAGACCTTGCCACCACTACAACCGGAGTACTACAAATGAAGCACTACAGACGGAGTGGTTATTCGGCCGCCCCGCAGCCTATGAAAAGAGACCAAGCTTGCGAAAGCTCACGTACTTCATCGCCTGCTCGCTCGACGGCTTCATCGGCGACGAGCACGGCGACGGCTCCGCGATGCTCCGCTTCCTGGACCAGGAGTACCTCACGTTCCTCGGGACGGAGTTCCCGGAGACCCTCCCCACCCACGCCCGCAAGCCGCTGGGCCTGGACCACCTGGAGAACAAGCGGTTCGACACCGTCATCCAGGGCCGGGCCAGCTACGAGCTGGCACTGAAGGAGGGCATCACCAGCCCCTACGCCCACCTGCGCGAGTACGTCGCCTCGCGCACGCTGGGCAGCTCCCCCGACCCGAACGTCGAGGTCATCGCCGACGACCTGGTCGGCCGGGTGCGCGAACTGAAGGCCGAGGAAGGCGGGTTGGACATCTACCTGTGCGGTGGTTCGCTGCTCGCCGGCGCACTGCTCGACGAGATCGACGAACTCGTCATCAAGTCCTACCCCATCGTCTACGGCGCCGGCATGCCGATGTTCGGCACCGGACTCGACATCAAGGAGTTCACCCTGGACTCGGTGCGCACCTTCGGCAACGGCGCGCTGGTGCGGACGTACCGCAGGAAGCGCTGAACCCCTGCCCGCCCTACCCTGAGGACATGGACAGCGAGGACCACGTCTGTCCGGTCTGCGGACAGCCCGTCGACACGGTCGTCGGACGGCGCAAGACGCTGGGCGCCTGGGTGCCGGTGTGGGGCCCCGGCCCCTGCCGCAACCCCGACTGCGCGGCCTACGGCGAGCCCGTCGAGCCCGCGGCTCCGGACGAGGGGAGCGAGCAGCCGCGCCCCGGTGAATCCGCGGCCGAGAAGTCCTGAGCCGGGCGGTCCCGGGCCGAAGGAGGGGACCATGAAGTACCTGGTGATGGTGCAGGGCACCCAGGCGGAGTACGACGCGATGGCAGGCAAGCCCACCGAGCACGCCCCCGCCTGGACCGAGGTGCAGCTCAAGGCCATGTACCTGTACATGGGAGCGATCAGCGACAGCCTCGCCGAGTCCGGCGAACTCGTCGAGGCCCAGGGCCTGGCCGAGCCCGCCCTGACCCGGCTGGTCGCGCGAGGCGAGGACGGCGAGACCGTGATCACCGACGATCCGTACGGCGAGACCGAGCCGCTGATGGCGGGCTTCTGGGTGGTGGACTGCGCGAGCCTGGACCGGGTCACCGAGATCGCCGAACGCGTCACCCGCTGTCCCGGCCCCGAGGGCCTGACCGAGTACCCCGTGGTGATCCGGCCCGTCATGGGCGGAGTGGACGACATCGGGGCCGGATGAGGAAACGCGCACGGCCCGGCCGAGGCCGTAGCGTGGCCGCATGCCGAAACTTCCGCACATCGTCCACATCACCGAGCGCTCCCTGTGGGAAGCGGCGCGCGAGCGCGGCACCTACCAGGTGTCGACCCGTGGCCGCACCCTGGCGGAGGAGGGCTTCATCCACTTCTCCACCCGCGAACAGCTCCCGCGTATCGCCGAGTTCCTCTACGGCGACTACGCCGGCCCGGACGAGCTGGTCGTGCTGGTCGTGGACCCGGCCCTGGTCGGCGTGCCGGTGAAGTACGACGCCGTGGAGCCCGGCGGGGAGGAGTTCCCCCATGTGTACGGGCCGGTGCCGGCCGACGCCGTGGTGGACGTGGAGCCCTGGGGGTGACTGGTCAGGGGGAATGCCGCGCGCCGGTGGTGGCGGTGGGCGGTGACGGTCTGAGCGGCCGCCGTGGCCGTGGGAGGGCCGTGGGAGGGGAGGATTTGCGGCGTCTGCGGCAGCAGCCGCTGGGCGACGACCGCTCCTGCCCGCCGAGTCCGTCGGCGGATCCGGCCGCGGCGGCCGGGCACGCCGCGGTCCTGTGCCGCTACGCGACGACGGCGCGCTGACCCCCACCGGGCAGGCCGCCCGTCTCCCGGTCGCGGCCGGTCAGGCGGTGGACGCCGCCCGCCGGGTCGCGCAGCACCGTCCAGTGCGGGCCGCCGCCCACCACGACGGCGCCGTGCTCCTCGTGCCGGGCGCGGACCGCCGCGATGTCCGCGCAGGCCAGATCGAGGTGGGCGGAGGCGGGGCGCTTCTCGTCCAGCCGCTGGAGCAGGATCCGGACGGGCAGCCCGGCCGGCGGCCGCAGCACCTCGAACTCCGGCCGGGACTCCTGAGAACCCAGTACGGCCCAGTCGCCGTGGTCCGCCACCAGCGCCGCGCCGAGTTCCAGGGCCGCCCCGGTCAACTCCCGTACGTCCTCGGCGCAGAGGTCGAGGTGGGCGCCACCGTCGCCCTCGGTGACGCCCTGGAGCTTCAGGCGCGGGTCCGTCCCGGCCGCCCCGTACGTCCAGCGGATGATCAGGCCGGGGCAGTCACTCCGCGGGCCGCTGGAGGAAGCGCAGCTGATTGCCCGCCGGGTCCCGGAAGGCGCAGTCGCGCACCCCGTACGGCTGGTCCGTCGGCTCCTGGAGCACATCGGCGCCGGACGCCTGCACCCGCTCGAACAGGGCGTCGCAGTCCTCGGTGGTGAAGATGACACCCCGGAGCATGCCCTTGGCCAGCAGCTCGGCCATCGCCTGCCGGTCGGCGGGGGAGGCGTCCGGGTTCGCGCCGGGCGGCTCCAGCACGATGTCGACGTCCGGCTGGAGCGGCGAGCCGAGCGTCACCCAGCGCATGTCCTCGAAGCTCACGTCATTGCGGACCTCCAGGCCGAGCACGTCACGGTAGAAGGCGAGCGCCTTGTCGTGATCGTCCACCGCGATGAAGCAGTTCTTGAGTTTCACGTCCATGGGCTCACGCTAGGCCCATCCACTCCGAAGCGCGCGAGCCCAAGGCAGGCGGCGCCGGGTGACACCACCAGGGTGCAGTAGGCGGCGCGCCGTTCAGTAGGGGCGGCGGCGGGGGCGGGTGAACGTACGGGCCACGCAGGACGGGATCACCGCGCTCTCCTCGTGGTCGCGGGCCCGGTAGGCGCTCGGGGTCTCCCCGACCAGCTCGGTGAAGCGGGAGCTGAAGGAGCCCAGGGACGTACAGCCCACGGCGAGGCACACCTCGGTCACGCTGAGGTCGCCCCGGCGCAACAACGCCTTGGCCCGCTCGATCCTGCGGGTCATCAGATAGCTGTACGGCGTCTCCCCGAAGGCCTTGCGGAAGCTGCGCTGGAAGTGGCCGGGCGACATGTGGGCGCCCCGGGCCAGCTCGGTCATGTCGAGGGGCTCGGCGTACTCCCGGTCCATGCGGTCGCGCACGCGCCGCAGCTGTCTGAGATCCTCCAGAGTCACATCCACAGCTTGGCACAGGGCACCGAAAGCCTCAGGCGCGCGGAAGTTCGCCGTCGGCGTCCCGGTCGCCGTGCGGGACGGGTGCGGTGGTGGCCCGCGGGATCAGATGCGTGGGCAGCACGATGTGCTGCTTGTGGTCCGCCTGCTCCACCTGATCCGCCTCGGAGCCGTCGATGAGCCGCAGGGCCAGCCGGCCGGCCGCGCGGCCGATGTCCGAGGGCGACTGGGCGATGGTGGACAGGTCGAACCAGTCGGCCACCGGCTGGTCGTCGAAGCCGAGGACGGACATCTGCGCGGGTACCTCGATGTGTGTCCGGCGCAGGGTGCGGATGACGGCGACGGCGACCTCGTCCTGTTCGGCGAAGACGGCGGTGGGCGGCTCGCGCAGGGTCAGCAGCTTCCCGAGCGCTTCGGCGGTGGCGCGTTTGTCGCCCACCGGAAGGGCGGCCATCAGATCGTCGTCGAGCGGAATGCCCGCTTCGGTGAGCGCCTGCTGATAGCCGAGCAGCCGCTCGTTGGAGCTGAAGGAGAAGCCGCTCGCGCCCACCGTCTTGATGAACGCGATCCGCCGGTGCCCGAGGTTGAGCAGGTGCCGGGTGCCGTGCAGGGCGCCGGCGACGTCGTCGACGTACACGCTGGGGCGGCCCTCGACGTGCTGGCTGACGTAGATGACCGGCATGCCGAGGGTGTCCAGCCGGTCGGTCTCCTCCTCGGTGAGGTCGAAGGAGAAGACCAGCAGTGCGTCGGCGTTCCGGCGGGCGGGCAGCCGGTCGAAGAACGAGGTGCGCTCGGCGAGGTCCGGGATCACATAGACGGTCAGCTCCATGCCCGCGGCCCGCAGCACCGGGGCCAGGCTGGAGAGGGCCGAGCCCATGAACCACGCGTTGAGTGTGGGGACGAGCACCGCCACGGTCCCGGTCTTCCCCGTGACAAGGCTTGCGGCCTGCCGGGAGACTGCGAAGTTCAGCTCGCGGGCGGCCTGTTCGACACGGGCGCGCACCTCCGGCGAGACGGTGGTCAGGCCGCGCAGGGTCCGCGAGACGGTGGACGTGGAGACCCCGGCCCGTTCGGCGACGTCAGCCATCGTGGGGTGTCGCTGAGCTGGAGGCATGTGCCGGACGCTAGCACAAAAGGGCTCCTGTCGACGCTGGCTGTGACAGCGCTTTCACAAGCTCGGCGGCCTGCTCTCCACTCGTTACCGGGAAGTAACGCATTGACTTCCGGTTATCCCACTCCTAGCGTGCAAGCGTTGTCTCGAAGCGGTCAAAGCCGTCTCCAGGGTGCCCACAACACCTGCTTTGACCTGCAGCTTTGATCAAGAAGCCGCCGTGACAACGCAGTCTCACAACAGAGTCGCCTCAGGTTCCGCACGACCAGGAGAGACAGTGAAGACCACAACCGCCAGAGCCCTTCGATGCTCGGCCGCGCTCGCCGCCGCCGGACTCCTCCTCGCCGCCTGCGGCTCGTCCGACGACGGCGGCTCCGCAGGGCAATCCGGGTCCACCTCGTTCACCGGCCGCGGCCCCATCACCTACGTGGCCGGAAAGGACACCACCGGAGCCGTCCAGCCGGTCCTCGACCAGTGGAACAAGCTGCACCCGAAGGAGAAGGTCACCTTCATCCAGCTGCCCACGGACGCGGACGCGCAGCGCCAGCAGATGATCCAGAACGCCGAGACGAAGTCCGACGCCTATACGGTGCTCTCTCTGGACGTCGTGTGGACGTCGGAGTTCGCCGCGCACCAGTGGATCGACAGGCTGCCCGAGCAGCAGTTCCCCCTGGACCGGATGCTCAAGCCGGTGGTGGAGACGGCCAAGTACCGCGGCGGTCTGTACGCGGCCCCGGCCAGCTCGGACGGCGGCATGCTGTACTACCGCACCGACCTGCTGAAGCAGGCCGGAATCGGCAAGGCCCCGGCGACCTGGGCCGAGTTGAAGGCCGACTGCGCCAAGGTGAAGAAGCTGCCCGCCGCCAAGGGCGTGTCCTGCTACGCCGGGCAGTTCCAGAAGTACGAGGGCCTGACGGTCAACTTCTCCGAGGCCGTGAACTCCGCGGGCGGCGTCGTCACCGACGCGAACGGCAAGCCCGATGTGGACACTCCCGAGGCGAAGAAGGGACTGGACTTCCTGGCCGGCTCGTTCCGGGACGCCACGATCCCCAAGGAGGCCATCACCTACCAGGAGGAGGACGGCCGCCAGGCCTTCCAGGCCGGCAAGCTGGTCTTCCTGCGCAACTGGCCGTACATGTACGCGCTCGCCGGCAAGAGCAAGATGGCCGGCAAGTACGCCGTCGCGCCGCTGCCCGGCCTGAACGGACCCGGCGCCTCCAGCCTGGGCGGTCACAACCTGGCCCTGTCGTCCTTCGCCAAGAACAAGGCCACGGCCGTGGACTTCATGAAGTTCTACAGCAGCGAGGTCACCGCGAAGACGTTCCTGGAGAAGGCCTCCCTCGCCCCGCCGTACACCGACCTGTACGACGACGCGTCACTGGCCCGGCAGTACCCGTACCTCCCGGTCCTCAAGCAGTCGATCCTGCGCGCCGTCCCGCGCCCGCGCGTCGTCCAGTACGGCGATGTCACCTCGGCGATCCAGCAGGAGGCGTACGCCGCGCTGACCGGCACCAAGAGCAGCGCACAGGCGCTGAAGGACCTGCAGCGGGAGCTGCTGAAGTCCACGGGGCAGTGAGGAGCGGGGCCATGACCGACATCGAGATACCGCCCGGACCCGCGGCGGCCGAGCCCCACCGCCCGTCCCGTACGACCGCGACAGGCCGGCGGTCCCGCCCCCGGGCCCGCGCCACGGCCGGCGCCGGGCGGATGGCGGCCCTGCTGGTGTCCCCGACACTGCTGGTGCTGACGGTCGTCGTGCTCTACCCGACGCTCATGGCGCTCAGGGAGTCGCTGTACGGACCGAAGGGTCTCGACCCGAGGACCGGCTTCATCCGCAGCACCGAGCCGTTCGTCGGGCTGAGGAACTACGCCGACATCCTCGGCGCCGCCGGGGACCGGTTCTGGAACGCCTTCTGGAACACCACCTTCTTCACCGTCGTGACCGTCGGACTGGAGACGGTGATCGGTGTCGCCATGGCCCTGATCATGCACCGGGCGTTCAGCGGCCGGGCCCTGGTCCGGGCGAGCATCCTCGTCCCCTGGGCGGTGCCCACGGCCATCTCCGGCCTGCTGTGGCGGTGGATCTTCAACAGCGACGGCATCGCCAACGCCCTGATCGGCCACCAGATCCTGTGGACCACCGAGGGCTTCCACGCCAAGGTCGCGGTCATCGTCGCCGAGGTGTGGAAGACCGCCCCGTTCATCGGGCTGCTGGTCCTGGCCGGACTGCAGGTGATCCCGAAGGAGGTCTACGAGGCGGCCCGCATCGACGGCGCCAGTCCGCCGCGTCAGTTCTGGCACATCACGCTGCCGCTGGTGAAACCCGCGCTGCTGGTGGCGATGCTGTTCCGCTGCATGGACGCGCTGCGGATGTTCGACCTGCCCTACATCCTGATCGGCGCGCGGAAGAACTCGGTGGAAACCCTGTCCATGCTGGCGCAGAACGAGGCGTCCAACGTCCGCTTCGGACCCGCCTCCGCCTACGCGGTCCTGCTCTTCCTGTACGTCTTCCTCATCGCGCTCGCCTTCGTACGGCTGCTGGGCGCGGATCTCGTCGGCGACACCGGCGGCGGCCACCGCAAGAGGAAGGCCAGGCTCGTGTTCGCGCGCCGTACGGAGGTGACGGCATGACGACCACGGCGAAATGGCGCGGCCGCCTGCTGTACGTGGGGGTCGCCGCGGTGGTGGCCTACTGCCTGGCCCCCTTCTACTGGATGCTGGTCTCCAGCCTGCGCCGCACCTCCGACATCTTCGACACCTCGCTCGTCCCGTCCCCGGTGTCGTTCGCGAACTACCGGTCGCTGTTCGGTGCCTCCCAGGGCTTCACCCGGGCGCTCCTCAACAGCCTGGTCGTGGCCGGCACCACCACCGTGCTGGCGCTGCTGCTGGCCACGTTCACCGCCTATGCGATGGCCCGGCTGGAGTTCCGGTTCAAGCGGCTGATCCTCACCCTGATCATCGCCACCTCGATGTTCCCGGTCGTGTCGATCGTGGTCCCGCTGCTGAAGCTGTTCACGGACATCGGCTGGATCAACACCTACCAGGCCATGATCGTGCCGAGCATGTCCTTCGCGCTGCCGCTGGCGGTGTGGAACCTGACCACCTTCTTCCGGCAGATGCCGGACGAGCTGGAGCACGCCGCCATGGTCGACGGCTGCACCCGCGGTCAGGCCTTCCGCAAGGTCATCGTCCCGCTCGCCGCGCCTGGCATCTTCACCACCGCGATCATCACGTTCATCGCGGCCTGGAACGAGTTCCTCATCGCCCTGTCGATGACCAACCGGCCGGACATGCAGACCGCACCGGTCGCCATCTCCAAGTTCACCGGCGCCACGACGTACGAGACCCCGTTCGGCAGCCAGATGGCCGCGGGTGTCCTCGTGACGATCCCGCTGGTGGTCATGGTGCTGCTCTTCCAGCGCCGCATCGTCGCCGGCCTGACGGCCGGTGCCGCGAAGTAAGCCCTCTTCCACTCCCAAGGAGCAGCATGTCCGGCACCGCACCGTGGTGGCGCAGCGCCGTCATCTACCAGGTCTACATCCGCAGCTTCGCCGACGGGAACGGGGACGGCGTCGGTGACATCGCCGGCATCCGCTCCCGCCTGCCGTACCTCAAGTCGCTGGGCGTCGACGCCCTGTGGATCAACCCGTGGTACAAGTCGCCGCAGGCGGACCACGGTTACGACGTGGCCGACTACCGCGCGATCGACCCGCTGTTCGGCTCCGTCGAGGAGGCCGAGCAGCTCATCGAGGAAGCCCACCGGCACGGGATCCGCATCATCCCCGACATGGTGCCCAACCACACCTCCGACCGGCATGCCTGGTTCCAGGCGGCGCTGGCGGCCGGCCCGGGCAGCCCGGAACGCGACCGCTACGTCTTCCGCCCCGGCCGCGGCCCCGACGGCGACCTGCCGCCCAACGACTGGGTCTCCTCCTTCGGCGGCCCGGCCTGGACCCGGCTGCCCGACGGCGAGTGGTACCTGCACCTCTTCGCCCCGCAGCAGCCCGACCTGAACTGGCAGCACCTCGAGGTGCGGGCCGAGTTCGAGTCGATCCTGCGGTTCTGGTTCGCCCGGGGTGTGGACGGCTTCCGAATCGACGTGGCGCACGGACTGATCAAGCACCCGGAACTGCCCGACCTGCCGCCGCGTCCGGCCGGGGTCGGCCGGCGCCGGAACCACCTCGACCACCCGCACTGGGACCGCGACGAGGTCCACGACATCTACCGCGCCTGGCGCAAGGTGGCCGACGAGTTCCCCGGCGACCGGTGTTTCGTCGCCGAGGCGTGGGCCGACACCCCCGAGCGGCTGGCGGCCTACGTCCGTGCCGACGGCCTGCACACCGCGTTCAACTTCGACTTCCTGATGTCCAGTTGGGACCCGAAGGACCTGCGCACGGTCATCGACGACTCCCTCGCCATGCTCGGCGCGGTGGGCGCACCCGCCACCTGGGTGCTCTCCAACCACGACGTCATGCGCCACGCCAGCCGGTACGGCCGCAGGGCGGCCAAGCGCTGGGTGGCCAACGAGCGCTACGAACCCGAAGGCCCCCTCGACCTCGAACTGGGCACCCGGCGCGCCCGCGCCGCCGCCCTGCTGATGCTCGCCCTGCCCGGCGGCGCGTACATCTACCAGGGCGAGGAGCTCGGCCTGCCCGAGGTCGAGGACCTGCCCGACTCCGTCCTCCAGGACCCCGTCTGGGAACGCTCCGGCCACACCGACCGCGGCCGCGACGGCTGCCGGGTGCCGATCCCCTGGTCCGGGAGCAGCACACCGTACGGCTTCAGCCCCGAGGACGCCTCCGCCGCACCCTGGCTGCCGCAGCCCGCGGACTGGGCCGCGCGCACCGTCGAGGCGCAGACCGGCGACGAGACCTCCATGCTGGAGCTCTACCGCGCCGCGCTGCTCCGACGCCGCGAGCACCCGGCCCTCGGCGACGGCACCCTCACCTGGCTGGACACCCCCGCCGGAGTCCTCGCCTTCCGCCGCGACCCCGGCTTCGTCTGCGTGGTCAACCTCTCCACCGAGCCGTACCCGCTGCCCGGCCACACCGCGATCCTGCTGACCAGCGGTCCCGTCGAGGACGGCCGGCTGGGTCCCGACCAGGCGGCGTGGCTCGCGGTGTAGCGCATCGGGGGTCGAGCCGATCGGGCTCCACGAGCAGGGCGCCGGTCTCCAGGAGCATGTGCGCGAGCCGACGGCCGACGCCGGCCGCGTGCATGACCCAGGAGGCCTCGGCGCACCACAGGCCGTCCACCCCGGTCGGCCCCGACCAGCGGGGGTTCGTCCGTCGGCCTACGCCCTCTTCTGCCGTAGGTCGTGGCCGGTGCTGATGGCCGTGGCGGCCAGGAGGCCCAGCGCCAAAGTCTCGGTGAGGGAGCCGGGGCGAGGAGCGGTCCGGACGACGGCGAGGAGGTTCTGGCCCGCGGCGAGGGTCAGTCCGGTGCCGATGCACAGATTCATCGCCCGGCCGCCGCGCACCCGGACCCGCCGGATCGCCGAGGCATCGGCCGTCGCCGGATGCGTCGCGATCAGTGCGGCGACGGCGTTCCGGGACGCACTGTGGCCCGTGTTCGGGACGGGCTCGCTGACGTCCGTACCGGCCCTGGCCGCCCTCACGCTCGGCGCGGGTCTGGCCACGTCCCTGGTCACAGCCGCTCTCTTGCTCGCCTGTCACCCGTGACGTACCGATGCGCTACTCCGGATCAGTGTCTTCGTTGAAATTGCCCAGATGCACAGGGGGTTGATCAAGACCGACGGCCGACAGCGCATCGGGCAGGAGAGAAGCCATCCTCTTCGGTCGGACGGTCTCCGCAGTGGTGGCCAGTTCCGCTGCCGACCACCAACGATGCCCGTAACGAGCCTCCTGTGTCCGGACGTTCATCCCGCGGACCTCTTCGGCCGTGACGCGGGCAAGGCGGTATTCCTCGTACTGGTCGAAGACTTGGCCGTCGACGCTGAAGATCGCCTGCCGGGTCCAGACGACGGGGCCCAAGCGCCCAACGGGAAGAGACAGTGCCGTCTCCTCCCAGACCTCACGCACGGCAGCCTGGGGATAGCTCTCGCCGTCCTCGACGCCACCACCGACGGTGAACCACCATCGTGCGCCTGGTCTGCGCGGATCACGGCCGCACAACAGGAGCAGACGATCGTCGTCGTCCACCAGGAGAACACGGGAAGTCCACCGCTCCGTCAGCGTCATGAACGCCGATGCTATCCACGGATCACATGGTGAGAAGTAGAGCAGCCGAGCAGTGGATGGGCGTGTGGCCGGGCGAAGAAGACCGCACCCGGTCCGTCCGGGGCGCCGTGTTCGGCGGCCTGGGGACCGGGTGCGGGCAGGGAGACGCTGCAACCAAGGAAATCGCAGGTCAGAGGGCATGACTGAAGGTCAGGCCTTCTTGGTCTCCCAGAAGATCTTGTCGATCTGGGCGATGTAGTCCAGCGCCTTCTGGCCCGTCGCCGGGTCGGTGGACGCCTTGGCGGCCGAGAGGGCCTTCAGGGTGTCGTTGACCAGCTGGTGCAGCTCCGGGTACTTCTCGAAGTGCGGGGCCTTGAAGTAGTCGCTCCAGAGCACGGAGACGTGGTGCTTCGCGAGCTCCGCGCGCTGCTCCTTGATGACGGTGGCACGCGCCTGGTAGTGGGGGTCGTCGTTGCCGGCCATCTTCTCCTGGATGGCCTTCACCGACTCCGCCTCGATGCGGGCCTGGGCCGGGTCGTACACGCCGCAGGGCAGGTCGCAGTGGGCGCTGACCTTGACCTTGGGGGCAAACAGGCGGGAAAGCATGGAGCATTCCTTCCTCGTGATCGTCTTCTCAGGTGCGACATTACTCCCTGAGGAAGGCGATTTCTCGGGTGCCCCCTAGGGCTTAGGACAAAAGTCCAGGGTCAGACTGAGACTGGTGGAGGAACGGACCGGGGAGGTGCCGGGGATGCCGGAGCTGTCGCAGGAGACCGAGCGGGGGAGGGCCGTGGCGCCCTTCGGAGTGGCGGAAGTGACCGGGCCGTCCATGGTGCCCACGCTCCTGCACGGGGACCGGCTGCTGGTGCAGTACGGCGCGTCGGTCCGGGCGGGGGACGTCGTCGTCCTGCGGCATCCGTTCCAGCAGGACCTGCTCGTCGTCAAGCGTGCCGTGGAGCGGCGCGACGGCGGCTGGTGGGTGCTCGGGGACAACCCCTACGCGGGCGGGGACAGCACGGACTACGGGGTCGTACCCGATGAGCTGATCCTCGGGCGCGCCCGCTTCCGGTACCGGCCGCTGCCCGCCGGTCAGCGCTCGCCGCTGGCGATGGTGCGCTGGGCGCTCTCGGCGGCGAGGCCGCTGCTGCCCGGCCGGTCGGCCTCCAGGCGCTTGCGGGCCCGGTAGGCGGCCACGTTCGCGCGGGTCGCGCAGCGGTCGGAGCAGTAGCGCCGGGAGCGGTTGGTGGAGGTGTCGAGGTAGGCGTTGCGGCAGGGGGCTGCCTCGCACAGGCCCAGGCGGTCCACGCCGTACTCCGTCAGGTGGAAGGCCAGGCCCATCGCCGCGATCGCCGCGTAGCCCGCCGTGGCGTTCGACGGGTGGTCGGCCAGGTGCATGTGCCACAGCGGGCGGCCGTCCTCGTCGCGGTGGTCGTGGCCGGAGATCTGCGGCGACACCGGGAACTCCAGCAGCAGTGAGTTCAGCAGGTCCACGGCCAGCGTCTCGTCGCCCTTGTCGGCCGCCTCGAAGACCGCGCGCAGTCGCGCCCGCACCGAGCGGAAGCGCGTGACATCGGCGTCGGTGGCGCGGCGGGCCGCCGACGAGTTGACGCCGAAGAGGTCGCGGACGGCCTCGACCGAGGTCAGCGAGTCCTTGCCCCGGGCCGGTTCCTCGCTGTTGACGAGGCGGACGGCGTAATCCGAGTAATAGGCCAGTTCCACTTGTAGTCCTTACGAGGGCGCTTTATGGTCATGTCTGCGGTCGGGTAACAGCCGGTCGTGCTTCCAGGGTATTACGCAGACGAGGGGGGCAGTTTTCATGACGACGAGTACGGGCACCGACTGGGCCGCGTGGCAGGAGAGCTGGGACCGGCAGCAGGAGTGGTACATGCCGGACCGCGAGGAACGCTTCCGGATCATGCTCGACATGGTCGAGGCGCTGGTCGGTACCGCCCCGCGGGTCCTCGACCTCGCCTGCGGCACCGGCAGCATCACCGCCCGGCTGCTGCAGCGGTTCCCGGACGCCACCAGTACCGGCGTCGACCTCGACCCGGCCCTGCTGGCCATCGCCCGCGGCACCTTCGAGGGCGACGAGCGGGTCACCTTCGTCACCGCCGACCTCAAGGATCCCGACTGGCGGGCGGAACTGCCGTACGGCTCCTACGACGCCGTCCTGACCGGGAGCGCCTGTTAACCACACTGTACCCGCCTTGATCCCCTGGAATCTGGCTGACCTTGGATTTCGTCACCACGAAGGCAGAAGATAGCCCCGTCCGACAAGTGCCGGACGGGGCTTGATGATTGATGGAGCACCTCGACCGGCGGGGTCGACCGGCCGTTCTCGTACATCGAAACGGCGGTAAAGCTGCGCTCGAGTACAGCGGCCAGCTCGACCTGGGTTACACCACGCTCGCGCCGGATCTGGCGCAGCGCGTCAGGGCTGAATGTGCGTGCAGGCATCGGGGTTCCCGTCGTCAGCATTGCGTGGGTGCCGTACACGGCGGGGAACCTGGGGCCGCACCGCCGTAGAGGGGCCCTGACCGGGGGCTGTGCCGCCCGGCTGGTACCAGGAGAGCACGGGATTTCAGCCCCGCACAATTTGCGGTTGAAGTAAGTAGCTCAGGGGCCGCCGACCCCCCTCCGCGGCTGTCACGAGCCGTGATCGCCAAGCACGAGAGGTGACCGCCGGCTGAACGGGAGGCTGCTGACTCGCGACCCAGTCAGCCCCGCCCCAACTCGACCGAGGCGGGGCTTTCTTGCGCTCTAGCGAAGATCACATTGATATGCGCTACCATCACTCGCTGAGGGCTACGACGATCCTCCGCACCTGGGCGTCCCGACAGCGGTCGAGAAACCAGGACGCATCAGCTGTCATTGACGGGGATGTTTCCGCCAAGGCTCCCCACGACGCGAGTCGGTGAGGGCTGGTGAGTTTCAACCAAATGTCTAAGTAACACGTTCAGAAGTACCAGTGGGCCGAGAGCACGGTCCACAAACGAGATCATTTGCGCAGCGCGTCAGCGCAGGTGTCTCGACCCGAAGAGAGGGAACACCCACTCGGGTCGAGGTGCCTGCGGCACCGGCTTGGGTGCGTGTTCCTCATGAACACGAAGGGAAAGTCGGTGGACGGCACCGCCATCATCATCATTCTCGCCATCGCTGGCGTGGCTTCCGTGCTGCTCTTCGCGATCAAGGGCCTCCTTGATCAGCTCCCCGACGTCTTCGACTCGTTCCGCCGTGCGCGCGACGCGTGGAAGCGCCTCAAGGAGGAGCAGGGCGAGGTGGCCAAGCCCGGCGACGTGGAGGAGCCGCCGCCCTCGGTGACGGTCCCAGCGGACGACGAGGAGCCGCCCGCCGCCTAGTTCGCCCCGTCCACCCCGCCTTCAGAACTGGGGCGGGATGGACGTGTTTCACCAGCTCAACACGCAATTCCCCTGTTTTCACGCACAGTTCCGTGCTAGTGCGCTATTCTCGTGGTGTGCCCACGGTGGAGCTGCGAACTCCTGTGAGCACAAGACAGGTTGCCTGCGGTCATGCTTCGTGCTGCCGTGTGCGATCAGTCGGCAGAACTTCATGTCTTGTCACCTCTGTGATCCGCATGAGTACGCGGGGCGTTCCAGGGGACGTGTGATCTGTCTGGCTGCTGCGCTTGTACGGGAAAGCCACGTACACCCCAGAAGCCATCCGACGTCGGGTTGCACTCGACTTAGGCTTGTCTTCTGCTTGCACCACGAACAGATAACTAACAGCCAGGTTCGCGCCTGGTTTCTGAGATTCCCGGCGAGACGTCGGATGCAGGGCTTCTCAGTTCGACCACAGTCATTGTGGCCGAGCTGACGAATGCCCTGCGCATGAGCCACTGCTCGGTCACCCAACCCGAAAGGTACCGAGTCAGTTGGACGGGGCTACGACGCTCGCCATCCTCGCCGTCGCAGGGGTGGCCTCGATCTTCCTCTTCGCGCTGAAGGGCGTGTTGGATCAGGTTCCGGACGTGATCGATTCGGCCAGCCGCGCGCGTGACGCTTGGCACCGCTTCAAGCGCAAGGCCGACGAGCAACCCACCGTCGCGACGGTGGTGGAGATGCCGCCCCAGACGGACGAAGAGCAGCCGCCCGCCGCCGCGTAGGCCCGTCCCGGGCTCCCGTGGGGTCTCCCGCCTCACGAGAGCCCGCCCCGGGGCACGGGAGCCGGCCAACGCATGAGAGGCCACGGGGGATACCGTCCCAGGGCTCGCGCTCGTCGACCCGCCAACGCGGCACGACTCCGGTACAGTTGGAAGCCTCGGAGAAATCCGCAGGGCGACCTCGGCACCGACGGCTGGGGCGTGGCAGGGGTGGAGCCCCAGCCTTAACGCAGACTGCGGTTCGGTCCAAGAAAGAGGTACGGCCGACCAGCCTTGGCCAGGCACCTGAATGGTTGAGCCCCATCGTCGGTGGGCCTCGGTCAGATCACACGTATGTCACGTGGTGATCGGACTGAGGCGTACGCGAACGGTCTGATCACCGGAAGGGTACTCGGACCGTTGAATCTCTCCTTCGGCGTCAAGCTGCTGGTCTTCGTGATCTGCCTCCTGCTCTCCGTCATCGTCGGCATCGTGGCGGGTCTCATCCACCACAAGCCCACCACCCCCAAGGGACCCGCGTTCTTGTACGGCGGCGGCGTCTTCGGTGGCTCGCTGACGCTGTGCCTGGTGGCGCTAACGTCGCTCGGCGTGCTCTGAACGCGCGGAAGCCCCGGGGTTCGGCCACCGGGGCTTCGCCAATTTCAGCTCCACGGTGCCGCACCCATGCCTACGCTGCCGACGTGACGATCACACCTGTTGCCCTAGCCCTGATCAGTACCGGTGCCGGGTTACTGGGGTCCGTCATCGGCACGGTCGCCACCCTGGTGTCGGCCAGCCTCACTCAGCGGGCGACCCGTGACCGCGAGAGCGAATTCAAGGTGTGGGAACGCCGCGCCGACGCGATCGAGGAAGCGCACCGGAAGATGCTCGCACTCGGCAACACGCGCGACACCGCTTGGGAACGCAGGGAGCTGCCCAGCGGCATGAGTCCCCAGGATCTCGACCCGGGACACCAAGACGAGCAGTTCCGGCTGGTCGTCACCAAGCTGACGCTCTATACGACGCGTGAGCTGGTACAGGCGTACCGAGACTCGAACCAAGCGTTCCTGAGGTCGCTGCTCGGCATCCAGGGGATTCGACTCGCGCTCACAGAGAGGGGCCCCGAGAGTGACAGGTTGAGGAGGCAGCGGAACATCAACGCGGCCGTGACAGCCGCCACTCAGGCCATCGAGAAATCTAAGGCCGCCGACGAACGCCTTGAAGCCGCGCTCCGAGAAGCCGCTGCCCTGGCGGCCACCCGCCGCCGACGTTAGCCGGCCTGCTTCGCGTCGCTGACGAACGTATATGATCTTCCCTACTTCTATAGTGCGTCACCGAGGTCTCTGTTGCACCTGCAGCGGAGAAGCGGCTGATCAGCTCAGCCGTCGGCCTCCCGTCGACTACGTAGCGCGGAGCCCCGCCCGCACGCCACGGGGGCAGCACACGGACGGGGCGGTGTCGGTGACGCTCGGGCCGCGCCACCGACCAGCACACCGAGGGGTGGGGGACTGCGGTGTGCCGGGCTTACAGGGCGCCCATGGACGCGCGCCACCGACCACGGGACAGGTGGCACACTCCATCGGGCGTGATGCGGACTCGGGCGCCGAGTAGGGGCAACGCGCCCTCGGCGTTGAGCCGGTTCCGGATGCGTTCCAGGGCATCCCAGAGCCGCTGCGGGCCGCTCTGGTGGACTTCCGGCGGGTCGGTCCACTTGGCGGACGCGCGCGCCCATGAGCCATCCGGGTGGACGAGGTAGGCGGTCCGGTGGCGTCCATTGATCTCGTAGTCGACCTCGACGCCCGGCGTGGTCACTTCCAGCATGGACCGGAGTTCCCACGCGTTCGCAACGTCTACCACGGGATACCGGCCGGTGCTCGTCTCCTCCCCCTGACCCCCGCGAGCGAGGGCGAACAGGTGCGCGAGGATGGGCGGGTAGTCGTCCCCGGACCGGGTGATCATGAAGCCCGCCATATCCCGCTCTACCTGCCCGACCACATCCCCGTTGCTGTCTTTCCATCCGGTGATGATCAGGGAAGTGCGCGCGAGGGTCGTTGCGATGCGCCCTCCGGGTTCCAGGGCGCTGAGTACCGCCCGGAGCCCCGGCCCTGGAGATAGCGCAACCGTGCTCACGATCCGGTCGTATGAGCCCGGTACGTGCTCGGTGGCGTCAGCTGTGATCATCTTCGGGTGGTGGCCCATGGACGCAAGCCGTTCCCCTGCCGCGCTGACTAGGTACGGGTCCACGTCCAGACTCGTCACGCACCCGTCTCCGAGTCGGTGACAGGCGTACGCCGTGAGCCCGCCGGCTCCGGTTCCCAAGTCGAGCAGGGACAGCCCGTCGCCGAGTCGGCCGTGTCGCAGCATCCGGACAACCAAGCTCGGCAGTGTGGCGGATGAGGTGGGCAAGCCTTTGGGCTCGTCACCGGGCTTCGCCTGGTCGGCGTGCAGCGTGCCAACCCTGGTGATCAGCGACCGGTCTGCGTACGCGGCGTCCGCCCATGCTTCCGGGTCGCTCGGCCCGTCCCGCAGCACCCATCGTCCCGCGTCGTCCACGTCCCACCAACGCGGAACCAGTGTGTGACGGGCGGTGCGTGCCACGGGGGCGAGCCATCGCGAGTCTGGGTCGGTCACCTGGTCTGCAAGGGCGTGTGCCCTTGTCTCCCAATCCATGCCGCTGAGCCTTCCAGGTCAGTACGCGGGATCACACGCTTCGGTGTTGGCGGGATCGCAGTCGCCCGAGTCGTCCGGCGTGCACGCGTTCACGCGCGGGGGCGGAATGCTGGCCGACAGGTTCGCCCAAGCCTTCCCACGGAACAGCTCGACGAGCCGCGTTTCCCGCACGTTGCCTGCCGGGAAGTCGCGCGAAAGCACGCAGCCGGCAAGGTCCCCGTTCGGGAGGATGGCGGCCCGGCCCCTGGTGCACCTGCCGCACATCTCGTCCAACGTCGGCTTCGTGCCGGGCAGTGCGGCACGACCCACGGCGCGTACTCGGTCCGTGTTGATGTGCTTCACGCCCATGGATTCCAGCTCGGCGCGGGCTTCGGCTACGCGCTGCCCCGGCAGGAGGTCCACGAGCCCGGCCCGGATGGTGACCCCACGGTTGACCGCTGCCCGGATGTTGCACCGTGTGCGGACGTAGCTTCCGGCGCGGCCCGTGATCTTGTCGTGTTCGGCGGGGTCATCGCTGTAGTAGCTCGTACCGAGCGTCACCCCGTCGCGCGTGAACAGGTCCCACCACTCGGGCCTGACGTGGAACAGGTTTGAGTACACCTCGACGTGCAGTCCGAGCGACAGCCCGAGTTCCGTGAACTCACGCCAGTTCGGGTGCGTGGTCGGCTCACCGCCGATGAGCTGAATGGTCCGGATGCCCAGAGCGGCGGCGTCCGTAATGACCGCGCGCCAATCAGTGGGCGTCATCGTGCCGTGCGTCGCCTGCGGGCTGGACTCGGACAGACAGTGCGTGCAGGTGAGCTGGCACTTACCGGTGATCTCCAGTTCCAGGGACTGGATACCGGCGACGGGGGATGCGGCGGGCGGTTCAAGGAGTGTGGTCACTGCTGCTTCCTTCCGCTTGATGGGTGTGGGCTTCCGTGGCCGGACAGCGCCGCTACGCAATGAGCAGCAGATAGCCGCCGAGAGATGCGGTGGCACCCTCGTCCTGGTGGTCGTCGTCGCCCTGGTCGTCCGGGGCGGCTGGCTCGGCGGCCTCGGTGTCGCTGCCGGTGGGCTCGGGCTTGGCGGTGTTGGGCTCGGTGGTCGCGGTCATCTCCGCGCCCCTTTCCTTCGGACGGTCCCGGCCCGGTCGGGCTCGGGGTAGTGCCCGCCCCCTGCCACAGAGCGAGTCAATGTGGCGGGAGCGGAGTCTCAGAGAGGGCGGCTGGCTCTACCGCCACGGGTCCTCGGCGAGCACGTACAGGGGATGCGATAACCCGCCGATTCGGTGGCACATCGGTTCCGGTGCCGGCGGTGCGCCCTCGTCGGTCGATAGCCCGATCGGCCAGACGGCCAGGGTGTAGGTGCAGTCCGTATCCAGGAACTTCGCGAACATCGGATGCCCGCCCTTGAGATGCTGGCGCGCTTCGCGCTCCTCGGTCCGGTCGGTCGTCCAGGCCCTGAGTTCTGCGGGGCAATCCGGAAGGGGCATGCTCGCCACGAGCATGGACGGGTGCACCCACCCCGAACTGAGGGGATCGAGGTCAAGCCGATCCGCGATGTGCAGTGCTTCGCTGCGGAGCCAGCGCAGCGCGAGCACAGGGGAAATGGTCCGGTAGGTGGCTAAGACGTACCGGGTGCTCTCTCCTGCGCCGCACACAAACCCCTGGGCGAGCACCTCGCACCAGTAACCCGCTGGCTCCGGTCGACTGGTCATGTCGGCCCCTGGCGCCACATGACCCACGGGCGCTCGATCACCTCGGCGTAACTCGTGTGCTCGGGATGCGCGCGCATGTGGTCGAACGCCCACCCCTGCGGTTCGGTGGGGTCCTCGCTCGGCGGCGACTCCTTGGCACACTCGGTGTCGTCGTCGTTGAGCGTGAGGCACCGAAACGCGTACATCGTCGGCGGAGCGTCTTCGTCATGGTCCGGCCGAAGCGTCCAGTTGAAAAGGGCGAACTTCCGACGGGTTCGGGTACTCACAGCAGCTCACCCCGGCTACGCGCATTCGCGCGGGCAGTCTCGGCATGCAAGCGCTGCACGGGGCTCGCCGGCCGCACCTCATCCGGGTCAACCGACCATTCCTTGCCGCCCCCGACCGGACGCAGATGCCAGTATCCGTACGCCACGCCCCGGAACTCGCCGACCCGATCACGCCCGTCCACCACGAGCGTGCCAGGGCTCGGAACGTCCGGGGGGCCCTGCCACTGGGCGGGGTCGTTCTTGCCGGACACGACCGCTCCTCTCCGTAGTGCTTCCACTACCAGGGCGATTCAGCGTGGCCTACAGTCGAGGTGTCTTCAACTTGCAGTGTTTGCACGGAGAGTTGGACGGTGGCCGTTGAACCGGAAAGAGCTGGACCCCGAGAAGTCACCCGGAGCGGCGTTCGGGCAGCGTTTGCGCACGTTGCGGGATGAGCGGGGTTGGACTCAAGACGAGCTGGGCGAACGGATGGGCTACTCAGGGACGCACATTTCCGCCGTGGAAACTGGCCGTCGGCCCCCAACTCCTCGCTTCTCGCGGAGTGCTGACAAGGCCCTTGGCACAGGCGACCAGTTGGAGCGTCAAGAGAGGGCCGTACGACACACAGCGCTGCTGGAGGGGTTCCCGGACTTCGTGGAACAGGAGGTACGGGCCACTGAGATTCGACTCTTTGAGCTGGGAATCGTTCCTGGGTTGCTCCAGACACCGGAGTACGCCGCAGCAATCACCACGGGTGCTGTGCGGCGAGGGGCCATCACGGAGCACCAAGCGGCAGAACGGCTATCCACACTCGCTGATCGTCAGGCGTCCCTAGAGCGCACGCCGGCGCCCATGATCTATGCGGTCCTGGACGAGAGTTGCATAAGGCGGGCCGTGGGCGGCCCCCAAGTCATGGCGGCCCAACTGGACCGACTTGCAGCATTCGCTGAGCTGCCTTCCACGGTCCTCCAAGTGGCGCCATACGATCTCGGCGAGCGTCGGGCGTTTGACCTGCCGGTGACCCTGTTGACCCTGCCGGATCGGTCCCACGTCGCTTATGCCGAGTCTGCGTTACAGGGTCGCCTAGAGCGAGATACGAGGTTCGTACAGCCCATGCTCACGGCCTACCATCAACTACAGGCCGAAGCGCTGTCGCAAGCGGCGTCGGTGGCCATGATCGAACAGCTTCGAAAGGGCACCCCGTGACGACCGAAGACCCGCAGTGGTTCACGTCCTCGTACAGCAGCAACGGCGGCCAGTGCATCCAGGTCGCCACGAATCTTGCCGCCACGTGCGGTGTGGTCCCCGTCCGTGACTCTAAGAACCCGAATGGTGCGGTCCTGACCTTCCCCGCCGACTCGTTCTCGTCCTTCGTAGCGGGTGTCAAGGCGGGAGAGATCGACACCGTTTGACCGCTCGCGCCTCGCGGTGCTGGTTGAAGACGGAAGCCCTGTCACGCTCCGATGCCCGGAGGCATGGCGGGGCTTTCGCATGCTGTCCATAGAGCCACTCATCCGGATAAGTGGTTGACCGCTTCCGAGTTGTCGTTGGATGCTGGCCACTCATCCGGATGAGTGGCTACCGGTTGGTTGGCGGCTGCTCGTCCTCTTCGAGTCGAGAGGATCTGAATCATGGGGCGTAAGGCTCTGCGGACACTGGTGGTGTCGGGTGCGCTGGTGGCCGGCGTCGGCCTGGTGGGCGTATCGGCGGCGTCGGCCATGCCGGTGGACCCGGGCTACTCGTCGGGCGGTTCCGGGGCGGGTGTGTCGTATCCGGCGGATCAGTCGGTGTTCAAGTCGGCGACGGTGGACGGGTTGCGGGTGCGCACGGGTCCGGGAACGGATCGGGCGATACTCGGCTTGATCTACGAGGGTCAGTCGGTGCAGGTGATCACCTCTGCCTACGACGACACGGGCCAGGTGTGGGACGAGGTGATGTTGCAGACCGCGTCGGCGGGCGGCCTGCCGGGCGGCTACATCGGGTGGGTTACTGAGGAGTACCTCTACTGACCCACGGCTTAGGAAGGTGATCTAGTGGGCGGCCTCTTCCCTGTCTCGGCAGGGAGGAGCCGTTTCGTCGTGATTGCGCCGTGATCCGTGTTAACTCTGTGCTCAGGCTATGGAGTTGGTGTGTTTTTTGCTCCGGTTTCATAATCTGACTGTCTGTAGCTGAGCGCTCGCAGGGTGCGCGGACATAGGCTGCTGGCCTATGTGACCGACACGTGTTCGATTCGATGCGGGGCGGTCTCCTGTGGTGAACGGCGGCACTACGGGGGCCGGAAAGGGTGTGCGAACGTGAACGCTCAGGGGGAAGATTACGGCGGGGCCGACGACGCCGTGTTCGTGCCCGGAGTTGACTACCTGTCAGGTTGGCGTGAAGCGTACGAGGCTGCCGAAGAACTGAACGCCAGCCTAGGCAAACTCGGTGTGGACGCTCGGGCGGTGCGGGCCGTACCTCACGCGGGGGCGCGCGGTGAGCCGGTGGTGTGGCTGCGTCCGGAGGGTGCCCGGTTAATCGCGCGAGTGCTGGAACGAGAGGGAAGTGAAGACAAGATGGGGCGGGACGACTGGCGTACGGTGGCGGGCTCGCGCGTGTGGGTCGAGATGGACAGGCGCGGGGAGTTCATTCGGTGTGAGGGGTGCCGACGGTCAATCCTGATCACGGGTGCGGGTCCTGCTCGGTTCGCCGCTGAGCGGCACGCGCGGACGTGCCGGAACTAGCGGGTGAGGGTGCCTCGGTGTGCGGGGTCCGGCTGACTGGGGGTCGTCGGCTACAGCTCCTCACGGCGGCGGCACCGTGTGAGATCGCGTGCGTGGTGACCTCACGCGCGCACGGATCTTGACCACGACGAAACCTGTTTCGCGCGTGAGGTTGCCACGCGTGGGCGGGGTCCAGGGGTGCGCTGTAGCGCCCCTGGTACCACCGCCCGCAACCATGTCCGTCACGGCGTTGGATGCCACGGTGAGCGGCGTTGACGCCCTCCATGAACCACTCGTCCCCCGTGCGGAGTTGGCACCTGTGATGGGGGAGTGTGGGCTTCGCTGGCTACCTCCGCCAGGACCTCGACGCCGTCACGGCCGGCCTCACCCTTCCGTACAGCTCGGGAGCGGTCGAAGGGCACGTCAACCGGATCAAGATGCTCAAGCGCCAGATGTACGGACGGGCATCGTTCTCGCTGATGAGAGCCCTCATCCAACCGTAGACACCACGCAATCGCGGTGAGAGCCTCACAGGTAGCCGCAGGGTGCGGTCAGGCGGTCGTGGGCGGGTCGGTGGGCAGGTCTTCCGCATGCTCGCCGGTGACGAGGTAGACGACGCGTTGGGCCACGGCCACGGCATGGTCGGCGAAGCGTTCGTAGTAGCGGCCGACGAGCGTGGCGTCCACGGCCGTCTCGACGCCGTGGTGCCAACGGTCGTCCATGAGGTGCTGGAAGATCGTGCGGTGCAGTTCGTCCATGCGGTCGTCGTCCTTCTCCAGCTGGAGTGCCGCATCAACGTCATGGGTGATGAGCACCTCGGCGGCCTGCGCCATGAGGCGCTGCGCGAGCTGGCCCATCTCCAGGATCGTACGGCGCAGGTCACGTGGAACCGCCTGCTCGGGATAGCGCAGCCGGGCCAGCTTGGCCACATGCTGGGCCAGGTCTCCCGACCGTTCCAGGTCGGCGCTCATCCGCAGTGAGGTGACCACGATCCGCAGGTCGGTCGCGACCGGCTGCTGCCTGGCCAGCAGGGCGATCGCCCGGTCTTCCAGGTCACGCTGGAGGTCGTCGACCTTCGCGTCCCCTGCGATCACGTCCTCGGCCACCTTCAGGTCAGCGTCGAGGAGAGCGGTGGTGGCCCGGCCGATGGCGGAGCCGACCAGGTGTGCCATCTCCACCAGGCCCTCACTGATCGCGTCCAACTCTTCGTGATAAGCCTCTCGCATCGCGTCCTCACCATCCGGTTGTGTCCGTCAGCCTCCACCGTCTGTCAGGTTTGCACACATCGTTGCGCAGGCGGCGGCCACCGGGAGTTCCCGGCTGGATCACATACGTCGGACGACCCAGGGCAACAGGAACCACAGGCTGACGAAGATCGCTGTGGTCACGGTCGTGATGAAGATGGCTGCCGTACCGCCCAGGACGACGTCCATCAGCAGGAGAACGGCGCCGTTGAGCGCCAGCACCAGAAGGGCCAGGCCGATCTGCGCGTGCCGGGCAGACAGGGCAACGATGCGTGGCTTCACCCCTCGGTGGAACAGGCCGCGGTGCAAAGCGACGGGGGTGGCAAGGACTGCGGAGGTGACAACGGTCAGTAGCAGCGTCATCACGTAGGTGTCGCGCTGGAAGGCATCCAGTTGCGGGAAACGGCTGGTGAACGCCAGTCCCAGGAGGAAGGCGAAGAGGATCTGCACGCCGGTCTGGACGACGCGCAGTTCCTGAAGGAGCTCGGCAAGGTTGCGGTCGGCCCGCTCCTCGGGCGTTTCGTGGCGGGGCGCCTGCGGCTGCTGACCTGACTCTTTCGACATGGCCTTCACTGTCCGCTCGGCTTCAGGATCACGCCACAACCGGCGGAGTATGTGTCGGCCCGCGTACTGCCTGCGCCGCTTCTCGGAACATGTCCCCGGCCTGCATGGCAGCCGTCGCGCGGCCGTCCTTCCTGCCTACGGGCTCTTTTCCCAGGGAGTGAGAAACGCCCACGGCCCGCTGCCGGGGGGGCAGCGCGCCGTTTGCGGGCGTCGCACAAACGGCCGCCCGGATGTCCCGCCTCAGATGGCACGTGCAGTTCAGGAGCTTGCGCCGAACCTGCTCGTGTGGGTGACGCGCCCGTGATGGCGGTGTCGGTCGATGTCGGGCTCGCGGCGGAGCGCGACGAGAGCCGCGTCGTCGTCAAGGCGTCCACGGGTGTAGGCGAGCAGGTCGCGCCGGATGTGGTGCAACAGCGATTCCGGGCCGGTCTCCCTCCACTGGGCGGCCCGTGTCTCGAAGGGGTAGAAGTCTCCGTCGGCGTCGCGAGCTTCGATGACGCCATCGGTATAGAGCAGGAGCGTGTCACCGGGCTCGAAGGCGAGTACATCGATCTTGTATTCCTCCGTCCCCAGCTTGCCGATCCCCAGCGGTGGCGCGGGGTGCAGGCTGGGCACGATGAGGGAACTTTTAGGGCTGAGTACCAGGGGCGGGGGGTGCCCGCAGCTGACGATCCGGGTGATGGGGTCGTCGTCGGGGAGTTCCAGCAGCAAGGCGGTGGCGAAGCGTTCGCCGGTTTCCTCGGCCGGCTCGAAGTCGGCCAGGTAGCGGGTGACGCTCTGTTCCAGGGAAGCGGCCAGATCGGGCAGGGAGGTGTGCTGGTGAGCGGCTTCGCGGAAGGCTCCGAGCAGGAGGGCGGCCTCGCCGATGGCGGACAGCCCCTTGCCCCGCACATCGCCGATCATGATGCGCACACCACCGATGATGCGGGTGGCCGCGTAGAGGTCACCGCCGATCTGCGCCTCGTCCTCGGCGGCCAGGTACAGGCAGGCGATCCGCAGGGGACCGATCCGCTCCGGCAGCGGCCACAGCAGGACGTGCTGCGCGGCCTCCGCGACCGACCGCACCTGGGCCAGCTGACGTCGGGACCGCTCACGCACCACGCAAAAAAACACGATCATCGCTGACAGCACTGCCAGAGCGAGGATCTGTACCAGCACGTTACGCGAGGTCAGCACGCCGAAGTGCCAGCCGATGTACGACTGCGCCGCCACGGCGAGGAACCCGATCAGCCCGGTCAGCCATGGGCCGGCGAACGAGGCCGTGATCGCAGGAGCGATGACCAGCAGCGGACCTAGATGGATGTCCGCCGGGACGAACTGGTCCACCACTGTGATCACCACGATGAGCACGATCGGGATCACCAGCAGCGCATGACTCGACTGCCACACCTGCCGCACACCAGCCAAGCCATGCCCGGCCTCCATCCCTCCAGATTGCCACCACCCAAGGCAGCTGACGAACGACGGCTGGGATAGGAGCAGCGGCGGCAACGACATGCGTGTGATGACCACACCTGGCGGCCGTGTAGCTCACTTCCCCGGTGGCCGACTGAGCAGACGACAAAGCCCCCCGCGACGATTCCGCGGGGGGCTTCTCTGCTTGGTCGGGGTGGGTCGGGGTGTCGGGCGGCTGGCCGACCGGACGGGACCGGCCGAAGGCCGCACGCCCGGCCGAGGCGGCCAGAGCCGCCCGGCGCGCCGAAGGCGCGCCCTTGAGCAAGTAAAGAGAACTTACTCCGATTCGGATCGTCGGCGGGCGGCGCGCTTGACGGCTGGCTTCGTCGGGGTCACGGGGTAGGTGAGCTGGCATGTGGCGGCGGGGGCCTTCAGCTCCTCGCACAGCAACGGGCGGTCCTGGTCCGCGTCGGTGGTCACGCGGTAAGTGATCAGGAGGGGGCTGGCGTCGCTGAGTCCGAGTGCGGTCCGCTCGTCGGGATAGGGGGCGCGGGCGGTGACATGCTCGGTGAACGACAGGCTGAGTCCGGCTTCGGCAAGCTGCCGGTACAGGTCGATGATCTCGGCGTCTGGCTGCTCGGCCAGGGTGGGCACCTCGGCGGCGGTGGCCATAGGGATCAGAACACGGTGGGCCATGCGGGCGCCGGTCGCCGGATCGTGGATCAGGCGATCCACGTTGATGGCGTCCTGGTCCTGCTGGTCCAACAACAGTGCCGGGGGACCGTCCAGCGCGGTCCTGCTGACGGCGGGCGGCTCCGCCTCGTTCATCTCCGGAAGGTGCCAACTGCCCTTCGCACTGCGCTCGATGGACCGCACAACACGGGTGGCGGGGAGAACTCCCCCGGAGGGAAGTACCCTGCTGCCCTTGCCCTGCAAGGATTCCACGAGACCCATGCGGCGCAGCTCGGCGACGGCGGCACGCGCGGTGTGCTTGCCGATGCCGTACATCTTCACCATTTCCGCCTCGGACGGCAGGAGATCGCCGGCCTGGTAGCGGCCTCGCTTGATGTCCGTGGCCATGCGCTGAGCCACCTGCAAGTACATGGACGGGGCGCGTTCGATGTGCTCTCGGGCTGCCATGGCGTGTGTCCTTCTCGGGTCGGCGGTCTAGGTACTCGAACTCAGATGCGATTTGAGCTGGTGGTCAGTGGTCGTTGTTAGTGCGGCGTGGTATTGCGCGCGGGCAATACTCATGAGGATAAGTGGTTGACCCTCTGCCGCATACCCCCGCCCCACTCATCCGGATAAGTGGTTGACCCTGTTCCCGGCGGCAAGTCAAGATGATCCCTCAACTCATCCGGATGAGTGGCCGGGTGGGTGCCGTGCAGAAACGAGGTGAACCCCCTATGGACAACAAGCCGATTGATGTTGCTCGGCTCGGCGCGATCCGCTGTGTGATCGCTCCGGAACCGCGTCTGACGCCGGAAGGAGAGACGCGCAGGGACCGCGAGGGAAACCCGCTGTGGATCACGGGCCTGTCGGTGCGGCAGGCGGAGGGACGGCGTACGGACGTCGTGCATGTGGTCACCAGCGGACAGCCGCAGGGCCTCATGGAGGGAAGTGAGGTCAGGGTCACGAACCTGTGGGCCAACGACTGGGCGGTGGACGGCCGGACCGGTACGACCTACCGGGCCGATGCGATCACGCCCGTGTCCGGCGGCGCTTCCGCCTCGACGGCTCCGGCGGCTGGTCCGCGCGGGAAGTCGGCGGGCGGTGACGCGTGATGGAGCGCTACTTCTGGCACCTGAACGCCCGGCAGGCGGACGGCATGGCCTGCGTGGTGTGCAACGCCGACTTCGTCACGGCCAAGATCACTTCGATTCCCGTGGGGCGGTCGCCTGCGGATGAGTCACAGGTGTTCGCGTGCAAGGACCCGTGCGCGGCCGTGATCGCTGACGAGGCTGCCCGGATGGCCAAGGAGATGCGGGCGGCGGTCGGCGCCGACGAGGCGGACGGCGGGGACGTTGTGGACGGCGATGACCCGGTGTTCTGCGTCGACGGGCATTTCGGCTCGCTGCTGCGGGACCTGCGGACGCTGGCCGGTGCTGAGGCGCTGCTCGCCACGTCCGACGACATCCCTACCCTTCGCTTCCTCCTCGGCCTGACGGCCCGCCACGCAGAGACGGCCATGATGCGCGCCCGCCTCGTCCTGGCCCGGACCAAGGAAGGGGACGGCTGATGCCTGCCTCGCTGGTGGTCTGGGTCCTGACGGCGCTGGTCCTGGTCGGCGTGATGACACAGCGCTGGTGGGAACCGCGTCTGGCGGCTCGGGGCATCCCGGTGAGGCGGTGGCCGTGGCGGTGGTGGCTGGTCGGCTACCCCGGAACCGCGCTGCGGATCTTCACGACCTGGCGGCGGCTGACCCACCTCAACGGGTTGTCGGTGAGCACGTCGCCGGACCGGAGGGTGATCGGCCGTGATCTCGTGGTGCAGGGACAGGCTCTGCGGCCCAAGCCTCCTCGGCTGTCCTGGCCGGTGCCGACGAAAACCGGGCTGACGCTGCGGGTGCTGCTGCATCCGGGGCAGACTCCGGCGCCGTACTTCGCGGCGGCCCGTGCCATGGAACACGCCTGGCACGTGCACGGGGTGCGGGTTACTTCGCCGCGTCGGGGACAGGTCCTCATTCATGTCACGGCGCTGGACCCCCTGACCGGTGATCTCGCGTCGGTCCGTGCGCCGGCTGCGGAGCTGCTGTCGGCCAACGTGGGCCGGATCGAGGACGGCGACCCCTGGGTGATCGACCTGCGGCGCGTGCCGCACTGGCTGATCACGGGGGCCACACAGTCCGGCAAGTCCTCCTTGCTGGCGGCGCTGGTGCTCGCGCTGGCGCCTCAGCGGGTTGCCCTGGTCGGCATCGACTGCAAGGGCGGCATGGAACTGGGCCTGTTCGGCGGTCGGCTCTCCGCCCTGGCCACCGACCGGACACAAGCGGTCGGCCTGCTCTCCGGCGTGGTCGCCGAGATACAGGCGCGCATGGATCGCTGCCGTGCGTGGGGCAAGCGGTCCGTCTGGGGACTGCCCGAGGAACAGCGGCCGGTGCCCCTCGTCGTGATCGTGGACGAGCTGGCAGAGCTGTACCTCACCGATGGCTCTCGGGCCTCGAAGGACGAGGCGGAGCAGTGCGGAACGCTGCTGCTGCGGGTCGCCCAGCTCGGCGCGGCGCTCGGCGTTCACCTGGTCGTCGCCGGACAGCGGGTCGGCTCCGACATCGGCCCCCGCGTCACCGCGCTGCGCGCCCAGCTCGGCGGACGCGTCGCCCACCGAGCGCACGACGAGGCGTCAGCCGAGATGACCTTGGGCGACATCAACCCGGACGCCGTGATCACCGCCCTGAGCATCACCGAAGACGAACAGGGCGTTGCCGTGGTCGCCATGGGCGGCCGGTGGATGCGCGCCCGTTCCCGCCTCGTCACGACCGCCGATGCGGCCGGTATTGCCCGTATGGACCCCCCGGCGGACCCGTTCCTGACACAGCCAGACCCCGTGACCTTCGAGAAAGGAGGTGCAGCGGAATGACACAGACACAGATATGGGTCATCGACTCGTTCCTGTTCCTGTACGTCGTCCTTACCGCCCGGTCACGGGAAATCCGCTGGTATCAGGCAACCCTGATTTCCCTGTTCGGATTCCTGCTGGCAATGACGCCATTCTCGATCCCCGTCATGGAAATCGTTTCAGCCATAGTCGGCCTCTTTACCGGCTGACCTCCCCGAATCGATAAGGAGAACAAGAATGAAGATCTCTACGCGCATCGTCGGTGCCGCTGCTTCGACCGCCTTTCTCATCGGCGGCGCCCTGGTTTCTGCCCCGACTGCTTCGGCGGCGCCTCAGAGCGCTTCGGCGGCGGCCCTTCCCAAGGCATGCGACTGGGAATGGGCCTGGCCGCAGAAGGAGGCCACCACGACGGCCGTGAACCTGCGCAGTGGTCCGGGCACGAATTACACATCTCTCGGAACCCTGTATAAGGGCGCGCACTTCACCGAATACTGCAACAAGAAATTCGACTGGGGATACGGAAAGGTCACCAGCGGCCCGAATGCCGGACGGTGGGGCTGGGTGAAGGAATCCTATCTCTGGCCCTGATGAAATCGGCCGCTTGTCCTCGGATTTCTCGAAAACACAAACACTCTTCGTAGATCATTCAAGCTGAGCTGAAGCCGTAGCCGAGTAGAGACCAAGACGGAGCCAATCCATGAATGCCGTGCCTATTCCTCGTGAAAGGGGGCCTCCGAATGTCTGTGATGTCGGATGGGGCGCGGCGCTCAGTTCTCAATGAGGCTGAGCGTCTGCGTCTTCTTTCGTCTACCGAGCGTGACCTTATCCGGCTCGTGCATGAACCCGGATTCTCGCGCTGGCTCGATCAGATCAAATCCATTGGCGGGTGTGCCCACCCGATCTACCTTGCCGGGCACACCACGACCCGTGATGCCGTCACGGGGGAAGTGCTGCGGCACTACGACACCAGCAACGAACCCGGCGGCCGGATGCCGGTACGGTGCCGCAACCGGCGTGAGACGCGTTGTGAGCCCTGCTCGTACCTGCACGCGGGCGACACATTCCACCTGGTTCGCTCCGGCCTGCTCGGCGGCAAGGGAGTCACGGACGGCGTTCGGCATCACCCCCGGCTCTTCGTCACCCTGACGGCTCCCTCGTTCGGCGCCGTGCACCGTGCTGACGATGGCGGGGTGTGCCGTCCTCGTCGGCATGGCGGAGTCTGCGAACACGGGCGCCCCGTCGGCTGCGGTCAGAAACACACAGACAGCGATCCCATGGTGGGCCAACCCCTGTGCCGAGACTGCTACGACTACACCGGACACACCCTCTGGCACGCCTCCGCCGGCAAGCTATGGAACCGCTATTGCCACATGCTCAGGCGGCATTTGGCGACGGCGGCAGGAATAACGCAAACCCGCCTGCGGGCACACCTGACCCTCTCCTTTGCCAAAGTCGCCGAATGCCAGGATCGGGGCGCGGTTCACTTCCACGCGGTTATCCGGCTCGACGGGCCCGACGGTCCCTCGTCGCCCCCACCGCTATGGGCTACAACCGATTTGCTGTCAGATGCCGTGCGGTCGGCTGCGGATCAAGTAGAGGTGCACACCCCGTATTCTCCTGCGACCGGTGCGCAGGTCATCAAGTGGGGCAAGCAGCGCGACGTACACCCGATCCGCAGCGACGCATTTACGGAATCGGCAGTGACCGATAGTGCCGTTGCGGCCTACGTCGCGAAATACGTTTCCAAGAGCGTCGGCGACTCGGGCGGAATTGACTACCGGATACAGGACTTCGACAGCATCCGCCTTGCCCCCGTGAATGCCCACCTGCGGGCGCTCATGGCCACCTGCTGGCGCCTGGGCGGCCTGCCAGAGCTGGAGGCGCTGAACCTGCGGGCCTGGGCTCACACACTCGGCTACCGGGGCCACGTGCTCACCAAATCACGCCAGTACTCCACCACTTACGGAGCCCTGCGCGCAGTGCGGGCGGACTACCAGAGCGGCGGCGTGCTCGCCCTGGAGGACCGAGAGACCGTCACGGAATCAGCCTGGCGCTATGTCGGCTCGGGGCACTCGCCGGCAGAAGCAGAAATTGCGTATGGCATCGCTGAAGATCTTGCAGCACTCAGAGAAATTAGAAGGGACTTGGCTGCTGAGGGGTGGGACTATGCTGCGTGAAGGATACGCGGGATGCTTCCACTCGGATCGTTTACTCAGTGGCCGAAAAGAGATGTTGCGCGAATGGCGTGTGACGACAGATTCCCGAGATGTAGCACAGGTAACGGCTCGTAAGCTGGGTGGCGAAGTGTGGGGTATCGAGGATTCCCCACATGGTCGGTGGGAAGTGCTGACGGAATCTCCTGCCGTTGAGATCGTGGTGAGCCACGTCACCAACGGGGAGATTGCTTTTGCTCTGCCTGGAGAAAACGAGATCGGAGAATTCTTCTTCAGGTCTGATATGTGGAACCCCGAAGAGATGTCTCGGATGTCGACGGTTGGTGAGTCCTGTTCGGTGCGATGTGAGTTGAGGCTAAAGCCTGTCGAACTCAAGACGCTGACGGGATTGACGGTTCTCTATATTCTGCCGTCCATCGGACTTCTCACCTCGGGTGTGTAGGGTCAAAGCGAGCCCCGGCAAGTCTGCGTCCTTGCCGGGCCTACACTGTTTTCTTGAAACGTTGTTACCGTGCTGTTTCCTCGGATGGAATGACGTCCGCTACGAAGTAAGCTTCATCCGATTTAGGGGTAAACTTCTCTCGCTCCGAATCGGTCATGGGGCGCGCGAGTGCGACTCTATCGCCGATGCGGACGGCTACATAATCCGTTCCAGGAACGGCGATCGTGTGGGCACTTTCTTCCGCCCCCCTTGAGACTTCCTTAGAAAGCCTGTCAATCAGTGCGCTTCTTCGTTCCGGTGAAAGGCCGCGAATCCTCTTGGCGGCTTTGTTGGCGAACACAATTTCCGGCGTCGTCATGGTGTCAGCTCCTCAGCGGCTGTAACGGCACCGTTACCCAGATCTGCCTCTCCGTCATCGATGGAATCGTAGAGTGACTCAACCGAAAATTCGCCCCCGCCGGGAGTCTTTATCACTCCCTTGATTCGGTAGTAGAAAGCGGCAATCAGGAGCACGAACACGCCCAATCCCGAGATAAAGTCAACTGCCGCTGTGTCACGTCCAAGAAACATTGCCGCTAGTCCGGCCGCGAGGAGACACAACCCTACGACCGCTAGCGGAAGGTGTAGACGTGCGAGGCGTCTAGCTCTCGCAGATACATACCCACTTGGTTTCTTCATGTCACGATCCCCAGCGGACGCGAAGACCCCTAAGTCAAGTCTGCGCCCGGTTCCACCCCATGTCGAGTCGAGGCTCCTGTTCCGTACCGCTTAAGTACGCCAGCCGTAGATGTGATCTTGCTGCGGGTATGACAGGCACCCCGGTTGGTAGATGAGTGACCGAGCCGGCGAGCATGGCGCTCAGCCGGTCGCTCCGGCTACCCTCCCCCAACCGTGAAGATCACTCTACGGCTGGAGTACTAGGCGGCTCTACCCCAGATGTCGGCACCGGTAATGCTGACTCGCTCCTTGGCGCTTGCCGGGAAGAGGGTCACGCGCACGTTAAAGCCGCTAAGAAGCTCGCGACGGGCCGCGTCGTCGTGGGCGGCGTGCCATTCATCCGCCACGGTCTTTCCGGTGGGCACCATTCGCATTCCAGCGGGGCGCTCCGGCAACTTCTTGAGCTCGGCGATTTCGCGACCCATGCGGGCGTACTCGCGCCGGTACCACTCGGCATCGTCCTCGGAGTCGTAGAGACCTGCTGAACGGTCATCCCGAAGACGCTTTCGGTCTGCCTCCAATTCGGCGATACGTGCGGCATATCCGGTTCCCGGGTCGTACTGGCGCTTCATGAGCTGACCGCTTCCGTATCTCCCCAGGAACCATTCAGTGACGATCTTGTTCAGCTTGGGAACGGACATGTTGGGAGCCGGGGCACAGTCCTTCGATGCGATCACCCCGAGTACGCGCCCATCGCAACCGTAAGAGTTGTTCTGGCCCTTACGGCCGTAGATGTACAGTGCACGACCACAATTCCCGCAGTAGGCGCGCCCCGAGAGAAGGTACGTGGACTTCGGGGCTCTGCGCTGTGCTTCGCTTACCTTCCGCTTGGGGGCGGTCTTCTTGATCAGAGCATCCCGAGTAGCGCGGTCCCACAACGGCGGGGCAAGGCGCCGAGGGTGGCCGTCCGGTCCGATTACCGGGCGGCCGTTGTGCATCAGATACCCCAAAGATCCTTCGCTGACGAGAAGCCTTTTCAGGGTCTTAGCGTTCCACCGGAACCCCTTGGGCTTCCGGCCGCTCAGAACAGCGCGGTAATCCTCCGGGGTTGGCACCCCTTCGCGGCTGAGGCGTGCCGCCTCGGTGTGTACGGTGATCTCTCCCGTCTCGTCGGCAAGGATGCGTTCTGCGACGGTGCGCAGAATCTCAGCGGGCACGGGGTCAATCTCGACGTGATCGACCTTGCCGTTAGGAGTGAGTCGCACATAGCGGTAGCCGTACTGATTCTTCTGCTTCGGCTTGCCGTTGGTGCGCGCTCGTTGCGTGTCCTCCCGGTTGCGCTTCTGGATTGCCCTCAACTCCATTTGCGCGCCGAAGGATTCCATGGAAAGGCGCATCTCGTCGTTGGCGTCGTTGAGGTCCCACGGTCCGTCATGCCCGTACGTGACCAGTAGGCGGCCGGACTCGTGGATCATGTAGGCGGTGTTCAACACGTCGCGCTGGTTCCGGCCGATCCGGTCGACGGCGGCGCCCACGATCCCCGAGTACGGGCCTGCCTCGTCCCTCAGCCACGGGCCCAGTCCCGGCCGCGTGAGGGGGTCTGTGGCGCCCGAGACCTCCCAGTCATCGGCCCACGCGATGATGTGGCCACCAACGGACTCAGCCGCGCTGAGAACCTGGTCTAGCTGCTTCTCGGGGCTGTTGCTCGCGTCCTTCATGCGCGACAACCGCCGTACGCCTACCAGGCACTTTCCGCATCCGTCGTAGTCGGTGGTGATCACCTGGTCCATGATGTCCGCTCTCCGATCCGCACGCATGTGCGTTTAGGGAGCGCTCCTCACCGCGACGGCCCTGCACTGGCTGCACAGCGAACCTCTCGCGGCCCTCTACGGTCAGGTCGCGGAGCTGGTCCGCGACGGCGGTGTCTTCATGAACGCGGACCACATGATCGACGACAGCACGCCCCGGATCAACGCCGCCGAGCGCGCCCGGCGCCACACCCGCATGGATCAGGCCAAGCGGGACGGTGCCCTGGACTGGGCCGAATGGTGGCAGCTCGCGGCCGAGGACCCGGTCCTCGCCGAGCCCACCGCCCGCCGCTTCGAGATCTACGGCGAGCACGCGGACGGGGACACGCCCCCGGCCGCCTGGCACACGCGCACCCTGCTGGCGCGGGGCTTCGCCGAGGCCCGGCCGGTGTGGTGCTCACCGTCGGACACGCTGCTGCTCGCCCTCAAGTAGCGGCCGGGCGTCGAAGCCGCAGCTGCTGCCGTAGCGGGGCATGCGAAAGGGGCGGTACGAGGATCGCGTACCGCCCCTTTCGCGTGCGTGCCGCTACAGCACCTTGGACAGGAACGACTGCGTCCGCTCGTGCTGAGGGTTCGTCAGGACCTCGCGGGGATGGCCCGATTCGACCACCACGCCCTCGTCCATGAACACCAGGCTGTCGCCCACCTCGCGGGCGAAGCCCATCTCGTGGGTCACGACGACCATGGTCATACCGGACTCGGCGAGGTCCCGCATGACGTCCAGGACGTCACCGACCAGCTCCGGGTCCAGGGCCGAGGTCGGCTCGTCGAACAGCATCAGCTTCGGGTCCATCGCGAGGGCCCGGGCGATCGCCACCCGCTGCTGCTGGCCGCCGGAGAGCTGCGAGGGGTAGTGCCCGGCCCGGTCGGCCAGGCCGACCCGCTCCAGCAGCTGCATGGCCCGCTCCCGGGCCTGCGCCTTGCTCACGCCCTTGACCTGCACCGGCGCCTCGATGACGTTCTCCAGGGCCGTCATGTGCGGGAACAGGTTGAAGCGCTGGAAGACCATGCCGATGTCCCGGCGCTTGCGCGCGACCTCGCTGTCCTTCAGCTCGTAGAGCTTGTCGCCCTTCTGGCGGTAACCGACCAGCTCGCCGTCGACGTACAGCCGGCCGGCGTTGATCTTCTCCAGGTGGTTGATGCAGCGCAGGAACGTCGACTTGCCGGAGCCGGAGGGGCCGATCAGGCAGAACACCTCACCCGGCCTCACCTCCAGGTCGATGCCCTTGAGCACCTCGACATGGCCGAAGGACTTGTGCACACCCTGCGCCCTGACCATCGGGACCGTGGCCTCGGGCGGGGTGTCCTGCGTCTTGCTGAGCTTGTCGGTCATGCCGTGACCTTCCTGCTAGAGAAGGTCGTCAGATGTCCCTTGACCTTCTGCCACGGGGTCGGCGGGAGGCTGCGGCTGGAACCGCGGGCGTAGTAGCGCTCGATGTAGTACTGGCCGACGCTCAGCACCGAGGTCATGATCAGGTACCAGGCCGCGGCGAGGAAGTACATCTCCACCGGGGCGCCGGAGTTCTGGCCGATGTCCTGGGCGTAGCGGAACAGCTCGGGATACTGGACGGCCGCCACGAGCGAGGTCGTCTTCAGCATGTTGATGACCTCGTTGCCGGTCGGCGGCACGATCACTCGCATCGCCTGCGGGATGATCACCCGGCGCAGGGTCTTGCTGTGGCTCATGCCCAGCGCGTGGGCCGCCTCGGTCTGGCCCTCGTCCACCGCGAGCAGGCCCGCCCGGCAGATCTCGGCCATGTACGCCGCCTCGTTCAGACCCAGGCCGAGCAGCGCCGTCAGCAGCGGCGTCATGAAGTTCGACCAGTAGTCCTTGTAGAACGGCATCAGGTTGATGTACTCGAAGACCAGGCCCAGGTTGAACCACAGGAACAGCTGGACCAGGACCGGCGTGCCGCGGAAGAACCAGATGTAGAACCAGGCGATCGACGAGGTCACCGGGTTCTTCGACAGCCGCATCACCGCGAGGACGATGCCGAGGACGATGCCGATCAGCATCGATAGGACCGTCAGCAGCAGGGTCTTGCCGACACCGGTCGTGATCCGGTGGTCGAAGAAGTACTCCGGCACCGCATGCCAGTTGATCTTGCCCTGGCTGAAGGCGTAGACGATCGCCACGAGGATGCCGATGGCGATGAGGGCGGATATGTAGCGCCCGTAGTGCCGGACCGGGATGGCCCTGATGGCCTCCGGGCCGTCGGCCGGGAGGGCGGGGTTCTCGCCGTCGTCCTCCCCGGCGCCCTCTCCGGCCGTCTTCTCGATGTCAGTCACGGGTGTTGCCTCTCAGTGGCCGCTTCTGCTTCTGCTGCTTCCGCGGGTCACTTGCCGCCGTTGATCACGGACTCCTTGACGGCGCCGTCCTGGGCGCCCCACTTCTGGAGGATCTTCGCGTACTCGCCGTCCTTGATGACCGCGTTCATCGCGGCCTGCAGCGCGTCGCGCAGCTGGGTGTCCTTCTTGGCCACGGCGATGCCGTACGGGGCCGCCTCGACCTGCTGGCCGACGATCTGGAAGTCCTTGCCGCCGCCGGAGGTCTTCACCGCGTACGCGGCGACCGGGAAGTCGGAGGAGGCCGCGTCCACACCGCCCGAGCGCAGCCGGGTCTGGGACTGCTGGTCGTCGTCGAACGGCTCGATGGTGAGCTTCTTGCCGCTCGGACACTTCTTGGCCTCCTGCTTGGCCAGGTCCTCCGAGACGGTACCGCGCTCCACGGCGATCTTCTTGCCGCACAGGTCCGACCAGCCGTTGATGCCCTGGGTGTCGCCCTTGCGGGTGTAGATGGAGACACCGGCGGTCAGGTAGTCGACGAAGTCGACGCCCTCGCCGACCTTCTTGCCCGTGTCCGGGTCGACGCCCTCCTGGCGGTTCTTGTTGTCGGTCATGGCCGACATGGCTATGTCGTAGCGGCCCGAGCGCAGACCGGTGAGCAGGGCGTCGAACGTGCCGTTCTGGAACTCCAGCGTCACGCCGAGCTGCTTGCCCATGGCCGCCGCGAGGTCCGGGTCCAGGCCGACGGCCTTGCCGGAGGAGTCCTTGAACTCCACCGGGGCGTACGCGATGTCCGAACCGACCTCGATCTTGCCCTTGTCCCGGATCTCCTTGGGGAGCTTGTCGGCCAGCGGGGCGCTGCTGACGGAAGCGCCGGAGTCCTTGCTCTTGTCCTTGGTCTGGTCACCGCAGCCGGTGAGCAGCAGGGCGCCCGCGACCGCGATCGCACCGGCCGCTGCCAGACGGGAGCGTGCGGCGGTCGTACGACGGGTGGAGCTTGCGGTCATCGTGGTTCCTCCGGCGGTGGGAAAGGTGCCGATAGGTCAGCGAGAGCACACACCTTCGGGTGTCGCGACCTCGTGGGTTTACGGCATCTTGCCATTCGGACTACGCCGTTCAGGGGTGCGGCTATGTCAAAATCGGATAACGGGTCACCCCCGAACCGCATCAGGTCGGTACATCCTTGGTAGTTCACCACCGAACCATCTGCGGGAATCCAGCCTTCCGGCCGGAAAATCTTCGGCGCGTCTCACGATGTGGTCAGCGCGGGCGCCGGTGTGTTCAGCGTCTCCGCCTGCCCGGCGCGGTTGTCAGCCGCGTGTCATCTCGGCGTGGCTTTCCGGTTCCGCGATGTGACCTTGCACCTAATGGACTCGTCGTGGGCACCGTCCGTCCGGTAAGAAGGTTCTTTACACCCCTCATCCGGGGCTCAGGGCGCGTGTGCGGCGCGCCCGTCGCGTATGGCCCGTACGTATCAGCAATCGGGCGGTGCGCGGTGCCCGCCCACCCCTCACCAGGAGTGGTCGACCCTCAAACCATGCATACCTAAGGGGTAAAACGAAGTGGCAGCGGAGATCGTCAATCCTCGCAGCGACAGCAATACGGACCAGGACGGCGGGGCCGAGCCCCTCGATTCCTTCGATCCGGCGTTCGCGCTGCACCGCGGCGGCAAGATGGCCGTGCAGGCCACCGTGCCGGTCCGTGACAAGGACGACCTTTCCCTCGCGTACACGCCCGGCGTCGCGCGCGTGTGCACCGCGATCGCGGAACAGCCGGAGCTGGTCAACGACTACACATGGAAGTCCTCCGTGGTCGCCGTCGTCACCGACGGTACGGCCGTGCTCGGACTCGGGGACATCGGTCCCGAGGCCTCCCTCCCGGTGATGGAGGGCAAGGCGATCCTGTTCAAGCAGTTCGGCGGCGTCGACGCGGTGCCGATCGCGCTCGACTGCACCGACGTGGACGACATCGTCGAGACCGTCGTCCGGCTCGCCCCGTCCTTCGGCGGAGTGAACCTGGAGGACATCTCGGCACCCCGGTGCTTCGAGATCGAGCGCCGGCTCCAGGAGCGCCTGGACATCCCGGTCTTCCACGACGACCAGCACGGTACGGCCGTCGTGACGCTCGCGGCGCTGCGGAACGCGGCGCGGTTGAGCGGGCGGGAGATCGGGCAGCTGCGGGCCGTCATCTCGGGCGCCGGCGCGGCCGGCGTGGCCATCGCCAAGATGCTGGTCGAGGCCGGCATCGGGGACGTGGCCGTGGCGGACCGCAAGGGCGTCGTGTCGGCCGACCGGGAGGACCTGACCCCGGTCAAGCGGGAGCTCGCGGGCTTCACCAACAAGGCCGGCATCAGCGGCTCGCTGGAGGACGCCCTCGCGGGCGCGGACGTCTTCATCGGCGTCTCCGGCGGTACGGTCGCGGAGGAGGCCGTGGCCTCCATGGCTGAGGGCGCCTTCGTGTTCGCGATGGCCAACCCGAACCCCGAGGTGCACCCGGAGGTCGCGCACAAGTACGCGGCCGTGGTCGCCACAGGGCGGTCCGACTTCCCGAACCAGATCAACAACGTGCTGGCGTTCCCGGGCATCTTCGCGGGCGCGCTGCAGGTGCGGGCTTCTCGGATCACCGAGGGGATGAAGATCGCGGCGGCGGAGGCGCTGGCCGCGGTGGTGGGCGATGACCTCGCCGCCGACTATGTGATTCCCTCGCCGTTCGACGAGCGGGTCGCTCCTGCGGTCACGGCGGCGGTCGCGGCCGCGGCTCGTGCCGAGGGCGTTGCTCGTCGCTGACCTTGCGCTGAATGGCCCCGTCCGTTCGGGCGGGGCCATTTCTTTGCCTGGAAGGCGTCAGGGCTCGGCTGCGCCGCATGGGTGTCCCTGTGCAAGAGGGCATGTGTCACAGGCCCCCGCGGTTCCGTCGGCTGATCAACGCACCTATCGTCGGCTGCATGTTCGCTGTCTACGCCGCCCGAATCGACCGCGACCAGCCGCTCACCGGCCTGGAGTTGGGGGAGCGTCCGGCTCCCCAGGCCCGGCCCGGCTGGAGCACCATCACGGTGCGTGCCGCCTCCCTCAACCACCACGACCTCTGGTCCCTGCGGGGCGTCGGCCTCCCGGAGGACCGGCTGCCGATGATCCTCGGCTGCGACGCCGCCGGTGTCGACGAGGACGGCAACGAGGTCGTCCTGCACTCCGTCATCGGCCAGACCGGTCACGGCGTCGGCCCCGACGAGCCCCGCTCCATCCTCACCGAGCGCTACCAGGGCACCTTCGCCGAGCAGGTCGCCGTGCCGACCTGGAACGTGCTGCCCAAGCCCAAGGAGCTGTCCTTCGCCGAGGCGGCCTGTCTGCCGACCGCCTGGCTGACGGCCTACCGGATGCTGTTCACCAACGCCGGCGTACGGCCCGGTGACTCGGTCCTCGTGCAGGGTGCGGGCGGCGGTGTCGCCACGGCCGCGATCGTGCTCGGCAAGGCGGCGGGGCTGCGCGTCTTCGCGACCAGCCGGGACGAGGCCAAGCGGAAGCGGGCGGTGGAACTGGGGGCCGTGGAGGCGGTGGAGCCGGGGGCCCGGCTGCCGCAGCGGGTGGACGCCGTGATCGAGACCGTGGGTGCCGCCACCTGGTCCCACTCGGTGAAGTCGCTGCGGCCCGGAGGCACGATCGTCATCTCCGGTGCCACCAGCGGGGACCGGCCCTCGCACGCCGAGCTGACCCGGATCTTCTTCCTGGAGCTGAAGGTCGTCGGCTCCACCATGGGCACCAAGGAGGAGCTGGAGGACCTGCTCTCCTTCTGTGCCGCGACCGGGGTGCGGCCCGTCATCGACGAGGAACTGCCGCTGGACCGCGCCCGCGAGGGCTTCGAACGGCTCGCGTCCGGGGAGCAGTTCGGGAAGATCGTGCTCACCAACTCCTGAAGTCCTTGACGAGAGCGGTTATCGGGCGGGTCCGGGGGTCCGGGCCCGCCTTTTCCATGCCGCGAGTGTCAACGATGGTTGACATGGAGGCCTTGTCAACGTAAGTTGACATCATGACCGAGGCAACCGATCTCGCCGAGCGCGCCGGCGACCGTGATCCGCGGGTCGGACTGCGGGCCGTGGCCGCGCTGCGCAGGCTGCTGGAGCAGCTGGAGGCGGTACAGGTGCGCAGCGCGCGCAATCAGGGCTGGTCGTGGCAGGAGATCGCCGCGGAGCTCGGAGTCAGCAGGCAGGCCGTGCACAAGAAGTACGGGAGGCAGTGATGTTCGAACGCTTCACCAGGGACGCCCGTGAGGTCGTGAAGGGAGCGTTCGTCCACTGCGAACGCTCGGGTGAGGAGACCGTCGGTGCCGAGCATCTGCTGCTCGCCCTTCTCGACCGGGACGGCAGCCGTGCCTCCTTCGCGCTGGCCGCACTGGGGCTCGGGGAGCGCAAGGCGTCCGTACGGCAGGCGCTGGACGAGGCGCGGCGGCGCGGCGGGCTGTCGCGGGCCGACTCGGACGCGCTGGCGGGGCTGGGGATCGATGTGTCGGAGATCGTCGCCCGGGTCGAGGAGGTGCACGGTGTCGGGGCCATGTCCGGCGACCCGGAGGACCGGCGCCGGTGGCCGGGGCGGCGGCCGGGCTTCGGCCGGGGCGCCAGGACCGTCCTGGAGAGGTCGCTGCGGGTCGCCGTCGGACACCGCGACCGGCACATCGGCGACGAGCACCTTCTGCTCGCGCTGACCGTCCTGCCCGGGGTGGTGGGCGAGGTGCTGGCGGACCACGGTGTGACGCACGCGTCGGTGACTCGTGTGCTGTACGGCGCGGGCGAGGCGCAGGCCGGCTGAGGCACCGGCCGGGCGCTGTCCCGCTCCTGGCCTGCTCAGGCCTTCGGCGTCCGAAGGAGCGCGCCGATGTGGGCCGCCGCCGTGGACAGATGGCGGCGGGCCTCCCGGAGCTGAGTCGGGGTGACTCCGTGGTCGCGGGCCGCGTCGCGGATGTCGTCGCGGAAGCGGTCCAGGAGTCGGTCCAGGTCGCGGGCCGGTTCGCCGGTGGAGTCCTCGTGGGCCCAGGTGGGTTCGTACTCGGCCGGGAAGTCCTCGTCCGGAGAGACGTAGTGCGCGTCGGCCGGTGCGGCGGTGGGCTTCGGTGACGGTTCCCCGGGGGTGCGGGGGGAGCCCCAGTACTTGCCGAAATCGCCCAGCTCCCTGGCCAGTTCGGACAGGCCCTCGCGGACACCCGTCGGCCAGTCGCCCTGGGCGAAGTGGTCCTGGACGCGGTCCTGGACCCGGCGGGCGATGCGCTGCACCTCCTCCTGCGCCTGGGCCCGCGCCCGCGCCTGCGCCTCCTGCGCCTGGTGGCGGGCCCGCTGGGCCTCCTCGCGGGCCCGGCGGCTCTCGTCCTTGGCGCGGCGGGCCTGCTCCTTCCACTCCTGCTTGACCCGGCGCATCTCCTCCTTGGCGGCCTTCCAGGCCTCCTTGTCGCCGAGGTCGCCGTACTCCCCGAAGAGGCCCGCGCCGGCGCCCGCCTTCGCGCCCCGGCGGGCCTCGGACGCGGCGGCGCGCATCTCGCGGCGCAGATCGCCGGCCGCGCCGCGCACGTCGGCCTGTATCTCGGCGGCCAGTTCCGCGACCGACTCGCGGATCTCCAGCTCCAGGTCGGCCAACTCGCCGCTGCGGTCGGCCAGTTCGGCCCGACCCGCGTCCGTGATGGCGTACACCTTGCGGCCGCCCTCGGTGGTGTGCCTGACCAGGCCCTCGGCCTCCAGCTTGGCCAACCGGGGATAGACCGTGCCCGCCGAAGGGGCGTACAGGCCCTGGAAGCGCTCCTCAAGGAGCCTGATCACCTCGTAGCCGTGGCGCGGGGCCTCGTCGAGCAGCTTGAGCAGATACAGGCGGAGGCGCCCGTGGGCGAAGACGGGGGGCATGTCAGAGCACCTTCTTGTCAGTCGTGCCATCGGCCGGGGTGTCGGTGCCGCCGGAGGCGTCGGCGCCCTGGCCGGAAAGGGCATTGTCCCCCGGAGCGGCCGGGCTGCCTGCGGCGGGGGCGGTGCCGGGGTGCCGTAGGGGCGCGGAGGGGTCGGAGGGGTCGGAGGGCCCTGCGGGCCGGGCGGCCTCCCGAGGGGTGTCCATCTCCTCCTCCTCGCGCGGCGGGCGGCGCAGCAGGGCGATCGAGCCGGAGACCGTGGTGGCCCGCAGCCTGCCCGTGCCCGCGCCGAGGCGGCCGGTGATCTTGTGGGCGCCCCACTGGCCGTGCACCCGCAGTCCGTCGAAGGCGTTGGAGATCGTGCCGCTCGCGGTGTTGGCCTCCACCTCGGCGTCCGCCGGATGGGGCAGGCGGATGGCGATCTCGCCGGAGACGGTGGTGAGGCCGACCTCCGTCGGACCGTCCGGGTCCAGGTCGACGATCATGGAGCCGCTGACCGAGTCGGCGCGGACGGAGCGGCCGGAGCCCGAGACCACCGTCAGGTCTCCCGAGACCGACTTGAACCGCAGGTCGCCGGTGACCGCCTGGGCTTCCAGGTTGCCCGACACGGTGTCCGCGCGGACCGGACCCGAGACGCCGACCAGGGTCGTTTCGCCGGTCACTCCCTTGACCACCGCCGGGCCGCGGATGCCGGAGACGACCGCGCCGGCGCCGACCACGCCCACCTCCACGCGGGTGTCGGCGGGGACCGCCAGGGAGACGACCGCGCTGCGCCGCCAGCCCTTGCGGTCGAGCCACTTGAGGAAGCCCTTCCAGGGCAGGTCCTCGTAGGCCACCGTGAGGGTGTCGCCCTGCTGGGTGACCACCAGGGGTGGGCCTTCGATCTCCGAGATTTCGAGGCGGGCGGAACCCTCGTCCGTGCCCATCACGTTCACCGTTCCGTTGACGATGCGGACCTGGAGGTCGCTCACGCGAGTGTCGAAGGTCAGCTTCTGGGGCTCGTTGACGGACCACTCGGGCATGGGAGACCTCCTAGGCCGGACACGGGACGACGCGCCATATCGCGTTCTCTATGAAACACGATATATCGTGGTGTCCGGAAGTCAAGGCACCCTTTCGTGTGAGTGCGTACGCCTCATATCGGGCGCGATATGAGCGAACTGCCTAGCGTGTTGGCATGCCGATGGACGCGTTCCAGGGCGGACACCGGGCCGCCTCCGCCACCGGAGCCCTGCTGCTGTGCCGGGCCGAGCCGGAGTCCGTCGCCCTTCTCGCCCCGCTGCTGCGCGAGCGGATGGCGCTCACGCGCGCGGGAGAGCGCTGGACGGTGCTGGTGCCGGAGGGGAGTCCGTGGCGGGGAAGCGGTACGCGGCGTGAACCGGTCGACCGGGTGCTCACCGGCTGGGCCTCCGCGCTCGCCGTCGGGTCGTCCTGGCCCGTGCTCGCGCTGTGGTGGGACGCCGACCGCGTCGGTTACACCCTCGCGTCCGGCTTCCGCCGTCCCGTCGGGTACGTCTGGCTGGCCAACGGCACACCGGCGGGGGAGGGCGAGGCGATGCGTACCTTCGCGGCTCGGCTGGGGCTGGATCCGGTGCTGGACGTGCAGGCCCTCGACGGACTGACCGCGGTGGACTCCGACGCGGACGGGCGGGCACGGATGCGCGGGCTGATCGCGGTCCTGACGCGCGCGGGTGTCGCGTTGCCCGCGGGTCTTGTGCCCGGGGAAGGCGCCGATCGGTTGCTGGAGGCTGCCACGGGGGTGCCCGGCGGGGTGCGGTGGGTCGAGGGGGCCGGGTGGCGGGAGGCGGCGCGGGTGGAGTCCGTGGCGTCCGGGGCGGGGGAGCCGATGGGCGGCGCGAAGGGGCTCGGAGCGTGGGTACCGGGCTCGGGGGATCCCCGGGCTCGATGGCTCGGGATGGTGCAGGTGGGGGTGGGGGTGCCGGTGACCGCGTGGGGGATCTGGCGACGGAGTGCGGGATGGGTGGCGGCAGGGGTGCTGCTGCTGGCGCATGGGGCGCTCGGGATGGCGTACGAGGGCGTGCGCGGGCGCGGGTGACGGCGTCCGCCGGGGCACGGCACCGTGTGCTGTGACTGAGCGGGATCTGTGAGGCACCCGGTGCCGCGGTCGGCCGGGGGCCGGGTCGCTTGCCGGCGCTGGCAGGATGCCGCTGCGCCCACCCGTACCGCCCCAGCGGCACGACTGCCCGCAGCCACGCAGGCTGCGGCGGCCGACAGCGCCTGACGGGGCGCGGGGAACTGCGCGACCAGCCGACGGAGGGTCCGCAGTCGCGCACGGTCTCAAGCGACGCGGCGGGTGGGCATCGCCCCAGCGGCACGACCGCGAGCAGCTGGGCGGCGGCGCCCCGAAGCAGGCGGCGCTGCCGCTCCCCCAAGGGGCGCGGGGAACTGCGCGACCAGCCGACGGAGGGCCCGCAGTCGCGCACGGTCTCAAGCGACGCGGCAGGTGGGCATCGCCCGCCCCAGCGGCACGACTGCCCGCAGCCGCGCAGGCTGCGGCGGCCGGCAGTGCCTGACGGGGCGCGGGGGACTGCGCGATCAGCCGCAGCGCACCCGCAACCAGCAACGGCCCCGCACCTCCACACGAACCCCCGGCCGCCCACCCCGGAACGTTGCATACGCTGTCTCTGTAGCCACCACCGGCATTGATGTTCACGCAGGAGACGCACCCCATGTACTTCACCGACCGCGGTATCGAGGAGTTGGAGAAGCGGCGCGGCGAGCAAGAGGTCACCTTTGAGTGGCTTGCCGAGCAGCTGCGCACGTTCGTGGATCTCAACCCCGACTTCGAGGTGCCCGTAGAGCGGCTGGCCACCTGGCTCGCCCGGCTCGACGACGAGGACGACGAGTAGCCCCGTGGAGCCCGTGGCGTAGGAGCGGGGGCGATCATCAGCCGTATCCTTCGTTGACTCTCCCCCTCCCCTTTCCCGGGAGTTAGCCTTCTTCTCCCATCGGCGAACGGGGGCGTCATGGCTGGAGGAGTCGAGCGGATACGGCTGGACGACGGGACCGTCGTCTGGGCCAGAATCGGGGACGGGGACGAGGGCGGACACGGCGAGGGGTACCGGGACACCTCGTTCGGAGATCGCGTCATCGACATGGCGGGAGGTCTCGCCGGCACGGTCGGCGGAGTCGTGCGCTCCCTGCGCGCCGGTCTGGACACACCGGCCCCCGTCGAGGTGACCGTCAGCTTCGGAATCGAACTGACGGCGCAGGCGGGCAAGATCGTGAGCGCGATCGCGGAGGGCGGTGGCAAGTCGTCCCTGACCGTGTCCCTGACCTGGACCGAGCCGGCCACCACGGCCGACGGCGCGGATCCTGCACAGCCCGGCGGCACCGTCGTACCGCCGCGGTCCCCGGCCTCCGGCGCCGTATGAGCGCCTTCGCCGAGATGGTGCGCCCCTCCCTCGCACGCATCGGCGCACCGGGTGACGGGTATGCAACGGACCGTGACCCGTACTGGGGATCGGGCTTCTTCATAGCCCCGGGCTGGCTGTTGACCTGCGCCCATGTCGTGGGGAAGGGGGGAGCCGCGGTGTGCCGAGGGGAGAGCGCCATGAGCGTGACCTGGCTGGAGCGCACCTTCGCCGACGGCTGGACGGAACGCACCGGCACCGGCACCGCCCGGCTCCTCGCCCCCCGTCCCGAGGACGCGCAGCCGGCGCGTGACCGCTGGTCGTTCCCCGACCTCGCGCTCGTCCAGGTGAGCGGCGCCGACGACGTGCCCTGTCTGTGGCTGGCCGACCGGGAGGCCGGCCCCCGCACCCCCGTCGGCCTCTACGGCTGGTCCGTGCAGACCGGCGAGCTGGGCATCCGGCACGGCGACGGAGAACTCGCCGGCGCCGACGCGCGTGCCCTGCTGCTCACCGGGAGCCTGCCGGTGGGCGGGCTGTCCGGCGGCCCGGTGCTCGACCTGCGGCACGGCTCGGTCATCGGCGTGATCAAGGGAAGGCGGACGGAGGACGGCGTCGCCGTCCCGGTCACCGCGCTGTCCGAACTGCTCGACCTGAGGGACGGGGGCCGTACGGTACGCGAGGTGCTGCGCGCGCACGACCTGCACCATCTGCGCCGCCTCGAAGACTCCTCCCCCTCCTCGTCCTTCCCGGCGTACCCCGACTGGACCTCCTTCCAGGCCGAACTGCCCGGGCACGCGCCCTCGGTCACCGGGATCGGCGCCGAACTGCGCACCCGGCTGTACGGCCACCTCGCGCATCTGCCGCCGCCGGCCGGCGCGGGCGAGGTGGTCCACCTCGTGGAGGACGTGAAGGAGCAGGTGCGCGGCGAGCGCCTGCTGTCGCTGGTGCTGCGCAATGTGCGGACCTGGCGCGAGGGCGCCGGGCTGCTGTCCGGGCTGCGCACGCTGCAGCCGGGCGGCGGCGGTACGCTGGTCGATCTGGACGCCGTCCTGCTGTACGCGGCGAAGGTCGCCCGCAGGACGGCGTGGGAACGCGCGGACGAGGTGGACCCGGCCCGGCTCGGCGCCTTCACGTCCTGGATCGCCGGTCAGGCCGCCGGGCACCGGCACTGGGCGGTCGGCGAGGCCATCCGCGCCCTGCTGGAGGGCATCGACAACCCCCAGGGCTCAGTCCAGAACCACCAGGGCTCATCGGACACCGGTGAGGGCGAGCAGCCCCTCGCACCAGAGCCCCCCGCGTCCCAGCGCGCCGCCCGGACCGACGTCCTGGTCAAGGTCGGCGCGCCCATGTACGACGGCCGGTATCCGTGGAGCGTGCAGCTGATCTACGACGGTCAGGACGTCACCCCGGTCGCCGCCGACGACCGGGGCGTGCACGCCGACGAGCTGGTGCGGGTGCTGCGCGAGCCGCTGGCCCGGGCGCTGAGCCAGGGTGATCACGGCGAGCATCTGGCCGCCATCGAGGTGTTCCTGCCCCGCAGGCTGTTCGACCTGCCGGTGGACGAGTGGCAGCTGCTGCCCGAACCTGCCGGCGGGCAGGGGCCCGTGGGCGACGAGGACGTCGAGGACGCCGAGGACGATTTCGTGGACGAGCGGGCCATGCCGCTCGGCATGCGGCGGACCGTCGTCGTCCGGGACGTGCGCCGCACCGCCCTGGCGCCCTCCCCGGAGTGGCGCCGGCGCTGGAACGGCGTGCGGAAGGGGCCGCTCACGGGCGAGACGCTGCACGGGCGGCCGGCGGCCGAGGGACATCCGCCCGGTGCCCGCCCCGGCGGTCGCTTCGCGTACTACGGCGCCCTGACCGGGATGGCCGACGGGTGCGTACCGGTGTACTGCGGGCCCGTCGGCAGCGGAGAGGGGCTGGCCGCGATGAACGACGCGCTGCGCGCCGGACACTCGGTGGTGCTGTGGCGCCGGGACCGGCACGACCACGAGGAGTGCGGGGCCTTCCACCGGCAGGCCGCCGATCTGCTGAAGGCGGCCCGGCACGCGGGCGGACTGCACGGTCCGGTGCGCGACCTGCGGATCCGTCTCGCCGATGCGGACACCGCCCGCGGGCGCGGGCTGTGCGGGAAGATCGCCGTACTCTTCGACCCGCCGGACCGGCCGCCGTTCGGTGCCGAGGCGATGCGGCCGCCGCCGCAGGCCGCGCCCGGCGGCTGAGCCGCCGCGCGGACACGCCGTCAATCTGCTTGATCCGCAAGGGTGTTCGTCCGGCCGGAAGTGAACGCCGGGCGCCGCGAACCTCGGCAGGCACGGCCCGCTGGCGGTAGCCTCGTAGGCCGGACGACCGGGACCCGCTTCATGATCACCAGAGCCGGGAGGAGCCCAAGGTGAACGACTGGCGGATCTACCGCGGAGTGGGTCAGCCGCACGACGGTGTACGGCGGTTGCCGGCGCCGCCGCCCTGGCGTGACTTCGCGGCGTCCCGGGAGAACGGGGAGACGGGCCCGGAGGACCCGAGCAGCGCCCGCCGGCTCGGGGTCCGCCGCCGGCTGGTGGAGAGCTACGCGCCCCGGCCCGCCGAGGTCGACGCCGTCAACGCGGCCCTCTATCTGCGCCGGCCCCTGCTGGTGACCGGCAACCCGGGCACCGGCAAGTCCACCCTGGCCTACGCGATCGCGCACGAACTGGGCCTCGGCAGAGTGCTGCGCTGGCCGATCGTCAGCCGCACGACCCTCCAGGACGGCCTGTACCGCTACGACGCGATAGGCCGCCTGCAGGACGTCCAGCTGGAGCGGGCCCGGGGCGGCGGCCAGGACGCGGCGAGCGCCTCCGGGATCGGGTCGTACATCCGGCTCGGGCCGCTCGGCACCGCGCTGCTGCCCGCCGACGAGCCACGCGTGCTGCTCATCGACGAACTCGACAAGAGCGACCTCGACCTGCCCAACGACCTGCTGAACACCCTGGAGGAGGGGGAGTTCGCGATCCCGGAGCTGGAGCGGCTGGCCGACCGCGAGCCCGTCGTCGAGGTGCTCGACCACGACGGCGACCGGGTGGCCGTGCACGGCGGACGCGTCGCCTGCACCGCCTTCCCGGTGATCGTCCTGACCTCCAACGGCGAACGCGACTTCCCCGCCCCGCTGCTGCGCCGCTGCATCCAGCTGGAGCTGGAGGCGCCCGGTGAGGAGCAGCTGACCGCCATGGTCGAGGCGCACCTGGGTCCGGAGGGCGTCGCAGCGGGCGGCGAGCTGATCCGGCGGTTCCTGGAGCGCGAGCCGGGCGAGGTGCTCGCCGCGGACCAGCTGCTCAACGCCCTCTTCCTCACCCGGCACGACCCGCGCGCCCAGAGCCTCACCCGGGAGCGCATCGCCGAGATGCTCATGCAGCCGCTCGACCGTACGAGGTGATGGCCGGATGCCCGGCATGGGTCTGGACGAGCTGATCGGCAAGCTGCGCCAGGGCGGGCTCGACCTGACCGCCGAGGACGTGGCGGACGCGCTCTGGCTGGCCCGGCGGCTCGGCACGGGCGCGGCGCGCCACGCGCCCGGGCCGTCCCCGGCCGAGCCGGGCCCACCCCTCCGGGACGGCTCGCCGGCACCGACCCCGCCGGACACCCCGGGCGCCCCGCCGGACCCCGGCACCGGCCCGCGTGCGTCCCGCCCGGACAACTCCACCGCCCCCGTGCCGCTGCACATGCGCACACCGGGCTCCGGTCCCGCGCATACGCAGTCCGAGGGCGCCCCGGCCGCGTTCCCCGTGCGCGCCCCCGCCGCCGGAGCGCTGCCCGGGCTGCTCGGCCTGGAGCAGGCGCTGCGCGCCCTCGGCCGCTACCGGACCGCCTCCGCCCGCGCCGAGGACGAGCGGATCGACGAGGAGGCCACCGCCGACCGGGCCGCCGCCGGCGGCATCCTGCTCCCCGTCACCCGGCCCGGCCGCCGCCGGCGCTGTGACGTGCAGCTCCTCATGGACACCGGCCCCGCGATGGCCGTCTGGGGCCGGATGGTGGAGGAGCTGCGCCAGGCCTGCCAGCAGTCCGGCGCGTTCGCCTCGGTCCGCGTCCACCACCTGTACGCCGACGACTCCGGGGGCTCGCGCCTCCCGCTCGTCGGTACGACCGCCGGTCCCGGCCGGCGCACCCGGTTACGCCCCGCCGACGAACTGCACGACCCCACCGGCCGCCGGGTCACCTTCGTCATCAGCGACTGCGTGGGCCCGCTCTGGCAGAACGGCAGCGCCCAGCGGCTGCTGCACCAGTGGCCGCGCAGCGCCCCGCTCGCCGTCGTCCAGCCGCTGCCGCCGCGCCTGTGGGGCCGTACCGCGCTGCCCGCCGAACCAGGGCTGCTGGTGCGCGGCGGCGAGACCGGCGGACGCCTGGCCTTCCTCCCCGACGACGAGCCCTGGGAGGAACCGGCCGCCGACGCCCGGCCGGTGCCGGTCCTCACCCCCACCCCGGACGCCTTCGGCGCCTTCGCCCGGCTGCTCGCGGGCACCGGCCCCACCCGCGAGCGCGCCTGGGCCGCGCTCACCGGCCCCGGCACGGCCCCGCCGCCCGCGCCCGCCCTCGCCGGCCCGCCGAGCGACGACGACCTGCTGCGGGCCTTCCGCGCGGGGGCCTCGCCCGGGGCGCTGCGCCTCGCGGTCTACCTCGCCGCGGCCCCGCTCACCCTGCCCGTGATGCAGCTCGTGCAGCGGGCCATGCTGCCCGACACCGGGCCCATGGAGCTGGCCGAGGTGCTGCTCGGCGGACTGCTGACCCAGCTCCCGGGCACCGCCGACCAGCCCTGCTTCGCCTACCCGTCCCGGGTCCAGGACCTGCTGCTGTCCTCCCTGGACCAGGACACCGCCGGGCTCGTCCTCAAACACTGCTCGGCCTATGTGGAGCGGCACTTCGGCCGGGGCACCCGCAACTTCGCCGCGCTCGCGGCCGCGCGGCTCACCGACCACGACCCGGACGGCGGCATTGGGCCACTGCCCGAGGAGACCGGGGCGCGGGACGAGGGCGGCAGCGTCGAGGCCGAGCTGTTCGCCCGGGTGCCCGCCCGGGTGCTGCGCTTCTACCAGCCCGAGCGCCCCGCCCGCGACCCGCTCACCGAGGGCGGCCGGCTGTTCGAGGAGTGGCGGCGCCGCGGTGACCCGGAGACGCTGCGGCAGGCCCGCGACCTCGCCCGTACGGCGGTGACCGGTGCGGCGCCCTTGCCGGGCACCGCCGCACGGGCCCGGCTGCTGCTCGGCCGGGTGCTGCGCGCCGAGGCCGGCACGGCGGCCGCACGCGCCGCGAGCCGCCGCGAGGAACTGCTCCGCGAGGCGGTCACCGAACTCGCCGCCGCGTACCGGTCGGCCGTCGCCGACAGCCGCGAACAGGCCGAGTCCGCCCTCGAACTCGCCTCCTCCCACAGGGAGTTGTGGCAGCTGACGGCGCAGGACGAGCTGCTCGTGGCCGCGCTGGAGGTCCTCGACCCGGACCGTGCGCCGTGGCCGGCGCAAGCGGCGCGCGCACGGGTGCGTCTGCGACAGGACGGGGCCGACGGCACGGGCGAGGGCGCCGTCGGCACCGAGGACGTCGCCTGGGCCGTCGGCGCGCACCGGGCCCGGCTGCTGTTGCGCGGCTGGATGCTGCTCACATTGCGGCGCGCCGGCGCCGCCGTGCCCGAACTCAGGGAAGGCTGTGCCCTGTTGGACCTCGAAGAGGCCGCTGACACCGTACGGGCCCCGGCGCTGCTCGATCTCGCGCGGGCACTGCGGGCCACCGGGGCCGACGACGCGGAGACGCGCCGGGTGCTGGAGCGGGCCGAGCGGGCGGCCGGTGAGGATCCCGCACTGCTGCTGCCCTGCCTCGCCGCCCTGGCCGCGTTCCACGATGCGACGGGGGAGACTCGGGAGGCCGACGCGGCCTACGAGCGGGCCGTGCTGCTCGCCCCGGCCGACAGCGCCCGGCGCTGCGAACTGCTCACCGCCTGGGGCGAGTCGCTGCTCCGGCGGGCCTCGGCGCGGGACGGCGCCGGCATCGTCGACCGGGCCGAGTACGTGCTGCGCGAGGCGCTGCAGGCCCTGCCGGTGCGCTCCGCGCAACGGGGCCGGCTCCAGGGCCTGGTCGGCAGCGCGCTCGCCCAGCGGTTCCGGCACCTCGGCTTCCTGCCCGACCTGTTCGAGAGCCGGCATCTGCTCGGCCAGGCGGTGCGCGCGGCGGCCGACGCGGCCGTACGCGCCGAGGTGTGGCTCCAGCTGGGGCGGGTACGGCTGGAGGGCTGGCATCACGCCGGGGCGCCCGTGCTGATGGACGCGCTTCAGGCGTACGAGAACGCCGAACGGGAGGCACACGCGGCCCACGGTGGCGATCCGGGCTCGCCGACGGCGGCCCGCGCCCGGCACGGCAGCGGGGCGGTGCTCGCCCTGATGGGACGGCCGGGAGCGGCGCGCAGCGCGTTCCGGGCGGCCCGGGACCAGTGGCAGCGGCTCGTCGGCGCGCTGCGGGAGGTCGACTGGGCCGACGTCGAACTGACCCGCACGGCGCAGGAGCAGCTGACGGCGCTCGAGGCGCGGTGGACGCCGGAGGAGCGGTGGCGCCAGCTGGCTCCGCCCTGGTGGCCCTGGACGCAGGAGTGGGCCAACCCGGCCGATGCTGACCGGAGTTGAGCCGTCCAGGGTTTCTGTCTCCGGCCTGTCGGGAAGAACTGGGCAGCCATGACGGCCGTGCGGGGCGGACGTGGGCAGGGAGGAGCCGAGCGTGGCGGAGCAGACGGAGGGGGCGGTCGGCCCGGGCGAGGAAGCCGGTCGGTCCGTGTTTCTGCCCGACTTCACCGGTGTGGACCTGCGCACTCTGCGCGCCATGGACGATCCAGGGCTCACGGCGCTCATGGACGAGGTCCTGGCGTCGGCCCAGCGGCGCGGTGAAGTCTGGTACACCGGCGGGGACTACAGCCCCGTCGACCCGGGACCGCCCGGCCGGTCGTTTCCAGCCACCCGTACGGAGCTGGTACGGGGTGAGGAACGGCCGGGATGACCCTGGTGTCCGTGCCGCGCGATGCGTTCGCGGAACTCGCCGGGACCCGGCCCCGTCCGGCCGCCCTGGCCGCGCTCACGCAAGGGCTGCACGCCCGACGCCTGCTCCTGCTCAAAACGCTCGCCGTCCGGGTGGAGCGCGAGGGCGGTCCGGCCCGCCGGGACTTCGAGGCGGACTGGGCCCTGCTGGAAGAGGCCGAGCGCACCGACGCCCGAGCGGTCCGTGAGGTCGTCGACTACCCGATGACCGGCGCCTGGCTGGCCGAGACGCTCGGCGCGCCCGACGGCCCCGCCTTCCGCGGACAGCTCGCGCAGTTCCGGGGCCTGGCCGCCGCCGCGGCCGTCCGCGCGGGCCACCGGATCGCGGTGACGGTCCCGCCCGCCGCAGGCTTCCTCGTGCTGCCCGGACTCGGCGTCCTCGACCCGGCGGCGGGCCGTGCACACCTGGACGGCCGCAGCGGCAGTGTCCGGGTCCCGGACGCCCCCGGCCGCGAGAGCGTCGTACCCCTGTACGCCCCTGCGGCGAGGTGGGCCGGGCCGCGGCGGCCCACCCGGCGCGGCTGGTCGGCCCTCGGCACGCTTCCGGGCGGAGCCGTCGTATTCGACGATCTGCACCCCCAGCGGGTGCCGCCCGGGGGCATCGGCCCCGGCGCGCTGCCCCCGGCCGAGCGCCCGCGCTCCGCCCACCGGGTGTGGGCCCGGCGGTGGCGGGAGGCCCAAGGGATACTCCGGACGACGGATCCCGGGCGTGTCGCCGAGATCGGTGCGGTGCTGCGGGCCGTGGTGCCCCTGGCTTCGCCCCGGCGCGGCGGCCCCGCCATGAGCGCCACCCTGCAGACCGCGCCGGGCGCGGTGCTCTCCCAGCTCCCGGTGAGCGGGGCGGACCTGGCGGAGTCCCTGGTCCACGAGGTGCACCACACCAAGCTGGCGGCCCTGCACGAGCTGGTTCCGCTGTGCCGCCCGGGTGGCGCCGCCGTGCACCGGGTGGGCTGGCGCGCCGATCCGCGGCCCGTGGCGGGCGTCCTGCACGGGGCATACGCCCATCTGGCGCTGAGCGACCTGTGGTGGCGGGCGCGGAGCGGGGCGACGGCCGGACGGGCCTGGCGGCGGCGGGCCGCCGAACAGTTCGACCAACACCGCGCCCACGTCGGCCAAGCCTTGTCGATTCTCCTTGAATCCGATGAACTGACTTTCGCGGGTGGGCAGTTCGTCAGGGAGATGGCCAGATCCCACGCCCGGCTCGGCGTGGCGAGCCGGGGGCATGAGTGACACTGTGTGCGTGATCGGTCACCCCTCGTGGGTGGCCGGTGAAAAGGGCCGCAGACGAGGTACGGCGGCGGCGGACGTGGAACAGGGAGTTGGCGCATGGCGGAACAGCGCAGGACGGGTGGGGGCGATACGGGGGCGACCGAGCACTTCCTCGTGGTCTTCCCGGGCTATCACCGCTCATGGGCGGCCTGGATCGCGCAGGTCCTGGAGCGCCATGGCCACCGGGTCACCCTCCAGCGCTGGGACCCGCCCCGCGAGGTGCCGCTCGAGGACTCGCTCGGTGACCTGCTGCTGTCCTCCGGACGGGTACTGCTCGTCCTGGACGACTGGTTCTTCGAACTCGGCCCGCGCCCCGCCGGGGAGTGGAACGACGCCCTGCGCGGCTTCGTCGCCGCCCACGCCGACCGCTTCACCGCGGTCAACCTCACCAACCGGCCCCTGCTGCCCGCCACCGCGGTCCTGGAACCGGCCAGCCTGTGGGGAATGAGCGAGGAAGGCGCCGAGGAACGGCTGCTGGGCCGGCTGGGCCTGGAGCGCCGCCGCACCCCCAGAGCCCCGACCACCCGGATCCGCTACCCCGACACCCGCTGCGAGATCTGGGGCGAGGTCCCGCGCCGCAACCCGCGCTTCACCGGCCGCGACGACCTGCTGGCCGAGCTGCACCAGCGGCTCGCCGACGCCGAGCGCGGCGCCGCGGCCTGCACCCTGCTCGGCATGTCCGGCATCGGCAAGACTCAGCTGGCCGCCGAGTACGCCCACCGGTTCAGCCCCGACTACGACGTGGTGTGGTGGGTCAACTCCGACGACCGCAACATCCAGCGCGACCGGTTCGGTGAACTCGCCGTGGAACTGGGGCTCGGGATCGGCAGCGAGCCCGGCGAGCGCATCCGCGCCGTGCGCGACGCGCTGCGCCGGGGCGAGCCGCACGCCAACTGGCTGCTGATCTTCGACGGCTGGGACGACACCGAAGGCATCAACACGCTCCTTCCGCAGGGCCCCGGACACGTGCTGATCACCTCCCGCAACCGCGGCTGGAGCGAGCACACCGACATCCTCGAGGTCACTGCCTTCCTGCGGCCGGAGTCCACCGGCTATCTGATGCGCCGTGCCCCGCACATCACGGCGGCCGAGGCGGACGAGGTCGCCGCCGAGTTCGGCGACGTCCCGCTGCCCATCGTCCAGGCCGCCTCCTGGCTCGGCGAGTCCCGTATGGAGGTCCCCGAGTACCTGCGGATGGTGCGCGAGCGCAGGCTCTCCACCGTCGACGAGCCGGTCACCGGGGACGGCTTCCCGCAGTCCTCCATGACTTCCTGGTCGATACTGCTCAACCGGCTCCGCCGCGCCCAGCCGCAGGCCATCGACATCCTCGGCCTGTGCACGTCCTTCGCGCCGGGACGCATCCCGCTCGGCCTGATCCGCGCCTACCCGCAGGCCGACCTGCCCGAGGAACTGCGCTGGATGGCCACCGACCTGCCCGCCTGGACCCGGGCCCTGGACACGCTGGTCAACTACTCGGTGCTGACCCGCGAGACCCGCGGTCCCGTCGGCGCCGACATGGGCCCGCACCAGGAGTCGGTCCACATGCACCGGCTCGTCCATGACATCGTCTCCAAGCTGACCAGCGACGACAGCCGCGCCGTGCACCGCAGGGCCGTGCACACGCTGCTCGCGGAGGCCGACCCGGGCAACCCGGTGGACTCCAGGAACTGGCCCCGCTACGCCGAGCTGCTGCCCCACCTGGAACTCTCCGGCGCCCTCGGCAGCGACCAGCCCCGGGTGCAGGAGACCGTGCTGAACTGCCTGCGGTACTGCTTCCGCAGCGGCGAGTACAGCGGCGGTCTCAAGCTCGCCCAGCAGATCCGCGAACACTGGTCGCGCACCATGGACCCGCTGGCCCAGCCCATGCTCGACCTCGCCAACCAGGAGAGCTACATCCTGCGGGCCAGCGGCAGGTTCCGCGACGCCTACGAACTGGACCGGGGCGTCCTGGAGCGCCTCCGGACCGCTCCCCGGCGCAACGAACTCGCCGAGCTGACCACCAAGAGCGCCATGGCCAACGGCCTGCGCCACCTCGGGCGGTACGAGGACGCGCACACCCTCCAGCAGGAGGTGCTCGAAGGCACCACCCAGCTCCTCGGCCCCGACGAGGTCATCACGCTGGCGGCCCGGCACAACCTCGGCGTCGGCCTCAGACTGCTGGGCCGGTACGCGGAGTCGTACGAACTCGACCTCGAGACGCTCGCCCGGCGGGAGAACGTCCTGCGCGCCCGGCACATCAACACCCTCAACTCGGGCAACGCCGTCACCAACAGCCTGCGCCTGCTGGGCCGCTACCGGGACGCCGTGGCCCGCCAGGAGCCCGTGGTCCGGCTGCATGTCCAGGTGCTCGGCCCGCAGCACCCGCAGACCCTGGAGGCACGTGCCCAGCTCGCCATGTGCCGGCAGCGTGAGGGCGGGTTCGCCCCGGACGTCGGGCCGTCGATGGCCGCCCTCCTGGAGCAGCTGGTACAGCTGCACGGCCGGGAGCACTACCGGACGCTGGCGTTCCTCACCAACTACGGCAACTACCTCAGGGAACACGGGGATCTGAGCCGGGCCCGGGAACTGGTCGGCGAGGCCGAGTCCGGCTACCGGGCGCTCCTCGGACCCGCCCACCCGGTGGCCACCGGCATGCTCGCCAACACGGGCCTGGTCATGCAGGTGTCGGGCGAGCGGGCCGAGGCCATGTCGATGTTCGAGGCGTCCTTCGCGGGCCTCAGCGCCACCCTCGGGCCCGACCATCCCTGGGTCCTCGGCTGCGCCCTCAACGCGGCCAGCGCCCGCAACTTCAACGGCCGTATCACCGACGCCGTGGAGCTGAGCCGCGACACCCTGAGGCGGGCTCGGCACGCCCTCGGCGACGAGCATCCGCTGACCCTGTCCTGCGTGATCGCGCTCGCCGCCGATCTGCGGGCCGCGCGCGAGCACGAGGAGGCCGGAAAGCTGGAGGAGGACGGGCTGCTCGGGCTCACCCGCACGCTGGGCGCGCAACACCCCCACACTCTCTCCGCCCGGCAACGCACGAGGCCGTACTGGGACTTCGAGCCGTACCTCGGCTGAGGGGGTGGGCAAAGGGCCCGGCACCGAGCAAGAACTCGGCACCGGGCCCTGAGCGTCGGCTGAACCGCCGGAGGCCTACGCCTCGAAGACCTCACGCACCAGCTGCTCCTGCTCGGCCTGGTGCCGCTTCGCGGAGCCCACCGCCGGGGACGAGGAGTGCGGGCGCGAGATGCGCCGCAGGCGCTCGCCGTGCGGGACGTCCGCGCCGACCGCCAGGTCCAGGTGGTCGATCAGGTTGAGCGCGATGAACGGCCAGGCACCCTGGTTCGCCGGCTCCTCCTGGGCCCACAGGTACTTCTCGGCGTTCGGGTACTTCTTGATCTCCGCCTGGAGCTCGGCACCCGGCAGCGGGTACAGCCGCTCGAGGCGGATGATCGCCGTGTCCGTGACACCGCGCTTCTGCCGCTCGGCCTCCAGGTCGTAGTAGACCTTGCCCGCGCAGAAGACGACCTTGCGGACCGCGGCCGGGTCGACCGTCGAGTCGCCGATGACGGGGCGGAACTGGCCCGAGGTGAACTCCTCCGTCTTCGACGCGGCGGCCTTGAGGCGCAGCATCGACTTCGGGGTGAAGACCACCAGCGGCTTGTGGTGCGGGTTGTGCACCTGCCACCGCAGGAGGTGGAAGTAGTTCGACGGGAGGGTCGGCATCGCGACCGTCATGTTGTTCTGGGCGCACAGCTGGAGGAACCGCTCGACACGGGCCGAGGAGTGGTCCGGGCCCTGGCCCTCGTAGCCGTGCGGCAGGAGGAGCGTGACGCCGGACATCTGGCCCCACTTCTGCTCCGCCGCCGAGATGTACTCGTCGACCACCGTCTGCGCGCCGTTGACGAAGTCGCCGAACTGCGCCTCCCACATCACGAGCGCGTCGGGGCGGGCCAGCGAGTAGCCGTACTCGAAGCCCATGACCGCGTACTCGGACAGCAGGGAGTTGTAGACGTTGTAGCGCGCCTGGTCCTCGGCGAGGTACTGGAGCGGGGTGTACTCCTCGCCCGTCTCGCGGTCGATGAGGACCGCGTGGCGCTGGCCGAAGGTGCCCCGCTGGGAGTCCTGGCCGGACAGGCGGACCGGGGTGCCCTCCAGCAGCAGGGAGCCGATGGCCAGGGTCTCGCCCATGCCCCAGTCGATCGTGCCGTCCTCGACCATCGTCGCCCGGCGCTGCAGCTGCGGCAGCAGACGCGGGTGCACGTGGAAGGAGTCGGGGATGTTGACCTGAGACTCGGCGATCCGCTTGACGACCTCGGAGGAGATCGCGGTCGGCACCGCGACCGGGAAGCCGTCCTGCGGTGCCTGGACGACTCCGGCGGCCGGCTGGGAGGTGGCCTCGCGGACCTCCGTGAAGACCTTCTCCAGCTGGCCCTGGTAGTCCTGCAGGGCCTGCTCGGCCTCTTCCAGGGTGATGTCGCCGCGACCGATCAGGGACTCGGTGTAGAGCTTGCGCACCGAGCGCTTCTTGTCGATCAGGTCGTACATCAGCGGCTGGGTGAAGGCCGGGTTGTCCGACTCGTTGTGACCGCGGCGGCGGTAGCAGATGAGGTCGATCACCACGTCCTTGTTGAACGCCTGGCGGAACTCGAAGGCCAGGCGGGCGACGCGGACGACCGCCTCGGGGTCGTCGCCGTTGACGTGGAAGATCGGGGCCTCGATCATCCTGGCCACGTCCGTCGCGTACATCGACGAACGCGAGGACTCGGGAGCGGCCGTGAAGCCGACCTGGTTGTTGATGACGATGTGGACCGTGCCGCCGGTGCGGTAGCCGCGCAGCTGCGACATGTTCAGGGTCTCGGCCACCACGCCCTGGCCCGCGAAGGCCGCGTCGCCGTGGATCGCCACCGGCAGGACCGTGAAGTCCGTACCGCCCTTGTTGATGATGTCCTGCTTGGCGCGGGCGATGCCCTCGATCACCGGGTCCACCGTCTCCAGGTGGGACGGGTTGGCGGCCAGCGAGACCTTGATCTGCTCGCCGTCCAGGCCGGTGAAGGTGCCCTCGGCGCCCAGGTGGTACTTCACGTCGCCGGAGCCGTGCATCGACTTCGGGTCGAGGTTGCCCTCGAACTCGCGGAAGATCTGGGCGTACGACTTGCCGACGATGTTGGCCAGCACGTTGAGGCGGCCGCGGTGGGCCATGCCGATGACGACCTCGTCCAGGCGGGACTCGGCCGCGGAGTCGATGACCGCGTCGAGCAGCGGGATGACGGACTCGCCGCCCTCCAGGGAGAACCGCTTCTGGCCGACGTACTTCGTCTGCAGGAAGGTCTCGAAGGCCTCCGCCGCGTTCAGGCGGCGCAGGATGCGCAGCTGCTCCTCGCGCTCCGGCTTGGAGTGACCGCGCTCCACCCGGTCCTGGATCCACTTGCGCTGCTTGGGGTCCTGGATGTGCATGAACTCGATGCCGGTGGTGCGGCAGTACGAGTCGCGCAGCACGCCGAGGATGTCGCGCAGCTTCATCATCGACTTGCCGGCGAAGCCGCCGACGGCGAACTCGCGCTCCAGGTCCCACAGGGTGAGGCCGTGCTCGACGATGTCCAGGTCGGGGTGCTTGCGCTGGCGGTACTCCAGCGGGTCGGTGTCGGCCATGACGTGGCCGCGGACCCGGTAGGAGTGGATCAGCTCGAAGACGCGTGCGGCCTTGGTGACGTCGTCGTCGTGGCTGGCGTCGATGTCCCTCAGCCAGCGGACCGGCTCGTAGGGGATGCGCAGCGACTCGAAGATGTCGTCGTAGAAGCCGTTCTCGCCGAGCAGCAGGTTCGCGACCTGGCGCAGGAACTCGCCGGAGGCGGCGCCCTGGATCACCCGGTGGTCGTAGGTCGACGTGAGCGTCATGACCTTCGAGATGCCGAGCTTGTTCAGGGTGTCCTGGCTGGTGCCCTGGAACTCCGCCGGGTAGTCCATGGAGCCGACGCCCATGATCACGGACTGGCCGGGCATCAGGCGCGGGACGGAGTGGACGGTGCCGAGGCCGCCGGGGTTGGTCAGGGAGACCGTGACACCGGTGAAGTCGTCCATCGTCAGCTTGCCGTCACGGGCGCGCCGGACGATGTCCTCGTAGGCCTGCCAGAACTCGAAGAAGTTCAGCGTCTCGGCCTTCTTGATGGCGGCCACGACGAGCTGGCGGTCGCCGTTGGGCTTCACCAGGTCGATGGCCAGGCCGAGGTTGACGTGCGGCGGCTTGACGAGGGTCGGCTTGCCGTCCTTCTCGCCGAAGGACCAGTTCATCGACGGCATGGCCTTGATGGCCTGCACCATCGCGTACCCGATCAGGTGCGTGAAGGAGATCTTCCCGCCGCGGGCGCGCTTGAGGTGGTTGTTGATGACGATCCGGTTGTCGAACAGCAGCTTCACCGGGACCGCGCGGACCGAGGTGGCGGTCGGCAGCTCCAGCGAGGCGTTCATGTTCTTCGCGACGGCGGCGGCCGGGCCGCGCAGCGTGATCAGCTCCGGGCCCTCGGGGGCCTCGGCGGCGGGAGCGGCCTTGGGCTTCGGCTGAGCCGGCGCCTGTGCGGGCGTCGCCGGCTTGGCCGGGGCCGGGGCCGCGGCCTTCGCCGCGGGAGCGGGAGCCGGAGCCGCAGCGGGCTTCGGGGCGGCTGCGGGAGCCGGGGCGGCGGCCTGGGGGGCCGGAGCCGCGGGCTGGGCCGGAGGGGCCGTGGTGGTGGTGTCTGCGGCCCCCGCGGCCGCAGTACCCGCCGCAGCCGGGGTGGCAGGCGCTCCCGGCTTGTAATCGGCGAAGAAGTCCCACCAGGCGCGGTCGACCGAATTCGGGTCCTGGAGGTACTGCTGATAGATCTCGTCGACGAGCCACTCGTTCGGACCGAACGCGGCGGCGGGGTTCTTCCCGGCTTGGTCGTCGGTGGAGACGCTCTGGTTACTGGGGGACTGTGGCGACACGGCGGCAACCGCCCTCTTCCGCTTCACAAGGTGATGGACAGCGGAAATAAAGGCTACGCCTCCAAGACCGCGAAGGTCAGGTCGAGCAAGGTCATCGTCGCGTAAGTCACATTGGAAATCTTGTTTCAGGGCTTGATATGGCGGGAAACAAGCGTGGTTCCGCAGGCGAGAGGATGCACCGGCCCCGGCCCGGCGCGCCTTCGTTCGACCGGTCGCGCGGGCCTGCTCCTGATCACACGTGTCCAGCTGCACGGCAAGGCCGCGCACACTCGTGGATCTTGTGCCTCCGGTTCGAACTTTACGTCAACTTGGGACGGAGGACAGTCCCGGGAGAGTGACGATGATCCGGCAGCCCCGCTCGGATTCGGCCACACCGATCCGGCCGCCGTGCAGATCCACCGCCCAGCGGGCGATTGCCAGGCCGAGGCCGGTGCCGCCGTCGCTGCCCGGGCCGTGCGGCCGGCTCACCGCGCCCCGGTTGAACCGCTCGAACACCCGGTGCCACTCCGACCGCGGTATGCCGGGGCCCTCGTCCAGGACCTCCAGCTCCAGCGACTCCGGCTGCGGCCCGCGCCGCGCCCGCACCGTCACCCGGCCGTGCGGCGGGCTGTGCTTGACGGCGTTGTCGATCAGGTTGGCGACGACCTGGTGGATGCGCTCGGGATCCGCGTGCGCGGTCAGCTCCGGCGGGGAGACGTCCAGGTGCAGATGGACGTCGCTGCGCGTGTGGCTGCCGGAACCGGAGGCGATGCCCGCGCGCGCCGAGGCCACCATGTTGGCCTCCTTCAGCACGCCCGAGAGGTACGGCCACACCTCGAAGCGCCGCATCTTCAGCGGTACGACGCCGTTGTCGAGCCGGGACAGGTCCAGCAGGGTCTCCACGAGCCGGCCCAGCCGCTCGGTCTGCTTCAGGGCCGTCCGCATGGTCTCGGGGTCGGCCTCGGTGACCCCGTCGACGATGTTCTCCAGCACCGCGCGCAGGCCCGCGATGGGGGTGCGCAGCTCATGGGAGACATTCGCGACCAGCTCTTTGCGCTGGCGGTCCTGGGCCTCCAGCTCGTCCGCCATGACGTTGATCGTGCGGGCCAGGTCGCCCAGCTCGTCCCGGCGGCCCTCGCTCACCCGGCGGGTGTAGTCACCCTCGGAGATCGACCGCGCCACCGTGTTCATCTCGTCCAGCGGCATGGTCAGTGAGTGCGCCACGAACTGCGTGATGAGCAGGGTGGCGATCATCGAGAAGACCGTGATGAAGCGCAGTTCGGTCTTGGTGTGCACGGCGACGATGGACAGACCGGTGGTGATCAGCACCGCGATGACGACCAGCGCGCCCAGCTTGGTCTTGATCGAGAACGGGCGTACGCCGCCCCAGGGATCCTCCCCGGGGCTCCTCCGCGCGGCCTGCCGCCCGTCACCGCTCATGGAGTCGGCGTCTCCAGTGCGTACCCGACGCCGTGCACCGTGCGGATCCGCTCGGCGCCGATCTTCCGGCGCAGCGCCTTGATGTGGCTGTCGACGGTGCGGGTGCCGGAGGCGTCGGCCCAGTCCCACACCTCGGCCAGCAGCTGCTCCCGGGAGAGCACCGCGCGCGGGGTGTTCGCCAGGCACACCAGCAGATCGAACTCGGTGGGCGTGAGGTGGACGTCCTCGGACTTCACCCGCACCCGGCGCTGTGCGTGGTCGATCTCCAGTTCGCCGAGCCGCAGGATGCCGGAGCGCGGGGTGGCCGCGGCCAGCGCCGCCCGCTCCACCCGGCGCAGCAGCACATGCACCCGCGCGGCCAGCTCCCGCATCGAGAACGGCTTGGTCATGTAGTCGTCCGCGCCGACCCCGAGACCGACCAGCATGTCCGTCTCGTCGTCGCGCGCGGTCAGCATCAGCACCGGCACCGGGCGCTGTGCCTGCACCCGCCGGCAGACCTCCAGGCCGTCGAAGCCCGGCAGCATGATGTCGAGGATCAACAGGTCGGGCTGCCAGGCCTCGGCCGTGTCGACGGCGGCCGGGCCGTCCGTCGCGGTCTGTACGACAAATCCCTCGGCGCGCAGCCGGGCCGCGATGGCGTCGACGATCGTGGGATCGTCCTCGACGACCAGTACCCGGCGCTGTGCGCCCGGGGTGGTCGTCGCCGCGCCGCTCTGGGAGGTGTGTGTCTGCTCCATCGCCCGCCCCTGCTTGTTGCTTTCCGGAACCCGTGGGGTGATCCCATGTCTGCGATTGACGCTTGAATGATCCGCGTCAGGGCAGCACATTACGGGGATCCACCATCCTGTCGCTATCCAGGGCGGAGGGCGAGGTGCACGGCGTCCGGAACGCCCCGGGCAACGGGCACCTCTTCGGTACGCACCTGCTGGAACCCGGCATTCCGCAAGCTTCCTTCAAATTCCGGAGAGGGTTCGGCGGACCATACCGCGAGCACCCCGCCGGGGTTCAACACCCTTGCGCAGGCGGCCAGTCCGGCCGGTGAGTAGAGGGTGTGGTTGTCGTCCGTGACGGTCCAGCCGGGGCCGTTGTCGATGTCCAGGCAGAGCGCGTCGAACGTGTCGGATGTCTCATTGACGAACGCCACGAGATCGTCCTGCACGATCTGGGTGCGCGGGTCGCCGAGCGCTGCGGCGGAGACCTCCGCCAGCGGGCCGTCCCGGTGCCAGTCGATGACGGCGGGCTCCCGCTCGACGACGGTGATCCGACCCCATCCGGGGTCCGCCGCCGCATGTGCGAGTGAGAATCCCACCCCCAGCCCGCCGATCAGCACTTTCGGCTCCGGCCGCCCGTCCAGCGCCCGCTGTGCGGCGTCGACCAGCAGCCGCTCCGAGCGGCCGTCGGAGGTGTCCATCAGAAAGCAGCCGTTGGCGATGATCTGCAACAGCGCTCCGTGCCGGCGCAGCACCACCTCGCCGTACGGACCGTCGCGCCGGTCGAGGACCACGGGGGAGTCGTACACGGCAGTCATGCCCCCATATTCCTTGAACACACCTTGACCTGCACGGGAATTAGGGATGTCGCGTCGATGTGCGCCCGCGCGGTGCGGGGCGCGGACGCGGCCGGAACGTAGGAGGTTGCTGTGAATCGGCTCTCGCGTGGCGTCGGTCATAGACAGCGGCCCCCGGAGCACGAAGGGTTGGGCGCGACGGAAGGAGTGCCACAGCGTGGAACGGACCGCGACGGGCCCTGCGACGGCCGCGTCCCCGCCCCTGTCGGGCGCGACCCACCCCGACGGCACCGCCGCCGTCCCGCTCCCCGCGATCGCGGACCTGCTGGACGGCATGCCACGTCAGCGGCACGCCACGCCCCCCGCTCCCGGACCCGCCTTCGTCGACCCGCGCCCGACCGCACCACTGCGGCTTCCGTTCCCGCTCCCGCGGCTGTGGCGCCTGCTGCCCACTCCCACCGGCACCCCGTTCACCTTCGCCTACACGGCCGTCCTGGCGGTCACCTCCGTGGTTGCGGCCCTGGCCGACCCCGCCGTGGTGCACGCCCTCTACCAGGACTCCAGCACCGACGTGGCCCATCTGGTGCGCACGCCGGGGCTGGTGCTGCCGGCGAGCGCACTGTGGATCGCGGGCGGTGTCCTCTCGCCGTACGCGCTGGCCTTCGTGCTGGTGCTCACCGCGCTGGAGCGGCGGATAGGCGGTGCGCGTGCGGCCTGCGTCTTCCTCGCCGGGCACGTCCTGGCCACGCTTGCCACCGAGATCCCCGTGGGCCTGGCCGTCCTGTTCGGCCACCTCCCGCCCACCTCGCTGCACCGCCTCGACTACGGCATCAGCTTCGGCGTCGCGGCCAGCATCGGTTCCCTGACGGGGCTCCTCCGCCCCTGGCTCCGCTGGCCCCTGCTCACCGTGACGGCCGCCGAACTCCTCGGCGACCTGATCGCCTTCGAGGATCCGATGACGAACTGGGGCCACCTGATCGCGCTGACGATAGGTGTGGCGAGCTGGCCCTTTGTGCGCCGGTGGGCCGAAGCACCCCGATAGCGACTTGATCGCTCACAGCGAACAAGCAAGGGGAACACCAGTCAACTCCCAGCAGTTGAGTCGGTACAGCTCAACTTGACTGCCGAAGGGGAGATCATGGCTACTGAGTCACCGGCGTTCACGCTCGTCCTGCCCGTGCTGCCGCTCGACGACGAGGTCGTGCTGCCCGGCATGGTGGTTCCGCTGGACCTGAGCGACGCCGAGGTACGGGCCGCGGTGGAGGCCGCGCAGGCCGCCGCCCGGTCGGAACCGGGCAAGCCCAGGGTGCTGCTGGTGCCACGCATCGACGGCACGTACGCGAAGACCGGTGTGCTGGGCACGGTCGAGCAGGTCGGCCGGCTGGCCGACGGTGACCCGGGGGCTCTGATCCGCGGCCGCAGCCGTGTGCGCATCGGCGCCGGCACCACCGGTCCCGGCGCGGCCCTGTGGGTCGAGGGCGCCCGCATCGACGAGAGCGTGCCGGACCCGCTGCCGGGTCAGGTCGCGGACCTCGTCAAGGAGTACAAGGCGCTCGCCACCACCTGGCTGAAGAGGCGCGGCGCCTGGCAGGTCGTGGACCGCGTCCAGGCCATCGACGACGTCTCCGCGCTCGCCGACAACTCCGGCTACTCGCCGTTCCTCACCACCGAACAGAAGGTGGAACTGCTGGAGACCGCCGACCCGGTGGCCCGGCTCAAGCTCGCCACGCAGCAGCTCCGCGACCACCTCGCCGAGCAGGACGTGGCCGAGACCATCGCCAAGGACGTTCAGGAGGGCGTCGACAAGCAGCAGCGCGAGTTCCTGCTGCGCCGTCAGCTGGAGGCCGTCCGCAAGGAACTGCGCGAGCTGAACGGCGATCAGGACGGCGAGGAGTCCGACGACTACCGCGCCCGGGTCGAGGCCGCCGACCTGCCGGAGAAGGTCCGCGAGGCCGCGCTCAAGGAGGTCGACAAGCTGGAGCGGTCCAGCGACCAGTCCCCGGAGGGCTCCTGGATCCGCACCTGGCTGGACACGGTCCTGGAGATGCCCTGGAACGAACGGACCGAGGACGCGTACGACATCCTGGGCGCCAAGGCGATCCTGGACGCCGAGCACGCGGGTCTGGAGGACGTGAAGGAGCGCATCACCGAGTACCTCGCGGTGCGCAAGCGCCGCAGCGACCGCGGGCTGGGCGTCATCGGCGGCCGGCGCGGCGGCGCGGTACTGGCCCTGGTCGGCCCGCCCGGCGTCGGCAAGACCAGCCTCGGCGAGTCGGTCGCGCACGCCATGGGGCGGAAGTTCGTCCGGGTCGCCCTCGGCGGCGTCCGCGACGAGGCCGAGATCCGCGGCCACCGCCGTACCTATGTCGGCGCGCTGCCCGGCCGGATCGTGCGGGCGATCAAGGAGGCCGGGTCGATGAACCCGGTGGTCCTGCTGGACGAGATCGACAAGGTGGGCTCCGACTTCCGCGGCGACCCGGCCGCGGCCCTGCTCGAAGTCCTGGACCCGGCGCAGAACCACACCTTCCGGGACCACTACCTGGAGGTCGAACTCGACCTGTCGGACGTGGTCTTCCTGGCCACCGCCAATGTCCTGGAGGCCATCCCGGAGGCGCTCGCCGACCGTATGGAGATCGTCCGCCTGGACGGCTACACCGAGGACGAGAAGGTCGTCATCGCCCGCGACCACCTGCTTCCGCGTCAGCTGGAGCGGGCCGGACTCGGCACGGACGAGGTCGCTCTGGACGAGAGCGCCCTGCGCAAGCTGGCCGGCGAGTACACCCGTGAGGCGGGCGTGCGCACCCTGGAGCGCTCCATCGCACGCCTGCTCCGCAAGGTCGCGGCCCAGCACGAACTCGGCGAGCGGGAGCTGCCCTTCACCGTCCGGGAGGAGGACCTGCGCGGTCTGATCGGCCGGCCGCACCACGTGCCCGAGTCCGCCCAGGACCCGGCCGAGCGCCGCACGTCCGTCCCGGGCGTGGCGACCGGTCTCGCGGTCACCGGCGCCGGCGGCGACGTGCTCTTCGTGGAGGCGTCCCTGGCCGACCCGGAGACGGGCGCGGCGGGCCTGACCCTGACCGGTCAGCTCGGTGACGTGATGAAGGAGTCGGCGCAGATCGCGCTGAGCTTCCTGCGCAGCCACGGCGCCGAACTGGAGCTGCCCGTCGGCGACCTGAAGGACCGGGGCGTGCACATCCACTTCCCGGCGGGCGCGGTGCCGAAGGACGGCCCGAGCGCCGGCATCACCATGACGACCGCGCTCGCGTCGCTGCTCTCCGGGCGGCTGGTCCGCACGGACGTGGCGATGACCGGCGAGGTCTCGCTGACCGGCCGGGTGCTGCCCATCGGCGGCGTCAAGCAGAAGCTGCTCGCCGCCCAGCGCGCCGGGGTGACCACCGTGATCATCCCCAAGCGCAACGAGCCCGACCTGGACGACGTCCCGGCCGAGGTGCTGGACAAGCTGGACGTCCACGCCGTGACCGATGTCCGCCAGGTCCTGGAACTGGCGCTGGCGCCCGCGACGAGCGGCGCGACGCCGGAGGTTCCCGTGGCGGCGTGACGGACGCCGTGGGAAAGGCGAGGCCCGGGTTCCGTGAGGGAGGCCCGGGCCTTCGCCATGCGCTCGCAGGGGAGGGCGTAGGGGGGTAGGGGGGCGTAGGGGGGTAGGGGGGCGTAGGGGGATCGCCGGGGATCACAGGGGACGTGCGGGGATCTTCGCATTGCGCCCATATCGGGATAGCTCGATAGAATTCAGACGTGAGTTGGCCCCCCAAGACCCCCTCCGGTCTGATCGGGGCCGAGATCGCGGGCTACAAGGTGGAGCGCGAGCTCGGTCGCGGTGGGATGGCCGTCGTCTACCGCGCCAGGGACCTGCGCCTCGGCCGGACGGTCGCCCTCAAGCTGCTCGCCCCCGAGTACACCAGGAACGACGCCTTCCGCCGCCGCTTCGCCCAGGAGTCCCGGGTGGCCGCCGCCATCGACCACCCCAACATCGTCCCCGTCTTCGAGGCCGGCGAGTTCGACGGGGTGCTCTACATCGCCATGTGCTATGTCTCCGGGCAGGACCTGCGCGCCCTGATCGACCGGGAGGGCCCGCTGGCGGTGCCGGTCGCGCTGCGCATCACGGCCCAGCTGGCCTCCGCCCTGGACGCGGCCCACGCGCGCGACCTGGTGCACCGGGACGTCAAACCCGGCAACGTCCTGATCGCCAAGGTCGTCGACAGCGACCACCCCGAGCACGTCTATCTCACCGACTTCGGGCTGGCGAAGAAGTCGCTGTCGCTCACCGGTTTCACCACCGCGGGCGAGTTCGTCGGCACCCTCGACTACGTGGCGCCCGAGCGGATCGCCGGGCGCCCGGTGGACGGCCGGGCCGACCAGTACAGCCTGGCCTGTGTGGTCCACGAGATGCTCGCGGGCGCCCCGCCCTTCCGGCGGGAGGACCACCTGGAACTGCTGTGGGCCCACCAGTACGACCCGCCGCCCCTGCTCAGCAAGGAGCGGCCGGACATCCCGCCGGCCGCCGACGATGTGCTGAACAAGGCCCTCGCGAAGGCCCCGGACGACCGTCACGACACCTGCCTGGAGTTCGTCGCGGCCCTGCGGGCGGCCGTCGCCGACTGTGTGCCCCGCCGCCGTACCCCGACCCTGGTGGACCTTGTTCCGCCGCCGGAGCCACCTGCCTGGGCCCGGCGGTTCCTCGGCTGATCTGTGCCGCATCTGATCGTGGCCGCTTACGCGGGCTTTACCCGACGCCTGTGAGTGCGTCAAGTCCCGAGTCCTCGGAACGTGACCCTGATTTCCCGTTCGGGCCTACTTGAAGCACGGCCTCACCGGAACGGAAATGAGGCGGTCCGAGGGAAACGGAAATCCTCCGGTAATCCCTCTCGGGAAATCCTCACAGTAATTGGGAGAAAGCTTATGACTCGTATCGTTCACACCCACGCCGACGCCCGTCCGAAGCGCCGAGGTCTGCGTTTCGCGACCCTCGCCGCCTCCGCCGCGCTGGTCACGGGTGGTGTCCTCCTGCCCGTGTCCAGCGCGATGGCGGCCCCGATGCCCACCTCGACCGTGGCCTTCGTCCACGGTGGCGGCGCCGGTGGTGCCGGTGGTGACGGCGGTGGCGGCCTGGTCGGCGGCGGCGGTGGTGCCGGTGGATCCGGTGGCGGCAGCGTCCTCGGCACCGGTGGTGACGGTGGCCAGGGCGGCAAGGGCGGCGACGGCGTCCTGGCCGGTGGTGGCGGCGGTGGTGGCGGTGGCGGCGGCGACGGCGTCGTCGGCGGCAAGGGCGGCGACGGCGGCGACGGCGGCTTCGGCGTCCTCTCCGGCGGTGGCGCCGGCAGCGGCGGTGGCGGGGGCGACGGCACCCTCATCGGCGGCCAGGGCGGCAACGGCGGCAAGGGCGGCGACAGCATCTTCCAGGGCGGCGCCGGCGGGGCGGGCGGCAAGGGCGGCTTCGGCGGCCTGTTCGGCGGCGCCGGTGGGTCCGGCGGGCCCGGTGGCTCCAGCCTCTTCTGACCGTCTCCTCCGACCGTCAACGGGGTGGAGGCCGCCCGGGCCTCCACCCCCGACCGGGCCACAGCGCCCGCACATGAAACGCCCCACCACACCCCTGATCGGAAAAGGAGACCCTGATGTCCATGAACTCCTGGCGGCGTCCCTTCACCCTCGCGGCGGCCTCCGTGGCTCTCGTCACCGCCACCGCATGCGCCGCCCAGGCGGCCACTCATACGGCCCCGGTACCCAGCGGCTACGCGGCCGCGCCGGCTCACTCGCACTGCGGAGAGGGCGGAGAGGGCGGCGAGGGCGGCAAGGGCGGCGCGCCCGGCAAGCCGGGTGAGCCGGGCAAGCCGGGCTGCTCCGCGTTCGACCTCCACGACCTGCCCGACAAGCCGAAGTCGGATCTGTCGCAGGTGGACAAGGCGCGGATCGCGCTGGCCGTGCTGACCGGCCGGGTGACCCAGGCCGACGCGGCCAAGAAGTACAAGATCCCGGAGAAAGAAATCAGCAAATGGGAGCGGCAGCTCCTGAACGGCGACTGGCTCGCATTTCTGCAGACGGACTGAAGTTCGGAGAAAGGAAAATCCCATGCGCAGCCACTCCTGGAAATTCGGTATCGGTCTCGCGGTCTCGACCGTGGTGATCGCCGGGGGCGCGATGGCCCCGGCCGCGATGGCCGACACCGGCCCCGTCGGCAGCGGATCCGGCAGCAGCTCGTCCAGCCTGGACGTCCAGGTGGGCAACGACAACGTCCGCATCGGCGACTCGATCTGCGCGGGCAACTGCAACGGCACCGTCAACGGCACCAACGGCTCGGGCGGCGGCATCTGCGCCGGGCTCTGCAACGGCAGCGCCAACGGCGGCGACGGCACCGCCGGCGCACCCGGCCGGAGCGGCGGCAAGGGCGGCGACGGCGGGATCTGCGTCGGCGTCTGCTCGGGCAGCGTCAACGGCGGCAACGGCGGGAGCGGCGGCGACGCGGTGGGCGGGGGCGACGGCGGAGACGGCGGGCGGGGCGGGAACGGCGGGATCTGCCTCGGCGTCGGCTGCGAGACCAGCGGTCAGGGCGGCCGCGGTGGCGACGGTGGCGACGGCTGACTCAGCCGGGGGCCTCGGAGACCGACTGCTCCGCCCACACCGTCTTGCCGACCCGGTCGTGCCGGGTGCCCCAGCGTTCGGCGAGCTGGGCGACCAGCAGCAGGCCCCGGCCGCCCTCGTCGAAGATGCGGGCGCGCCGCATGTGCGGGGTGGTGCCGCTGGAGTCGTACACCTCGCAGATCAGGGTCGCGTCCTGGTGGATCAGCCGGAGCTGGATGGGCGGGCGGCCGTAGCGGATGGCGTTGGTGACCAGCTCGCTGACCATCAGCTCGGTGGTGAAGGAGACCTCGTCCAGGCCCCAGGCGGACAGCTGGGCGCAGGCCAGGTGGCGGGCCTGGGCGACGTCCTCGGGGTCGCTCTCCAGCTCCCAGGCGGCGACCCGGTCCTCGTGCAGGACCCGGGTGCGGGCGACGAGCAGGGCGATGTCGTCGTCGGGGCGATGGGTCAGCAGCTCGGTGAGCACGTGGTCGCAGACCGCGTCCAGTGACCGCGCGGGCTGGACGAGCGCGGCGAACATCTTGTCCAGCGCCTCGTCGATGTCGTGCTCGCGGGCCTCGAACAGCCCGTCGGTGTACAGGGCGAGCAGGCTGCCCTCGGGCAGTTCGGTCTCGGTGGACTCGAACGGCAGCCCGCCGAGCCCGAGCGGTGGGCCCGCGGGCACGTCGAGGAAGCGCACGGTGCCGTCCGGCGTGACCACGGCGGGCGGCGGATGGCCGGCCCGGGCCAGGGTGCACCGGCGGGAGACCGGGTCGTAGACCGCGTACAGACAGGTGGTGCCGATGCCGCCGGCGGTCTCGGCGGTCGGGTCCGTGCTGCCCTCGTCGGCGGCCAGCCGCAGCACCAGGTCATCGAGGTGGGTGAGGAGTTCGTCGGCCGGCAGATCGACGTCGGCCAGGGTGCGCACGGCGGTGCGCAGCCGGCCCATGGTGGCCGAGGCGCGGATCCCGTGGCCCACCACGTCGCCCACGACCAGCGCCACCCGCGCCCCGGACAGCGGGATCACGTCGAACCAGTCGCCGCCCACCCCGGCCCGGGTCGCGGCGGGCAGATAGCGGGTGGCGATCTCCAGGGCCGCCTGGTCGGGCAGCGTGTGCGGGAGCAGGCTCTGCTGGAGGGCCATGGTGGTGGTGCGGCTGCGTGTCTGCGAGCGGGCCTGCCGGATGCCCGTGGCCGCCTTGTCCGTGAACTCCTGGGCCAGCCGCAGATCCTCCGGGCCGAACGGCTCGCGGCCGGGCCGCCGGCCGAACAGCGCCACCCCGAGCGTGCTGCCCTGGGCGAGTAGCGGCACCGCCAGCAGCGAGCGCGCCCCGGAGGCGCGCAGCCATGCCGCACCCGGGTCCACCGCCGCCCACTCGGCGACGAGCGGGTCCGCCGTGTCGTACAGCAGGGGCCGGCCGGCCGTCAGACACCGGACCGGAGGCGAGTCCGGCGGGCAGACGACCGCCTCGCCGACGCCGCTGCCGTAGGCCGGTCCGACGCCGTCGGGCATGGCGCGCAGCGCGGCGCGGCGCAGGACGACCGGACCGGGCTGCGGGGCGGGTTCCTCGCCCGCCTCGCGGGGGGAGTCGAGCAGGTCGACCGCCATGACGTCGGCGAGCCGGGGGACGGTGACCTCGCCGAGCTCCTGCGCGGCGCGGGCCTGGTCGGCGGCCATGCCGACACGCGAGCCGCTGTCGGCCGGCGGGCGTTGCCGGGCGGCGGAGTCCTGGGCGGGCGTCTGGGTGGACAGGCAGACGGCGCGCACCCGGCCGTCGGCGTCCTTCAGCGGGGTGAGCACGGTACTGCGGCCCAGTTCCGCGCCGAGCCGGGCCCCGGCCTCCTGCGGCCGGCCGGTCTCCAGCGCGAGCCGCATCGACCGGTCTGCCTCCTCGCTCGCGGCGCCGGGCACGATGTGCGGCAGCCGCAGTCCGCGCATCGCGGCCTCGGGCAGGGCGAGGGCGTGCTCCATGCGCCGGTTGGCGCGCACCAGCCGCAGCTCGGCGTCGAAGATCGCCAGCGGGAAGGGGGACTGCAGGAACGTCCACTCCTCCAGCGGTTCGCCCCGGGGCGGCTGCGCACGGGCCGTCACGGCGCTCACCACGAGCCAGTCGGTGACGCCGGCTTCCGAGGTCCGGCGGTGTGCGAGCACGCCCAGTTCCAGCAGCCGGCCGTCGCGGTGCCGCAGCGGCACGGTGCCGTTCCAGCGGTCCCGGCCGGCCACGATCCGCCGGGCCGCCGAGCCGTCGGTGGCGAGGAGCGCGGCGGCGGGCCGTCCGACGACGGCCGGTGAGTCGTAGCCCAGGAGCCGCTGTGCGCCTTCGCTCCACGCGGTGAGGATGCCCTGCTCATCGATGGTGGCCGTGGCCGTGTACGTCGACTGTCGCTCCATCGCCGCTCATCTCGCCCTTGCTCGGCAGGCTCTCCTGACCAGCATGATCCCGGGCGGCGCGGAGCACCAACGCAGGGCCGCGGCAAGAAATCCGCGGCCGTCCGCAACCGGTCGGGGGTTGCCCGGCGTGAAGGAGACAAATGCCCTTATTCCGGCATTACCCATCCTGCTGGGGGGTGACAACAAGGAGGACTCGATGACTGGCGTTACGGCCCGGCCGCTGACCGACCGCGAACGGGAGACGCTCCGACATATCGCCGCGGGCCGTACCTATCTCCAGACGGCCCGCGCCATGGGCGTGTCCCGGCACACCGTGGACACCTATATGCGCCGCATCCGCGCCAAGCTCGGCCGCACGAGCATGGCCGAGCTGACGCGGATCGCGATCTCCCTGGGGCTGTGAGGGCTCAGCCGTTGGCCAGGGCCTGCACCCGGTCGAGCGCCCCGTTGAACTTGTCGTGGTCGCCGACGGTCGGGCCGGAGGAGGTGTACTGCCACATCGTGTAGTACGACCAGCCGGCCGGCAGCGTCCCCGGGTCCGAGGCGTAGCGGGCGATCCATAGCGGGTTGTTCACCGCGAAGCCGCCGTAGTTGCCGGTGCACTGGGTCCACCAGCTGGTCGCCGTGTAGATCACGGCGTCCCGGCCGGTCAGGGACTTGTAGGTGTTCAGGAAGTCGGCGATCCAGCTGACCATCTGGCTCGCGGTCTTGCCGTAGCAGGCGGCGCCGTACGGGTTCCACTCGATGTCGAGCGCGCCGGGCAGGGTCTTGCCGTCCCGGGACCAGCCGCCGCCGTGGCTGACGAAGTAGCTCGCCTGGGTGGCGCCGCTGGTGGTGTCCGGGGTCGCGAAGTGGTAGGCGCCGCGGATCATGCCGATGTTGTACGAGCCGTTGTACTGCTGGGCGAAGTACGGGTTCGTGTAGTACGTGCCTTCCGTCGCCTTGGTGTACGCCCAGCGCACCCCGCTGTTCCACAGGGTCGACCAGGCGACGTTGCCCTGGTAGCCGGAGACGTCCACGCCCTCGGTCTGGGCGACGGCGGCGGGGGCGGGGGTGCCGGTCCGGCCGTCGTGCGCGAGGACACCCATGCCCATGTAGGCGGAGCCGCGGGTGGGTCTGGTCGCGGCGTGGGCGGAGGTGAGGGGGAGGGTGAGGGAGAGTGCCGCGAGCAGGGCCGTGACCAGGACGGCGAGGGGGCGCGGGCGGAGCGAGCGGGCGGAGCGGTCGGAGCCGGGTCTGAGCACGGGCATGACGTGCCTCCGGAGAGTGGGGTGGGGGGAGCGTGGCTGTGACCGTGTACCGGATGCCGCACTGGCGTGGGCATGCCATTGATTGCCTGGTAAAGAAGCTACGCACGTAGATGAAGGCGGGGAAGGGGGTCCGGGCGCCGCCGTTGGTCTAGCCCTGCGAAATACTTACAGAGCTGCGGCAACGACGATTTTTTGGCAGAAACTTTCAGGTCCGCGAAACCGAGCAGGGGTGCTGACGTGCACGAGGACGGAAACGGCGACGCACATCGCGGCGCCCAGGAGATGACGCCCAGTGGTGCAGACCAGGAGTTCCTGGCACTGGAACGGGAGTTGACCGTGCTGCTCAGGCGGGCCCGGGCCAACCAGGGCGAGATGGCCCGCGAGGTCCATCCCGACCTGGAGTCCTCCGCGTACGGCCTGCTCATCCGGCTGGACGAGTGCGGCGGCCAGCGGGCCACGGAGCTCGCCGGCTACATCGGCGTCGGCAAGGCCACCATGTCCCGCCAGCTGCGTGCCCTGGAGGAGCTGGGCCTGATCGCCCGCGAACCCGACCCCGCCGACGGCCGCGCCTGGCTCGTCACCCTGACCGAGGAGGGCCGCGGCCGCGTCGGCAAGGTCCGCGAGGCCCGCCGCGCCCGCTACGTCCGGCAACTCGCCCACTGGGACCGCCGCGAGGTCGCCGAACTGGCCCGGCTTCTACATCAGTTGAACGGGGTTATGGAGAGGTAGGGCGCACCGGAGGGGGTGGGCGGACGGGGTCGGACGGGGGACCGGGGCAGAAGTGGCCGGGTGGGAGCCGGGCGGAGTCGGCGGGCGGTCACAGCTCCGTGTACACCACCGTCGCGTCGTCGTGTGTCTTGCTCCGGCCCAGGAATGCCCGCTGCTCGCGGTCCGCCGTCTCCAGTTCCCGCACTCGGTCCACCAGAGACCGGGCGCCCTGCTTCGCTACCGTCTCGAACAGGGCCTGCCAGTCGCCCTCGTGGAACTTCTCCGTCCAGCGGGTCGCGCCGTCCGTCAGCGCGGCCAGGGCGCGGACCTCGCCCCGGGGCACCGCGCCGACGACCGCGCGGGCGGCCACCGAGGGATCGGCGGCGGCCGTGAAGAAGCCGCCCTCCTTGTTGCGCAGGGTGGCGTCCACCAGGGCCTCCGTGGCGAGCGCGGACCGCGGGAGCCGGGCCAGCCGGTCGTCCAGGACCGGGGTGACCGTCCCGTCGGCGCCCTGCAGCAGCAGCGCGGAGTCGGACAGCACCAGGCACTCGACGGTCTCGGCGGACCAGCGGGCCAGGGCGACGGTCGCCTGGGGGGTACGCGGGTGAGAAAGCTCACAGGTTTGCGCGTGGGCCTCCGCGGTGCGGCTGATCGCCCGCGACAGAATCTCCGGCAGCGTCAGATCTCCGCCTGAAACGGTCAGTTCGGTCAGCGCGCCGCCGAGCCGCGCGGTGAACCAGGGGACGGAATGAAGACACCCCGTCTCACCCCGTGGCGGAGTCACTCCATCCAGGACGATCACACAACCACCCTGTCCGGAAGCGGGTAGTCCGACAGCGGCGAAGTCCTCGTTGGGTCGGTTCGCGTCGCCGGGTTCCGAAACGAGATCAGTTCGCATTCAGCCAGTCTGCACGAGGCCTTCACAGGATGCACCAAAGGCTGGCAACCGCCCCAGAATTGGCACGACCCTGCAGGTCAGCCGCCTGGTTTGGGATGGAATCAGCCACTCCGCCAAGGCGTGGTGGCGAATACTGCCAAACCCTGCCCCGCTCGTCCAACCGGCATGCCGCGCAAGGGCTTCGCACACGCCGGAGGAACTTGCCCGCCAACTCCCCTCCGATGTTCACTCCTTCGGGTGGCGGGTCAGGTGATGCGCGACCACTGCCCACCGGCACTGGGAGGGTCGGGAACCGTACGAACCGGGTGAACGCACCACCTGGCACCGAGATGACGGAGTGCCACCCGGGTCCTTGGCTAGTCGAGTTCAGGAATGCGAGCACCGGTGCAGATGAAGCGGCCTCGGCGCACAGGCAGGCAGACGGCCCCCACAGGGACCGAACCGCAGACCCCCGTGGGCACCGGCCGCCCCACCCATGTGCGCACCCGGCTGATCGTCGCCGTCGCCGTGGTGGCCGCCGCCGTCGCGGGAGCCGGCGCGCCCTCCCTGCTCACCGCCTCCCAGGACGTCAGCGACTCCCAGGACCTGGTGACGCTGGCCGGCCGTACCCAGGACGCCCTCGCCCTCGCGAACTCCCTCGCCGACGAGCGCGACGACGTCACCTCCTACATCGCCGCGGGCCGCCCCGAGTCCAAGGCACCCTCCGAGGACCGCAGCGCCCGCGTCGACCGCCAGGTCCAGGACCTGCGCGCCGAGGACGACACCCCGGCGAGCCTCCGCGGCGACCTCGACGGCATCGCCGCCGTCCGCCGGGCCGCCCTCACCGGCAAGACCACGGCCCTCCAGGCCCACCAGGCGTACTCGGCGGCCATCGCCGAACTGCACCGCCTCGCCGAGCAGCTGGCCGACCGGACGCCCCCGCGGGCCGGCTCCGGCGCCCATGCGCTCGCCGAGCTGGACACCGCCGTCCAGCAGTCCGCCGCCGCCCGTGGCCTGCTGCTCGCCGCGCTGAACGTGCCGACCTCCACCCGGACGGTGATCAGCCCCGTCACCGGCCTGCCCACCACGACCTCCACCACCTCCGAGGCCGACCGGAAACAGCGCGACCAGCTGACCGCCGCCGCCCAGCAGGCACGGCTGCGCGCCGACGCCGCTCTCGCCGACTTCCGCGCGACCGCCCCCAAGGCGGCCGTCGACTCCTACGACTCCACCGTCACCGGCTCCGAGGTCAACTCGGCGGAGAAGTACCTCGCCACGCTCACCGACCAGCCGACGCTGGCCGACAGCGAGCTGACCACCAGCACCAAGAAGCTGGACGCGGCCCTGTCCGCCCGCGTCGACGAGATGCGCGGCGCGGAGTCGGCCCTCTACGACCACCGCACCAAGGACCTGGCGAAACTCCGCGACGACGACGTCACGGCGCTGGAGATCCGCATCGCCGTGCTCGGTGCGCTCATGCTGGTCGCGGTCGGCCTCGCCACGGCCATGGCCCGCACCCTGACCCGACCCCTGTCGGTGCTGCGCCGCGGCTCGGCCCGGCTGGCCCAGTCCGAGGACCCGGCGACCCAGGAGCCGATCGCCTTCACCGGCCGCAACGACGAGTTCGCCGAGGTCGTCCGCTCGGTCAACGCCCTGCACGGGCATGCGGCGGCCCTGCACGAGCGCGTGGCCACCCTGGAGACGGACCGCAAGCACCTGGTCGGCCAGCGCCAGAAGATGGCCGACGCCCGCGAGGAACTCCGCGCCGAACTCGCCGAGTCCGCCGCCCAGCTGGAGCGGCTGCGCACCAGCATCGGCGGCACGTTCGTCAACCTGGCCCTGCGCACCCTCGGCCTGGTCGAACGCCAGCTCGCGGTCATCGAGGGCCTTGAGGAACGCGAACAGGACCCCGACCGCCTCGCCACGCTGTTCAAGCTGGACCACTTCGCCACGGTGATGCGCCGCCACAGCGAGAACCTCCTGGTCCTGGCCGGTGCCGAGCACGTCCAGCAGCACCACGGCCCGGTGCCGCTGGTCGACGTGGTCCGGGCGGGCGTCAGCGAGATCGAGCGCTACGAGCGGGTCCGGATCGCGGCGCTGCCCCCGCACGCGCACGTGGCTGGCTTCGCGGCGGACGACCTCTCCCACCTGCTGGCCGAGCTGATGGAGAACGCCACGTCGTTCTCCCCGCCGGACCTGCCCGTCGAGCTCTCCGGCTGGCTGCTGGAGAGCGGTGAGGTGATGCTCTCCGTCCAGGACGGGGGCATCGGCATGGCGGCCGACCGCCTGGACCTGCTCAACGCGCGCCTGAGCGACTTCGACCCCGAGAGCCACTACGACAACCAGGGCGGCGCCGGCCTCGGCCTCGGCCTGTACGTCGTCGCCCGCCTCGCTCATCGCCACGGTGTCCGAGTGCAACTGCGGGAGCAGAAGCAGGGCGGCATCGCCGCGGTGGTCGTCCTCCCGGCCACCCTGCTCAGTGAGGCCCCGCCCACCGCCCTGCCCCCGCAGACCTCGTCCGCGAGTACCACGGGCACCTTCTCCCTCCCCGGCGCCGACGCCGAGGCCAACTCCAACGTCCTCCACGGCCGCACCAAGGGCACCGACCCCCTGGTCGCGCTGGCAGAACGAGCGGTGGCACACGCCTCCGACGCCCAGCCGAAGGCCGACACCGTCCCCACCCAGCCGGCCCCTCCAGCAGAGCCAACGGCACCCACGTCCGAAACCGCGACTGCCTACGGCGATCTGACCGAGAGGCAGAACGCCGACGCCTCCACCGACACGGCCGAGACCGCGGCACAGGACGCCTTCGACGGCTCGGCCGGGGATGCGGCGCGGGATGCCTTCGGTGACTCGGCCGGGGATGCGGTACGGGACGCCTTCGCCGGGTCGTCCGGTGACTTGGTGCGGGACGCTTTCGGCGGGGCGGCCGCGGACCCGACGCCGGATGCCTTCGGTGACTCGGCCGAGGTCGCGGCGCGGGACGCCTTCGGCGGGTCGTCCGGTGACTTGGTGCGGGGTGCTTTCGGTGGGTCGGCCGACGACTCGCGCGGGGTGCTTGGTGGCTCGGCCGGGGATGCTGCCCGGGATGCCTTTGGTGGGTCGGCCGGGGATGCGGCGCGAGATGCCTTCGGTGACTCGGCCGAGGTCGCGGCGCGGGACGCCTTCGGCGGGTCGTCCGGTGACTCGGTGCGGGGCGCTTTCGGTGGGTCGGCCGGGGATGCTGCCCGGGATGCCTTTGGCGGGTCGGCCGGGGATGCGGCGCGGGATGCCTTCGGTGACTCGGCCGAGGTCGCGGCGCGGGACGCCTTCGGCGGGTCGGCCGGGGACCCGGCGCCGGATGGCTTCGGTGTTCGGGGCGAGCAGTCGGCCCGGGACGCGGTGTTCCGCCCGGGGGACCACGCGGTCCATGAACAGGCCACGCCGGGCACCCAGGACACCGAGACCCGTCCGAAGGCACCGGCGGAGACCTTCGCAGAGTCGACGATGGAGCTGCTGCTCCCGGACCTGACGCAGGAGCCCACGGCCGACCGCCCGGACGCGCCGCAGGCACTGCCCACGGCCCCGCCGGCCGCCGACGGTGGACGCGTCCCACAGGGGCCACCCGCACCCGACGACGAAAGCCGCACGGGTGGTGCGGGTGGGAACGAAGCCGCCGAAGGCGAAGCCGAGGCGATCACCGCCAAGGGCCTCCCCAAGCGCACACCCAAGATCACCGTACCGACCCAGGCCCCGCGCCAGCGGACCCGCTCTGTGGACGCCGAAGCCCTCCGCAGGAGACTCGGCGGGTTCCGCCAGGGCGCCCAGGCCGGCTACCGCGACGTGGAGGCAGAGATCGCATCACGTACCGAAACAGCCACGGGGGGCACAGCCGAGGAGGCAAGCAGTTGACCGCGCCCAGTACCTCCAGTACCTACGGACTGAGCAGTGAAGCCCGCAACCTGCACTGGCTGCTGACCAACCTGGTGGAGGAAGTCCCCGGCATCGAGTCGGTCGCCGTGGTCTCCTCCGACGGCCTGCTGCTCCTCTCGTCCGACCCCGGCCACACCGAGCAGTCCCGTCAGACCCGCCCGGCGAAGGGCCCCCGCGGCTCGTCCGCCGACCTGGCCACCATCGTCTCCGGCATCGGCAGCCTCACCGTCGGCGCCGCGAAGCTGATGGACCTCGGCGGCGTCAAGCACACGATGATCGCGATGGAGGAAGGCAGCCTGTTCGTCATGTCGATCAGCGACGGCTCGCTGCTCGGCGTGCACGGCAGCGCCGAGTGCGACATGAGCGTGGTCGCGTACCACATGGCGCTGTTCGTCGGCCGTGCCGGCCACGTGCTCACCCCGGAACTCCGCAGCGAGCTGCGCAAGTCCCTGGAGGCCGAGTCGGCGGGGAGCGCCCGATGAGCGGCACCCCGAAGAAACTCCCCGTGCGCGGCGGCGAACGCAAACCCGCCCGCGTCCGCCCCTACTCGCTCACCGGCGGCCGTACCCGCTTCGGCCATGTCCTCCTCGTGGAGACGTTCGTGGCGGCGCTGGAGGCCCCCGAGGAGCGCAAGGAACTGACGAACGGCTCCCTCACCACCCGGGTGATGCCGGAGATGCGGGCCATCGTCGAACTGTGCCGCCGGATGCGTACGGTGGCCGAGATAGCCGCGCTGCTGAGTATGCCGCTCGGCGTGGTCCGGGTGCTCCTGAGCGACCTCGCGGACCAGGGAAAGATCCGTGTGTACGGCACCGGAACCGGTCACGGCACCGGCCGTCCGGACCGCGCTCTGCTGGAAAGGGTGCTGAGTGGACTCCGTCGTCTCTGACGCCGCCGCCTCCGTCGTCGGAGGCACTCCCCTCGTCGCCGGATTCGCCGAGCCCGACGAGGATCTGAAGTCCTGGCAGACGGACCGCAGCCGGGCCCCCATCGCCACGAAGATAGTCGTGGCGGGAGGCTTCGGTGTCGGCAAGACCACCCTGGTCACCGCCGTCTCGGAGATCACGCCCCTGCAGACCGAGGCGCTGATGACCGAGGCGAGCGAGGAGACCGACGACCTCACCGCCACGCCGGGCAAGCTCACCACCACCGTGGCCATGGACTTCGGCCGCATCACGCTCGACGACGACCTGGTGCTCTACCTGTTCGGCACGCCGGGCCAGCAGCGGTTCTGGTTCATGTGGGACGACCTCGTGCGCGGCGCGATCGGCGCGGTCGTCATGGCCGACACCCGTCGGCTGAAGGACTGCTTCCCGGCGCTGGACTACTTCGAGAGCTGCGGACTGCCGTACGTCGTCGCGGTCAACCACTTCGACGACAGCGAGCTGTTCGAGCCGGAGGACGTACGGGAGGCGCTGACGATACCCGCGCACATCCCTGTCATGATCATGGACGCGCGGCGTCGGATCTCGGTCATCGAGACACTGCTGTCCCTGGTCGGCCACGCGCTGGACGAAACCCCCGAGTAGTCCCCGAGCAGTACCCGTTAGGAGTCCCCACCCGCATGCGGAAGATACTCGTCGTCGGAGCCGGCCAGTCCGGTCTCCAGCTCGCCCTCGGCCTGCAGTCGCACGGTTACGAGGTCACCCTGATGTCGAACCGGACCGCGGACGAGATCCGCACCGGCCGGGTCATGTCGACGCAGTGCATGTTCCACACGGCACTGCAGCACGAGCGCGATCTCCAGCTGAACTTCTGGGAGTCCCAGGCCCCGAAGATCGAAGGACTCGGCGTCTCGGTCGCGGCCCCCGGCTCGCACGACCCGGGCCCCACGCAGCGGGCGATCGACTGGGTGGGCAAGCTGGACGGGTACGCGCAGTCCGTCGACCAGCGGGTGAAGATGGCCGGCTGGATGGAGACCTTCGCCCAGCGCGGCGGCCAGCTGGTCATCCACGGCGCGGCGGTCGGCGACCTCGACTATTTCTCCCGTACGTACGACCTCGTCCTGGTCTCGGCGGGCAAGGGCGAGCTGGTCCAGATGTTCGGCCGCGACGCCTCGCGCTCCCCGTACAGCGAGCCGCAGCGCGCGCTCGCGGTGGCGTACGTCCACGGTCTCGGCCCCCGCCCGGAGCACCCCGACTTCAATGCCGTCCGCTGCAACCTGGTCCCCGGCGTCGGCGAGCTGTTCGTGATGCCGACGCTCACCACCTCCGGCCCGGCCGACATCCTGTTCTGGGAGGGCATACCCGGCGGCCCGCTCGACGTCTTCAACGGCGTCAAGGACCCGGCGGAGCACCTCTCCCTGACCCTGGAACTCATGGAGAAGTTCACGCCCTGGGAGTACGCGCGGGCGACCAAGGTCGAACTGACGGACGCGGGCGGCACGCTGGCCGGCCGCTACGCCCCCACGGTCCGCAACCCGATCGGCCGCCTCCCCGGCGGCGGTCTCGTCCTGGGCGTCGCGGACGTGGTCGTGGCCAACGACCCGATCACCGGCCAGGGCTCGAACTCGGCGTCCAAGTGCGCGGCGTCGTACCTCGCCTCCATCCTGGAGCAGGGTGAGAAGCCGTTCGACGAGGAGTGGATGCAGGCCACGTTCGACCGGTACTGGAACACCGCGCAGCACGTCACCAAGTGGACGAACGCGATGCTCATGCCGCCGCCGGAGCACATCCTGAACCTCATCGGCGCGGCCGGCCAGCTCCAGCCGGTGGCCGACCGCTTCGCCAACGCCTTCAACGACCCGTCCGACTTCGAGAACTTCTTCTACGAGCCGGAGAAGACAGCCGCCTACCTGGCCTCGGTCGCCGGCGCCTGACGGGCCCCTGACCTGGGCTCTCACGGCCCCGGCTGTACCGGGGCCGCTGGGGGTCCGTCGGCGGCCGACTACGTCCAGCCAGTCGTGTCCCGGGAGACGGGGGGCAATCCCCGCTCTCGGCGGGCGGCAGCCAGGAACTCTCGCTCAGCGGCCCGGAGCGCCTGGATATCGAGTAGCTGCTGACAGAGGCCTACTTGTCTTCGGCGGCGGAGTCCTGAGCGTCCGGTCGTACGGCACCGAGTACCGGATAGGACGCCAGCGGTGACAGCTGGACGTTCGCTCCGGGTCTCGGTGCCTGTACGACCTTGCCGTCGCCCACGTACATCGCCACGTGGGTCGCGTCCGGGAAGTACACCACCAGGTCACCGGGGCGGAGGTCGCCGAGCGGGATCCGCTTCAGGCGCCGCCACTGCTCCTGGCTGGTGCGGGGGATGGATCTGCCCGCGTATTGCCAGGCCTCGGCGGTGAGGCCCGAGCAGTCGTAGGACTCGGGGCCCTCCGCGCCCCAGACGTACGGTTTGCCGAGCTGATACAGGGCATAGCGGACCGCGAGGGCGCCCTCGGGGGAGGCGGGGCGGTTCGCGGGGAGGGAGCCCGCGGTGGCGAGCTTGTGCTGGGCCTCGGTGACGCCCCGCTGTTCCAGCGCGGCGACCGCGGCCAGCTGGGCCGGGGTGAGGGAGGCCAGCAGGCGTTCCACGTCGGCCAGCCTCTTCTGCACGTCGTCGCGCTGCTTCTGCCGCTGGTCGGCGAGGGTGAGCTGGGTGTCCAGCGCCTTGCGGGCCGCCCGGGCCAGGACGTCGCTCCGCTTCTCCGTGGTGGTCAGCCGGTTCACCGTACGGGCCTGCGCGCGGACCAGCTCGCCGATGACATGGCCCTCGTCCAGCGCGTGCTGCGGATCGGGCGAGAGGAGCACGCGGACGTACGGGCCGAGGCCGTCGGTGCTCTGGTACTGCCGGCGGGCCAGTCGGCCGGCATCGGTCCGGCTGTCCTGCAGGGCGAGGCGGGTGCGGGCGAGTTCGCCGTCGAGGCGGGCCACCGCGGCACGCTGACGTTTCAGCTTCTCTGCGGTGGCGTTGTAGGTCTCGGTGGCCTTTTCGGCCTGGCGGTACAGCTGCTGAAGGGACGTCAGCAGCTGGGACACCGACCGCTGCGGACCCGCTCCGGGCCGCTGCGGACCCGCACCGGTCGGCTGCGGGTCCGGTGCGGCCGCGGCGGGGGCGGGCACGAGGACGGCCTGGGCCGCCAGCGCGGTCGTACAGGCCAGGCGCAGAAGCATCCCTGACACGTCATCACCTCGGGTGCGGGGAGGGAGTCCCGGCGGGCGGGCTGGTCGCCTCCTATCGCACCGCGATAATCAGATGTATCCGTGGGGGACGCGCTCCCGGCGTGCGCGGTTCGGCGCAGGCCTGTCACTCCTTCGTGTCGTCCGGCTCGCCGGGCGGCATGGCGGCCGGCTTCGACCAGGGCCACCGGAGCTTTCCGCCGGAGGTGTCGTCCGGGTCGTACTGGTACTTCCACCCCTGGATCAGGCCCAGCCGCCTGCTGTGTCCGCGCGGCACCCGGCGGTAGACCAGTACCGTGGGCGGTCCGCCGTCCGGGTCCGGGACGGGGATGCGGTACGTCTTCGGGGGGTGCCCGGTGGGCCCGACCAGGACCGGCAGCACGCGTCCGTCCATGGGGCCGCCCTCGAAGGGGGTGTCCTGACTCTTCACGGCTTCAGTCTCAGCCTTCCGCGCCGAGTGCGCTGACGAGGGCGGCGGTCTGCGGGTCCCGGGCCGCGGTGACCGTGAGTACGGCCACGAACTGCTCCACCAGCCAGGCGCGCAGCTCCTCGACCGGGGGCTGTTTGTCCTCGTCCAGCCAGATCAGCGAGGCCGCCTCCACGGCCGTGATCCAGGTCCGGACGGTCATGCGCAGCCGGGGGCCGGGTTCGGCGACACCGAGGTGGCTGTAGATGTGCTCCGCGGCGGCCCGCCGCACCCCGTCCACGATGGCCGTGGTCCGCGAGGTCTCCACCACGCTCCCGCCCTGGAGCAGCGCGCTGAAGCCGGTGTCGTGCTCGTCGACGAAGCTCAGATAGCGGTCCAGGGCGCGGGACAGGCGGGGCAGCAGGGGGCCCTCGCGGGGCTCGTCGAAGCACAGCTGGAGTTCGTCGGCGGCCGAGCGCAGCGCGGCCTCGTACAGCTGCTGCTTGCCGCCCGGGAAGTACCGGTACACCAGGGGTCGCGACACTCCGGCGGCCTCCGCCACGTCGTCCAGCGACACGTCCTCGGGGGCGCGGTGAGCGAAGAGGTTCAGGGCGGCGGCGAGGAGCTGGCTTCGCCGCTCCTCGACGCTCAGGCGGCGGTAGGCGGGGGTGGCGGCGGACGGGGTCATGGCCGTCAGCGTAATCGCTCCGCTCGGGGCCGTCCCTCGTCCGCCGGTCCGTTGTGGCTGGTCGCGCCCACGCGGCGGGGCCGTATGCCGATACGGCCCCGGGCCCCTCGGGCCGGCCCGCTCGCCTAGGCCAAGAGGCCGGACGACCTCCACAGCCGCCGCCCCATCCCCCGCAGCACCCCGATCTCGTCCAGGAAGTCCGTCAACCGCTTCGCCCCCGTCTGCATGACTTCCCGGCGATGCCCGCTCGCCTTGACCTGGGCCATCGCCTCCCGCTTGTCCAGGCCCACGTTCGTGTAGACCTCGGGGTTCACGAAGGCGACCGAGAACACCCGGGCGAACTCGCCGGACGTGACCCGGGTGAACTCCTGCGACCACTTCGGCGCCGTCACCATCTGGCGCCGCAGTTCCTCACGGGCGTACCGGACGTGCCGTGCCTCCTCGACCACGTGGATGCGCGTCACGCCACGGATCAGCGGCTGGACCCGCTCGTCCGGGAACGTCAGCCGCTGCATCCAGTCCAGGACCTCCTCGCCGAGGAGGGTGGCGGTGAAGGAACCCGGGGTCGTGGAGATGGTCTTGAACAGGCGGCCGAGGTTCTGGTGGACCTTGCTGACCGGGTACCAGGGCGTGCCGCCGTGCGAGATCAGGCGGGCGAACATCTTGGAGTGCCGGCACTCGTCCTCGATCTCGGTGAGGGCGTAGCGGACGTGCGCGCTCGTCGCCGCCTTGTCGTAGATGTGCCGGACCAGCAGCTGCATCAGGATGATCTCGAACCAGATGCCGAGCGAGGCCAGTGCCGCCGCCTCGTGCTGGGAGAGCAGGATCCGCTGCTCCTCGCTCATCCGCTGCCACATCGGCGTGTCGTAGAGCGAGACCAGTTCCGGCGGCCAGAACCACTTGCCCTCTTCGAAGGGCGCGTCCCAGTCCAGCTCCTTGTCCGGGTCGAAGGAGTGCTTGGCGGAGGAGGCGAGCAGCCGTTCGGCCACCTGCTCCCGGTCCTTGAGCAGGCCGAGCGCATCGCGCAGACCGTCCAGCGCGTCCGCTTCCGTCAGGGTCGTCATGGCTCCCTCACCTCGTTACCGGGGGTACGTCGTCACGGCTCTTATGAGACTGCCTGTCAGCAAGCCCGTCAATCCCTTGCACGTGACTTGTTGACTTCGCGTCTACGTGTGAGCCTGCGAGGTATGCCGACCCATGACCTGTACGCCAATGACCCCGGCGACCCCCTCTGGCAGGTGCCCGCGAGCGGTTCCGCCCGGTTCAGCTGGGAGTACGACGACGGCCGTGAACGCCTGCTCGCCCTGTACCAGAAGGGCAAGGACAAGCAGTGGGACGGGCAGCAGCGCATCGACTGGGACCTGGAGGTCGACCCGTACGACGCGCTCGGCACGCCCGAGGAGGCCATGTCCCTGTACGGCACCAAGTACTGGGACAAGATGACCGAAAAGGACAAGGGTGAGCTGCGGCGGCACTACGCCTCCTGGCAGTTCAGCCAGTTCCTGCACGGCGAGCAGGGCGCGATGATCTGCGCGGCGCGGATCGTGGAGTCGGTGCCCGACCTGGACGCCAAGTTCTACTCCGCGACCCAGACCATGGACGAGGCCCGGCACGCCGAGATCTACGGCCGGTTCCTGCACGAGAAGATCGGGCTCGTCTACCCGATCAACGACAATCTGCAGTCGCTGCTCGGCGACACGCTCCGCGACAGCCGCTGGGACATGCCGTACCTGGGCATGCAGGTCCTCATCGAGGGGCTGGCGCTGGCCGCCTTCGGGATGATCCGGGACACCACCGACAAGCCGCTGCCCAAGCAGATCCTGACCTACGTCATGCAGGACGAGGCCCGGCACGTGGCCTTCGGCCGGCTGGCCCTGAGGGACTACTACAAGCAGCTCACCGACGCCGAACTGCGCGAGCGCGAGGAGTTCGTCATCGAGGGCTGCTATCTCATGCGCGACCGGCTCCGGGGCGTGGAGGTCCTGGAGAACTTCGGCATCCCCAAGGCCGAGGCGGAGGCGCTGAGCGAGCGCTCCGAGTTCCTCCAGCTGTTCCGCAAGCTGCTGTTCAGCCGCATCGTGCCCTGCGTCAAGGACATCGGGCTGTGGGGCAAGCGGCTCCAGCAGGCCTATGTGGACATGGGCGTGTTCGAGATGGGGGACGCCAACCTCGATCTGCTGATGGCCCAGGACGAGGAACTCGCCGAGCAGTTGGACGCCCAGCGCTTCGCCGCCGAGGAGCGGGAGCGGATCGCGGAGGTCCAGGAGGCGATCGAGTCGGGGGCGGGGGAGAGCTGAGGCGGCGCGGCGCCGAGGCGGGCGCACAGCCGGAGCGGCTGTCGGGCCGTTCACCCCGGTGCAGTAGCGTGCGGGCGTGTCCATGCCTCCGCCCCCGCAGCAGCCGTACCCGAACGGCCAGCCGTACCCCAACGGCCCCCAGCAGCCGCCGAACCCCTACGGCCCGCCCCCGCAGGCCGCCCCGGGTCCGTACGGCCCGCAGCCCCCGCAGGCCGCCCCCGGCCCGTACGGCTACCCGCCGCAGGCGCAGTACCCACCCCAGCCCGGGTACCCCCAGCAGCCGTACCCGGGCTGGGGCGTGCCGCCGATGGCGCCGCTGCCGAAGAAGCGGCGGGTCGGGCTGATCCTCGGGATCGTGGGCGGCGCCGTGATGGCGGTCGTCGTGGTGCTCGCCCTGATCGGGATGGCGGTCGAGAGCGGCTTCCCCGAGGCGAAGAACAAGCTCACGCTCCCCCAGACCTTGCTCGACGGCAAGTACCGGCTCGCCAAGGACCTCTCCGCCACCGACGGCAAGAAGATCGAGGACGAGGCCGACGGCGCCTGGGACGCCAAGGACACCCACGGAGTCGTCGGCACCTACGCCCTGGGCGGTGACGCCGCCAAGGGCAACGTGGTGGTGTCGGGCATGTACGGCCGGTTCAAGAACGCCGACCTGGTCCGCCGGGGGGCGATGAAGGGCTTCGCCCATGGCGGTAGCAACCCTGAACTGGCGGTCTCCCCCAAGGAGTTCCACCTGCAGATGACGATCAGCTGCGAAGTCGTGACCCAGGAGCAGGCGGGCACGAAGATCACCATCCCCGCGTGCGTCTGGGCCGACGGCAACACCAGCGCCACCGTGGCCTTCGTGGACACGCCGCACGCCTCGCAGAACCCGTCGGACGTCGATCTCGCGGCGCTCGCCAGGCAGACCGTCCGGATCCGCTCCGAGGCCGTCGCGCCGATCTGAACTCCGGCCCCCTCGGCCGGTGCTCACCGGCCGAGGACCGCCCGCATCACGTCCCGCGCGATCGGTGCCGCGTCGTCGCCGCCGCTGATCTCGCCCCGGTTCGCCGAGGCGTCCTCGACCACCACCGCGACCGCCACCTGCGGATCCAGGGAGTTGTCGGCCTGCGCCCAGGAGACGAACCAGGCGTACGGCACACCGGAGTTGCCGACGCCGTGCTGCGCGGTGCCGCTCTTGCCGCCGACCAGGGCGCCGGGGATGGCCGCCCGGGTGCCGGTGCCCTCCCGGACCACATCGGCCATCAGCTCCTTCAGCTGCTCGGCCGTGGAGGGGTTGATCACCTGCCGCACCGGATGCGCCCCGCTCCCGGCCACCGTCTCCCCGCTGTGCCGGGTCGTCCGGTCCACCAGGTACGGCGTCCGCAGCTGCCCGCGGTCCGCGACGGCCGCCGCGACCATCGCCATCTGCAGGGGCGTGGCCCGCGTGTTGTACTGCCCGATCGAGGACAGCGCCAGCTGCGCCCGGTCCACATGCGGGTCGAAGGTGCTGGGCGCGACGGAGAAGGGGATGCGCAGCCCGGGGTCGTCGAACCCGAACGCCCGCGCCGTGGCCACCATGTTCTGCACCCCGACGTCCACGCCCAGCTTGGCGAAGACCGTGTTGCAGGACCACTCGAAGGCCGACCGCAGCGAGGCGTCCCGGCAGCCGTCGCCCTCGTTGGTCAGCCGGGTCGTGGTGCCGGGCAGCCGGTAGGGGTCGGGGGAGTCGGTGCGCGCGTCCAGGTCCGTGACCCGGCCCGCGTCCAGCGCCGCCGCCGCGGTGACCACCTTGAACGTCGACCCCGGCGGATAGGTCTGCCGTACCGCCCGGTTGAGCATCGGCTTCTCCGGGTCGTGGTTGAGCCGCGCCCACGCCGAGGCCACCGCCTCGCCGTTGCCGGACAGCACCCCGGGGTCGTACGACGGACTCGACACCAGCGCCAGGACGCGGCCCGTGGCCGGCTCGATCGCGGCCACCGCGCCCTTGCGCCCGGCCAGCCCCCGGTACGCCGCCTGCTGCGCGGCCCGGTTCAGCGTGGTGACGACGTTCCCGGCCGGAGCGAGCCCGCGCGTCATGTCGTTCCACAGCGGCAGCGGCGCCAGCACCGGATCCGTGCCGGAGAGCACCCCGTCCCCGGCGTGCTCCAGGAACGTGGTGCCGTACGACTGCGAGGAGAAGCCGGTGACCGGCGCGTACAACGGGCCGTCCTTGTAGGAGCGTTCGTAGCGCAGCTGCTCTCCGGTGTCCACGGAGCCGGTGACCGGCTGGTCGCCGACCAGGATGTTGCCGCGCGGATGGCCGTAACGGGCGATCTCGGCGCGCCGGTTGGCCGGGTTGCCGTCGTAGACCCCGGACTGCACCACCTGCACCCGGGCCGCGTTCACCAGCAGGGCCGCCAGCAGCAGCGCGCAGAACCCGCAGGCGTGTCGGATGTAGCGCCCCATCGGCCGCCCGCCGCCGTAGTCGCTCACGCCGCCTCCTGCCCGTCGTACTGGCTGCGCGCCGAGTCGCTCACCCGGATCAGCAGCGCCACGATCGCCCAGTTGGTGACCACCGAGGAGCCGCCCTGGGCGAGGAAGGGCATCGCCATGCCGGTCAGCGGGATCAGCCCGGTGACCCCGCCCGCGATCACGAACACCTGGAGCGCCAGGATCGAGGCCAGCCCGACCGCGAGCAGCCGGCCGAAGGGCTCGCGCAGGGCGAGGCCCGCCCGGTAACCCCGTTCCACCAGCAGCGCGTACAGTACGAAGATCGCGGCGAGCCCCGCGAGCCCCAGCTCCTCGCCCGCCGTGGCCAGGATGAAGTCCGACTTGACGGCGAAGCCGATGAGGACGGAGTGCCCGAGCCCGAGCCCGGTGCCCAGCACTCCGCCGGCGGCGAAGGCGAACAGCGACTGGGAGAGCTGGTTCGGTCCCCGCCCGGCCTCGATGGTGGCGAACGGATGCAGCCAGTCCTCGATCCGCTGGTGCACATGCGGCTCCGTCCGCCCTACGGCCACCGCACCGAGGAGGGCGAGCAGCAGCCCGACCGCGATCCAGCCCGTCCGCCCCGTGGCGACGTACAGCAGCACCACGAACAGCGCGAAGAACAGCAGCGAGGTGCCCAGGTCCCGCTCCAGGACCAGCACTCCGACGCTGAGCAGCCAGATCGTCAGGATCGGCCCGAGCACCCGCCCGGTCGGGAACTGCAGCCGCCACAGCCGGCGGCCCGTGTACGCGAGCGCGTTGCGGTTGGCGGCCAGATAGGCGGCGAAGAACACCGCGAGCAGCACCTTCGCGAACTCGCCGGGCTGGATGGAGAATCCGGCGATCCGGATCCAGATCCGGGCGCCGTTGATCGCCGGGAACAGGATCGGCAGCGCGAGCAGCCCGAGCGCGGCGGCCACGCAGAGGTAGGCGTACCGCTGGAGCACCCGGTGGTCGCGCAGCACCAGCACGACACCGATGAACAGCGCGATGCCGAGCGTGGACCACACCAGCTGGGCCGGGGCCGCCTGTTTGTTCGGGGTCTCCCGGTCCAGCCGGTAGATCAGGACCAGCCCCAGCCCGTTGAGCAGCACCCCGATCGGCAGGAACAACGGGTCGGCGTACGGCGCCCGGATGCGCACCGCGAGATGCGCGCACAGCGCGAGCCCGGCGAGCCCGGCGCCGTAACCGGCCGCGCCGGGCGGGACGGTACCGGTCCGGGCCAGACCCACCGCGCAGTAGCCGTAGACGGACAGCAGCACGGCCAGCACGATCAGGGCGAGTTCGATGCCACGACGCCGGGGGAGGCGTACGACGGGTGCGGGAGCCTGCTTGGCCGCCACGGTGGTTCCGGCCTTGGTCATGCCCGGAACCTACCCAAACGGGACGTCTTGTGTGCTGTGCCCGCCGGTGCCAGCGTGGCGTGAGGTGCGCTTTACCGCGCCTCGACCACCGGCAGGATCAACGTGGCAACGGCCCCGCCGTCCACCGCGTTGCCGAAGAACAACCGCGCCCCCAGGACCTCCGCCTGCCCCACGGCGATGGTCAGCCCCAGCCCGTGCCCGGTCGCCCCACCCTCCGTACGGAACCGCTGCGGCCCATGAGCCACCAGATAGTCCGGGTACCCGGCCCCGTGATCACGTACGGTCACCATGGCCCCGTTCACCGTCAGAACCACCGGCGGCGCCCCGTGCTTGTGCGCGTTCGCCACCAGGTTCCCGAGCACCCGCTCCAGCCGCCGCCGGTCGGTCTCCACCCGGGCGTCGGCCAGGACGCGCACCTCCGTGTCGGTGCCGGAGGCCCGTACCACCCGCCGGGCCAGCGCCCCCAGCTCCTCGATGTCCACCGCCGGCTTCTCCCGCCCGGTGTCCAGCCGGGAGATCTCCAGCAGGTCCTCGGTGAGGGTGCGCAGCGCCGCCACCCGGTCCCGCACCAGCTCCGTCGGCCGGCCCGGAGGCAACAGCTCGGCCGCCGCGTGCAGTCCGGTCAGCGGGGTGCGCAGCTCGTGCGCCACGTCCGCGGTGAACCGCTGCTCGCTCAGCAGCTTGCTCTGCAGGCTCGACGCCATGGAGTCCAGCGCCGCCGCCACCGCGGCCACCTCGTCCTGCGGGCGGGACGGATCCTTCGTACGGGGGTCGTCGACCCGCGCGTCCAGGTCTCCCGCGCTGATCCGCCGGGCCACCCGGGCCGTGCCGTGCAGCCGCCGGGTCACCCGGGTCACCGCGAACACGCCGACCAGCACCGTCGCCCCGATCGCGAGCGCCGACGACCACAGGATCGAGTTGTCGAGCCCGTTGATGGTGCGGGACTGCTGCGAATAGTCGACCGCCACGGCGAGCGCCCGGTGCCCGGCCACCGGGCCCGCCGCCCACATGGTCGGGTGTCCGTCGTGCTGGGAGACCATGGTGCCGCGCCGGCCGGCCGCCGCGAGGGCGCGCAGCGGCGCGGGCAGCCCCTCGGGGTCCACCCCGGCGTTCGGCAGCAGCGTGTCCCCGGCCTCGTACGCCTCGGTGGCGTCCGCGAGGCGGGACAGGGCCCTGCTGCGGGCCTGGCCGACGGTCTGGTTGGTCACCGAGACATGCACCAGGACGCCGAGCAGCGCGGCCAGCGCACAGCACATCACGGTGATGAACGCGGCCGCCTTCACGGCGAGCGGCCCGGCCCAGCGGGGCAGTGCGAGCCTCATCGCGCGCTCGCCGAGGAGGGGGCGGACGGGGAGGCGGACGGCGAGGGGGAGGGCTTCTTGGCGTGCCGGCCCTTTCCGGTGTGCAGGTACTCGTCGCGGGAGAACACCATCGCGCGCTGCCCCGGATCCCACACCCAGGTCGTGCGGTACTCGTAGCCGGAGATGTCGGCCGGCGAGCGCTCGATCAGTGACCGGCCGGCCAGCTCCACGCCGAGGATCGCATCGTTGTCGGCCAGTACCTGCACCAGCTTGTGCTTCTCGACGGTGTAGACCCGCACGCCCGTCTGGTTGGTCGGGTAGAGCCGGAAGCCGAGCGTCATGTCGTCCCGGCCGTCGCCGGTGAGGTCCCGGTAGTACGGCTTCAGCAGCGGGCAGCGGGCCTGGTCGCCGCCCGGCCGGCAGTCCTTCAGCCGGTCCACGGTCGCGTGGTACGGCCCCTTCGACCCGTAGTCGTCCGGATGCGCCCTGACCTCGGCCTCGACCACCGCCACCGGGTCCACCTTGCGGATGTCGTCGCCGGGGACCGTGATGCCCTTGACGACGCTCCTGGTCGCCACGTCGTAGCTGTACGCCGGGCTGGACGCCGGACGCAGGTCCGGCCAGAGCTTGGCGGGGCTGACGGCGGCCGGGGTGGTGCCCGCGCCCCGCAGCCCGCCGGTGTCCCCGCAGGCCACCGCAGTCACCGACAGCAGGGCGACGGCGGCCACGGTGAGGGCGGTGCGCGCGGGACGGCGGGCTGGCACGGTGCTCCTGGGGTGTCGGGGTCGGTCGGGGCCCGTACACCTTATTCGTAGACGCGGAAACTTCTTATGTAAGTCGTACGTAAGTCCTTTTTGCGCCCGTGGGGGTGGGTGCTGGGAGAGAGGCTACTCGGCCAGCTCCTCCAGCAGCCGTACCGTCGACAGGCCCGCGCGCAGGTACTCCACGAACAGCTCGTTGTGCAGCGCCCACGCCGAGCGCCGGGCCCGGATCAGCCGGATCACCTCGTCCGGCGCGGCATGCCCCCGCTGGACCAGCGCGTGCGCGACGACCAGACCCGAGCGGTTGTACCCGTGATAGCAGCGCACGAGCACCCGGCGCCCGGCGTCCAGCGCCTCGTTCGCCGCCCGGGCCAGCCGGATCACCCCGGCGAGCTGCGTCCCGTCCAGCGGGCCGTCCGGTATCGGCCACACATGGTGCTCGACCCCCGGATCGGGGCCGTACCCCGGCAGCCGCAGCAGCGTCTGCACCACATCGAACTCATCACGTACGACGGCGAGCTCCGGCCGTCCCGAGCGGCCCCGGAACTCGTGCCCGCCCATCCACAGGCCGGGCACGATCTCGTTCCACGGGCTCTCCGGAGCCGGTACGTCGGGCTGCTTCCCGCGGATCCGCAACGGCGCCTCCCCAACTCCCCCAACCCGGGCCGACCTCCACGGTAACCGGTCTTGCCCCGGGAGCACCCCGCCTGTTCCCATGGTCGAGGGGTGATGGCGCATGAGCGCACTGCGCGTGGTGCCGGCCTATCGGCACGGCCGGGAACGGCTGTACGTCTGCCGCCCGGACGGAAGCAATGTCGCCTGGTACGACCGTGAGACGGGCCGGGTCAACCTGCTCGGCGAGGACAGCCGGGACGACGTACTCCAGGCCCTGAAGCCGTTCCTGACCGGCCCGGTGACCGTCGGCCCGCCGCCGGTGCCGACCCCCGCGGAACTCGCCCGGCTGACCCTGCACCCCGACGACGACCTGGCGCCCAACCGCCCCGGCGAGGCCCTGCTCGTCGCCCTCGACCGCGACCCCGGCCCCGCCCACCGGCTGCGCCCCGACCCGCGCCGGCGCGCCCTGGCCGCCGAGGAGACCGTCGGCACGGCCCTGGACGGCCTGGAGGGGGCCGGCTGGCACACCCTGCACTCCATAGACCTGCCCGGCGGCGACCGCATCCACCATCTGCTCCTCGGCCCCGGCGGCCTGTTCGCCCTGCACGCCCTGTACGCCCGCAGGGCCCGGGTCCTGGTCGCCGACCCGATGGTCACCGTCGGCCGCCGCGAGGCGGAGCCGCTGCTGCGCCGGCTGCGTTCCGTCGCCGACCGGGCCTCCTACGCCCTGACCGCCGAGGTCCGCCCGGTACTGGCCCTGGCGGGCCCGGCCGAGGTGACGGTGACCGTCCCGCCGCGCTCGGTACGGATCCTCCAGGACACCGAGCTGGCGGGCCTGGCCCGGTTCGGCGGGGTGCTGAAGCCGGCGGACGTGGAGGCGCTGCACGGGATGGCGCGGGACCGGAACACGTGGGGGAGGGTGTAGCTCAGGGGAGCGGGGCCGCCCTCTCCGGGTCCAGCATGGGTGCCATCAGGTCACCGAGGTCCTGCAGCCGCGGCGCGATGTCCTCCGCCTGGAACTCCAGCTGAGCCGGGTCGCGGCAGTCGGCGACCTCCTCCCAGGTCACCGGCGCGGACACCAGCGGGGCCCGGCGGGCGCGCAGCGTGTAGGGGGTCGCCGTGGTCTTGCGGGCCGCGTTCTGGCTCCAGTCGACGAACACCTTCCCCGGCCTGAGACTCTTCGTCATCCGGTGCACCACCAGCCGGGGCATCGCCCGCTCGGCCTCCACGGCCAGCGCCTTCGCGTACTCGCTGGTGCGCTCGGCGGACGAGCCCCGCACGGCGGCCAGCAGGTGCAGCCCCTTCGACCCGGCCGTCTTCGGGTATGCCTCGATGCCGTCCGCCGCGAGCCGCTCGCGCAGCCACAGGGCCACCTGACAGCAGTGGACGACGGTCGCGGGCGCGCCCGGGTCGAGGTCGAAGACCAGCCGGTCGGCCTCGTCCGGGGTCTGCACCAGCCACTGATGGGTGTGGAACTCGGTGACGAGGTTCGCCGCCCAGACGAGGCTCGCCAGATCCTGCAGCACCACCATCCGAGCCGGACTGTCCGCCGAGGAACGCGGCACCTCGGCGGTGGTGACCCACTCGGGCGTACCCGGCGGAACGTTCTTGGTGAAGAACCGCTGCCCCTCCGGTCCGTCCGGATAGCGCAGGAAGGACACGGCCCGGTCGCGCAGGTGCGGCAGCAGCACATCGGCGCTGGTCGCGTAGTAGTGCACCAGCTCCGCCTTGGTGAAGCCGGTCTCCGGATACAGCACCTTCTCCAGGTTGCTGAGCGCGACCCGCCGCCCCTCCACCTCTGTGATAGGCGTCATACGATGACAATCCCAGACAAACCACTGAAACCGGCGGAATCCCGGTGGACTCGGCAGAGGAAGGGTGCGGCACGTGCGATCCATCTGGAACGGGGCCATCTCCTTCGGGCTCGTCAGCATCCCGATCAAGCTGGTGAACGCCACGGAGAGCCACTCGATCTCCTTCCGCCAGATCCACACCGAGGACAACGGCCGCATCCGCTACCGCAAGGTGTGCGAGCTGGAGGACCGCGAGGTCAGCCAGGCCGAGATCGGCAAGGGGTACGAGGACGCGGACGGCACGATCATCCCGATCAGCGACGACGACCTCTCCCACCTGCCGATCCCGACCGCCCGCACGATCGAGATCGTGGCCTTCGTGCCGGTCGACCGGATCGACCCGCTCCAGATGGGCGCGGCGTACTACCTGGCAGCCGGCGGCGCCCCCGCGGCCAAGCCGTACACCCTGCTCCGCGAGGCCCTGAAACGCAGCAACAAGGTGGCCATCGCCAAGTACGCCCTGCGCGGCCGCGAACGCCTCGGCATGCTCCGGGTGGTCGGCGACGCCATCGCCATGCACGGCCTGCTGTGGCCGGACGAGGTCCGCGCCCCCGAGGGCGTCGCCCCCGACGCCCACGTCACCATCCGTGACAAGGAACTCGACCTCGCCGACGCCCTGATGGACACCCTCGGCGAGGTCGACCTGGAAGACCTCCATGACGAGTACCGGGCGGCCCTGGAGGAGGTCATCGCCGCGAAGGCCTCCGGCGAGGCCCCGCCTCAGGCCCCGGCCCCGGCCGCCGGCGGCAAGGTGCTGGACCTGATGGCCGCGCTGGAGAACAGCGTGCGGGCGGCCCGGGAGTCCCGCGGCGAGGCGCCCGCCGAGGGCGAGGTCAGACCCCTGTCGAGGAGAGCCGCACCCAAGGCGGCGGGCGGCAAGAAGTCCACGTCCACGGCGAAGAGGACGGCCACCGCGAAGAAGGCGGAGCCTGCGCGCAAGTCGACGTCCAAGGCGGCTCAGGGGGCGAAGAAGGCGGCGGCGACGAAGAGCACGGCGGCGAAGGCGGCGAAGAAGACGGAGGCGAAGACAGCCACCAAGACAGCCGCCAAGAAGACCGCGTCCCGCAAGCGCACGGCCTGAGTTCGGCACTTCCTTCTGTTCGAGCACAACGACGTGAACGCATCGACAGAATCGCGGAGCGCCGTTACCGTCGGGCCAAATACCGTACGCCATGAAGGAAGGCACCTTGTCTGAACTTGGGAGCGTCGGCGCGGGACAGGTCGCTCTGGTGACGGGAGCGGCCCGCGGAATTGGTCGGCAGATCGCCCTCACGTTGTCCAAGCACGGTTATCGCCTGGGTCTTGTGGACAAGCTGTCGGACGAGCTATCGGTCACCGCGGAACACATCGAACGGATGGGCGGCGAGGTCGTCACGGTAACCGGAGACGTCACGAATCCGGTGAATGTCGAGCATTGCTGCGACACCGTGGAGAAATGCTTCGAACGCGTCGACGTCCTGGTCAACAACGCCGGTTACGCGGGAAGATTCGGCTGTTTCGCCGAGTCGGATCCGGACGACTGGTGGGAGGTCATGGCGACCAATGTGCGGGGGCCCATGCTGTTCTGCCGCCGGCTGGTCCCGTCCATGCTGGACCGCGGCCACGGGTACGTGATCAACATCAACACCCGGGTGGCGACCCGGGACGACTCGGTGGCCACCTTCAGCGCGTTGGCCACGTCCAAGGCGGCCCTGGCCCGCTTCAGCGGCGCCCTCGCGCACGAGACCGCCGGCCGCGGCGTCGTGGTCCTCGACATCAACCCCGGCATGGTGCGCACCGCGATGACCGAGGCGCGCCCGGACTACCACGAGATACCGGACAAGGCGTTCCTGCCGGTGACGGTTTCCGCGAAGATGGTGGCCGCCCTGGTGTCCGGGCGGTACGACATGCTGCACGGCCGATTCGTCCATGCCCGCGACGACCTCGACGAACTGGCCCGGCGCGTCGCGGAGAACCCGCGGGCCCGTGTCCTCGGGATCGGCACCACCGGCCCCGGCGATCCGGTGGGATAACGGAATTCCAGAAAGGCAGGCACCGGCGAACGGAAAGCGTTCGCCGGTGCCTTCTTTTATTGCCGTGCAATGTTTGTGTCGGCCGTTGGGGTGACAATTCAAAAGAACTGAAGTTAGTGTGCTGCTCATGGATGACACGCAGATCGGTCAGGCGATGCGTCAGCTCCAGATATTCGCGGCCATGGTGTATTTCGCGCCGGAATACGACGAAGAGCTGGGCGCGGCGGGGCTGGAACCCGGATTGATGTGCTATCTCGGAGGCAGGGCGGCGCCGCTGGGCGCGGTGCCCGCATCGGTGGTGCATGCGACGTTCTACAACTTCAATCCGGAACGGGTCCGGGAGAATGTTCCGAGGGCATGGGAGCTGGCCACCCCGGCGAAGCTCGTCGAGGCCCGTCTCGTCGCGGCGGACCGCGCGCTGACGCGCATGCTGGGTTCCGACGCGCTCGGTTCGCCCCGTGTCGCCGAGGCCGCCGGACTCGCGCGCCGCGCCGCGATGAGCGCGGACACCGAGGGACGCCCGCTGGCCGCCTCCCACCAGGAGCTGGAGTGGCCGGACGAGCCGCACATGGTGCTGTGGCAGGGGCTGGCCATCCTGCGGGAACACCGCGGTGACGGGCACATCGCCGCCCTGGTCGACGCCGGCCTCGGTGGGCTGCAGTCGATGGTCAGCCACTCCGCGACCCGCGCCGGCTTCCTGCCGTCGTTCGCGCAGTCCCACCGTGGCTGGTCGCAGGAGCAGTGGAACGCCGCGGTGGAGGAGCTGCGGGTGCGCGGCGTGGTGGACGCGGACGGGGCCATCACCGAGCAGGGTGCCGCGCTGCGCGCCCGGGTGGAGGCCGCAACCGATCGGCTGGCGGCCCCGCCGTGGCGGGCGCTGGGCGACGCGGGAACGCAGCGGCTGGTCGAGGTCGGCTCCGAGCTGTCCAGGGCCTTGGTGGCGGCGGGCTGCCTGCCGGCCGAAGGGGTGTTCTTCCCGCGCTGACCGGCAGCCGAGCCCGTGAGAGGACGAGGACGGAAAAGCGGACGGAAAAGCGGACGAAAAAGGAGTTCGCCGTGGCGGGCGGGACACCCGGAGCCACGGCGAACTCCCCTCGGAACCGGAGAAGGTCAGTCCTCGGCGGTGAACCTGATCACCTCGAAGGACGTCGCCAGCTTGCTGCCGAACTTGGTGCCCGCGCGCCGGCCCAGGGACTCCAGGAACTCCGCCGGGTCGAAGTCGGCCCGGCCGAGGCCCTTGACATAGGCCTCGTGGGCCTGCAGCGAGGCCACACCGCGCGAGAAGGACTCGGTGACGTCGACCCCGTGCTCGGCCAGCGGGGAGTGCGCGGCCCAGAGCTGCCGTACGCCGCCCCATGGCTCCAGGCCCTCGTCGAGCAGGTCCGTGAAGACCCAGCGGTTGGCGGCATCCCGGACGGCGTCGAGAATCGCCCGCCCCGTGGCGATGTGGTCGGCATGATTGAGCGGGGCGTGTTCCCGGCCCAGCTCCTCGGCGTCCCAGGTGTCACGGAGGTTGTTGGTCACCACGATCTCCGGACGGCGGATGCGGATCTCCCGGGCGATGGCCCGCCGCAGCGGCAACCCGTACTCCAGGACACCGTCCGGAAACCCGAGGAACTCCACGGCGTCGACACCGACGATCGCGGCGGACGCGCGCTGTTCGGCCTCCCGGACCGCCCTCGCCTCCTCCGGCGGTATTCCGTCGATGCCCGCCTCGCCGCTGGTCACCAGGCAGTAGGTCAGCTTCTTGCCCTGCGCGGTCCAGCGGGCGATCGCGGAGGCGGCCCCGTACTCCAGGTCGTCCGGGTGCGCGACGATCGCCAGACCCGTCTGCCAGTTCTCGGTCATCGGCGCGAGCCTCTTGAAGGGCGGCGTCACCATTCGCTTCCTCTCTTCTCGGGTATCGGCCAGGAGTCACCGGACGGGTCGCGCAGCCTCCTCGACAGCACGTACCACCCCTCGGCGTAGACCTCCGCGAGGTCCGCGATCCGGTCCCGGCAGTGCGGCGGGGAGTGGCGGAGCAGGGCATCACATCGCTCACGGCTGAGCACCGTCGCATGCAACAGGCGCAGCAGGTCGCGGCCCGCCTCGGACGATCTGAGGGCCGGATCCCGCCGCAGATTGCGCAGCACGCTGTGCGGATCGGGTGCCGGGTGCTGGCGGCCCGGTGTGCGGGGACGCGGCACGCCCCGCAGGCCTCCGGAGCGCGCCGCCCCCGCCGGCACCGGGTCCTCCCCGCGCGCCATCCGCCTGCGGACGTCCAGGACGGTCGCCGGGGAGATGCCCACCGCGCCGGCCACCTGCCGCAGGGACGCGCCGGGCTCCAGTGCGAGCAGCCGGGCCGCGAGCCTGCGCCGGTCGGCGCCGTCGACGGGCCGCCTGCGCCGGTCGGCGCCGATGCGCGTGTTCGACTGCGGATTTTCCGGATTCGTGCGACGCAGCCTGGCCACCGTCTTGTCGGAGAGACCGGCGCAGTGCCCGATGGACCGGTCCGACCGGTCAGGGAACATCGTGATCAGCCGGGCGGCCGCCGCCTTGCGCTCGGAAAGGGACAGCGGCAGCCCATGGGCCCGGTTGGCCTCGACCGACAGCTGGAAGGCTTCCTCCGGGCTTCCGTCGAAGAACCGGGCCCTGATCGTGCGTTCGCCGCGCAGCAGCGCCGCCCGGCATCGGTGCAGGCCGTCGACGACGGTCATCGACGGCCGATGAACGATGATCGGTGGCAACGACTCCGCGGCGACTTCCGCCAGGGCCCGGGTGTGTTCGACGTCCTCCTCCGGGAAGCGAGGTGAGCAGCCGAACCTGAGCTCGTGCAGGCCGACTTCCACCGTGCCGGACTGACACGATCCCTTCGATGTGTTGTGCGCGATCTGCACGCGAGCCCCCATGTCACGAATAGCGTTGCACCAGAAGGCGTTTGAGTACCTTGCCGCTGGGGCCGGTGGGCAGGGAGTCGGTGAATTCGACACGGCGCGGGTACTTGTAGCCGGCCAGGCGGTCCCGGCTCCAGGCGACGATGTCGGCAGCCAGCGCCGCGTCCTTCGTGAACGCCGGGCGGGCGATGACGACCGCGCAGATCTCTTCCCCCAGCCGGTCGTCCGGAAGTCCGATCACCGCGGCCTGGCCGACGGCGGGGTGCCGCAGCAGCACCTCCTCGACCTCACGGGGATAGACGTTGTATCCGCCGCGGAGGACGACGTCCTTCTTCCGGTCGACCAGCCGTAGGTACCCGTCCGCCTCCAGCACGCCCAGATCACCCGAGCGGAACCAGCCGTCGACGAGGACGGCGGCCGTCTCCTTGGGCAGGCCGAGATATCCGGACATCACGTTGTGGCCCCGGATCACCACCTCGCCGACGTCGCCCGCGGGCAGCAACTCGATGCGGTCCTCGAGTCCGGCACGGGTGATGCCGACCTCGACACCGGCGATCGGTGTGCCCACCGTGCCCGGCCGCGTGATCGATCCCGGCTGGTTGTAGGCGACGCACGGGGAGGTCTCGGTCAGCCCGTACCCCTCGTACACCTGGCAGCCCAGCGTCTCCTCGACCCGTTTCAGCACCGGCACCGGCAGTGCCGAACCGCCGCTGTACGCCCGGTGCAGCCGCGGCGCGGGCGCGCCGTTCGCCACCGCCTCCAACAGTGCGTGATACATCGTCGGCACGCCCATGAACACGGTGCAGCCGTGCTCGGCCATCAGCGTGAGCGCGCTGTCCGCCGTGAACCTGGGCATCAGCACCACGGTCGCGCCGACGTGGAAGGCCACGCCCATGACACAGGTCTGGCCGAAGGTGTGGGACAGCGGAAGACTGCACAGCAGGACGTCGTCGGGGCGGACGTCGAACGGGGACACCGCAGTCACCTCGATGTTGGTGACGATGTTGCGGTGGGTGAGCATGGCGCCCTTGGGGCGGCCGGTGGTGCCCGAGGTGTACAGGATCGCTGCGATGTCGTCGGGTGAGGTGGGGACGTGCCCCGCGACGGGGGACGCCGGCTCGGGCGGGTCCAGCCGTACCGCTGCCCCGTTCTCCGCCCCGATCGAGAACAGCGTGACGCCGGCGGCGTCCGCCGCCCTGGCGCCCTCGTTCAGCGTGGGCCCGGCGCAGATCAGCGCGCGTGCGCCACTGTCGGCGAGCACGAACTCGATCTCCTCGGCCCGCAGTTGCACGTTCATCGGGACCACGGTGGCGCCCAGGGCGAGCGTGCCGTAGTAGGCGACGGGGAACCGAGGGGTGTTGGGCAGCAGCAGGGCGACCCGGTCACCCGGCCCGATCCCGTGCCGGCGCAGCTCGGCGGCACAGGTGCGTGCCTGCTCCCACAGCAGCCGGTAGGTGACGGAGGTGGATTCGAAGATCACCGCCGGCGCGGCCGGCCGCCGTGCCGCTGTGTCGGCGAGCACGGCGGCCAGTGGTCGGGTCACACCACTTCCTTCACGGCCGAGGACGCTCCGCCGCGCATGGAGGCGGTCGGGATGCCGAGGTCGCGCCAGATCCCGGCGAGCGCCTCCGCGAACTCCTTCACATCCGTCATGGTATGGGTCGCCGACGGTGCGATCCGCAGCAGCTCGTCACCCGCGCGCACACTGGGCGCGTTGATGGCCTGCACATACATGCCATGCCGGTCGAGCAGCAGCGCCGAGGCCTGCTTGCACAGCGCGTCGTCGCCGACCATCGCCGAGACGATGTGCGAGTCGGCGGACTTGAACGGGATGCCGGCGTCCTGCAGCAGACGATGCAGCAGCCGGGCGTTCTCGGCGAGCCGCTGCCGCTCCACCTCCGATCCGCGCAGGTGCCGTACCGCCGCGAGCGCGCCCGCCGCCGTGGCCGGCGGCATGGAGGTGGTGAAGACGAACGCGCGCGACGCGGTCCTGACGTAATCGACCAGTGCGTTCGGCCCGGCGATGTAGCCGCCCACCGTCCCGAGCCCCTTGGCGAGGGTGCCCATGACGATGTCGAAGCGGTCGGCGATGCCCTCGCGTGCCGCGATGCCCGCGCCCTCCGGCCCGTACATGCCGATCGCGTGCACCTCGTCGAGGAACGTGGTCGCACCGAAACGCTCCGCCAGATCGGCGATCTCGGCGAGCGGGGCGATGTCGCCCGACATCGAGTAGACCGACTCCAGCACGATCAGTTTCGGTAACTCCGGGTCCGTCTCGGCGAGCAGCCGGGCCAGATGCCCGACGTCGTTGTGCCGGAATATCCGCTTGGTCGCGCCACTGTGCCGCAGCCCGTCGATGATCGAGGCATGGTTCAGCTCGTCGGAGAAGACCACGGTGTCGGCCGGCGTGCCCGCCAGCACCGTCAGCGCACCGTCGTTGGCGGTGTAGCCGGACGAGAACAGCAGCGCCGACTCCTTGCCGTGCCAGTCGGCGAGCTCCTGTTCCAACTCGACGTGACAGTGGTTCGTGCCGCCGATGTTGCGCGAACCACCCGACCCGGCACCGAACCTGGCCACGGCATTGTGCACCGCGGCCAGCACCATCGGATGCTGCCCCATGCCGAGGTAGTCGTTGCTGCACCACACGCTCACCTCGGTGTCCCCTTCGGGGACCCGCGCCGTGGCGCTCGGGAAGTTCCCGGCCTGCCTGCCGATCTCGAGAAACGTACGGGTCTGCGTCTGTGCCGGGGTGATCTCGGTCCTGAAGTAATCCAGATGTGTGGGCATGGTTCTCCACATCGTCGATAGGGATGGATCCTGCCTGCCGTCAGGCGTGTGACGCGTGTTCCAGCCGCAGGCGTGGTTTGTCGGGCTTGCCGGCGGCGTTCAGGGGGACCTCGTCGAGGACGAGCACCTGTTCCGGAACGTGCGCCGGCGAGAGGATGTTGCCCAGGTGGGTGCGCACCGCGCCGACATCCACGGAGGCACCCGGGCGAAGGGTGATCGCGGCGTGCAGATGCTCCAGGCCGTCCTGGCCCAGGAAGCCGTACACGACGGCCTGCGCGATCCCCGGAAGCGTCAGCATCGCGCGCTCGACCACCGTGGGATACACCTTGACCCCGTCGATCTTGACCATGTCGGCGATCCGGTCCAGCAGATGGAGATAGCCGTGCTCGTCGCGGTAGCCGATGTCACCGGTGTGATACCAGCCGTCGCGCAGCACCTTCGCCGTGAGCACCTCGTCGAGGTAGCCGTCCATGACGTGCGGGGACCGGACCCGCACCTCGCCGGTCTGCCCGTCGGGCAGCGGAGCGCCCGTTTCCAGATCGCAGATGCCGATCTCGACACCGGGGAACGGCCGGCCCACCGTCGCCAGCAGCTCCGGGTCGGTGTGTTCCCGCGGTGCCAGAAAACTGATCCTGGCGCTCTCGGAGGTGCCGTACTGCTGGAACAGGCTGGTACCGAACAGCTTCACGGCCTCGGCGAGCCGGGCCGGAGCAGCCGGGCTTCCGGCGTAGTCGAGGCGGCGCAGGCCGGTCAGCCCGGCGGCCACCGGATCGCACAGCCCCAGCTCCTCCAGGTGATCGAGCAGCCGGTACAGATGACTCGTCGCCATGAACGTCCGGGTCACCGAGTGCTCCTTCACCGCACCGAGCCAGGCGTCCGGCGTGAACTCCTCCAACAGCACCAGCCGGCCGCCGTCGATCAGCGCCGCATCGGCCAACTGCGCCACGGTCTGACTCAGCGGTGTGCCGACCAGCGCCGTGATCTGCTCGGCCTCCCGGCCCTGGGCGATGGTGCCGTACACCACGCTGTCCCAGGACCGGCGCGACTTCCTGATCCCCTTGGGCCGCCCGGTACTGCCGCTGGTGAACGCCACGGCCGCCAGGTCCTCCGGTGACCACGGCACGACGTCGCCCGGACCCGGGTCGTCGCTCGGGGTGACCTCCCGCGCCCCGGGTACGGCGGGGCCGATCAGCGGAACACCGGCCAGCCGCGCGAGCTCGGCCGCCCGGCCGGCGCTTTCCCGATCGGCATACAGCACCGCCGCCCCGGTGCCCCGGAGAATCTCGAGCTGATCGTCGATCGACAGCATCGCCGTGCTCGACCCCGGATTGGTCGAGCGCAGATGCCCGACCGCCGCCCTGAGCAGATGGGCCGCGTGCCGCACCGCGAGTATGTCCGGGCTGTTCGACGCGGTCAGCACGCCGACGACCGTGCCGTGTCCCACCCCGGATTCGCGCAGAGCCCGGTAGATCCCGGTCACCGAGCGCTGATGCGCACCCCCGGTCGTCCAGGAACCGCGATAGTGCAGCACCGGCTTTTCCGGTTCCTTCGCGAGGGCGGACAGCAGCTCGGCCACATAGCCGCCCGCCGCCGCCCACCATTCCCCACCGTCGGTCGCCATGATGATCTCTCCCCTCCGACCCGCATTTCTTTCGCTGACAGGAAGGCCTTCGCATCGGAAACAGCATCGGAAAAACTTCGGAACAGCCGAGATCGGGCACCTCGTGGGTGGGCCAGAGAGGTGCGGAGGGACGAGGGCCCCGAGCAGACCCCCGCTCTCAGCCGCCCACGAACTCGGCGCGCACCAGCCAGCTGCGCGAGGGCCCCTTGCGCTCCCGGGGCTGGACCTCGAACGGCCAGTCCTCGTGCGCGGTGCTCGGCTCGCCGGGTTCCCTGACGTCGCGCGCCTTCCAGCCGATCGAGGCCAGATACTCCTCGGGCTCGTCGGTGCCGAACAGCCAGGGCGTGCCGTCCTCTTCGAGGTTGCGGCGGAACTCCCGGGAGAACGGGCTGCGCAGCAGCGCCTGGCTGACGAAGTCGACGCCCAGCCAGCTGCCCGGGGCCGACGCCGAGCCGAGGGTGCGCAGCAGGTTGGTCGCCTGCTCCGGGGTGAGGAAGAACATCAGCCCCTCGACGATCCACAGGGTGGGGCGGCCCCGGTCGAACCCGGCCTGCTCCAGCCGGGGCAGCCACTCCTGGCGCAGGTCCACGGCCACCTCACGGCGGGTCACCCGCGGCTGCGCGCTCAGTCCGGTCAGCCGCCGGCGCTTCTCCTCCAGCAGCGCCGGGAAATCGACCTCGTACACCGTGGCGTCGTCCGGCCAGTCCAGCCGGAACGGGCGGGTGTCCATGCCGGCTGCGACGAACACGATCTGCCGTATGCCGTCGTCCGTGAGGATCTGCCGAATGCTCTCGTCCAGGTACCGGGTGCGTATCGCGATGAACGGGATCAGCCCGCTGCCCCGGTTCTTCTCCAGCAGCTCGAATCCGCGCGGCGCTGCCAGCGCGCGGGCGTAGCGATCCGAGAAGATCGCCCGGTCCCCGCGTTCGGTCTCCAACGCCCGTGCCGCGGCAGTCCATTGGGCCGTGTACGAGACGGCTTCCATGAGATGCCTCCCTCCTGTTGCCGGTCAGGCCGCGACGAAGAACGCCTTCTCGATCGCGGCGAGAGTCTGGAAGTCCTGGATGTCGATGTTGTCGAAGTCGATCTCCACGCCGGTGGCGTTCTCGATCACGTAGACCAGCTCCACGAAGGTCAGCGAGTCGACCAGTCGGGTCTGGATCAGATTCACCTCGGCGTCGATGGCCTGCCGTTCCGGATGCCGCTTCAGGATCCAGTTGCGGACCTCGTCAATGCCCGTCGCTGCCATGTGCACTCCTGTTCTCTGGGTTGCAGGCCGTGAACGCCACCGCCACGGCACAGGGGTCGTCGTGGGTGATGCTCACCGAGATGTGCTCGATACCGGCGCGCCGGGCGAGTTCGGCGGCCCGGCCGGCCAGCCGCACCTCGGGCCAGCCGCCGTCGGCGGGCAGGATCTCGATGCCGCGCCACGGCAGGGTCTGGTCGGGCACCTGGAACAGCTTGAACACCGCCTCCTTCGCGGCCAGCCGGCCGGCGATACCCGGGATGTCCGGTCCGCGGTCGCCACGGGAGATCCGGATCTCCTCGGCGGAGAGCATCCGGGCCAGCACGGCCTCGTCGCGTACCAGGTCCCGTACGCGGCCGAACGGGACCATGTCGATGCCGACCCGGCCGGGTGCCGTCACCGGACCCTCGCGGCGGCGTCCCGAACCGCCGCCAGCGCCCTCGGCGCGCTTCCGTGCGCGTCCAGCAGCACGGCCAGCCAGCGCTCCAGCCCGAACGCCACGCAGCTGGTGAAGGCGTAGCCGTCTTCTCCGGCCAGCCGGATGCGGCAGCGTTCGCCGAAGAAGTTGCGGTGCGTGTTGACCGAGGCGATGGCCAGGTCACCGGCCTGGAACTCGTACTTGACCGGGCTGAGCCGGGACATCAGCGCCCGCGCGCCGTCCTTCTCGAAGAACGGGTCGGACGCGGCCACCCGGTTCAGGGCCAGGCCCAGCGCCGCCCCGAACCCGGTGATCCGCTCGGTGAACTCGGCCAGCACCCGCTGAGTGTGCTCGTACGAGCCCAGCGCCACGATCTCCCGCATCTGGAAGCTGGCCAGCCGGCGCAGCGGGACGTAGTGCTCCTCATTGCGGAAACACCGGTTCACCAGGGTGATCAGGGTGTCCTGGGCGAGCTCGGCGTCCTCGTGGAACAGGTAGGCGCCGAAGCAGGTGGCGTGCGGCAGGCCGAGCCGGGCCGCACGCAGGTCGTCCGGGGCGAACCGGCCGTCCGCGGGCTCGGCGGGGCCGCCCGCCAGTTCCAGCGGGGCCGCGACCAGGGCGAGGTGCGGGAAATTCGTGTAGACGTCGAACTTCTCCAGGTCCGAGACGCGGTAGACCGGCGGCGGCAGGATCTCCCGGGCACCGGCGGCCCGCCCCCAGCCGGTGAACACGCCGTCCAGCTCGTGCAGCAGATCGGTCTGGTCCGGGTCGAGAATGGCCGGCGCGTCGGTGTGTGTGGCCCGGGCGGCGTGCGCGGTCATGAGACGATCCCGATCTTCTCGAGGAATTTCGAGGTCTTGCGGAAGATGTTCTGCTCGAACTCCGCCCGCGTGGGCGATGCCAGCAGTTCGTCGCGCACGGCCAGCGGGTCGGCGAGGCCGGCGTCCCGGTAGACGTGCGGGTTGAACAGCGATTCGAAGCTGTAGGCCATGTACCGGCGCAGATAGTCGGCTATGCCGGCCAGTTCCTGCTCGGTCGCGGTCTGCTTCACCTGGGCGAAGAGCGCGGTGACCAGCTCGCGGCCGAACGCGATGTGCCGGGACTCGTCCTGGTGGTGAATCCGGTTGATGGCCCGGATGGTGTCGTGCAGCCGTTCGTCCAGGGCCATCCGGGAGTTGAAGTGGTCGACCAGCTCCTCGAAGATCAGGATGCGCGCGAAGACCAGCAGGCTCTCCACGTCCGACCTCGGGATCTCCGCGTTCGCCCCGGCCGGCTGCCGGTAGATCTTCCCGCCGTAGCGCAGGCAGAACTCGGCGAAGAACCACATGTGCTCGTTCTCCTCACCGATGAAGTGGTGGAAGAACTCCGACGGGGTCTCGAATCCCCGGGTGTGGATGCGCCGGGTGACCTCGATGAGCAGTTCCCGGATGCCGTGCACGTTCAGGCTGTAGAAGTTGATGCTCTCGAACCTGGAGAGCGCGTACAACTCCCTTTCGCTCAGCCGCTCGGCGAGCGGGGTGCCATGGGTGGTGGTCAGTTCCGGGCTCATCCACCACATGTCGTCCGGCAGGCTGTCCGGCCACTCGAACAGCCGGTAGGGGTTGTAGTAGTCGTCGATCGACTTGGTGGTCAGCCGGTCGAGTATCTCCAGGAATCGTTTGTCGGAATTGATCAGCTCGCTGACCATGGTCTGCCACTCCATTCGAGATCATTTATGCCCGGACGCCGGCGGCCGGTCCGGTGGCGGCCGGAGACTGGCCGGACACCGGTCCTTCGACCCGGTCCCGGTCCACGGCGACCAGCCGAGGGGGGTAGAGCACGCGCAGCAGGGGACCGGCCATCACGGTGGTCAGCACCGCCATGAGCACCATCAGCGAGTACAGCCGCTGATCCAGCAGTCCGAGTTGCAACCCGGTGGTGAGAATGATCAGTTCGGTGAGCCCTCTGGTGTTGGCCAGGGTCGCCAGCACCGCGGAGCGCCGCCAGTCGAGTCCGGCCCACCGCGCGCCGGCCGTCGCGCCGAGGAACTTGCCGCCCACCGCGACCAGCATGATCGCGCCCAGTTCGGCGAGCCCGGACACCCCGAGCCGGGACAGGTCCACCTGCGCGCCGGCGACCACGAAGTAGACCGGCAGCAACAGGTGTTCGGTCACCAGCCCCAACCGGCGGCCGGCCGGCTCACGCAGCCCGCCCGGGCCCGACGGCATGATCAGGCCGAACACGAACGCGCCGAAGATGAAGTGCAGGCCCAGCCACTCGGTCGTGGCGCCGAGGCCCAGCAGTCCGGCCAGCGCCATCATGAACGGCTCCGGCGTCCGCGCGCGCCGCGCCCGCCACCGCGCCCACCGGGCCAGCAGCGGTCGTGCCACCCCGAACACCAGTCCCAGCAACGGAATCACCAGCAGCAGCCGCCACTGGGTCCGGCCGGAGTTCACCATGATCGTCACGGCCAGCATCGACCAGGCGAGCAGGTCTCCGATCGCGGCACTGGCCAGCGAGATCCCGGCCACCGGGGTGCCCAGCAGACCGCGGTCGCGGACGATGCGGGCCAGCACCGGAAACGCGGTCACCGACATCGCGGTCCCCAGGAACAGGGCGAAGCCCAGCGACCGCCCGCCGGAGGGCTCGATCACGGTCGCGGCCAGCAGGCACCCGAGACCGAAGGGCAGGGCGAGGGAGCCGAACGTGGTGGCGAGCACAACACCGGTGTGCCGGCGCGGCGGATGCCGGCCGAGGTCCTGGCCGATCAGGAACAGGAACAGCGCGATCCCGAGGTTGCCCAGCGCACCGAGGACCAGATGGATGTCGGCCGGGAACAAGGTGCGTTCCACAGCGCAGGGCAGCAGGGTCGGGCCGAGCAGGATGCCGGCCAGGATCTCCCCGATCACCGAGGGCTGGCCGAACCGGGCCAGCAGCGAGCCGAGCGCCTTGGCCACGACCAGCACCACGGCCAGCGCCAGCAGCAGCGTCACGCTCTGCGCCGAGGTCACTCCGCCTCGACGGCCGGCTCGACCAGCCGCCGGATGCGAAGCTTCGGCTCCAGTTCGAGATACAGCCCGCCGACGGCCTTCTCCGGCGATGCGGGCATCGAGTTCATCGCCTCGTTGTGGCCGGCCAGGATGCCGCCCTGGGTGTCGATGTCGCCCTGGGCGCGGATGCGTTCGGCCACCTTGTCCAGCGCGCCGGAGCCGTCCCGGGTGTCGTCCAGGTCCTCGACCCCGGTCACGATGTGCAGGAACGACTCGTACAGGTTGAGCATGTGCCGTTCCCGCCGGGTCAGCTTGTCCGCCTCGAAGAACTGCGACTGGCGGTTGTAGCTCTTGTAGAAGAAGGACACCACCACCAGCAGCCGCTCGTACGCCTGCCGGTAGGCCTTGGCGAAGAAGGAGCCGGCCTCCTCCTCGGACAGGTCGCCGTCCACGACGGCGGAGATGGCCGCGGCGGCCAGCAGCGCGCTGAACGTGGCCAGGTGCACGCCCGTGGACAGCAGCGGGTCCAGGAAGCAGGCCGCGTCGCCGATCATCAGATAGCCCGGGCCGGTGAACTGTTCCGAGCTGTACGAGTAGTCCTGCTCGACCTTCAGTTCGGGCAGCCGCTCCGCCCCGTCGACCATCTCGGCGACCCGCGGGCACTGGGCGAGCGCGTCGAAGTAGACGGCCTCGATGCTGCCGAGCCGATCCCGTTCCTCGGTGAAGGCGGTCCGCTTGGCCACCAGGCCGATCGAGTGGGTGCCGTCGTGCAGCGGGATCGCCCAGAACCAGCCGTAGGGCACCGAGCAGACCGCGATCGCGCCCTCGGGTCCCCGGTCCAGCGGCTTCACCCCGCGCCAGTAGGACCACACCGCGATGTTCTTGAAAGCCTCCTGATAATGGCGGTTCTTCAGGTACTTGGTGGCCATCAGGCCCGCCCGGCCGGAGGCGTCCACCAGGAAGTCGAAGCGGATCTCACCGGTGACGGACCGGTCGCCGGTGGCGGCCCAGTGCGCCCTGACCGGCCGGCCCTCGCTGAATTCGAGCTCGGTGACCCTGACGCCCTGCCGTACGTCCACGCCGAGTTCGGCCGCGTTGTTCAGCAGGATGTGGTCGAATTCCGAGCGGACCACCTGATAGCTGTACCGGCCGGATCCCGTGAGATGGTCGAAGTTGAGATCCCAGTTCTCCGGGCCCCACTCGAAGTAGGCACCGTCCTTCCGTACGAAGCCGTGCTTGTCGATCTTCTCCCGGACGCCCAGCAGGTCCAGCACCGGAAGCACCGAAGGCAAGATCGACTCGCCGATGTGGTACCGCGGAAATGTCGCACTCTCCAACAGCGTCACCTGGATGCCCTGCCGCGCGAGCAGTCCGGCGGCCGTGCTGCCCGCCGGCCCGCCGCCGATCACGAGTACCTGGGTACGTTCCCCCATCACCGAATCCTCGTCTCGCATAGACGCTTAATATTCGGACGTCGGAGACGCTAGATATCGGTGGTGGACACCCGCAACAACCGGAAGCGGGCGGCCGCATGTGGCCACCCTTCGCATGGCTCGACCACGGCGAGCCGCCTTGGCTGTGCGGGGATATCGTGCTCTGCGCGACCGGTACGGCAGCGGCCGGCATACCGTCGCACTGGCCGAATGCGGCCAGCCCCTTCCGGCAATTGCGAGGCACAACTCGGCCTCTTTAGCGTTTGCCCAGCGATGACCCGGCGCCGGCAGAGCGTATCCGGAAAGGATTAGCAGTGACCACACACGAGAACGCGGAGAAACCGGCTCTGGTGACCACGACTTCGGGTGTCGTCGCGGGCCGGGAACACGAGGGCGTCATATCGTTCAAGGGAATCCCGTACGCGGCGGAGCCTTACGGCGACAACCGGTTCAAACCTCCGCAGCCGCCGCAGCCCTGGGACGAGGTGCGGGAGGCATTCGAGTACGGCCCCGCCGCACCGCAGCCCACCACGTACTCGCTCGTGGACGCCACCCCGCTCTACCCGTGGGGAACCGACTGCCTGAGCCTCAATGTGTACACCCCCGCACCGGGGGAGTCCCGGCTGCCGGTCATGGTCTGGGTGCACGCCGGCGGTTACATCTCCGGCAGTGCCTCCACGCCCCGTGCGGACGGGTCGGTCTTCGCGCGCGAGGGCGTCGTCGTGGTCGCGATGAACTACCGCCTCGGCGTCGACGGATTCCTCTCCGTGCCGGGCGGCACCACCAATGCGGGCATGCACGACGTCGTCGCCGCGCTGCGGTGGGTGCGCGACAACATCGCGGCTTTCGGCGGCGACCCGGACGCCGTCACCGTCTTCGGCAACTCCTCCGGCAGCGCCATCATCTCGGCGATCGCCAGGACCGCGGCCGGCGAAGGGCTGCTGCACCGGGCCATCCTGCAGAGCCCGTGCCCGACCCTGGTCGTGGAAGAGGAGGAGGGACGCGCGGTCGCCCGGCGCGTCCTCGCCGACCTGGGCGCCGAGACCGGCTTGGGGGAGATCCCGCTCAAGGAACTGCTGGGCCGTCGCCAGCGCGCCCTGGACGTCCGCTTCCGCGACGCCCGCCGCTGGCACCCCTACACCTACTGGTTCAGCCCCTACATGCCGGTCGTGGACGGCACCCTGTTCCCCGACTCGGCACTGAGCGAACGCATTCCGTCCTCCGTCGACCTCCTCATCGGCACCAACCGCGACGAGGCGCGCTACTTCCTGACACGCAACGGGCAGTTCGGCTCCGCCACCGAGCAGGACCTCCTGGACGCCCAGAACGCCTATGACGTGCCCGATGCCTGCCGCGCGGCCGCCGCATCCCTCTACGGACACCTGCCGCTCGGAGAGCAGCTCGCCGAAACGGTGACCAACTGGATCTGGCGCGGCCCCTGCATCGAACTCACCCGTCTGCACGCCATGGCCGGTGGCAACACCTTCGCCTACGAATTCACCTGGCAGCAGTCTCCCGCCTTCGACGGCCGCTACGGCGCGGCCCATTTTCTGGAAGTCCCCTTCCTCTTCGACCAGCTCACCGATCCGGCCTTCGCACCCCAGGTCGGCCCCGACGCCCCCGCCGACCTCGGCCGCTCCCTGCGCAGCAGCTGGGTCCGGTTCGCCAGGACGGGCGATCCCGGCTGGCCCCGCTACGACGAGAACCGCCCGGTCATGATTTTCGACACGACCTGTCGAGTCGAGCCCGACCCCCGCGAACACCACCGTGCCGCCTGGGACGCCCGATCCGCCGTCCCCACCCTCGGGTGACACATGCCGATGCCGCATTCCGACGTACCGTCTGGACGTATTCCCATGCGTAGCCTGATCATCGACAACTACGACTCGTACACGTTCAATCTCTTCCAGTTGATCGCCGGGGTGAACGGGTGTGAGCCGGTCGTTCTGAAGAACGACGATCCAGTGCTGGCAACGCTGGACCTGGCGGAATTCGACAACATGGTGATTTCGCCCGGCCCCGGCAGTCCGCGGAACGCGCGCGATCTGGGGTATGCCGGGGAGGTCCTGGCCAGGGCGGAATTGCCGGTGCTCGGAGTCTGCCTCGGTCATCAGGCGATCGCCCACGCCACCGGGGCGACGGTCGACCGTGCCCCACAACCGCGACACGGCCATCTGACCAGGGTCCGGCACAAGGGCGGCGAACTGTTCAGCGGTATCCCGCAGGATTTCACCGCCGTTCGCTATCACTCGTTGTGCATCGAGGAGCCGCTGCCCGAGGCGATCGAGGCCACGGCCTGGGCGGAGGACGGTGTCGTGATGGCGATCCGGCACCGCACCCGCCCCCTGTGGGGAGTGCAGTTCCATCCCGAGTCCATCGCCTCGGAATACGGCCGCGAACTGATGGCCAACTTCAAGGCCCTCACGGCCGCCCGCGCCGGGAGGACCGGCGGCAGGGCTCCCGGCCGAGCGCAGGCCCGACCGGCGTCCGCCGTCGAGCGTCGCCCGGCAGGCCCGGGCCGCGCCGCCTACCAGCTTCTCGAACTCGCGGTTCCGGGCGCGGTGGACACCGAGGCGGCGTACACCGCGCTGTTCGGGCAGTCGGAGTACGCCTTCTGGCTCGACAGCAGCCGCATCGAGCCAGGACTGTCCCGGTTCTCCTTCCTCGGCGACGCCTCGGGACCGCTCAGCGAGGTGCTGACCTACCGACGTGCCGACCGGGCCGTGCTGGTGCGGAACGCGACGGGTGTGCACGCGGAGAACGGCACCGTCTTCGACGTCCTGGACCGGCGGCTCGCCGAACGCCGACTGAGCGACCCGGGCCTGCCGTTCGACTTCACGAGCGGCTATGTCGGGTACTTCGGCTACGAGTTGAAGGGCGACCTCGGCTCCGACAACCGGCACGGCGCCGAAACCCCCGACGCCGCATGGATGTTCGCCGACCGCCTGATCGCCGTCGACCACGAGCGTGAGTTCACCTATGTGGTCGCCCTGCACCGCGGCGATACGGAGAGCAGGAAGTCCGCGCAGAAGTGGATCGACGGCACCGCCGCCAACCTGGTCGAGTTGCTCGGCCGGCCCGACGGCACCCGGACGGCCGACGGGGCGAGTGCCGCCGGGACGGCCGACGACAGCGTCGATCCGCGCCCGTGGCTGGCCCGGGACACCGAGGGCTATGTGCGGGACATCGAGGAGTGCAGGCGGCAACTCGTCGCCGGTGAGAGCTACGAGATATGCCTGACGAACAAGGTCAGGGTCCCCTTCCACGGCGACGACCTGGCGTACTACCGCCGGCTGCGCGCCTCCAACCCGGCGCCGTACGCCGCCCTGCTGCGGCTCGGCGAGGTCACGGTCTTCAGCTCGTCGCCCGAGCGGTTCCTCAAGATCGACGCCGACCGCGTGGTGGAGACGAAACCCATCAAGGGCACGGCACCCCGCAGCACCGATCCGGTCCGCGACGCCGCACTCGCCGCGGAACTCGCGAGCAGCGCCAAGACCCGGGCCGAGAACCTCATGATCGTCGATCTGCTCCGCAACGACCTGGGCCGGGTCTGCGAGATCGGAAGCGTCGGCGTCCCGAGCTTCATGGCGGTGGAGTCCTACGCCACCGTGCACCAACTGGTGTCCACCGTCAGGGGAGTCCTGCGCCCGGAGACCAGCGCCGTGGAGTGTGTACGCCACTGCTTCCCGGGTGGCTCGATGACCGGCGCGCCGAAGTTGCGCACCATGGAGATCATCGACGGGCTGGAGACGGAGGCCCGCGGCATCTACTCGGGTGCGCTCGGATACCTCGGGCTGACCGGCACGGCCGATCTCAACATCGTGATCCGCACCGCCGTCCGGTACCGCGACGAGCTGAGCATCGGTGCCGGCGGCGCCATCGTCCTCGACTCCAGCCCCGCCGAAGAACTCGACGAGATGCTGCTCAAAGCCAGTGCCTCGGTGCGGGCCCTGCCGTCGCACACCGTGGGACGGCGGCTGTGACTGGCGCCGGCACCGCAGACCGGCGCTGGCGCTGGTCCGAGTCCAGCGGCACCTTCTCCGCCGTACCGCTGGGCGGACACGTGGACGTCATCGACTCGTGGCTGGTCGCCGACGGCAGGGTCGTGGCGCTCGAGACGCACATCGACCGTTTCACCACCGCGTGCGCGGCATCGTTCGGCCTGCCGCGGGAACGCACATCCAGGTTTCTGCGCGCCGCGCTCCAGCGCATTCCGGACCGCGGCCGCTGGTTCCCCCGGATGGAGCTCGGCGTCCTGGACGGTTCACCGACATTTCATCTGTGGCTGCGGACGGCGCCGGCTCGTGGCGCGAGCGTCCGGGTCTGGGTGCACGACGGCGCCGACCAGCGGCGGCATCCGTACGTGAAGGGCCCCGACCTGGACTGGCTGGCCGATCTGCGGTCGGAGGCCCGGCGCCGGGGCGCCGACGAGGCGATCATTCTCTCCGAGGACGGCAGGCTGGTCGAGGGGACGACGACCAGCCTGCTCTGGTGGCGGGGCGACACCCTGTACGCGCCGGATGCGGAACGCCTGGATCTGCTGCCAAGCGTCACGCGGACAACGCTCCTGCGGATCGCGGCCGCCTCCGGGATCCGTGTCGCCTACGCGTGCCCCCGCCCCCAGGACCTGTCCGGCCTGGAAACCTGGGCGGTCAACGCGCTGCACGGCGTTCGGCCGGTGCGCGCATGGGTCGGACGTACGACCGTGGCGGGACCGGCGCCGCGCGCACGGACCTGGCAGACACGCCTGGACGCGCTGGCCCGTGACCAGCGTCAGGAGGCCGCGTCGCAGTGAGCGCGGCAGGAGGCCGCACTCGTGAGCGCGGCCGCCGGCAACTGGATGGCCTAGCCAACTGTTCGACAGTCCCGAACTATCGAACTGTGTGGTAGGGTCATGGACATGCGACCGCTTCCCGAGCCTGCACCCGAGACACTGACCCTCGCGTCGGTGCTCTATGCGCTCGGCGATCCGGTGCGCTTGGAGTTGGTGCGGCGGGCCGCCGCAAATCCCGGTCTGACCTGCGCAGTCGATGGTTTGGATGTGCCGAAGTCGACGCTGACCAGTCACTGGCGCATCCTTCGCGAGGCCGGGGTCGTGCGCATGGCCGTCGACGGCAGATGCCGGCGGATCTGGTTGCGCACCGACGACCTGCGCGACCGTTTTCCGGAGCTGCTCGATGCGATCCTGCGACTCACCGCCGCGGAGTCATCGCTGCCCGGCGCGCTGTCCTAGAAGGCTGCGCTTGTTCCACATCCATAGGGTCTGACGGGGGTTTTGCCAGTGGATTTCGTCGGATTACCGGCCACGTACAAGCGCGACCACCAACCGGATTGGCCAGTGGAATCGGAGGTGCGCCGCACGCGCCTCGCGCTGGCCCGGGCGGCACCTCTGGTGCCGGCCTCCGACATCCGCCGCTTACGCGCCCGGCTGGCGGAACCAGCATTTCTCCTGCAAGCCGGCGACTGCGCCGAGACCTTCCGTGACAACACGCGGCGGTCGGTGGCGAAACGGGTGTCCCTGTTACAGACCATGTCCGATGCGATCGAGGCGAAGTCCGGCCGCCCGGTCGTGACCGTCGGGCGGATCGCCGGACAGTACGCAAAACCACGCTCGGCGCCCATGGAGCGCCGTGCAGGACTCACACTTCCCTCCTACTTCGGTGACGCGGTCAACGACGCCGCCTTCTCGCCGGGCAAACGAACTCCCGACCCATGGAACCTGGTTCGTGCCTACGAACAGTCCGGCAAAACCCTCTCCTACCTGGAGAGAGCGGGCGTGTTCAGCTCGCACGAAGCGCTGCTGCTCGACTACGAGCGGCCGCAGACCCGCCGCAGCGCGGACGACGGCAGGACGTACGATCATTCGGCACATCTGCTCTGGATCGGCGAACGCACGCGATGGCTGACCGGCCCCCACATCGCCTTCGCCGCCCAGATAGCCAATCCGCTCGCGGTGAAGATCGGGCCGAGCGCCACACCGGCGGACCTGATGGACCTGCACGCCGTGCTCAATCCCGACAACATCCCGGGCCGGCTGGCCTTCATCTTCCGGATGGGACGTCGACGGGCCTACGACCTCGTCTACGCCATGCTGAGCCGTATCGTCGCGGAGGGCTGGGCCGACCGGGTCCTGTGCGACCCGATGCACGGCAACACGGTCGTCAGCCCAGCAGGAGTCAAGACGCGCCAGGTTTCCGCGATCGAGGAGGAAATACGCGCGTTCTTCAGCGCCTGCAACGACACGGGCGTCACCCCGGGTGGAATCCATCTGGAGGTGTCCGGTGACGATGTCAGCGAATGCGTCGCCACACGGATCGACGACACATACCTTGCCGCGAATTATCGCAGCGTCTGCGATCCCCGACTGAACCCGGAACAGTCTGTTCATCTTGCGCGGGTGACGGGTGAATTGCTGGCGCACGGCCGGGAGTTCAGCTCACGGCTGGCCGTGGCAACAACAAGTCGCTAGTGCGCGAACATCATTCTCGCTCGTCGCGAGGATCCATCGAGATCGGTAGTGGTAAAAGGGGTCTTCTGTGTCCACAGAAGTTCGATCGAACCGGTCGGTAGTGCTCGCCATGGCCTGCGTAGGGCAGTTCATGGTACTACTCGACAGCACCATCGTCGGTGTGGCGCTCCCAGACATGCAGCAGCGCTTGCACACCGAACTGTCCGGCCTGCAGTGGATTGTCGACGCATATGTGTTGCTGGTCGCCATGCTCCTGCTGTCCGGTGGCGTCTTCGCCGACCGCTTCGGCCGTAAGCGCGTATACCTGTCCGGCGCGGTGGTCTTCACCCTCGCGTCCGTGGTGTGCGCCGTCGCGCCGTCGCTCGACTGGCTGATCACCGGACGGGTGTTGCAGGGCATCGGGGCCGCGGCGATGAGCCCGGGCTCCCTCGCCCTGCTCGCAGCCGCCTATCCCGTTCCCCAGGAACGCGTCAAGGCGATCGGGCTGTGGGCCGGTGTCAGCGGAATCGGCCTGGCGGCGGGACCGCTGGCCGGCGGCGTCCTGGTGGACGCCTTCGACTGGCGCTCCATCTTCCTGGTCAACGTGCCCATCGGGGTGGCCTTGGTGCTGGCCGCGCTGCCCACCCTGAGCGAGTCCCGCAACCCCGGCGCACCGGCCATCGACATCCCGGGAACGATCCTGTCCATCCTGGGCGTCGGGGCGCTGACCTACGGGCTGATCGAAGGCGGTTCCAAGGGCTGGACCTCGCCGACCATCCTGGGCAGCTTCGCCGTCGCCGCCGTGGTTCTCGCGCTGTTCGTCGCCGTGGAAGGACGTACCCCGGCGCCGATGATGCCGCTGCGACTGTTCCGGAACCGGTTGTTCACGGTGTCCAACACGGCCATGGTCATGGTCGGTTTCGCGCTCATGGGGTCGGTCTTCTTCTTCTCGCAGTTCTTCGTCGCGGTGCAGCACAGTTCGGTGCTGAGCGCCGGCCTGGAGACCCTGCCCATCTCGCTCGGCATGGCGATGGTCAGCCCGTACGCGGGCCGGCTGGCCGCGAAGTACGGCTTCCGGATCGTGGTCACCAGCGGCCTGTCGCTGGCCGGGCTGGGACTGCTGACCCTCGGGTTCGTCCATGCGGACACCAGCTACTGGAACGTGTGGTGGCGCCTGGCGATCACCGGCGGCGGTTTCGCTCTGGCCATGTCGCCGCTGACCGGCGCCGCCATCCAGGCGGTCAACCCGCAGGAGGGCGGCCTCGCCTCCGGGATCAGCAGCACGGCCCGGCAGATCGGTGCGGTGCTCGGCGTGGCGGTGCTCGGTGCCATCGTTCTCACCCGGGAGTCCAACGGCGCGTCCTTCGAGGCCGGCCTCAACAGCGCCTTCATCACCGCCGGTGCCGCCTCCTGGCTCACCGCCCTCTTCACCGGCCTGTGGCTGGTGAAGGCCAAGCCCGCGGAGAATCTCGTACCCGAGAAGCAGCCGCAGCCACAAACGACCGATTGACCTCTGGTCATGACACCGTCCTGACACTCTAGGCTCGGCATTTGCCGGACGGGCGGCGGACCTTTCCCATCCGAGGCCGCCGCCCGAAGACGGGATGCCCGAGGGCCACATGGGCCCGCAACCAAGGGAGTGCCATGCCCCTTTCCCACCGAGGGGCCGGCGCCCGTGCCGGTGTGGCACGGGGGCTCCGCGACGGCAACCCGCTCCGTGACGGCATTCCTCGGCCCACCCGAGCTGACGCGTGCGAGGTCCTCGCGCTCGAACTTCGCACGGCATCCGCATCCGCTCCCGCCTCCGCGGCACATGCGCGAAGCGGTCCACGACATCAGCGCCGATCGATTTCACGTCACCGCCGGTCCGGCCGGCAGGAGCCACCGGTCGGCCGTCGGCTCCCTGAATTTCACCAAGAAGGGTGTCACACGTCTGATGGGCAAGGTCATGGCGAAGCCACACAACGCGAACCGTTCACTCGCCGCAGTACGTGCCCCGGAATTCGGGCCGAGCGTGCAGGCAACGCGTACGGACAACGTTCCTGGGCGGTGTCGGGCATGAAGAAACATTCCGCCGTCGGCGGCATATCGGATACCGGCGGGCAGGTCCGGTTCCAGCACGTCGCGACCGGGGTGGACGACGAACTGGTCGTCCGCGTCTACGAATACACCCTGGCTCACGAGCCGGCGACATTATCCCGGGTGGCGACCGCCCTGCGGGTGCCGGTCGCCGAGGTCAAGCGAGCCGTCGGTCTGCTGCGTGATCTGCGGCTGCTTCGGTACTCCGAGACGTTCGACAGCTTCAGGGCCATAGGCCCGGACGCCGCGCAGAACGAACTGGTCATTCCGCTGCAGCAGGCGGTCAACGAAAAGCGGCGGGAACTCGCAAGCATTCATGAGCGATTGCATACCATTTCGGGTATTTTCAGCACCCTGCGTCGATCACATCAGCCGAACGACAAGGTCGTCTCCCTGCTCGACCCGCAGCAGGCGTTTGTCCACCTGACCGACTCGCTGCACCATTGCACCTCGGGAGTCCTGGCGATGCAGCTGTTCGACCGCGGACCGCGCCAGAGCTTTCCGCCGTGCGAGCTGCCGCCGACGACCAGCGGGGTACCGCTCCGGCTGATCTGCCCGCACTCGGCCCGGGCCAGGACGACCACCAGGGCCCGGCTGCGTCAGATGATCGACTCGGGTGCCCGGGTCCGCACCACCAACCACGTCTTCGGCAACCTCGTCCTGGTTGGCAACGATGTCGCGTTCGTGGAACACCAGGCGTCGGACGACGACATTCCCAGCATCATCGCCGTCTACGAGCCGGTGATCATCTCTCTGCTGCATCGCCTGTACGAGTTCGCCTGGCAGGCCGGCATGGGCTTCGACACCGATGCCGTTTCCTACGGGGAGACGCTGACCGATCTCAACGCCGGCATTCTCAACCTCCTGGCACAGGGCCTGAAGGACGAGGTCGTCGCCCGCCGCATCGGCGTCGGCTCGAGGACCTTCCGCCGCCATATCTCCAACATCATGGACAAGCTGGGCGTCACCAGCCGGTTCCAAGCTGGCGTCGTCGCGGCCAGGGCCGGCCTCATCGACGGCAAAGCGACCCTGGGCCCGACACCGACGCCCCCACGCCCGCCCCAGCCCGCGGAGGACCGCCGCAGGCCGGAATTCGCGGATCAGGGAGCGGATGCGTGAGGACCGGGCAGACGCGACCGTTGACTGCGGGTCGTGGCGAACCGCTGCGCGGTGATCAGGGAGGCGGTCTCCCTCGCGATGTCACGAAGCCGGCCGGAGATCTCGGACTCGGCCTCGGCGTCGATGGGGCCGACGCGGGTTCGTCGAGCACGACCACCGGGGCCCTCCTCATGAAGGCCCGGCTCAGAGCCACCTTCTGCCGTTGACCGCCCCACAGTTGCCGGCCCACCTCGAAATACCGGCCGAGCCTGGTGTCGTACCGGTCCGTGGGCTGTCAGTGCCTCCCGTGACAATCTCCCCACCACGTTGACCGCGCCGATCGGAGGCCCCTGTTGTCCACGCTCCATGAGTTCACGACCTGGGAGCCGCTGCTGCACGTCCTGCGGTCCGCTCACGCCGCGATGCCAGGCGCTCAGGGCGGTCACCTCGCCGGACGGATCGGCACCGACGCGTACAGCGTGCCGATGCCAGGGGGGACGATGTTCACCATGCACGGGCATCCGTCTGACGAGGCGGACAGACGGCCCGAGTTCGACGCCGTGCAGCGGGTGCGAGGCGCCCTCGCGGGGGCCGACGCCGACGGTGTCTCCTTCGTCGTCCGGATGCCCCCGAACGGCCCGACCGTGCTGGACCTGCTCGACTTCGGGCCCGCCGTGGAGGCCGAGGTCAGCGGGCCGCTCCCGGGCGCGCTCGTGCTGGTCGAAGGCGCCCTGCTCGAGCCCTGGCGCCGGCTGCCCGACCCGGTGCCCGGCGTGAAGCTCTCGCCGGCGGCGGATCCGGCGGCACTGGAGAACTGTCTGCGCGAAAACCTCCCCGACGCCGTCGGCGCCACGGAGGCGGAGCTGACGCAGGCGGAGGCACGCCTGGGTGTCGCGCTGCCCGACGAGCTCAAGGCGCTGTACCGGGTGACCCGGGCCCGGTGGGAGGACTGGAACGACGACTACGAGTCGGCCATGCGGGTCGCCGAGACAGTCGGCTGCCAACTCTTGCCCCTCGACGAGCTGTACATCGCCGACGCCGCCTCACGCCGTTCCCTGTGGCGGTTCGCGGCCATGGAAGCCGAGGCGGTCGACACCCGGTCCGACACTGCGGTGCAGGGGCTGGTCGGTTCACCCGGCTGGATCGTCTTCGGCCACTGGGACGGCGACCGGCTCGCGGTCGACCTGACCCCGGGACCGGGCGGGCACACCGGGCAGGTCATCATCCTCAGCCGCGAGGAGAGCATCGGCGCGGGCCTGATCGCCGACTCCCTCACCCAGCTGGTGCTCCCCGGACAGCGGAGGCGCAGCCCCCGCCGGCGCGCGGGCGACGAGCCGCCGGCCGTGGCGTACGTCAACAGCCGCGGTGTGCGAAGCATCGAGGCCGCCGCGCACCCCGCACTGGAAGTCCTGAGCATCGGCGTCTGGGACGGCGAACCGCTCAGCCTGCAGCCCGTCATGGACCTGCCGCGCCTGCGGACCCTGAGGGCCGAACCGGGTACGCTCGCCGACCCGTTGGAGATCTCCCGCCTCATCGGCCTGGAATTCCTGGAGCTCTGCCCGCAGGACTGGCGCGTGCTGCTGGACGCCGACGCGGTCCCGCACAGCCTGCTGGCCGCCGGCATCGCGGTGCACAACCACATCGACCCCCTGCCGGTCGTGGACCTCGCCAACGAGATCCTCGCCCGCCGGCACCGCCCCTTGATCACCCGCACCACCCTGGAGGGCAGCCTCGGCCCCCTGCCGTAGCCCAGTCCGGCCGGGTGAATAGAGGAGGCATGAGCCATGCACGGGCCACACCGGCCAGTGGCCCGTGCGCGGCGATCCGTGGATCGACCGCTTCGCGTCTCACTCGCCAGTCACTCGCGATCAGTGCCAGATAACGGCGAAGGGTGGGATTCAGTTGGACTGAGTCCCACCCTTCGGGTGTGGCACGAGTACTGGTCAGAGGGCTGATCCGTCTAGAAACTGCTGCGTGCCCCCGGCAGGATTCGAACGTGCGTACACGGCCCGGAGAGACGGGCCTGGCCCTCGCCTCTGAGATCTGCCCTTGGCGCTTGACCGCCGGTGCGGTGGGCCCATCGCGTGGCAGGCCTCGTCGTTGCCGGCCTTGCGGGAGCCAGTACTGCCGATGCTGTTGCAACTAACGGAGCTGTAGGCCAGAGAAGGGAAGCCCACCCTAGGCATCCGGAGACCGCAGTGTCTAGTGCTGCTTGACTTGACTCTTCTAGCGGAACTAGACTTATACTCGTGAAGCATAGGGACCTGATCAAGAAGATCAGAGAAGCGGCCAAGGGGAAGGATCTTCCCTTCGAGAAGCAGCGCCAGCGGGGCAGTCACGAGTACTGGACCTGCGGTTCCACTCCCGTGGTCATTCCCAATCACAGCGAGGTCAACGAGATCACGGCAGAATCAATCTGCAAGCGGCTGGAAGAAGAGCTCGGGAAGGGGTGGTGGCGGTGAGTACCTACCGCGTTACTGCGCGACGCGTCGGCGAATGGTGGGCTCTAGAGGTGCCTGACCTTCCAGGTGTCTTCAGTCAGGCCAAGCGCTTGGAGCAAGCTGACGAGGCTGCTCGTGAGGCGATCGCAGTGATGCTTGATGTGGAGCCCGAGAAAGTCACGGTCGAGATCGAGCCGACGCTTCCCTCGGACGTGCGAGACGCCTTGGCGGCGGTGCATCAGGCGCAGGAAGAGGCGCGCAAGGCGGTGGAGCGGGAGCGGGAGGCGATGCAGCGTGCTGCGGCTGTCCTCACTAAGCAACTGAGTCAGCGGGACGCAGGGCGCGTCCTGGGAGTCTCGTTTCAGCGCGTCCACCAGCTTTTGAAGGCCCACAACCCTGTAGGTCGCCCTCGGGCCGCGCAACGTGCCACCCCTGCTCAGAGCAAGACGAAAGCGGATGACCGCAGGAAGTCGGCCGACCGAAAAAAGACGGCAGTATAACCAGAAACCACACGAAGCCCCCGCGGCGGACGTTCCCGAGCGGGGGCCTCGCCATGTCAGCGTGCGGGCTCGCCGGCAGGCGTCCGAATCGTGACAGGTTGCTGTACTTCGCTGCTGTACCGCCTGAAGCAGTGCCGGGCCGGTGTCCGGCCGATACGATGCGCAGGCTGGGCAGAGTCCACGCGATGGGGGAGGGCAATGAGGATCAAGGACCCGGAGTACCCGGCAGCGGTCGAAGCGGCTGTGGAGATCCTGCGGAAGCGGGCCCGGCAGGGACAGACCATTACGTACGGGGAGCTGAGCGCCGAGTTGGCGGCACAGGGCTTCGACTCCATCCCGCCTCACCGCGGAGTCATGACCTATCTGCTCAAGGACGTTTGCCTTCACCGCAACGAAGACGGACGAGCACCGATGCTCTCGGCGATCGTGGTGAACAAGGCCAGCCAGGAGCCATCCGACCAGTTCTCCGACCTTGCCCGAAGCCTGCCCTTCTCTCGGCCGGCCAACTGGAGTTGGCAGGACGAGCAGCAGCAGGTGCTCGCTCAGCATCGCGAGGATGGCATCGGCCCTCGACACCCGCTTTAGGAGTTCCTTCCAGCGGCCCAAGGGCCGGGTGTGCGGCTCGCTGGCGTCCTGCGCAGTGTCCTGCACCGATTTCCCTGGCACGGCAGAGTGCACCGGCGTTGCCGTCAAAGACCACAGTCAGACCAGCGGCCTCGATGCCTTCTTACCTTGGGCCTTATCGGGGCTCTTGGTACTGCATTTTTCCTGCTCAGGAGTGGTGAATTCGCGCACTTGGTGGTCGCCGTTGGTCGTCCTTGGCCACTGTCGAAGGGTCCTTGAACGGCGCCAGATGCGCGGACCGGCTTTGGCGTGCTCAACTGACGGGCCGACGTCTTCGAGGCGGCCGGTCAGACCTCAGCTCATGCCAGTCAGCCACGCCAGCGAGGACGTCGACCGACCACGCAAGGTGATGCCTCGCTGCTCCGCCAGCCTCAGCCACGATGCTAAGCGCCGTCGACCAGAGCACCCCGTGACGGCCGGAACATGGTGACGGTGCCTGAGCCCTCAGCTTGGGAAGCTGTGAGCACTCTGGGGTGGTTGGGCCGTTGGCCTGCCCGGTTTTAGACTCGCGGTGTCATCGAGCAGGCCCGCCGACATGAGGGCTGCGGGGAGCGCGATTTCCTGCACGCCGCACTCGCCTCTCTGAGACCCTTGATCGGGACCACTGGGGAGGGGAAGTCGCGTGATTATCTTGGACACCAACATCCTTTGGGGCATGTCGCTGCGGGGTAGCAGCGCCGAGTTGCTGCGCGCGATCAGGGCGTCCAACGTGGAGCGTGTAGCCGTACCGTGGCTTGTGATGGAGGAGCTTGCTGCGAAGCAGGCGCTGGCTTATCAGGAGAAGTACGAGGCGGCCGATAAAGCCCTGCGAGACCTTAAGCGGGCCACGCCATGGGGTGGAGTACAGGGGCCCGGGAAGCGTGACCTTGATCGAGTGCGCGCGCACTGGCAGAAAGAGTATGGCCACCTCGTGGACGTCATTCCGATGAAGGAGGGCGCCTACCGCGAGGGTGCCTATCGCGAGGCTAATCAGATTGCCCCCTGCAGAACTGTCCGCAGCAATGGCAAGGGTTACAAGATCGGCGCACGCGACGCAGCAATCTGGCTGACCGCCGTCAATTACGCCGAGGACCACGACGACGAGATGGTCTACTTCGTTAGCGGAAACACGACCGACTTCGGAGACGGAACGACGTTGCCGGACGCGATGTTCGGCGACATTGTCAACATCGCGGGACGGTTCGAGATTCTGACGTCTTTGGACGAGGTGATCTCAAGGTTCACGAAGCCAGCCGAGGCCGATGCCGAAAAGGTGGAGGAAGCCCTTCGTACGCCCAGCAGCTTGGAGGCAGTTACGGAGTACGCGGCGTCCACGACGGCGTTCACGCACCCTTTCATGTGCAACACGGCTCCTCACCGTGGTGTCGGCGTGCAATCCCACTCCTTCGCGGACCGTTGGCTTGGGCCTCCGTCAGTCGCACTCGGTTCCGTGCGGGACGTCAGCGCCCACAGCATCGGCAGTCACGTGTGGTGCACGGCTACGGTTCGGTGGCTGCTCCACGGCTTCGGGGCGCTCTACCGCTCACCCGACTGCGCCGTAATCGGCGCGGCGTGGGAAACGCGTGTGCTCCTCTCCCCTACGAATGCTGAGCCTAAGCTCACGTTCCTTCGTCATTGGGGGCCGAGGCTTCTGTGCCCTGACGACGTTGCTCGCCTTCCCTCTCTCTGGGCGGAGGCATCGGACTCGGAAGCCGGCGAGCCTGGGCTGGCAGAAACGGAACGTCTGCTGCATCTACTGGCCGACGATGAAGGCGCCCGCAGTTTCCGGGAGTTGCAGCTCAAGCACTGGATGTGGGATTGGCATCCCACCTGGCGAGGTCAGGGTGACCATAAGCCCTCCGCGGAGTGAAGCTGCTCTGCCGCTCGTGCGGCAGGGCTTGTATGGCAACGCGTTTCAGATAGTTCGGCGGACGTGGATGCAGGGCAGGGCGAGGAACGCCGCTAGCGCGCACAGCCACTCGGGCACGCCCGGCCAAGCGTGGTGTGTGCCGTGGCGGCCTACATCGCCAAGTACGCCACCAAGGGCGCCGAGACAGCGACGGGCACCCTCGACCGGCCCATTCGGTTCCTCGCCGAGCTGGCCCACGCCCGAATCACCGAACACGCCCGGCGCATGATCCGTACCGCCTGGTCCCTCGGCGCGCGTCCCGAGCTGGCGGACCTCCGGCTCCGTGCTTGGGCGCACATGCTTGGCTTCCGCGGCCTTTTCTCCACCAAGTCCCGCCGCTACTCGACCACCCTCGGCGCCCTCCGCGACGCGCGCCGCCTGGCGTCGGGCGCAAGCGGCGCCACCCGTGCCGCAGGACGGCGAGACAACGCTCGTCCTCGCCCATTGGGTCTTCGCCGGAACTGGCCTGTCCCGCGCCGAAGCCTGGCTTGCCGCATCCCTTGAACCCGCCCTCGCAACGGAAGGAGAACCGACATGGACGCCCGCCGCGACGAACTGATGACTGTTCGACAAGTCTTGGACGAGCTGGGCGGTGTTTCTCGGCGGACGTTCTATCGCTGGCGCGAGCTGGGGCAAGGGCCGGCCGCGTTCAAGCTCCCCAACGGTGAGCTCCGTATTTGGCGCAGTGATTTCGCCTCGTGGCTCCGGCAGTTGGAGGGGGCTGCATGAAGTCTCTCGACGTCAAGGTCTGGAGCGTACGCAAGGGGGACACCAAGACCCCGTCGTATGGTGTCCGCTGGTCCGTCGCGGGCAACGTCTTCTCGGACTCATTTCGCACCAAGGCGCTCGCCGATCACTACCGGGCGAAGCTCATGAGTGCCATGCGTGGCGGCGAAGAGTTCGACACGGAGACTTGTCTGCCGACCTCGATGGAGCAGAAGAAGTCCCCACTGAGCTGGTACGACTTCGCGCTCAAGTATCTCGCCATGAAGTGGCCACACGCTGCACCGAATATGGGATTGGCGGGGGAGCGGCGAGTGGGAGCCGAGTTGAACCGCTTAGGGCGCCACGGCTGGCGCGTCCTGCACTCCATCCCCTTGGCCAACAAAGTGCATATCGATCACTTACTGATCGGGCCTGGTGGGGTGTTCAGCATCAATACGAAGCACCACCACAAGAGGGCCGTATGGATCGGGGATGACTCCGTGAAAGTCGATTACGGGAAACCGGCTCCATACGCACGCAAGAGCCGGGCGGAGGCCAAGCGAGTCGTCCGAGTGCTTGAGCGCTATTGCGACTTCCCCGTACCTGTGGAGCCAGTGCTCGTCTTCGTCGGTGTCGCCGAGCTGAAAGTGGTCGCTACGCAGCTCAGTGTCCGGGTCTACCAGGAGCGCCAAGTAGCGGCACTCGCTCCGCTTTCAGGCGTGCTCACGGCCGACCAGGTGGAGCAGGTGTACAGCGTTGCTCGCCATCGTCAGGCTTGGGACCAGGACTGAGTTGGTCGCCTCGGCAGAGTGCCGGCAGTCCTCATGGGCGCCCGTTGCTAGCCCCGTGGCGTGATGATTCGTGCGGGGCGGGGCGCCTGGCCGTGGTGCGGGCTTCGCCATTTCCTGGATCTCACCTGCAGCGACGCTCCAAGATCCCGTCCACGCCTCGGGTACAGGCCTCGCCACACGGCCACTTCCGGCGGCGTACGTCTGCGGGTATGAGCCGCCGTCTCGGCGCGGGGCCCGGCAGTGGTATGCCGGGCGCCCGCGCCGCGGGGACAGGATGGGGTCAGCCCGCCTTGGCGAGGGCCGGGACGAAGCGGGCCGCGTCGATCGTTCCGACACCGGTCGCCATGTCGTAGCCCTTCACCGCGGTGTAGCCGGTGACTCCCGCGTAGCTGTTGTTCGTGCCGTCCTTCACGTCCACGATCCCGGTGGAGGGGTTCGACGAGGACTTCGCGTAGAGCGAGTACAGCGCCTTGTGGATGTCTCCCAGTCGGTGCCCGGCAACCTGGTCGGCCAGGGCCACGATTCCTGCGAAGAGCGGGCTGGCCTCGCTGGTGCCGACGTAGACCTCCCAGCCGACCCGCTTGGGGTCGTAGCTGGAGTACACCCATCCGCCGCCCTTCAGCGCGGCGGACATGGAGACGTCCGGGGTGCTGCGGTGATTGCCGGCTACCCCGTTCTGATACGAGGGACGGGCGAAGACGTGGGACTGGCCGCCGCCGCTGGCGCCGTGGTCGTTGTAGACGCTGTCCGGCGCGGTGCGGTTGCCGTTGGCGTCCAGGTGCAGCTGGGTGCCGCCGACCGAGACCACCAGGGGGTCGTCGGTCGGCCAGGCGTTGACCCGGTACGGATAGGTTGTCTGGCCGTTCGAGGTGGTGTCGGTGGGTCCGCTGTCGCCGGAGGCGTCGGTGACGGTCACACGGTGCTTGGCCGCGTCCTTGTAGGCGTACCGCAGGTTCTGGATGCTGGAGAAGTCGCCCTTGCTGAAGGCGGGGAAGTTGTTCTCCGCCACGCCCCAGCTCTGGCTGATCACGTCGCCCACGCCGCGGTCGATGAGCGATTTCTCTGCGTCCATGACCTCTTTCAGGCCGGTGGTGCCGTCCCCGATCCGGCCGACCCCGGTCTCCGCCAGGACGATGTGCGCGTCCGGGGCGACGGCATGCGCCATCTCCACGTCGAGGGTGGTCTCCCCGGCCCAGCCGAGCTGGTCGGCGTCGCTGGGGTTGAAGCGCGGGACGTTGCCCCACTTGACCACGTCGACATGGGTGCTCTTCATGCCGAACCGGGCGCTGTAGACGTCCAGGTCCTTCTGGATGGTCGGCGAGCCGAACGGATCCACGATCACGATCGTGCGCCCCTTGCCGGTCACTCCTGCCTTGTACAGCGGGTTCAGGTTGTACGCCTGCCGGTACTGGAGCGCGTTGTAGCAGTCGAACCCCCACTTCGCCCGGCACTGCGCAGTGGTCATCAGGCTGCCGGGCGCGCTCTTCGACTGCTGTCCGGCCGCCGGCACGGGCTTGACTTCTTGCGCCGGTCGCACGGGTGCAGCGACGGCGACGGAACCAGACAGAAGCCCTGCTATCGCTGCGAAACTGGTGAGGCTGGTGACCCCGGCTGCGGCGACCGCAGTGCGCCGCCGCGCATGAATCCTGCGCATTGATGCTCCTCGTGGTGGACTAGACCATGCTCGGCCGTGGTCTGCGATCCCACCTTGAGGCCGTCCGTGAGGCAAGGGATTGCCCCTGTGTGGCTTGTCACTGCTTCGTCTGCTTCGATCCCCTATGTCCATGTCGAGCGTCCCGCACGGCCTGGGCGACCCGTCGAGGGCGCGCGTGCCGGCCTGGCTGTCGCAGGGCTTCAGTCCAGGTGGCAGCGGGATCTTCGCGTGTTGGGCTGTCTCCCGCGCAGTCGCGACCGGTTCGATGTTCGCTATATCGGGTTTTATGAGATAGGGCTGGTCTGACCGCTTCATGAGATAAATCACTGTCTGACCGTCGGAGAGTGGGCGACGCTTGAGCGGGATCGGGTGCTGCTGGAGCGTTCGATGCACGGCAGGAGATCGCCGACCGCAAGATCGAAGAGCTCTTGCGTGAGTACGAGTGATCGCGAGTGAGGTCAGGCTCGGGCCTTCGGGTGGCTGGGGGTCGGGCTTCAGTCGGGTGCGGGGGATAGCGCCCGAAATCCTGGCTTGTCCCCGCGGTTCAGTTCCGTGGGCACTACAGTTACTCGTGTGCGGCGCGTCACACTGCGTCGTATGTCAGGCGGTCGGGGCAGGCCTTTATGCCCGACTTGTGCCAATTGGGGGGCAACGTGTATGAAATGAGCAAGGGCTCGAATGTGGCTCTGGCAGCCCTGAGTGAGAACGTTGGGTCTGTGATCGTCAGTTTGGGCTGGGGGAGCTCGACTGGCGAGGGTGACGCGGACGTCTCCGTCTTGTTGGTGGACGTGAACGGCAAGGTCCGCGGTGACACCGACTTCTACTTCTACAACAACCCAGTCGCGGCCGACGGAAGTGTGCAGCTTCTGGGCAAGACGCCGACGGCGGACGGGAACGAGGACCGGATCAGCTTCGACTTGACTGCGGTATCGGCTGACGTCGACCGGATAATCGTGGCTGCCAGCCGTTACGACGGAGCGCGCTTCGGGGAACTTGAGGACGTCAGGCTGTCGTTGGCCGACGGGGCGGGTGATGATCTTCTTCGCTTTGCCATCAATGACGTCGACTCGGTGAGTGCGATCATCTTTGGTGAGCTGTATCGGCGCGGACAAGAATGGAAGTTTCGCGCTGTGGGCCAGGGCTACGACGCTGGTCTCGCTGGTCTGGCAACGGACTTCGGCGTCGACATCGATGACGATGCGACGGCAGTGGAAGCGCAGGTCGGCGCGAGCGACGATCAGGCGGACATGACGGGTCCGGCCTCGGCCGACGAGCCGATATCACAAGGATCGCTGGGGGTCGTTCCATCTCCTCGTCGCCCCGAAGACGGCGACGAGCCGCAGAAGCCGACTGCTCGACCGCGTACGGCGAAGAAGAAGGTCACTCTGCCCAAGACGGTTAAAAAGACCCTGGCTGAGAATGAATCTTGGAGGGTGGCTCGGCTGTTCCCGGTGTCTGCGCTCAAGAGTGACCGGGATCGTGAAATGCGGGCCACCTCCGTGCTGCTGTCGGTGATGGCACAGGTTCCTGAATTCGGCAGGCGACTCACCGCTGGCTTCGGGGCGCCAGCAGGCCGCATGGAGACCTACACCGAAGTCACCCTGCCGCACGGCGATACACCGCGACGCCCTGACGGGGTGATCCGCGTCGAGCGGGCCGGCAAGCTGTGGACGGCGCTGGTCGAGACGAAGACCAACGGCAACGCCCTCAAGCCCGATCAGGTACAGGCGTACATGGACATCGCCGCGCGCCGTGGCTACGAGGCCGTGATCACGATGTCGAACGATGTCGCGTTGGAGGGCAGCCCGCTCGTCGACGTCAAGATCGACGGACGGCGCAAGCACAAAGTGGCGCTTCGGCACCTTTCGTGGGCGGAAGTCGCGCACCAGGCGCAGATGCTGATCCGGCACGAGGGTGTCAGCAGCGGGGCGCACGCGTGGCTCCTCCAGGAACTGCTCCACTACCTGCAGCATGAGAACTCCGGCTGCCACGGCTTCCAGAACATGGGCCCGGCCTGGGTGCCTGTGCGCAACGGAATCGACGACGAGACCCTGTGCCAGGGAGATACACGCGCACTGGAGGTCGTCGAGAGCTGGGAGCGGCTGATCCGCCAGGTGTGTCTCGGGTTGGGTGGTGAACTGGGACAGAAAGTACTGCCCGTCCAGCGAGTCAAAAGGGGAACGGATCCGGCAGCACGCCGGAGCGGTCTCGCCGATCAGCTTTGCCTCGACGGGCTGCTGCAGGCGGAACTGCGCATCGAGGGAACGCCCGGCGTTCTGGCGATCAGCGCTGACCTCCGCACCGGCAAACTGCGCACCTCCATTGAGATCTCGGCACCGGAGCAGGGCTACCCGTTGTCCTGGGCGAAACGACTAGTCCGGACCTTGGCCGAAGCGCCGGCGGACCTCCACATCGAGACGCTGGTCGAAGGGGGCACTGGTGGCCCCCGGGGCACCCTGGAGCGGCTCCGTCCTGAGCCGGCGGACCTGCTTCCGAAGGACAGCAGCACCCAAATCACGGGCTTCCGCTTGTCATTGTTCAAGGGGATGGGAAGCGGCCGGGGCAACGCCGAGTCCGGCTTTATTCGGAGCGTCGACGAAGCGGTGCACCGCTTCTACACCGGCGTGGTGGTCCATTTGGATCGCGTGACACCGCGCCGAGCCCCCTCCAGGGAAAAGACGGCGACGGGCTGAGTCTCAACAGTCGCCATGGCCAACTGGGCCGGCAGTCGGTCTCTCAGGCCCCTGGAACTGCCCAGGGGCCTTCCCGTTTGCCGGGGCTGACCAGGGAGGATGCCCCAAGAGCCTTTCCACGAACAGTCCACAGACCCCGTCCTAGGGCCGCTCACCGCCGCATACGCCTGCACATACGCGAAGACCCCGGCCTCAGCGTTTCCGCTGGTGACGGGGTCTTTGGGCACCTCATGCTGGGTGCCCCCGGCAGGATTCGAACCTGCGCACACGGCTCCGGAGGCCGTTTTGCCTCACAGGCAACATGCTGGTCAGAGTTTTGATCGAAGCGAACCGACTGGTGCTCGTCCACGGATGGTCCACAGAAGGAGCGCGCCTCCGATGGGTCCTCAGGAGGCCTGATACGCGTTTTTATGGTCCCGTTGCTCAAAGCAACCGTTCGCACGCTACCCTGACGGAACCCACACATGTCAGGGGAGGGCATGCCGTGAGCGACACCTGGGTTGCCATCGACTTCGAGACTGCCAATGCGCACCGCGGAAGTCCGTGCGCAGTTGGCCTTACAGCCGTCGACCAGGGCCGCATCACCGACCGGATGTATACCCTCATCCGGCCCCCTGCTGCGTACAGGCACTTCGATCCGTACAACACTCGCATCCACGGCATCGGGTCTTCCGACGTCGAGAGCGCACCCAGCTGGGCTGAAGCCCTCCAGCAAATCTTGAGGTTCACTGCCGGCAGGACCCTCGTCGCCCACAACGCGGCCTTCGACTTGGGGGTGCTCCGTGATGCCTGTACGGCGGAAGGAAGCCCCTGGCCGACGTTGCGCTACGCCTGCTCCCTCGTCGTTGCCCGGAGGACCTGGCGGCTGATCTCCTACGCGCTGCCCGAGGTCGCCCGACACATTGAGGTGCCGCTAAAGGAGCATCACCAGGCAGGTGCCGACGCTGACGCCGCCGCGCACATCATGCTCGCAGCTATGCGGCACCACAGGGCCATGAGCCTGGATCAACTTCTTGCAGAGTTGAGCGTAGTTCATGGCAACGTAGCACCTAACGCGTGGTCTGGCTCCCGGACCAAGGGCGCATACAAGGGAAAGCCTTCCGCCCCGATTCCTGGTGCGAACCCGGATGCCGACCCTCACGGCGCCTTCTATGGCAAGGCTGTCTGCATCACAGGAACGCTCAGCAGGATGAAGCGGGCTGAGGCTCAGGCTGCCCTCGCTGTTGTAGGCGCCACCCCGGTGGCGAAAGTCAGCGGTAAGACGGACATTCTCGTGGTGGCCACGCCCGACCCGCGGCGGTTCGCTATCGGCTCTGAAAAGAGCGAGAAGCAAAGGACCGCCGAGAGGTTGCTGGAAGACGGACACGACATCGAGATTATCGGTGAGGCAGATTTCTTTGAACGGCTGAACAGCTGAGCTTGCGGGAAGGCCCCGCCGTCCGGGCCGTGGGCACCTACGGCCCATGTGCCACCGTCGGCTGCCAGAGCGTGGCGTGCTTGTTGCAGAGCGGCAGGGTACCTCTCGCTGTTGACAATTCTGAGACCGGCCGCTTCACCGGCCCCTCTCCGGTTACGTCCGCGAGGGGGCTGGGTGGGCTCTCGGTTCTTCCTGGGGGTGGAGATGCACGAGTTGGGGGAGAACGATCCGCGCGAGTGCGGGGGTTACCAGTTGCTCGGGCGTCTGGGAGCCGGGGGCATGGGGGTCGTGTACCTGGGTCGGCATGCCGATGGGCAGCAGGCAGCGGTCAAGATTATGCGATCTGAGCTGGCAGACGATGCCGCCTTCGTGGAGCGCTTCCGCCGTGAGGGGCGTGCGCTGGCTGCATTGCGCAGCCCTTACGTCGTCACGGTTCTCAAGCACTCCGGCGAGAACGAGCGCTCTTATCTGGTAACGGAGTACGTGCCGGGTCCGTCATTGGCCGAACGTCTCGACGCGGGGCCCATCCCACCGAGCGAACTTCGGTCCCTTGCAGGGGCATTGGCACAGGCATTGGAGGCGATTCACGCAGCGGGGATCGTTCACCGCGATCTGAAGCCGTCGAACGTGCTGTTGGGGCCAGATGGGCCCAAGGTGATCGACTTCGGTATTGCGCAGCTTGTCGATGCCACAGCCGTGACACGCACCGGCTGGCGCCTCGGCACACCTGGGTACCTCGCTCCGGAACAGCTCACGACAGGGGTCGCCGGTATGGCCGCTGATGTTTTCGCCTGGGGGCTTGTCGTCGCCTCCGCAGCACTGGGGCGCCATCCCTTCGGTGCAGGGCCCGCCGAGGGGCTCGCCTACCGCATTCAGCACCACGAGCCCGATCTGCAAGGGTTGCCTTCGGAGCTCGTACCAGCAATACGCAGTGCCTTGCAGAAGGACCCTCAACGGCGGCCGGATGGCGCACAGCTGATCCAGCTCCTGCGGGAGCCTCCACCTCTCACGGCGCCGTACACGCTTACCGTTCCCAGCGGCCCGACCGCACCGCCGCAGTGGACCTTCCTACGGAAGGCCCTTCTCACCGCATCGCTGTCGGCTGTGGTCTCCGTCGGGTTGGTCGTGTGGCTGCTGCCGCAGGGCAAGGCCACAGGCTCCGCCACCGCGTCGTCCGATGGCCGATCGGGTCACGTACGCGTGACCTCGTCAACGAGTGCTGCCCCCTCGGCAGTCGGCGCTCGTGCGGCTACGACAAGTCCGCCGTCGATGACGGCGAAGGCGGATGAGGCGCCGAAGGCCGCACCCTCCACGCCCGCCACGACACAAGTGCTCACGTTCACGCCCTGGACATTCGGCGAGCCGGCCGATGACATCGACGTTGTCTCCACCGTGCGCGGAAGCTGTTTCGGCCAGTCATTGGCCATCGTCCGCTCCGACGCGTACCGGTGCGTCGTTGGGTATGAGATCAAGGACCCGTGCTTCAGCCCGCCGAACGATCTGGCTCCGGCCGTGCTCTGTCCCGAAGCCGGGCCGATCGGAAAGGTGATCCGCGTCGACCTCACAGAGAAACTCCCTGACGATGTTGGCCTGGAGGATCAGCCGTTTCCCTTCAAAATCGTGCTTACCGACGGGCAAGTCTGCGACTCGTATGAGGGATCCGGTATCGCCATCGCAGGTAAGACGATGACCTTCGCCTGCCCGGACGGCGACCTCTTCGGAGGTCCGGACCCCGCAGGAAGCACGTGGACTATCGACTATCGGCCGAAAGGCGCGAGCAGTTTCCAGCCCGTCGATGTCGCCGCCGTGTACGAATAGCAGTCAACGGGCGAGTGTGGCACTGATGCCGGGTGACCACGATGAGCCTCTCCGGCAGATCGCGACTGACGCACGTGCCGAACTGACGTGTCCGGTGACCCTGAAACAGGGAAGGGCCGATCCCGGAGGGAACCTCTCCTGAGCCGGCCCTTCTCTCTTGTGACTCGGACAGAGCCCGAACCTGGTGACACCGCTTTAGGAGAGCGGGTGGGGCGTCGGGCCGGTGACCTGCTGCTTCGCCGACCGAGTTGGAGGGCGCGGATGTTGACCGCTGCTGACCCCTGCATCTGGCACGGATGTGGCACGGCGATCTCTTCGTCCCGAAGCAACTTGGTTAGGGTCTGTGCCTGGGGTTGGTGTGCTCCTCACCTGCATCGACGGTCCATAGGCGTTCGCGCTCGTTCGCCGTCGTCCGTCGGCGTTGTCACGCAGTTAGACACTCACCCCCGACCGTGCCCTACTTCTTGCGACGTTTGCCCACCCTCTTCTTCAGTTGGGCCTGGCCGCGCTTCGTCCAGTCGCCTTGGTGTAGGTGGCAGCGTGAGGTGCCCTTCAGCGTCTTGTTCTGGCAGCGCTTTCCAGACGCCGTCGGCCAGCCGCACTTGCTCTGCTTCCACTCGCCCACCGTTCGCCCTCCCGATAGTGCGCTCGAAGATTCGGCCGGCACTCAGCGTGCAGCGCCGTGCAAACACTGGGTAGGGCGCATACCCAGCGGTGTGAAAGCTCCATGCGCGCGCGAGTCGGTACAGCACGTCGCGCGGGCTGGCTTTCAGTGTCCGCTGGTGCTCCAAGAGGCCGTGTACGACGTCGTTCACCTGCGTTCATAGTCGGCTTCCCATACGCTACGGCCCACGGCACGCCGCCGTCATTGCCAGGGGGGAGCATGGTGGAGCAGCTTCAGAGGCTCGTTGTCCGCTACGGCGAATGTGTACAGAAGCCCGTGCGTTTCCGTCCAGGAACGTGGCGCCCGCGGTTGGCGTCGCACGGGGCGGAGCATGTGCTCGATGTCGGCGTTGAATCTGCGAGTGGGCCGGGCGGTGACCGTCTCATCGAGCGAGGCGACTTGGCCCGTCTTCGTGACCACGCTGGTGACGACGCCGACGGCCTGCGTGACCTGTTCGTGGCTGTCATGATCTGGGGCTCAGGTACCACCAACGGACGTGGGCCGCGGTACACCGAAGCGGCCCTGTCCGACCCGCACATGCCCAGAGTCCTCCGGACCACGCGCGATGCGGTCCGACGGGGAGACCTGAGCGGGGCCTATCAGCAGTTCGTCCTTAAGGGAGTGGGGCGATCCTTCTTCACCAAGTGGTTCGCGGCCGTGGACGACCGTGAAACCACATGTGATCGGGCCTTGATCCTCGACGACCGGGTCTTTCGCTCGCTGAACGCTCTCGGGTGGTCGAGTTGGAAGGCGGCCGGCACCCACCACTGGCCCACCCGATACGCCACCTACGTCAGTGCCATGCACGGCTGGGCCTCGTCTCTTGGTGTCACACCGGACTGGCTTGAGTGGCTCCTCTTCCATCTGAACGGTCGCGTAGACGAGACCTGAGCTTCGGAGGCTGTGTTCACTGATGGACCGTTCCAGCGTCGACCTGAACGGTCCGGGCGCTGCCCCGGCGGCCTGGCCACTATTCACCGTGATTCCCGGGTGTTCCCCGCTTTGTAGGCCATTGTTGGGTCGCATCTAGTCGCCCAGTGTCGCAACCTACCGGGCTAGGCCCATAGCCGTCGTTGTTCTGCGCCTCGACACGAGAAAAAAGAGATTTTACTGCACGGATCCGCGATGAAGTAAAAAGGTGGTGGAAAATCCCTCGATATCATACAATCCCGTCATGCGTATCAAAAACATGACTGTGTCCGGCTGGAAGGGCTTCGATGCTGCGAGCCTCGCACTGTCCAGGATCAATGTTCTAGTAGGGCGAAACAACAGCGGCAAGTCGGCGCTCATTCGAGCTGCGCACTTTCTCCAGACAGGGCCCAACCCGCCAGAGGGTGAAATTCGGCTTGGCTCAGAAGCGGCTACCATCCAATACGACCTCGAAGATTTCGACGTCCGCAAATATGCGCCGGAAATCGCTCCGGGAGTGGCAGCGAAGGGCCTTGCCGAAGACGGCTTGATTCCACAGGTTCAGGTTGAAATTCGTCTCAAGCGGCCGGGCCCAAATCAAAATACTCCCTGGGCCCAAATTTCTCATGTGCTACAAACCAATGACAATGTCCACGGCGACTTTCCGAGGATCTCACCGATAGAGCCGGATAACTTTATCTACCCCTATCTCTCTAAGCGGAAAGTCGGAAGCTATGAGCGCCAGGTCGATAAGAGCAAGGCTGATCAAGTAACGGGAAACCTCCAACTCCTCTCGGCTAAGGTAGCCCGTCTGACTGGTCCGGGGTATCCGGGGGCAGAGCAATTTGCCGAATTGTGTAAGCGCCTCTTGGGGATGTCACTTGGAACCGTGATGGTAGAGAACGGCCAACTCGTCGGCTTCACGGTTGGACGCTTGGGCTCCATCACGGTCGAATCCATGGGTGAGGGCATCTCAAGCCTGCTCGGTTTGATCACGGACCTGTGCGTGGCGGAGGGACAACTCTTCCTAATCGAGGAACCTGAGAACGACATCCATCCCGATGGGCTCAAGGCGCTCCTCGATGTCATCATCGAAAAGTCTGCCAACAATCAGTTCATCGTCTCCACACACTCAAACCTCGTCGTGAAGTACCTAGCTTCAGCTCCTGATAGCCGCCTATTTCAGGTGGAGCAACGACAGGATGCACGAGGTGTTCCCACATCAACCGTGAAACTCATCGAGTCAGCCGAAGACCGCGCTGTTGTGCTCCGCGATCTTGGTTACGATCTGCACGACTTTGACTTGGCTGAAGGGTGGCTCATCCTCGAAGAGTCCTCCGCCGAACGAATCATCCTCGACTACCTCATCCCTTGGTTTGCACCGAAGCTCACCCGTATTCGTACCGTCGCCGCCGGCGGTACCGGAGGAGTTGAGCCAACGTTCCGCGAGTTCGGGAAGCTTGTCCTCTTCGTCCACCGAGAGGAGGTTTTCAAGCATCGGGCCTGGGTTGTAGTCGATGGTGACCAGAGTGGGCTAGACGTGGTAACTAAGCTCAAGGCGAAGTACACCACTTGGCCGAGTGATCGGTTCCGATTCTTCAGCAAGCCGCGCTTTGAAGATTACTACCCATCGCGGTTTAGTAAGCAGATCGACGACGCTTTTTCTAGGTCTAAGGGGCAGCAGCAACAGGCTGCCAAGAGTGCCTTGCGGCAGGAAGTCCAAGACTGGTGTGACGCTAATCGTGAGCTAGCCAAGACGGAACTGGCGCAATCTGCGGCTGAAGTTATCGCGGTGCTTCAAGAAATTGAGACAGCTCTATTCGAACGCTAATGGGCCCCAAGGGGGGCTTCACCGCGTCGTTTTGAGCGGAGAGCACCGCTTTAGGAGTTCGATCCAAGCGCGCTCCCGCGTGAGCCGGCCACTGGCGCGACGGCCGGACAGAGACGCTGGTGTATGCCCCGGTCCGGCGTCGTTGATGTCAGCCGTAGATGTCAGAAGCTCTCTGGTGTTGCAGGAAGGTGGCCTGGGTATACCACCGCTGTCGCGGGTCATGGGCCGGGTCCGAACTCACCGCGCCGCGCCAAGCCCAGGTATGCCGGTATAGGTCATCCCGAAGCGCTACGAAGCCGGATTCGGACAGGCGAGCCGTAGGTAGTGGGACAACTTCTCCCTGAGGAGCTGTCCATGTCTACCTGGCTCTGGGTTGTTCCCGCGGCTGGGATCCTCGTCCGATCTGGCTTGGTGTCGTTCGTCGCAGCGGTTGCCGTCCTGTCGCCTGACGAGAGGCGTGCTCAGCGGGCCGAACGAATCCTGTGCGTTCTCTTGCGGCGGCGACGCATCTGCTCGCCCGCAAGCCACCGCACCGTGCGGCCCGGTGCTTAGAAGATGCGGGCATGCCTTGGTGGGCGACCTTGATGCGGCCTTGCCGGTGCCGTCCAAGGCTGTCGGGCACCGCTGCCGTCCATCGTCGTTGCCGTCACTGCCGCACTTCAGTGCGGTACCGGCCGCGTTGCTGCACTCCGCTGCGGCATGGGAAGCACGGGACCACCTACTAGCGACTAGGAGGTGATCCCCCTGGTCAGGGTGGCAGCACTTGAACCCACGACCGCTTCGTCCTGAAGCAACTCTGGTGGGTACTCGACCTTGGACTCCTGCCTCTCTCACCTGCTGTGACGGTCCGCAGGCGTCGGCGGGTGTCCGCCGCTGTGCGTCGGGGTTGTCACACAGTTAGACACTCACGATCGACTCTGCGGCAGCGGTCAGACGCTTGTACGTGTATCAGCCCGCTGGCTGACCGACACGGCACAAGAAGTCCACAGCTCTGACCAGCTCAGAGCCAGTGGGCCTCTGTCGTTGTTGGCCGCCCGCGGCTGACCCCGTGCGGCTCAGAGACGGCCCAGTGCTTGGCTTCGACTCGGGCCTGACCTGCTGGCGGAGGCTTCGCTATGCGTCTGACCGGGTGAAGCCCATGGCTCACCATCTGTGACCAGGGTACAGTTTGAACGTGGCTAGAGACGGAAAACTTCCCCAGAAGGAACGAAACTGCATGCGATGGGTGATGTGATCATGCTGCTCAGGTTCCGCGTGACCAACCACCGATCGATCCGAGACTCGGCCGAGCTCGTGCTGACCAAGTCGACGTTCGAGGGTGTCAGGCCGGCCGACGGCGATTGGCGGTCAGCAACAAACCGCATTGTGGGAATTTTCGGATCTAATGCCTCCGGAAAGACAAATCTCCTGCATGCGATTAATTTCGCCCTTAACGCGATTCGGAAATCTGCAAGTTGGGATGATGATAAATCATTCCCCTATCACCCCTTCATCTTGGACGGTCACTGCTCGAATCAGACCTCTGCCTACGAGTTTGATTTCACTATCCAAAACGTACGATACGTTTATGGATTTGAGAGTAATGCGGCAGGGGTCCAGGGCGAATGGCTCGCGTCATTCCCTGAGGGGCGACGCAGGCTTCTGTTTGATCGGTCGGGGTCACTTCCCAACGACTACACCTTCGGTCGATCCCTGAAAGGTGAGAACGTACGCATTTCGCGTAGCACTCAAGAAAAGAATCTGTTTCTAACAGTTGCCGCGAAAGCGAATCACGTCGAAATCAAGCGGGTGCACAATTACCTCACGCGACACATCGAATATGCGGCCTATTCGGAAACTCAGCAGAAGGGCCGCATCAGGACCATTAAGCGGTGGATGGAAAGCGATCTCGTCCGCCAGAGGGCCGAAAGTCTTCTGAAGTTTGCCGATCTTGGCATCTCGCGTCTCGCTGTCGAGAACGTGGAATTGGATGCGGAGACGCGTCAGACGCTTGTAAGCATCGCCGAGGGAGTAGCAGAAACCTTCCCGGATCCACGCCTGAACAAAGACGAGTTCCTGGAATCATTCCTCGCCGACCAGCAGCGAAAAATCAAGTTTTGGCACAAGGGAGGAGGCGAAAGTGGGAACTATGTACTGGACATCGAAAATGAAAGTAGCGGAACAGTAGCCTGGCTGTCACTCGCGATCCCTGCACTGCGTGCCATCGATAACGGTCATGTCTTCGTCGTGGACGAGATCGACGCCAGTTTGCACCCCCGGCTTACTGCCGCTTTCATTTCTCTCTTTAGGGATGCGGAGATCAACTCTAAAGGTGCACAGTTGATCTTTGCCTCACATGACACCTCCCTGATGGGGCATCTGGTCGGAGGCGCCTTGGAGAAGGAGGATGTTTGGTTTGCGGAAAAGGGCGATGACGGGGCGTCAGAGTACTATCCCTTGACGGACTTTCCGGTCAAGGCGGATCATAATCTGGAGCGTCGCTACCTAAGTGGGCGCTACGGAGCGGTACCTGCCGTCTCTTGGGAGGATCTGCGTGCTTCCTTGGTTGTAGGAGATCATGCGTGAGTCGTCGTCAGGTCAGAGGATCGCAAAGAATTTCGAAATCCCGCGGCAAGAGATCAGAAAATAGAAAGATCCTAATTGTTGCCGAGGGAGTGAAAACCGAGCCGCAGTATTTCGAGGGTCTCGCTGCGTACCTCAATGCTCAGGCAGTTCACGTTATATCCGTCAAGCCTATTGGCACTGGCCGGGATCCGTTGAGCGTTGTTCGTGAAGCCGACCAACGTCGTAAACGGGAGCAACAGAATGGAGATGCATTCGACGCTGTATGGTGTGTGGTCGATGTGGATGCTCATGCAACACTGCCTGCCGCTTGTGCGCTCGCCTCTCGAAGCCAGTTAGGGATCGCTATCAGTAGTCCGTGTTTCGAGATATGGCTACTTTGGCATTTCGAGGAGCGTACCGCATGGGTCACTGCAGATGCTCTATCGGAACGATTGAAGAGCTATGGGGTCTCTGGGAAGAGCTTGCCGTCGAATTTTCCATATGCGAAGTTCGAGGAGGCTAAGAAGAGGGCCGAGAAGTGTGCGCCCATTCAGGTAAATCACAATCCTCCGAACCCTAGCTCGTCCGTTTCTGAACTAGTTGCCGTACTGGAATTAGCTTGCAAAGGAAAGGCGTCCAAGTCTCGCTGATCAGTTCACCCAACCGCCGCTAGTGAATCCCATTAGGTCGGCGGAGCGGGTTTGGCCGGTGGCCTGCCCGGTCTGGGGTCGAGCATGATCAGGGGGCCGTACGCTGGTTGGCAACTCGGGCAGGCTTTGGGCCTGACCGCAATGTGCACGAGTGGCCCCCTGGTCTTGCTCGACGCGGGGCCCGGACCGGGGAGGTGGCTAAAGCCGTGGAGCCGACCAGCCTCAGCCACAGTGGGTTTCCCTACCGCTGCCCGCATGCACGTAGCGCGCCGCCGGGCGCGGCCAGCCGGGGCGGAGACAGGAGGCAGGCCGCGCCGCAGAGGCGGCGCGCGCCCGCGCCGTGCGCGGGCCTTGATGAATGTAGGGAAACTTCTACCGCGCTTCCCGGGTGAACGTTTGTCTTGTCTCGGTTGATGCTTGCCGTTGTGGCTTCACCTGATGCTTGACACCGCTTGCCTCGGCTTGGCTGTGCGCGTCTGATCCGCGTGCAGGGAGGGCCGGGGCCGTGCTGGTGGAGTTGAGCGTGGTCGAGCAGCGGTATCACGCGGTGATGGAGGTCGCCGCGGGGGTTCCGGTCACCCAAGTCGCCGCCCGGTATGGGGTGTCCAGGCAGTCGGTGCACTCCTGGGTGCGCAAGTACGAGCAGTCGGGCCTGCCGGGATTGGCGGACCGGTCGCACCGGCCGGCCTCGTGTCCGCA